>JAZPYS010000147.1:0-7264 GCA_045544275.1 Acetatifactor sp. | reverse complement strand
TGTCCTAAATATTCATTGGCGGAATCATAGAGCTTGTTCCGGCTGATCTGAAATTCATTCATAAGTCGTTCTACAGACAGATCCTCAGATAAATGTTCCATTAAAAAAGTGTTAAGATTTGTAATAAAGTTTTTTCGCTGTAAAGTGATCATATCCTTTAAAAGCACATAAAAGGTACAGGCTTCCAGGATTTTGGCAGCAGCCTGAATTTGTTCCGGAGATTTATGTGTAATTTGGAAAAGAGCATCAGATTCGTGGTCCAGTTGGTATCGTTCCAAAACAGATTTTAACATTGTGGTGGTTTCAGTTTCTAAGGGAAGGTCTGAAATCTGCCCAAACATAATATATCCGATAATAATTCCATTATCAATCAGCGGTGCGGTCGCTTCCACTAGCCCGGCGTGGCAATGATAAATCTCCAGTCCGGCTTTCTTGCGGCAGCGCTCAAAGGAGTTGCGATCGCTTTCGGCACACTGCTTCTCAGATATTTCATGATCGTGCATCAGCCGGCAAAAGCTGCAGCGGTCAGTGGGCCATGCCAATATCTCGCGGTAGGAACTGTCAAAGATAACAATGCGGATACCGGTCAGGATATAAAAGTCCTGCATCAGTTCCAATAATGAAGTTTTGTTCAAATTCAGTGTGGCAGTCTGCATAATAAGCTCCTTTTGGCGGTTGTGATACTCTTTTGTTTTCCAAGCCGTTGCAAGAAGTGGGCACGTTCGCACTCGGTGCTTAACGCAGCGGTACTAAGGATTTTTCTTATATCTTTCATATTATGTATCATATCACAAAAACTGGACTATGTAAAACGATTTTACAGTTTTTGGAACATATGACTCTATATTCTGGATAAAAAAGGAAGTATGCTTATTATGTAGAAGAGTTACATTTATATGCTTGGGCTCTATATGAAGAAATTTTCTCGTAAGACCCGAGTTTTTCCAGAAATCGGGGCATGGAGGCCTACTATTGATATAAAAGAACCTTTTTGGGAAATTTTTCACCTCAATTCTAATAAAAAAAGGATCAAAAATGTAAGTTTTTTTGTATAGACCCCACCACAATGATTTCCGACAGATGGAAACACCTAATTCACAGGCCAAGTGGAAAAATCTTAACACCCATTCAAAGAAAAACACAGAAAGGATCAAAACAATGAAGAAGATGACATTTGCATTGGCATTTTGTAATCGGGGATTTATGCCGGGAGAATTAATTTATGGAGCAAGAGAGGATATGATCAAGGCGGTTACTGATGCCGGGTATGATTATATTGCCATGGACGCGGAGCTGACAAGGTACGGCGGTGTGGAGACAAGAGACGAAGGACTTCTTTATGCAAAGTGGTTAAAGGAGCATGAAGGACAGTATGACGGTGTCATTTTCTCAATGCCGATTTTTGCAGATGAAAACGGAGCTATTACAGCACTTCAGGATGCAGGGGTACCGATTTTGATGCAGGCGTATCCGGATGAGATCGGAAAGATGGATTTTGCACATAGACGTGACGCATATTGTGGCAAGTTTTCCGTAACGGATGTGTTTACCCAGTACAACGTACCATTTACGGTTATGAAACCCCATGTTGTGCATCCTTTGTCTGCTGCATTTGCACAGAATCTGAAGGATTTTGCAGCAATCTGCCGTGTGGTTAACGGTATGAAACGCTTTAATGTAGGCTGCATCGGTGCAAGAACAACTGCCTTTAAAACTGTTCGTTTTGACGAAATTACATTACAGAAGTATGGTATCAACGTAGAATCTTTTGATTTGTCTGAGCTAATGTATAAAGTTTCTAAAAAAGCAGATGATGACGAGAAAGTATTGGATAAAATCAAAGCTTTGGAAGCTTATACAGATTTTACAAAAGTGCCCGAAAGCAACAAGATCATGTTGGCTAAGATATCTGTAGTAATTGATGAGTACATAGAAGAGTATCATTTAGATGCTTTGACTCTTCGCTGCTGGAATGAAATGGAAACCTATCTGCGGGTATGTCCATGTGTACTGCTCAGTGAATTAAATGACAGAGGTATTGTGGCTTCCTGTGAAATCGATATGTGTTCTGCACTTACCATGCGTGCTATGAATTTAGCAAGTGAGGAGCCTACGGCAGTATTGGATTGGAACAATAATTACGGTGATGATGAAAACAAGGTGATTCTGTTCCATTGTGGTCCTGTGGCACAAGGGTTAATGGCAGGAAAAGGAACGGTTACAGAACATAAGATGTTTGCAAAAAACGACCCGGGTTCCGGATGGGGCTGCAACGAAGGCAGGATCAAAGCGTTCCCAACCACGATTTCAAACTGCCAGACGAAGGATGGAAAGATTATCGTATATGCCAGTGAAGCACAGTTTACAGAGGATCCTATTGAAGAGGAATTTTTTGGCTGCGGTGGTGTGTGCGAGATCCCGGATTTGCAGAACAAGCTGATCAAGCTGGCAAGAGGCGGATTTAAGCACCATACATCTGTTGGTCTAGGGCATATGAAAGAAATCCTGAAAGAAGCATTTGTTACGTATTTAGGTTACGACTGGGTGGACATCGATTAATCAATGTAAAGGATGATAAATTATGAAGATTGCAGGACTGGATATTGGAACCACCGGTTGTAAGTTAAGTGTATTTGATGAGACCGGTAAATATTTAGACAAAGCCTATCAGGACTATACAGTGAGAAGGGGTCACAGCGAGCACGAAATAGATGCCATGGCCATTCTGGAGAAAGTCATGTGGGTGATCCGGGAAATGGCAGCAAAATATCCGGATATTGCAGGAATTGGAGTCACCAGCTTCGGAGAAAGCTTTGTGATGACAGATGAGTTGGGGATTCCGTTGCATCCGGTCATGCTGTATACCGACCCAAGAGGAAAAGCGGAATGCAAACAGTTGCTAAAAAGCATGGATAGTATGACCATGGCTTCCATTACCGGTGTGAAGCCCCATGAGATGTACAGTATTTCCAAGATGATTTGGATTAAAAAAAATCGTCCGGAAATATACAAACAGGCCAAACATGCATTTTTAATGGAGGATTTTGTGGTATTTCACCTGACCGGAAAGGCTCAGGTGGATTACTCCATGGCAGCTCGTACCATGGCATTTGACATTTGCTCCTTAAAGTGGAGCCGGGAAATTTTTAAATTGGCGGACATTGACATGTCACTGATGTCAGAGACGGTTCCCACCGGAACTTCTGCCGGAAATATTTTAGCTAAAATTGCAAAAGAGACAGGACTTTCACCGGATACACAGATTGTGTCTGTCAGCCATGATCAATTGTCCGCAACAGTAGGAGCGGGTGTGTTCACTTCCGATAAGGCAGCAGAAGGTGCAGGTACGGTAGAGTGTGTAATTCCCGTTTATGACGGACTTCCGGAGCTTAAGGCCATGTATGAAGGAAATTATGCAGTAGTGCCTTATGTGGTACCGGGGAAATATATTGCATATGCTTTTTCTTATACGGGCGGGGCTCTCATTCAATGGTGTGTGGATACTTTGGCAAAAAAAGAAAAAGAGCTGGCAAAGGAAAAGGGAATTTCAGTAAATGAACTGTTAGAGGGAGAAGTCACAGAGCCTACCGGTATCTTAGTATTGCCTCATTTTGCAGGGGCAGCCACTCCCTATATGGATACCGGTTCAAAAGGTGCCATCGTAGGGTTGACTGCAGCACATGGGGTAAGTGATATTTATCGTGCATGTATGGAAGGCGTAGCCTATGAAATGCAGATTAATATGGATTGTCTGAAAGGATCCGGAGTACAATTTGAGAAAATGAGTGCAACAGGCGGTGGCGCAAAATCCCGAGTTTGGATGCAGATGAAGGCAGATGTGTTGAATATGCCCATTACGGCGCTTGCCACTATTGATGCAGGAACTGTGGGAAGTGCCATGCTGACGGGTATTGTGACGGGCTGTTTTAAGGATTTGGAGGATGCTGCAGCACATATGGTGGAAGAAACGGTGACTTATTATCCCAGACAGGAAATGCATGAAAAATATAAAAAAGTTTATAGACGCTATAAAATGTTGTACGATGCAGTACGCCCATTGGTATAGTGTAAGGAGAAGAAGAGATGTTAGTGACATTAAAACAGATAATGAATTTGTGTGAGGCAAAAAAATATGCAGTGGGTTCCTTTAATACCCCTAATTTAGAGTCTGTCATGGCTGTTATCGCAGCTGCCGAGGAATTGGATGTGCCGGTGATTATTCAGCATGCCCAGGTGCATGAAGAAATCATGCCAATCCGTATCATAGGTCCCATCATGATAGAGATGGCAAAGCGGGCAAAGGTACCGGTGTGCGTACATTTAGACCACGGAGAGAGCTTAGATTATGTTTGCAAGGCATTGCATTTAGGCTTTACATCCGTTATGTATGACGGCTCTACATTACCTTTTGAGGAAAATATGGCCAACACAAAGTTGGTAGTTTCTTTTGCGAAGCAGACAGGTGCTTCTGTGGAAGCGGAAATCGGCTGTATGGGAAAGCGTGAGACCGGGAGCGGAAGTGCATGGTATGGAAAGGATCCGGAAAAAGTATATACGGACCCGGATCAGGCAAAGATATTTGTGGAAGAAACGGGAATTGATGCGTTGGCTTGTTCTTTCGGAACCACTCATGGGGTATATCTGACGAAGCCGAAGTTGGATTTTAGTGTAGTGGAAAATGTAAGGAAAAAAGCCAATATTCCTGTAGTTATGCATGGAGGTTCCGGTGTCAGCCCGGAAGATTTCAAAAAAGCCATTCAGAGTGGTGTGCGGAAAGTAAATTATTATACCTACATGGCTATGGCGGGCGGAGAGACTATCGCGGAACAGTTCCGGGTAGGATATATTCCCATTGAAAAAAACGGAAAGCGTTATAAGTGTTATTATTCTGTTACGGAGATGGATAACGACACACCGATTATGTACCATGATATTGTACAGTGGGGCACTCAGGCTATGAAAGAAAACTGTAAACAGGCTATGGCAGTGTTTGCAATGAAGGAAGCATAAAGTGTCTGAAGGGAGAGCAGAGATGTTATTACAAATACAGGAAAATGGATTGTACTTGGTTTTCGAAATGGAAGAAAACAAACCGGTTTTTTTGCTGCACATGGGAGTGGAGCCCATGGCGGAGGCACCGGAAGAAAATGTAAAATCAGGATATTATTTTCAAGAAATTCAAGTGACAGGAGAAAGCCGTACTCACCATATGGGAGTCAGCCCCATTGGCACATTGCCGGGACACCGGATGCACTATGTAGGGCATACTGATGAGCGGAATGGGGAAGGGAGGCTGCTGAAGATTCATACGAAGGATATACAGACGGGACTTTGCGGCACCATGGTCTATCAGTTTTATAACGGACTGCCGGTAGTTCGATGCCGGAATATAGTGAAAAACGAGGGTAAACAGGATCTGGGCCTGGAAGTAGTGACTACTTTTGTCCAACCTGCAGCTGCAGATGAGGCAAATGAAGATATCAGATTGTTGATTCCTCATAATACATGGACGGAGGAAGTACAGTGGAAGGAGAATACCTTAAGCCAGTTGGGATGTCATGTTTTTTCTGGCCATAGTTCCAAACAGCGGATACAGACTCGCAGTGTGGGTTCCTGGTCCACTGGGGAATATCTGCCATTGGCATGTATGCGGAATGTGACAAAAGGTACCATGCAGTTTTGGCAAATTGAGCATAACGGCGGCTGGAACTGGGAGCTGCAGGGATGTATGGGAAAGCTATCCCTGATTATAACCGGTCCTAATGAAACGGATCACCATTGGTGGAAGTGTTTAAAACCGGGCGAGACCTTTGAGACAGTGCCGGCAGCGGTGGGAATGGTAAAAGGCGGTGTGAATGAAACGTTTGCTGCATTGACAAAATATCGTCGTGCCATCCGCAGAAAAAATACAGATAATGAAAAGCTGCCGATTATCTTTAATGATTTTATGAATTGTCTTTGGGCAGATCCCACTACGGAGAAGGAATTACCCATCATAGATGCGGCAGCATCCATTGGCTGCGAATATTATTGTATTGATGCGGGCTGGTACACGGATGATAATTGGTGGCCCAATGTGGGAGAATGGGAACCTTCAAAGACAAGATTCCCGAATGGTTTGAAGGAAGTGACAGATTACATTCACAGAAAAGGGATGATTCCGGGCATCTGGCTGGAAATTGAATTCATGGGAACCCAGTGTCCTATGGTGGAAAAAGTGGATAAAAGTTGGTTTTTCCAGCGCCATGGAAAGCCGGTAATAGACAGGGATCGTTACCAACTGGACTTCAGAAATCCTGAAGTACGCAAGTATACCCGCGGTGTTATAGACAGATTGATACAGGAATATGGCATTGGTTATTTTAAAATCGATTATAACTGCAATGCTTTTATAGGAACCGGTTATCAGTCAGATAGTTTTGGAGATGGTCTTTTGGAGCACAATCGTGCATATCTGCAGTGGCTGGATGACATGTTTAAGGATTATCCGAATCTGGTAATTGAAAACTGCAGCAGCGGCGGCATGCGCATGGATTATGCAATGCTTTCTCGTCATAGTATTCAGTCTACCAGTGATCAAGAGGATTACTTAAAATATGCATTAATTGCTGCCAATGCACCTACAGCTGTGACACCGGAACAGTCAGCCATCTGGTCCTACCCTTTGAGTGATTCTACAAGGGAGCAGACCATCTTTAACTGTGTAAACTCCTGCCTGATGCGAATTCACCAGAGCGGCAATATGGAAGTGCTCGCTGAAGATAAAAAGGATATTGTTCGGGAGGAACTTGCCTTTTATAAAAGTATCCGCAGGGACATCCCGAAGGCATTGCCCTTCTGGCCCTTAGGCCTGGCAAAGGATGGTGATGACTGGATGTCCATGGGGCTTGACTGGGAGAACAGGCAGGTAATTGCAGTCTGGAGAATCAAAGGTGAAGATACCTGTGAACTACCCATTGCAAAATATAAAGGAAAAGAAGTACATGTAAAAGTTGCATTTCCGGCAGAGGATAAGGCATGCAAAGTTACGTGGGATGCAGACAAAGGTGTTGTAAAGGTGATGCTTCCAGAAGAAAAAACGGCAAGAATAATTCAGATAAATTAAAGTGGTGGAAAAATTTTAGTAACAGTTCAGCCACATCTTTGTTGCTATAGTCAATTTGCTTACATTTTTACTGCTGTCATGGTCGTTCCCGAATCGGATTGGGCATAAAATGGCACAGTTGGGGTTCTTCCGTATCTTTATGTAACGACATTATAAGCT
>JAZPYS010000146.1:0-44671 GCA_045544275.1 Acetatifactor sp. | reverse complement strand
ATGGGAAGTGCCTTTTATAATATTTTAAGTGGTGTTTTAAGAGGACTTGGGGATGCATTCTCAGCACTTGTATATCTATTGGTGGCAACGATTTTAAATATTGTATTGGACGTATTGTTTGTGGCAAAGTTTGATATGGGTGTCAGCGGTGTGGCTTTGGCGACTATCATTGCCCAGGCAGTTTCAGCGGTGCTTTGTTTTCTGCGTCTGAAAAAAATGACGGATGTATTTGATTTAAAGCCATCTTATATGAAGCTACACGGTAAGTTCTCCGGCGGGATTATCCGGTTGGGGCTGCCATCAGGTATCACCCAGGCAATCTTTTCCATGGCAATGATCGTAGTGCAGTCTCTGACCAACAGTTTTGGCGAACAGTTCATTGCCGCCAATGTTATCATCATGCGCGTGGATGGTTTCGCAATGTTGCCGAATTTCTCATTTGGTACGGCCATGACCACCTATGCGGGCCAGAATGTAGGCGCAAGAAATATGGAACGTGTTACCAAGGGAGCGAAGCAGGGTACTTTGATTGCAGTATTGACGTCTGCAACACTGACCGGGTTGATTTTACTGTTTGGCAGAGGATTGATGGGCATTTTTACAGAGACAGCAGAGTTGGTGGATTTGGCAAGGAGCATGATGAATATCATTGCAGTAGGATACATTGCTATGGCAGTAACCCAGAGTTTATCGGGTGTTATGCGTGGTGCAGGTGATACCATGACGCCTATGTGGATCTCATTGATCACTACGGTGGCCATTCGTGTTCCGGTAGCGTATGGTATCGCATATCTGACAAGAACACCACAGCTTCCTAACGGCCGTCAAGAATGTATTTTTATTTCCTTGCTCTGTTCATGGGTGATGGGTGCACTGATCACCACATTCTTCTATCTGCGGGGCAAGTGGAAGAAGAAAGTAATTGGATAATAGTTAAGAAAAATCCTCGAAGAGATGACTCAACGAGGATTTTATTTTCCGTCAATCAGGTAGTCATAGGAGATACCCAATAATTCGTGTAAGGCCTGCAATTCGATATCGCTGACATATCGTTGATTTGTCTCAATACGTGTAATCACATTTTTATCGATATCATAACCGGCTAGTTGAAGCATTCGAGCAAGATCCCGCTGGGAAAGCCTGCGTTCCTTGCGGATTTCGATCAGTCGGCGTCCGATTAAATTTTTTTCTCCAGTCAGCGAAGTTGGTTTGGGCATATATATCCTTTCAGAGTCATCCGATGTCGACAATTGTCGAAGAAATGTCTCATTTTTAGAACCATTTTCATTGATTTTAAAACCAATTTATGTAAAAAACGGTTGTAAAAATGAGACAAAAAGGAATTTCTAAAGGATAGTATGATTCGGAATGTGTGATTTTATGCGTCGGTGTGCGATTAAAAATGGTGGAGTTAATTCTTGCATGCACGAATCAGGCGGAAGGTCTGCTCTGTGGCTGCAATCATATTTTTCTCCGCTGTTTCTTTGTTCATTGCTTCCTGAAGGGGCACAACACCTCTTAAGATAGGAAAGAAGGCGTCTATACCGGCAGCATTGCAAAGATAAGCATCTTCTGTTACACATCCTGAAAAAGCAACTACCATTTTGTTGTATTTCTTTGCTATTTTGGCAACACCAATAGGGGCTTTTCCCATGACAGTCTGGCCGTCCAGGCGACCTTCGCCGGTAACTACGATGTCGGCATCCTTTATGAAGTCTTCCAGATGGGTTTCCTCCAAAATAATCTTGATGCCGGATTCCAGAACTGCATTTGTAAAGGTCAGGAAGGCAAAGCCCATGCCGCCTGCTGCACCGGTGCCGGGATAGTCTGCATCTGCCTTCGGGAATTTTTCTGTGGCAAGAGCTGCATAGTCTCCCAGCCATTTGTCCATCTGCATGATCATGGAAGGGGTGGCACCTTTCTGGGGGCCATAGACGGCACTGCATCCTTGCTTGCCGCAAAGTGGGTTTGTTACATCACAGGCGATGTGGAAAGTACATTCTTTTAATTCCGGAATGACTCCTGTGTCAGTAATTTCAACCAGGTCCTGCAAACCTTTGGCACCGAAAGAAACCGGATTGCCGTTCTTGTCCAGAAAACCGTAGCCCAGTGCCTGAAGCATACCGATACCACCATCGTTGGTGGCGCTTCCACCGATTCCCACGATAAAGCGGCGGCAGCCCTTTTGGATGGCATCCTTGATGACTTCTCCTACGCCGTAAGTGGTAGTGTTCAAAGGATTGCGCTCCTGTTCTGAGACCAGTGTGATGCCTGCTGCACCGGACATTTCCAGAATGGCGGTTTTGTTGTCTTCCAGGATCCCATAAGTGCATTCTACAGGTTTGCCCAAAGGCCCGGAGACCGTAACACAGACATTTCTGCCGTTCATGCCCAGAATCAGAGCTTCTACCGTACCTTCGCCTCCATCTGCCAGAGGACGTACAGACACTTCAGCGTCGGGAATTGCACGAGTAATGCCCTGTTTAATGGCCTGTCCGGCTTCCAATGAAGTGAGACTACCTTTGAGAGAGTCAATTGCTACAACTATTTTCATAATTTTATCCTTTCCTTTTTTATATACAGTAATTATAATTATCTTAGCATTTTTAACATAGAATGAAAAGATAATTGTTCAGTTTTAGGGGAATAAAGATGATGGGCATAAATATGCGAATTGTAAAAGATATATCAAATTTTATTTTTATAGAGGACAAGCCGGAAAAGGCAGATGCCATTTTAATCCCCGGGGGAGCTTATCCGGAGCTGCCGGAGATGGCAGCAAGGTTGTGGCAGATGGGCTATGCAGATTTCTGTGTGCCTTCCGGAGCATATGCTGTTACTGAGGGAAAGTTCGCCGGAGTAAAGTCAAAACAGGAGATTTATACCGGTGAATATGATACCGAGTGTGCTTTTTATTGTGAAGTCCTGAAGAGGAGTGGCGTGCCGGAGAACAATATCATACCGGAGGACAAGTCCAGGTTTACTGCCGAGAACGCATGGTTTTCCAAAGTATTGCTGGAAGAGAGGGGCATCCAACTGAAAAAGGCGATCATCTGCTGTAAGGCTTTTCATGCCAGAAGGTGCCTGATGTATTATCAGTTGACGTTCCCGGAAACGGAGTTTATAATCGTACCTGTAAAGGATACTCATGGGGGACAGATTACGAAGGGAAACTGGTATCAGTCGGAAGTGGGTGTAGAGAAGGTATTGGGTGAGTTGCAGCGAGTGGGAACTCAGTTCATGCCGGAGTTTAAAGGTTATTTCCAAGGGATGGATTTGGAAGGTGTGAGGAGTGAAAGGAAATGGAATTATATAAGGGAAGACCGGTGAATGAAAACGGTCGTTTGGAGAAAGAAATCAGAGTTTATGACTTTTTGGATAGAATGGGTGTAGAATATCTGCGGGTGGATCATGAACCGGCATTCAATATGGAAATCTGTGAGGAAATTGATAAGACATTGCAGGCAGTGATCTGCAAGAATTTGTTTTTGTGCAATCGCCAGAAGACAGATTTTTATCTTTTAATGATGCCCGGGGATAAGGTATTTAAGACAAAGGAATTGTCAAAGCAGATTGGATCTGCCAGACTTTCTTTTGGAGAGCCGGAGTATATGGAAGCATTTTTAGATATTACCCCGGGAGCTGCCAGTATCATGGGACTGATGAATGATACAGAGAACAGAGTACGGTTGTTGGTGGATGAGGATGTGCTGAAGGGTGAATATATAGGGTGCCATCCCTGTGTGAATACATCCAGTCTGAAGCTTCGGACGGAGGATGTGTTTGGAAAGCTGCTGAAAGAAATGAATCATGATATCACGGTGGTGAAGTTGGTTGGGGAAGAAGGATTATAATTATGGGATATAAATATGAGACGCATATGCACACCAGTGAGGGGAGTGCATGCGGAAAATCTACAGCGGCAGAAATGGTAAGAAGCTATAAGGAACAAGGATATACAGGGATTTTTGTGACAGATCACTTTTTCAATGGAAATTGTGCTGTGGACAGGAGTTTGAATTGGGAAGAGAAGATTGATTTATTCTGCAGAGGCTATGAAAATGCTAAGGCGGAAGGAGAACGAATCGGCCTGCAGGTTTTCTTTGGGTTTGAATATGGTGTAAATGCAGCAGATTTTCTGGTATATAATCTGGATAAGGACTGGCTTTTGGCACATCCGGATATCGATAAAATAGATGCCAGGGAGGCTTTTCGACTGATGCATCAGGATGGCGGGTTTATTGTACATGCACATCCTTTCCGAGAAAGGGATTATATCAATCATATAAAGTTATTTCCCAGGGATGTAGATGGGGTGGAAGTATATAATGGAGCCCAGAAAAATGATGATTATATGAACGACAGAGGGAAATTGTATGCCATGATGTACGAATTGCCACAGACAGCCGGATCGGACAGCCATAGTATAAAGGACGGGTTTCGGTGTGCAATTGAGACGGAGGAAAAGATTGAAAAGCCCATGGATTATCTGGAGATGATGAGGTGTGGTAAGCTGAAGCTTTTGGAAGGTGGATTGTAAAGGAGTATGGAAAAAGCCGAAAGGTTACGGGATGAAATGGCCCATAGCCGTTCGGCTTTATTCTTTGTGTTTTCTTATATGATACCGTTCTATTTGCGTTCCCAGCGTCCGGAAGCACCGCAGGGGAGTACCAGTCCGCTTCCGGTAACGGGCAGCCCGATCTCGGAAGCTTCCACATGACCGCCGAAGCGTTTGGTGATAGCGGTGTTCATCATATAGGATAATACCGCAGGCTGTAAACCGGTGGTGTAGGAGTTGATCAGGAAAAATAATGCATCTTCTGATAAAATCTGTGTGGTCAGTTCAATGAATGGCCAGATGCTTTCTTCAATCTTCCAGATTTCTCCTTTGGGACCTCTGCCGTAGGAGGGTGGATCCATAATGATGCCGTCGTATTTGTTGCCACGTCTGATTTCACGTTCTACAAATTTGACACAGTCGTCCACCAGCCAGCGGATGGGAGCGTCGCCCAGTCCGGAAGACGCCGCATTTTCTTTTGCCCAGCCTACCATGCCTTTGGAGGCATCTACGTGGGTAACTGCAGCACCGGCTTTCGCGGCGGATAAAGTGGCTCCGCCGGTGTAAGCAAACAGGTTCAGAACCTTGACCGGCTTGTCTGCGGGACAGCTTTTTCCTGCCTTTCTGATAATATCAGAAAACCAGTCCCAGTTGGTGGCCTGTTCCGGGAAGAGGCCGGTATGCTTGAAGCTGAAAGGCTTTAAATGGAAGGTAAGCTGATTTTCCTTCACACCTTTTGTGCCCCCTAATTCGTAACCAATGCTCCATTCATTTGGCAGATTAAAAAACTCCCACTCGCCGCCGCCTTTGGTACTTCTGTGATAATGACCGTTCTTTTTCTTCCAACCTTTATGTTCGTGAGGCGTATTCCAAATGACCTGAGGATCCGGACGAACTAAAATATAATCCCCCCAACGTTCTAACTTTTCACCATTTGATGTATCTAAAACTTCATAATCTTTCCAATTGTCTGCAATCCACATAATATATTTGACCTTTCGTCTATGGTATCGGACGGACTTTGCCTATCTCTTAGGGTACAGTATACAACAGAAGCTGGAACTAATCCAGTAGGAAAAGTAAGAAAACAAAATAATTTTGGCTTTGTCAAAGTAAAGTGTTGACTTGCTGAAGTCTTGTGAATATAATGTAGAAATAACATAGAAAAGAGAGGATTACATATGAATTCAATGTTTTGGGTATTACTTGCCTTTGCGGCATACTTGGTAATGATGATTGTCATAGGTGCGATTTATTCTAAGAAAAATACCAGTGCAGAAGATTTCTTTTTAGGAGGAAGACAGTTAGGTGGCTGGGTGGCAGCACTTTCAGCACAGGCATCCGATATGAGTGGTTGGCTTCTCATGGGGTTGCCGGGTGCTATTTATTTAGTAGGAGTCGGGGGAGACGGCTGGGTGGCTGTAGGACTTTTTGTTGGTACGGTATTGAACTGGATCATTGTTTCTTCCAGACTGCGCAGATATACTATCCGGGCAAATAATTCGGTAACACTGCCTTCCTATTTTGAAAATCGTTTCCATGATAAGAACAGAGTGCTGATGACTGTTTGTTCTGTGACCATTGTTATTTTCTTTTTAGTATATTGTGCATCCGCCCTGGCTGCAGGTGGACAATTGTTCCAGTCTATTTTTGGTGTAGATTATAAGATCGCACTGACCATTGGAGCAATGGTTATTCTGGTATATACATTCTTAGGCGGTTTCTTCGCAGTTTGTGTAACAGATTTTATTCAGGGCATGCTGATGCTGGTAGCATTGTTGGCAGTGCCCATTGTTGCCTTGTTTATTATGGGACAGGAGGGTATGACGATTGCCTCCGGTCTGGCAGCAAATACTTTGCCAAGTACCACTGATGACTTTGTAAATATTATGAAGTATAAAGACGGAAGCAATAATTTTATTAATATTATCTCCGGTTTGGGATGGGGGCTGGGTTATTTTGGTATGCCTCATATCTTGGTTCGTTTTATGGCAGTAAAAAGCGACAAGGAATTGAACAAATCAAAAGGAGTTGCCATTGTATGGGTAGCACTTTCACTGTTCTTTGCATGCTTTATCGGTGTTTTAGGCAGGGCATATCTGTCTCCTGATGCATTGGTAGCAGGCGGAAGCGAGCAGGTATTCATTGAGATGATAAAGAAGCTCTTTATGGAGGATATTAAGGTTCCGTTTATTGCAGGTCTGTTCCTGTGCGGCATTTTGGCAGCCATCATGTCCACAGCGGATTCGCAGCTGCTTGTAAGTGCGTCCAGCGTAGCGGAAGATATCTATAAAGGATTGATCAAGAAGGAAGCGGATGATAAAAAGGTTTTGATGGTCAGCAAGCTGACAGTTATCGTGATTGCGATTATTGCATACATTATTGCATTGAATCCGAACAATACCATCATGGGGCTGGTGTCCAATGCATGGGCCGGTCTGGGGGCTGCATTTGGACCGCTGGTGATTTTGTCGCTGTTTTGGAAGAGAACCAATTTCCAGGGAGCAGTTGCAGGTGTTGTGACCGGTGCACTGACCGTTATTGTTTGGGATTATCTGCCGCTGGTTAATGGAGCAACTATTGGCAAGACAACGGGCTTGTACTCGCTGGTAGTAGGTTTTGCACTGAGTATTATTGCTATTGTAATCGTGAGTCTTTGTACCAAGGCTCCAAGTGATGAAATCCTGCAGGAATTTGAGGATGTTCAGAATAAGAGAATATAATGTGAGATTACAGCACCCGCAACAATTATGGGTGCTGTAATTTTGTGCACTTGGCCGGCATACATTCTAACGTTTGGATTGTACGAAATAAAATACAATTTTTTGCATATTTAACAAAAAAAGTTCTTGCATTTTTGAGGAAGTGCATATATACTTATTCTTGCTGTGGCATGATAGCGATGAAGCGTGAGGTTGCTGCCTTTGAGGAATTTAGGCAGGTTTTCCGTGGAGCGAATGTCAAGTTAGGAAACTGACGACAAGTCACTGTACAAACAATCAAGTCTACGAAATGTAGAAGTCGTGAGAGAGCAGGCGTAAGTTTGCCTCGATGTGAGATTGAACCGGAGAAACGTTGCGCAAAGGTTCGAGACACACACGGTAGAGTGTACAGTCACCGCTTGTCGTACTTAGATCAGTAAAGTGCGAAAAGGAGGCGACTTTTTTTATGGCAAGTCAGGTAATGAGAATTACATTAAAGGCTTATGATCATCAGTTAGTTGATGCATCTGCTAAAAAAATCATCGAAACAGTTAAGAAGAATGGTTCACAGGTGAGCGGACCGGTACCTCTTCCTACTAAGAAGGAAGTAGTTACTATCTTGAGAGCGGTACACAAGTACAAAGACTCCAGAGAGCAGTTCGAACAGAGAACTCATAAGAGACTGATCGATATCATTACACCAACCCAGAAGACTGTAGATGCACTGCAGAGACTGGAAATGCCAGCTGGTGTTTACATCGACATCAAAATGAAAACCAAATAATGAAACTATTAATTATCCCCTACTAGTATGGACACGCTTGTTCGTGCCCCGCTGTAGAACAAACAGGAGGAAATCATGAAGAAAGCAATTTTAGCTACAAAAGTCGGAATGACTCAAATCTTCAATGAAGACGGTGCGTTGATCCCTGTAACCGTGCTTCAGGCAGGCCCTTGTGTAGTAACCCAGGTTAAGACAGTTGAAAACGATGGTTACAGCGCAGTACAGGTTGGCTTTGTAGAAAAGAAAGACAAGATCGTTAACAAGGATGCAAGTGGTAAGAAAGAAGTAATCCACAGACATGGTGTTAACAAGGCAGAAGCAGGCCACTTCAAGAAGGCTGGTACTACTTCAAAGAGATATGTAAGAGAATTCAAGTTTGAAAACGCTGAGGAATATACCTTAGGAAGCGAAATTAAGGCTGACATCTTTGCGGCTGGAGATAAGATTGATGCTTCTGCAATCACAAAGGGTAAAGGATTCCAGGGTGCTATTAAGAGACTTGGTCAGCACAGAGGACCTATGAAGCATGGTTCCAAGTTCCATCGTCATCAGGGTTCCAACGGTGCTTGTTCTTCACCTAGCCGTGTATTCAAGGGCAAAGGAATGCCTGGTCACATGGGCTGCGTAAAGGTAACTGTTCAGAACCTTGAGGTTGTAAAAGTAGATGCTGAAAAGAATCTTCTTTTAGTAAAGGGCGCTGTTCCGGGACCTAAGAAAGCATTAGTAACCATTAAAGAAACCGTTAAGGCGAATGCATAAGTTAGGGCGAAAGGAGGACCAATCAGATGGCAAACGTAGTTGTTTATAATATGGAAGGCAAAGAAGTTGGTACAATCGAGCTTAACGATGCAGTATTTGGTGTAGAAGTTAACGAACACTTAGTGCACATGGCAGTTGTACAGCAGCTTGCAAACAATCGTCAGGGAACACAGAAGGCAAAGACTCGCTCTGAAGTATCCGGTGGCGGAAGAAAACCATGGAGACAGAAAGGAACCGGTCATGCAAGACAGGGTTCAACCAGATCTCCTCAGTGGACCGGCGGCGGTGTTGTATTCGCTCCCGTTCCAAGAGATTACTCTTTCAAGATGAACAAGAAAGAGAAGAGAGCGGCTCTTAAGTCTGCTTTGACAAGTAAAGTTCAGGATGCTAAGTTGATCGTGGTTGATGAGTTGAAATTCGATGCAATCAAGACAAAGAACTTTGCAACTGTAATGAGTAACTTAAACGTAAACAAGGGGCTTGTGGTTCTGGCTGAAAATGACACAAATGTTGTTCTTTCCGCAAGAAACATGGCTGATGTTAATACAACTTTAGTGAATAACATTAATGTATATGATGTTATGAACGCTAAGACAGTAGTTCTTACGAAAGACGCTGTTGCAAAAATCGAGGAGGTGTACGCATAATGGCTGATATTAAATACTATGACGTAATCCTCAAACCAGTTATCACTGAAAAGAGTATGGCTGGTATGGGCGAGAAGAAATATACATTCTTAGTTCATACAGAAGCTAATAAGTCTCAGATTAAGGAAGCTGTTGAAAAAATGTTCGAAGGAACAAAGGTTAAGAAGGTTAACACCATTAACATGGACGGCAAGAACAAGAGACGTGGTATGGTAGTTGGTAAGACTGCTAAGACCAAAAAAGCAATCGTACAGTTAACAGAGGACAGCAAGGAAATTGAAATCTTCGCAGGTCTGTAAAAAACTGAAAAGTTCTTCTAAAGGCACATGCCGAATATGATTCGGCAGAAAGACCTCGCCAAGAAGAATTAAGTTTCAGTTGGAAGAATCGCAAGCGATTCTTCAGGGTTGACTGATAACGAAAATAGGCGGCGTAGATTAGATGTCGCGATAATAAATCATTCGAGTAAAGGAGAAATACAATGGGAATCAAAAAATATAACCCATATACACCTTCCAGACGTAATATGACTGGTTCTGATTTCTCTGAGATTACAAAGAGCACTCCTGAAAAGAGCCTTACAGTATCTCTGAAGAAGACTGCTGGTCGTAACAACCAGGGTAAGATCACCGTTAGACATCACGGCGGCGGATCAAGAAGAAAATACAGAATCATTGATTTCAAGAGAAATAAGGATGGCATTCCTGCAACTGTTATCGGTATCGAATACGATCCTAACAGAACCGCAAACATCGCTTTGATCTGCTATGCAGACGGCGAAAAGGCTTATATCATTGCTCCGGAAGGTCTGACCGACGGCATGAAGGTTATGAACGGTCCTACAGCAGAAGTGAGAGTAGGTAACTGCTTGCCTTTATCTGAAATTCCTGTTGGTACTCAGGTACACAACGTAGAATTATATCCTGGCAAGGGCGGACAGCTTGTTCGTTCAGCAGGTAACAGCGCACAGTTAATGGCTAAGGAAGGAAAGTATGCAACTCTTCGTCTTCCTTCAGGCGAAATGAGAATGGTTCCGCTTGTATGCCGTGCAACTGTTGGTGTTGTTGGTAACGTAGATCACAGCCTTATCAATATCGGTAAAGCAGGACGTAAGCGTCACATGGGTATCCGCCCTACAGTACGTGGTTCTGTTATGAACCCTAACGACCATCCACATGGTGGTGGTGGAGGTAAGACCGGTATCGGACGTCCAGGTCCAAGCACTCCTTGGGGCAAACCTGCACTTGGTCTTAAGACTCGTAAGAAGAAAAAAGCTTCTAACAAGCTGATCGTAAGAAGACGTGACGGTAGAGCAATCAAATAAGAGGAGGAAAGATAATGGCTAGATCACTTAAAAAAGGACCATTTGCTGATGCAAGCTTACTTAAGAAAGTAGATGCATTAAACGCAGCAGGACAGAAGCAGGTTATCAAGACCTGGTCCCGCCGTTCAACAATTTTCCCTTCCTTCGTTGGACATACAATTGCTGTTCACGACGGAAGAAAGCATGTTCCTGTATATGTAACCGAAGATATGGTTGGCCACAAACTTGGTGAATTCGTAGCAACCAGAACTTACCGTGGACACGGCAAGGATGAAAAGAAATCTAAGGTTAGATAAAATTGTATTTTATTAAGAACATTCATCAAGCGTGCAAAGTATCGCTTGATGAATGTTGAAAATTGTGTTATGATACTCACGGCTGCGTGTAACACATTACGCACAGCATGTATTGAAAGGAGGACTTGACCTATGGCTAAAGGACATAGAAGTCAAATTAAGAGAGAAAGAAACGCTCAGAAAGATACAAGACCTTCAGCTAAGTTATCTTACGCTAGAGTATCTGTTCAGAAAGCTTGTTTCGTATTAGATGCCATCCGAGGCAAAGATGTTCAGACTGCACTTGCTCTTCTTGAGTACAACCCAAGATATGCTTCAAGTGTTATCAAGAAGTTATTAGAATCAGCTATTGCTAACGCTGAGAACAACAACGGTATGAATACCGCAAACCTTTATGTTGCTGAATGTTATGCAAACAAGGGACCAACAATGAAGAGAGTTAGACCTAGAGCACAGGGCAGAGCTTACAGAATTGAAAAGCAGACCAGCCACATTACTGTAGTTCTTGACGAGAAATAAGGGGGAATCAAAATGGGACAGAAAGTTAATCCTCATGGCCTTAGAGTTGGCGTTATTAAAGATTGGGATTCTAAATGGTACGCTGATGCTGAGTTCTCTGACTACTTAGTAGAAGACTATAACATCAGAAAATACCTGAAAAAGAAATTATACAGTGCCGGTGTTTCTAAGATTGAAATCGAAAGAGCATCTGACAGAGTTAAGGTTATCATCTATACTGCTAAGCCTGGTGTTGTTATCGGTAAGGGCGGTGCAGAAATCGAAGTAACCAAGAAAGAACTTTCTAAGTTGACTGATAAGAAAGTATTAGTAGATATCAAGGAAATCAAGAGACCTGATAAAGATGCTCAGCTGGTTGCTGAAAACATTGCTCTTCAGCTTGAGAACCGTGTATCTTTCAGACGTGCTATGAAGTCCTGCATGGGCAGAACCATGAAGTCTGGTGCACTCGGTATCAAAACTTCTTGTTCAGGACGTCTTGGCGGTGCAGATATGGCTCGTACTGAGTTCTACAGCGAAGGTACTATTCCACTTCAGACCTTAAGAGCAGATATCGATTATGGATTTGCTGAGGCTGATACCACTTACGGTAAAGTAGGAGTTAAAGTTTGGATTTATAAAGGCGAAGTTCTTCCTGTTAAAGGAAACAAAGCAGAAGGAGGCGAGCAATAATGTTAATGCCTAAAAGAGTAAAACGTCGTAAACAGTTCCGTGGTTCCATGGCTGGTAAGGCAATGAGAGGAAATGTTCTCTCTTATGGTGAATACGGTCTTGTAGCAGCAGAACCATGCTGGATCAAATCTAATCAGATTGAAGCAGCTCGTATCGCGCTGACCCGTTATACAAAACGTACAGGTAAAGTTTGGATCAAGATTTTCCCTGACAAACCAGTAACAGCAAAACCGGCAGAAACTCGTATGGGTTCCGGTAAAGGTTCCTTAGAATACTGGGTAGCAGTTGTTAAGCCAGGTCGTGTAATGTTTGAAATTGCAGGTGTTCCTGAAGAACAGGCTCGTGAAGCATTACGTCTTGCTATGCATAAGCTTCCTTGTAAATGTAAGATCGTTTCTAAGGCAGATTTGGAAGGCGGTGTACAATAATGAAATCTAATAAATTTGTTGAAGAATTAAAGAACAAGTCTCAGGCTGAATTAGCTCAGGAACTTGTAGCAGCAAAGAAAGAACTTTTCAATTTGAGATTCCAGAACGCTACCAACCAGCTGGACAATACAGCAAGAATCAAAGAAGTCAGAAAGAATATTGCTCGTATCCAGACTGTAATCACTGAAAAAGCTAGAGCTTAATTTGTAGCGGACGTAGGGAAAGGAGATCAATCGTGGAAAGAAATTTAAGAAAAACACGTACTGGTAAGGTTATCAGTAATAAGATGGATAAGACTATCGTTGTTGCAATCGAAGATCGTGTAAAGCATCCTCTGTATGGAAAGGTTGTAAAGGAAACTTACAAGCTGAAAGCTCACGACGAAAACAATGAGTGCAGCATTGGTGATACCGTAAAAGTTATGGAAACAAGACCTCTCTCTAAGGATAAGAGATGGAGACTTGTTGAGATCGTAGAAAAAGTTAAATAATCTGCGGATAATTTGGAAGGAGAATTAACATGATTCAGCAAGAAAGTAGACTTAAAGTTGCTGATAACACTGGAGCAAAAGAATTACTCTGCATTCGTGTTATGGGTGGCTCTACAAGAAGATATGCACAGATCGGCGATGTAATCGTTGCTTCCGTTAAAGATGCAACACCCGGCGGTGTTGTAAAGAAGGGCGATGTTGTTAAGGCTGTAGTTGTTCGTACTGTAAAAGGTGCTCGTCGTAAAGACGGTTCTTATATTAAATTCGATGAAAATGCTGCTGTAATTATCAAAGATGACAAGACTCCGAGAGGAACCCGTATCTTTGGACCTGTAGCAAGAGAGCTTCGTGAGAAACAGTTTATGAAAATCGTTTCTTTAGCTCCTGAAGTATTATAAGGAGGTGCCACATGTCAGCATTAAAGATTAAGAAGGGTGATACCGTAAAGGTTATTGCCGGTAAAGATAAAGACAAAGAAGGAAAAGTACTTTCCGTAAAGAATGGCAAGATCCTTGTTGAAGGTGTTAACATGATCACAAAGCATGCAAAACCTTCACAGGCGAATCCTAATGGCGGAATCGTACAGAGAGAAGCAGCTATCGATGCTTCCAACGTAATGCTCGTTCATGAAGGAAAGGCAACCAGAGTTGGTTTCGCTGTTCAGGACGGCAAGAAGGTTCGTGTTGCTAAGGCAACCGGCAAAGTAATTGACTAACTCAAGGAAGGAGGCAATAAACAGTGAGCGCAAGACTTAAAGAATTATATAATGATGAAATCATAGAAGCTTTAACTAAAAAGTTTGGATATAAAAATGTAATGGAAGTTCCGAAACTTGACAAGATTGTTATCAACATGGGCGTTGGTGAAGCAAAGGAAAACGCTAAATTGTTGGAAAGCGCAGTTAAGGATATGGAGACCATTACCGGTCAGAAGGCAGTTCTTACCAAGGCTAAAAATTCTGTTGCTAACTTCAAAATTCGTGAAGGTATGGCAATCGGATGTAAGACAACTCTTCGTGGTGAGAAGATGTATGAATTCCTTGATCGTTTAGTAAACCTGGCATTACCTCGTGTACGTGACTTCAGAGGTGTTAACCCTAACGCATTTGACGGTAGAGGTAACTACGCTCTTGGTATCAAAGAGCAGATTATCTTCCCTGAAATCGAGTACGATAAGATCGACAAGACCAGAGGTATGGATATCATTTTCGTAACAACAGCTAAGACTGACGAAGAAGCACGCGAATTATTAAGATTATTCAACATGCCATTCGCTAAATAATAAGGAGGTAAATTCTCATGGCTAAGACAGCAATGAAGTTAAAACAGCAGCGTAAACCTAAGTTCTCTACTCAGGCTTATACTCGTTGTAATATCTGTGGTCGTCCACATTCAGTGTTAAGAAAATACGGAATTTGCAGACTTTGCTTCCGTGATTTGGCATACAAGGGACAGATCCCAGGCGTTAAAAAGGCGAGCTGGTAAGCCGCTTGCAAGTTGATAAGGAGGAAACAATATCATGACTCATAGCGATCCGATTGCAGATATGCTTACAAGAATCCGTAATGCGAATACTGCAAAACATGATACAGTAGATGTTCCTGCTTCTAAGATGAAGTTAGCTATCGCTGAAATTCTTCTTGAAGAAGGTTACATTAAGAATTTCGAAGTTATCGAAGAAGGTAACTTCAAGACTATCCACATCACATTAAAGTATGGTGTAGATAAGAACGATAAGATTATCTCTGGTATTAAGAGAATTTCTAAGCCCGGTCTTCGTGTATACGCTGGCAAGGAAGATATGCCTAAGGTACTTGGCGGTCTTGGAATTGCTATCGTTTCTACAAACCACGGTGTTGTTACAGACAAGAAAGCAAGAGAACTCGGTGTTGGCGGCGAAGTTTTAGCTTTCGTATGGTAAAAAACAATTAACAACTTCTAAGGCGTCAAAGGACGCCGCCTAAGAAGTTCTAAATTGTTAGGAAGAATGGCAAGCCATTCTTCTGAGTAACTGATATATTCACAATATTTAGGAGGTACGGGCATGTCACGTATAGGAAGAATGCCAATCGCGATTCCTGCAGGTGTAACTGTAGAAGTTGCAGAAAATAACAAAGTGACTGTAAAAGGTCCTAAGGGAACACTTGTAAGAGTATTACCTGCAGAAATGGAAATCAAGGTAGAAGGTGCAGCAGTAGTTGTTACCAGACCTAACGATTTAAAGAGAATGAAGTCTCTTCACGGCTTGACCAGAACACTGATCAACAACATGGTAGTTGGTGTTACTGCAGGTTATGAAAAGAAGCTTGAAGTTAACGGCGTTGGTTACAGAGCAGCTAAATCTGGCAAGAAGTTAACCTTATCTTTAGGTTTTTCTCATCCGGTTGAAATGATCGATCCTGAAGGTATCGAGTCTGTTGTTGAAGGACAGAACGTAATCATCGTTAAGGGTATTGATAAAGAAAAAGTTGGCCAATATGCAGCTGAAATCAGAGACAAGACAAGACCTGAACCTTACAAGGGCAAGGGTATCAAGTATGCTGATGAAACGATCAGACGTAAAGTTGGTAAGACTGGTAAGAAATAATAGATAAGGAGAGTGTGAAAATGGTTAGTAAGGAATCAAGATCAAAAATTCGTGCTAAGAAGCACATGAAAATTCGTAACCGTTTCAGTGGTACTGCTTCAAGACCTCGTCTTGCAGTATTCAGAAGCAATAATCATATGTATGCTCAAATTATCGACGATACAGTTGGACACACTTTAGTGGCTGCTTCTACTCTTGAAAAAGATGTTAAGGCAGAACTTGAGAAGACCAATAACGTTGATGCAGCAGCATATTTGGGAACTGTAATTGCTAAGAGAGCAATTGAAAAAGGTATTAAGGAAGTAGTTTTCGACAGAGGCGGCTTCATTTACCAGGGTAAGATCGCAGCATTAGCTGATGCAGCCAGAGAAGCTGGCTTGGAATTCTAGGAAAGGAAGAAGTTAAGCATGAGACATACAATCATAGATGCAAGCCAGTTAGAGTTAAATGATAAAGTTGTTACCATCAAGCGTGTAACCAAGACTGTAAAGGGTGGTCGTAACATGCGTTTCACCGCTTTGGTAGTAGTTGGTGATGGTAACGGTCATGTTGGTGCCGGACTTGGTAAAGCAGTTGAAATTCCTGAAGCTATCCGCAAGGGAAAAGAAGATGCTATGAAGCACATCGTTGAGATCGCAATGGATGATAACAAATCTATTACACATGATTTTATCGGAAAATACGGTTCAGCTAACGTTCTTTTAAAGAAAGCTCCAGAAGGTACCGGTATCATCGCAGGTGGTCCTGCCCGTGTGGTTTGTGAACTTGCTGGTATTAAAAATATCCGTACAAAATCTTTAGGCTCTAACAACAAGCAGAATGTAGTTCTTGCTACAATCGCTGGTCTGAGCCAGGTAAAAGCTCCTGAAGAAGTAGCAAAGAAACGTGGTAAATCTGTAGACGAAATTTTTGCTTAATAGCGATATGCTAGACTGAAAGTGAGAACATGTTTGGAAGGAGCTTCCAAACCACAGATTTAAGCAGTTTCACAGGTATGCCTGTGAAATGCAGGAAAGAGGTAGGAAATGGAAAAAATGTTGAAAATTACTTTGGTTAAGTCCACCATCGGTGCTGTACCAAAGAACAAAGCAACAGTTGAATCTATGGGACTTAGAAAGTTAAATAAGTCCATTATACTTCCTGACAATGCGGCTACCAGAGGACAGATTCGTCAGGTTAGTCACTTGTTAAAAGTAGAAGAAGTTGAAGTTTAATCAGATAAGGAGGTGTCACAATGGAATTATCTAACTTAAGCCCTGCTGAAGGTTCAAGACAGAGCGATAATTTTAGAAGAGGTCGTGGACACGGTTCAGGAAACGGCAAGACTGCGGGTAAGGGACACAAAGGACAGAAGGCTCGTTCAGGAGCTCCTAGACCAGGTTTCGAAGGTGGTCAGATGCCATTATACAGACGTCTTCCTAAGAGAGGTTTCAAGAACAGAAACACTAAGGAAATCGTTAGTATCAATGTTAGTGCTTTAGAGCGTTTCGAAAACGAAGCAGTAGTTGATGTAAATGCATTAATCGAAGCTGGTATCGTTAAGAACCCTAGAGACGGTGTTAAGATCCTTGGTAACGGTGAACTTACCAAGAAACTCACTGTAAAGGTTGACGCTTACAGCGAATCAGCAAAAGAAAAGATTGAGGCTCTTGGTGGAACAGCAGAGGTGATCTAATGTTTCAGACACTCAAAAATGCGTTCAAAATTAAAGAAATAAGAAATAAACTCTTATATACTTTGGCAATGGTTGTTGTGGTTCGGTTCGGATCACAGCTCCCTGTGCCGGGAGTAGACAGAACTTTCTTCGCAAATTGGTTTGCTGCTCAGACAGGCGATGCATTTAGTTTCTTTGATGCGATTACGGGTGGTTCTTTTGAACAGATGTCCTTGTTCGCATTGAATATCAGTCCATACATTACATCGTCCATTATTATGCAGCTTCTTACAATTGCGATTCCTGCGTTAGAAGAATTGCAGAAAGATGGAGATGACGGAAGAAAGAAAATTGCAGCAATTACAAGATATGTAACAGTTGCACTTGCTTTGATCCAGGCAACAGCCATGACCATTGGTTTTGGTAATCAGGGGCTTTTAGTAGAGTTTAATGCTCTGAATGTGATTACATGTATTGCAGCACTTACCGCAGGTAGTGCATTCCTGATGTGGGTCGGTGAAAGAATTACTGAAAAGGGTGTTGGAAATGGTATTTCAATTATCTTGGTTGTAAATATTATTTCACGTATTCCTCAGGATCTTTCATTGTTGTTCGAACAGTTTGTAATCGGTAAGGCCCCGGCTACCGCGGCACTTGCAGTTGTTATTATCTTTGCAATCATCATTTTGATGGTGGTACTGGTAATCATTCTGAACGCTGCTGTTCGCAGAATTCCTGTGCAGTATGCGAAAAAAGTTCAGGGAAGAAAGATGGTTGGAGGCCAGACCTCTAACATTCCTTTAAAGGTTAATACATCAGGTGTTATTCCTGTCATTTTTGCTTCATCCATTTTACAGACTCCTGTTATTATCAGCAGTCTTGTAGGTTACAATGGTACCGGCGTTTGGGGTGAGATAATGAAGTATCTGTCATCCAGCAACTGGTGTAAGCCAAGTGACTTGAAGTACACCGCTGGTCTGTTAGTATACGTATTACTGGTTGTCTTCTTTGCATATTTCTATACAGCAGTTACCTTCAATCCAATGATGATTGCTGACAATATGAAGAAGCAGGGTGGTTTCATCCCTGGTATCAGACCCGGTAAACCTACCAGCGAATATTTGAACAAGGTATTGAACTACATTATCTTTATCGGTGCCGTAGGCCTGATCATCATTGCAGTTCTGCCATTCTTCTTCAATGGTGTATTCGGTGCAAGGGTTTCCTTCGGCGGAACAAGTCTTATCATTATTGTAAGCGTTATCCTCGAAACCGTAAAATCACTGGAATCACAAATGCTGGTTAGAAACTATAAAGGTTTCTTGAATGATTAATAACGTTAAAAATCCGAATGGTGAAAAACATTCGGATTTTTTGTTTTTAGTATTGCAAATATTTTAGCATTTGGTAAAATATAAATGTTATGATAAAATACTATGCCTAAAAATAAGGGTTTGGGTATAAAGTAATATTACAAACAGACATGTGTATGCCGGAAAGAAGGAAAATCATGAAAATTATTATGTTAGGTGCTCCCGGTGCGGGAAAAGGAACACAGGCTAAAATGATTGCCGAAAAATATCAGATTCCCCATATCTCTACAGGTGATATTTTCAGAGCAAATATCAAGAACGGTACTGAACTTGGCATGGAAGCTAAGAAGTACATGGATCAGGGCCAGCTGGTTCCGGATGAGTTGACAGTGAAGATCTTACTTGACAGAGTAGCGAAGGATGACTGCAAGAACGGTTATGTTTTAGACGGTTTCCCAAGAACCATTCCACAGGCAGAAGTTTTAGATAAAGCTCTGAATGAACTCGGCGAAAAGATTGATTATGCAATTGATGTGGAAGTTCCTGATGAGAATATCGTAAAGAGAATGTCAGGAAGACGTGCATGTCTTGCATGCGGTGCAACCTATCATATCGAACATATTCCGCCAAAAGCAGAAGGTATCTGCGATGTATGCGGACAGGAACTGGTTCTTCGTGATGATGATAAGCCGGAAACCGTACTTAACCGCTTACAGGTATATTATAAACAGACACAGCCTCTTATAGAGTTCTATACGGCAAAAGGTGTAATGAAGGCTGTTGACGGCACTATGGATATGCATGATGTATTTAATGAAATTGTTTCTATTTTAGGATAATGTAATGCTTTTTGAGTTCCCTGCATGGGGAAAATATTTCAATGCAGGGTCGTTGCGAAACGCCGGCACTTGGATTTTTCGAATGATAATGATGAAAAATCCTTAGTACCGCTGCGTTGAGCACCGAACGAGAGTGTGCCCAAATGAAATGTTTTCCCCATGCAGGGAAACAGACAAGTATTATAATATTTTGTTGGAAAGGACAGATACATGGCAGTAACAATTAAATCAGAAAGAGAAATTGAATTGATGAGAGAGTCCTGCAGGCTCCTTTCCATTGTTCACAAGGAAATGGAAGAGGCGATTCGTCCCGGTATGACTACCATGGACATTGATATGATCGGTGACAGGACCATCCGTAAACTGGGATGTATCCCTAATTTTAAAAATTATAACGGGTATCCCGCTTCCATTTGTGTTTCTGTAAATGATGAAGTAGTACATGGCATTCCCAGTAAGAAGCGTGTCCTTCAAGAAGGCGATATTGTCAGCCTGGATGCGGGGCTTATTTATAAAGGATATCATTCTGATGCTGCAAGAACACATGCGGTGGGCGAAATCAGCCCCCAGGCTAAGAAATTGATTGAAGTGACAAAGCAGAGCTTTTTTGAAGGAATAAAAATGGCAAAAGACGGAAATCATTTATATGATATTTCCAATGCCATTGATGCATTTGTGAAGCCTTATGGTTATGGCATTGTCAGAGATCTGGTAGGTCACGGCATCGGCACTCAGCTCCATGAAGATCCACAGATACCCAATTTTGCGCAGAAGCGGAGAGGAATGAAGCTTCGTGCCGGTATGACACTGGCTATCGAGCCGATGATCAATATGGGAAGAGCAGATGTGGAATGGCTGGATGATGACTGGACAGTTGTTACAGCAGATGGTTCTTTATCAGCACATTATGAGAATACGATTCTGATCACCGACGCCGAACCGGAAATATTAACTCTTTACTAAAAAAAGGGTCATGTGCATGAAAGAAAGTTTAATAGGAAGATTTGCAATTTCAAAAGCAGGTCATGACAAAGGAACCGTTTATCTGATTGTGGCAGAGGATGACAAGTGTTTGCATTTGGCAGACGGCAGGTTTCATACGCCGGATAAGCCCAAGAAAAAGAACAGGAAGCATGTTCTTTTGACAAATAAAGCGGCTGAAGAACCGGTTTATGGACGCTTATATAATAAAGAAAGAATATTTGACCATGAAGTCAAATATGCCATAAAAACAGCTATAGGAAAGGAGGAAGGATATGTCTAAGAGTGATGTAATTGAAATCGAAGGTACAGTGGTTGAGAAGTTGCCGAATACCATGTTCCAGGTTGAACTGGAGAATGGTCACAGAGTACTTGCTCATATCAGCGGAAAACTTCGTCAGAATTTTATCCGCATTTTACCGGGTGATAAAGTTACTTTGGAATTATCGCCATATGATCTGACAAAAGGCAGAATTATCTGGAGAGATAAATAAGCCTGAAAAGCCTGTAAAATCGGGAAAAATCAATGAAAATAATTCTAAAAAGGACTTGCATTTATTTAGGGTTAGTGTTATAATCTATAACGGTCTTTTTTGAAAGGAGGGTTTAACGTGAAGGTTAGATCATCAGTAAAACAAATTTGCGAAAAGTGCAAAATCATTAAAAGAAAAGGACGTATCATGGTTATCTGTGAAAATCCAAAACACAAACAGAGACAGGGATAATCACCAATTTGGATAGGAAATTTTAATTTTTCAGTTCAAAGTGTGAGTTCTTGTCTGATTATTATGTGCGGCTGAATCCAATGCTTCCCCGTCAGTGTATAGATTCTTCTATATAAAAGGAAGTATTGTTTATCATAATATTGGAATTGAGCTTACGGATGGATGATTACTTGTTGATACTGTGAACAAACCGAAAAGAATTTCTAAGATGCGAAAAGACCGCATCTAAGAAATACTAGGTTTCGGTTGGGAATTTGCAAGCAAATTCCTGAATGGCTCAGGTCATAGTAACAGAAAAATCGGATTATGTCCGATTGGGTGAAAGCCCCAATCAATTAGTAACTAATTAGTGCCTTGAACAACAGACCAAATAACGAGGCACGTCGAGAATGCAATGGATGAATATCATGCATTCTGTGTGAAGAGATTTGCAGTAATGCAGCTTCACAGTGGAAAAATCCACAAAAAGAAAATGGAGGAAACGTAAATGGCTCGTATCGCAGGTGTTGACTTACCTAGAGAAAAACGTATTGAAATCGGTTTGACTTATATCTATGGTATTGGTAGAGTAAGCGCGACTAAGATTTTAACAGAAGCAGGTGTAAATCCTGATACTCGTGTCAGAGATATCACTGACGACGAAGTAAAGAAAATTACTGAAGCAATCGAATCTATGGGAATTCTTGTAGAAGGTGACTTGAGAAGAGAAATCGCTCTGAACATCAAGAGACTTCAGGAAATCGGCTGCTACCGTGGTATCCGTCATCGTAAAGGACTTCCTGTTCGTGGTCAGAAGACTAAGACCAACGCAAGAACACGTAAGGGTCCTAAACGTACCGTTGCTAACAAGAAGAAATAAGACGCACGGTTCAAAGTAACATGTAAATTAGAATGAGAAAGTAGGTTAGTTTAAAATGGCTAAAAAAGTTGCAAAGAAAGTAACAAAAAAGCGTATCAAGAAAAACGTTGAACGCGGACAGGCACATATTCAGTCTTCTTTTAATAACACTATTGTTACATTAACAGATGCTGAAGGTAACGCTCTTAGCTGGGCAAGTGCTGGTGGTCTTGGTTTTAGAGGTTCAAGGAAATCTACTCCATATGCTGCACAGATGGCTGCTGAAACAGCAACCAAGGCTGCTTTGGTACATGGACTGAAGACCGTAGACGTATTTGTAAAGGGTCCTGGTTCAGGACGTGAGGCTGCAATCAGAGCATTAGCTGCTTGTGGTCTTGAAGTATTAAGTATCCGTGATGTAACACCCGTTCCTCACAACGGATGTCGTCCTCCTAAGCGTCGTCGCGTTTAATTAGGATATATTTTGTAACCATAAATGTTGGAAGAAGGTACCAGAGTAGCGTAAAAGAGCCCAGGTATTGTAAACATCAAATAAAAGGAGAATTTTAAAAATGGCAGTAAATAGAGTACCAGTACTTAAAAGATGCAGAACTTTAGGTCTTGAGCCTTCTTACTTAGGATATGATAAGAAGTCTAACAGAACTAACGCAAGAGCAGGCAAAAAAGTAAGCGAATACGGCCTGCAGTTAAGAGAAAAGCAGAAAGCTAAATTTATCTACGGCGTATTAGAAAAACCTTTCAGAAACTACTATGAAAAGGCTGATAGAATGAAAGGTATGACCGGTGAAAACCTGATGGTTATGCTGGAAAGAAGACTTGACAGTGTAATCTTCAGAATGGGATTTGCAAGAACAAGAAGAGAAGCAAGACAGATCGTTGACCATAAGCATGTATTGGTAAATGGTAAGCAGATCAACATTCCTTCATACTTGATCAAAGCTGGCGATGTTATCGAAATTTCTGAAAAGGCTAAATCTTTACAGAGATACAAAGATATCGTTGAAGTTACCGGCGGCAGATTGGTTCCTGAATGGATGGATGTTGACATTGAAAACCTTAAGGGATCTATCAAGAATCTTCCTACAAGAGAGATGATTGATGTTCCTGTAAACGAAATGCTTATCGTCGAATTATATTCTAAATAATTAATTTAACGGGTTCGTAAAGGAGGGTATTTGCAGTGTTCGATTTTGAAAGACCAAACATTGAGGTTGTAGAAATCTCGGAAGATAAGAAATACGGTAAATTCGTAGTTGAGCCTTTGGAAAGAGGTTATGGTATCACTCTTGGTAACTCTCTCAGAAGAATCATGCTTTCTTCTTTACCGGGTGCAGCAGTAAGCCAGGTAAAGATTGAAGGCGTATTACATGAATTTAGTTCAATTCCAGGCGTGAAAGAAGATGTGACTGAGATTATCATGAACATCAAGAGCTTGGCTATCAAAAATAGCAGCGAAACAAATGAGCCTAAGACCGCTTATATCGAAGTGGAAGGTGAAGGCGTTGTAAGAGCAAGCGACATTCAGGCTGATCAGGATATTGAAATTCTTAATCCGGATTTAGTGATTGCTACCTTAAGCGGCAAAGATACAAAACTTTACATGGAACTGACCATTACAAAGGGCAGAGGCTATGTAAGTGCTGATAAGAACAAACGCGAAGATTTACCCATCGGAGTAATTGCAATTGATTCAATCTATACACCTGTTGAAAGAGTTAATGTTACAGTACAGAATACACGTGTAGGCCAGGTTACTGACTATGACAAGCTGACATTGGATGTTCATACCAATGGTACACTGGTTCCTGATGAAGCAGTGAGCTTGGCAGCAAAAGTACTTAGCGAACACCTGAATCTCTTTATCAATCTTTCTGAAAATGCTAAGAATGCAGAAGTTATGATTGAAAAAGAAGATGACGAAAAAGAAAAAGTATTAGAGATGAGTATTGACGAATTAGAGCTTTCTGTTCGTTCTTACAACTGCTTGAAGAGAGCAGGTATCAATACTGTAGAAGAATTAACCAATAAAACTTCAGAAGATATGATGAAAGTTCGTAACTTAGGACGTAAATCTTTGGAAGAAGTATTAGCTAAATTAAAAGAGTTAGGTCTTCAGCTGAATCCTAACGAAGAATAGGAGAATTGTAAACAATTCTCCAACAGCGCCTCACGTAAATCCAAAGAGTAGTTAGGCGGTGAACTCATAAATGGAACATATTATATGCATTCGGTAAGTAAGACCAAAAGGCGTGGCCGGATGTACCATGCATGGAGAAAGGGAATTTATCATGGCAAAGTACAGAAAACTCAGCAGAACATCTTCACAGAGAAGAGCATTATTAAAGAATCAGGTAACTGCTTTGATTCAACACGGTAAGATCGTTACTACCGAAGCTAAGGCTAAGGAAGTAGCTAAGATTGCAGAAGGCATCATCGCTTTAGCGATCAAAGAAAAAGATAACTTCGAGATGGTTACTGTTTCCGCAAAGGTTCCTGTAAAGGACAGCGAAGGAAAGAGAGTAAAAGAAGTTGTTGATGGTAAGAAAGTTACCAAGTATGAAACTGTAGAAAAGGAAATCAAGAAAGATTTACCTTCCAGATTACATGCTCGTCGCCAGATGTTAAAGACTTTGGTTCCGGTAGTTGAAGTTCCGGCAGAAAACGCTGGTAAGAAGAAAAATACTAAGGAAGTTGATTTAGTAGCTAAGTTATTTGATGAAATTGCTCCTAAGTATGTTGATCGTAAGGGTGGTTACACCAGAATTGTTAAGATTGGCTTACGTAAGGGTGATGCAGCTATGGAAGTTGTACTTGAGTTAGTATAATTCAGGCAAGTTAATACAAAACATTAAGAACCGGTAAGTTTTTACCGGTTCTTGTTTGTTATGTAAGACTGTTGGTATAAGAATAAAAAATATATATTGTAAATCTTACAATATTTTAGTAAAATGTTGATTGCTGGAAATTATATTTGGGAGGTCTGTATGGAAATCATTAAAGCGAAAGACGTCACATTTGAATATATAAAACGGGACGAGGAAGGCAATGTGGAAGGCATAACTACTGCGGTGGATAAGGTTTCGCTGGATATCAAGCAGGGAGATTTCATTGCCATACTTGGGCATAATGGTTCCGGCAAATCTACATTGGCAAAGCATATGAATGCGATTCTCTATCCTACAGAAGGTACGTTGTGGGTGGATGGCATGGATACAGCCAAAGAAGAGAATATTTGGAATGTACGCCAGACAGCGGGTATGGTATTTCAGAATCCGGATAATCAGATCATTGGACAGGTGGTCGAGGAAGATGTAGGATTCGGCCCTGAGAACATGGGAGTACCCACAAAGGAAATCTGGGAACGTGTTGAAGAGAGCTTAAAGGCTGTGGGTATGTATAAATACCGTAAACATTCTCCCAATAAATTATCCGGTGGACAAAAGCAGAGGGTATCTATTGCAGGAGTTCTTGCAATGCATCCCAAATGTATCATATTAGATGAACCCACTGCAATGTTGGATCCCAATGGACGTAAAGATGTTATTCGTGCTGCGAGAGCATTGAATGATGTGGAAGGCGTGACCATAATATTGATCACACATTATATGGAAGAAATCATTCATGCAAATAAAGTGTTTGTTATGGATCAGGGGAGAATCGCATTGGAAGGCACACCGAGGGAGATATTTTCTCAGGTGGAACGATTAAAGGAGCTGCGACTGGATGTCCCGCAGGTAACTTTGCTTGCTCATGAACTGAAACAGAGAGGGGTGGAACTTCCAGATGGAATCCTGACAACGGATGAACTTGTGGAAGCACTGCATTTGAATGAGACAGCGAAGTAAGTTAGAGGGTATAAATTATGTCATTAAGATTAGAGCATGTAAGTCATTTATATGAGGCTGATACACCACTGGCGCATAAAGCCTTGGAGGATATTAATCTGGAGATTCCGGATAATCAATTCATTGGAATAATTGGCCATACCGGTTCCGGCAAGTCTACATTGGTTCAGCATCTGAATGGTCTGTTAAAGGCTACTGAAGGGAAAATATATTTTAATGGGGAAGACATTTACGAAAAAGGATACGATATGAAAAAACTGCGCAGCAAAGTGGGCCTCGTATTTCAGTATCCGGAGCATCAGTTGTTTGAGATAGATGTATTTACCGATGTATGTTTTGGTCCTAAAAACTTAGGATTAAAGCAGGAAGAGATTGAACAGAGAGCATTAGACGCTCTTCAGATGGTAGGTCTTCCCGAAACATTTTACAAACAATCACCATTTGAGTTGTCAGGTGGTCAGAAAAGACGTGTGGCAATTGCAGGAGTTCTTGCAATGCAGCCGGAAATTCTGATTTTAGATGAGCCAACTGCAGGATTAGATCCAAAAGGAAGGGAAGAAATTTTGGATCAGATTAAGAAGCTACAGAAAGAGAGCGGTATCACAGTCATTTTAGTGAGCCATAGCATGGAAGATGTGGCAGAATATGTGGATCGGATCATAGTCATGAATGGAGGAAAGATCATGTATGATGATATTCCTCGAGAAGTATTTAAATATTATAAAGAGCTTGAAGAAGTGGGACTTGCTGCCCCCCAAGTAACATATATCATGCATGCATTAAGGAAGAAGGGCCTGAGGGTAGATGTAAATGCTACGACCATCGAAGAGGCAACACAGGAGATCTTGAAAGCCCTGATATAGGCGTTAGGAGAAGTTATGTTAAGAGATATTACGTTAGGACAATATTATCAGACAGAGTCTGTTATTCATAAACTGGATCCCCGGGTGAAGCTGGGGGGGACATTGTTATATATTATATCATTGTTCCTGTTTGAAAATGTTTGTGGCTATGTTCTTGCTGCCCTATTTCTTGTAATTGTAATTAAATTGTCAAAGGTTCCGTTTAAATTTATGGTACGAGGGATGAGAGCGATACTTTTCCTATTGTTCTTAACAGTTGTATTCAACCTATTCCTGACACCAGGAGAACCACTTATTTCATTATGGAAACTGACAATTACCAAAGAAGGTTTGGCTGTGGCAGTATTTATGGCGATCCGATTGACATTTTTGATCATAGGCTCTTCGATTATGACGCTGACTACTACTCCAAATAATCTGACGGATGGTATGGAAAAAATGATGAGTCCGTTGAAAGTGCTGAAAGTGCCGGTACATGAAGTGGCAATGATGATGTCTATTGCACTGAGATTTATACCTATCTTGCTGGAGGAAACGGATAAAATTATGAAGGCTCAGATTGCAAGAGGTGCTGATTTCGAATCCGGAAACCTTCTGCAGCGTGCCAAAGCAATGGTACCCCTTCTGGTGCCTCTATTTATTTCAGCATTTAGAAGAGCGAATGATCTTGCCATGGCAATGGAAGCAAGATGCTACAGAGGTGGGGAGGGACGCACCAAGATGAAACCTCTTGTATATAAAAAGATAGATTTTAGAGCATTTGGATTTATTATCGGTTATCTGATACTGAAGGTTGTTATTGGAATTGTTGCATTTTAAGCTGTTTTAGGGTGATCATGAATAAAAAGAGAGTATGTCTTACCGTAGCATATGATGGTACCGCTTATCATGGCTGGCAGGTCCAGCCCGGGGTGGTGACGATAGAGAGTAAATTAAATGAATGCCTGTCAGACCTGTTAAAAGAAGAGATTCAGGTGATTGGCGCCAGTCGCACGGATTCTGGTGTACATGCACTGGGAAACATTGCAGTGTTTGACACAGAAGCGCGTATGCCGGCAGAAAAAATGTCTTATGCGTTGAATCAGAGGCTTCCGGAGGATATCAGAATCCAGAGGTCCGAAGAAGTGCCGTCTGACTGGCATCCAAGGCACTGTGAGAGCCGAAAGACCTATGATTATAGAATTTACAGGGGAGAATTTCCCATGCCTGTAAAACGCTTATACGCGTTATTTACCTACCATAAACTGGATGTGGAGAAGATGCAGCTGGCTGCCCGTTATCTGGAAGGGGAGCATGATTTCAAGAGTTTCTGTCAGATCGGCGCACAGGTGGAATCCACAGTCAGAACGATTTACAGTGTGGACATAATCGAAGAAGGATCAGATTTGATAATACGTGTCTGCGGCAATGGTTTTCTCTACAATATGGTGCGAATCATCGTGGGGACACTGCTGGAAGTAGGGCGAGAAAAAAGAGCACCGGAAGATATGCAGGATATTCTGGAAAAGAAAGACCGCAGTGCAGCAGGGCCTACAGCACCGGCCCATGGACTCACGCTGATGAACTATGAATTTTTATGATTTTTGGCAGAAAATATGGGGAAAAAGTAAAAGTTTCTGTTGACAGAAATTGGTCCCTATACTATAATATCTAAATGTGTGACGATGTTTCATAATGCTAAGTCAAAGCCCCGACGAAGCATTTGAGATAAAAAAGTGGGACGGGGTCTCACTTGGGAAGGATGCTGAAACTTTCTTCCTCGTATAGTTTGGAATGGTTTCTAAGGTTTGTAAGGTGCAGCCCGGACATCTGCAGTTTATGTAACGGAAGGAACAAAAACAGGTCGAATGACAAAAGTAAGATGGAGGGAACATCATGAAAACATTTATGCCCAGTCAGGCTACTATCGAAAGAAAATGGTATGTAGTAGACGCTACAGATATGACTTTAGGACGTTTAGCTTCTGAAGTTGCTAAAGTTTTAAGAGGAAAGAACAAAGCGATCTTTACTCCTCATATGGATTGTGGTGATTACGTTATCGTAGTTAACGCTTCTAAGGTTAAAGTAACCGGTAAGAAATTAGATCAGAAGATTTACTATCATCACTCAGACTATGTTGGTGGTATGAAGGAAACTACCTTAAGAGAAATGCTCGCAAAGAAGCCTGAGAAGGTTGTTGAGCTGGCTGTTAAGGGTATGCTTCCAAAGGGACCTTTAGGAAGACAGATGTATACAAAGCTTCACGTATATGCAGGTGCTGAACATGATAATGCAGCTCAGAAACCTGAAGTATTAACATTCTAAGGGACAGGAGGAAAATAAATCATGGCTAACGCAGCAAAATACTACGGAACAGGTAGAAGAAAAAAATCAATCGCAAGAGTATATTTAGTACCTGGTAAAGGCGATGTAGTTATCAACAAGAGAAGCATGGATGAATATTTCGGATTAGAGACCTTAAAGGTTATCGTTAAACAGCCTTTAGTAGCTACCGAAACTGCTGATAAATTTGATGTTTTAGTAACTGTACACGGTGGCGGATACACCGGTCAGGCTGGTGCTATCAGACACGGTGTTGCAAGAGCACTTCTTCAGGTAGATGCAGATTACAGACCTACTCTTAAGAAAGCAGGCTACTTAACAAGAGATCCTCGTATGAAAGAAAGAAAGAAATACGGTCTCAAGGCAGCAAGACGTGCACCTCAGTTCTCCAAGAGATAATTACACATTTTTGGAAAAGCTTATCAATCCCGGGACATTGTTTCCGGGATTATCTTTAAACATGTTATTTACAGTTAATCAATACACATATGTATTTTCCCGGCAATTCGCCTCTGAATTCAACGATATATATTGAACCGTAAAAAACTTAGGATTACGGTCAAAAAAGAAGGAACAAATATTTGAATCGTAAAACAATCTACAGTTTACGTTTGTAAAGGTAATATATGTTAAAATAACCGTAATATATGGAAGAGAGTTACGGTTGTATACTTGAATTTATTGAAATAGAAACGTATTTACGATAATTAAATACGGACTAATGATAGAAAAACATCATGTTTAACCGTAACAATGAAATATTCTTACGGTTCATATCTTAAAATTTCCAAATAGAGAGGTACTAACATTATGAAAGGATTAAGAGAGTTACTATTAAAAGAACAATTCAGATTAGAAGAGATCATGAAAGATACAAAAAACAGATTAGAAAAAGCTCCCAAAGGAAGACTACGCTTATCAAAAAGTCATGATCATGTCCAGTATTATTGGTGTGTAGATGATAAAAAAACAGGAGACTATATCCCAAAAGATAATAAACCGTTGGTAAAGCAATTAGCTCAAAAATCATATGATGAAAAAATCTTGCAGTTGGCAGAAAAAAGGTATTCTCAGATTATGAAATTAGTGAAAGACTATACTGATGATGAGTTAGAAAGTATATATCTCAATGAACATCCCGAACGACGCAAATTAATTGAACCGGTAGAACCTACATGGGAACAAAGAATTAACGAATGGATAACAAAAGAATATGCCGGAAAAGAGTTTCAAGAAGATACGCCTGTCATTCTGACAGAAAAAGGAGAGCGGGTTCGGTCAAAATCTGAAAAAATAATGGCAGACTATTTTTATAGGAATGGAATCGAATATAAATACGAATGTCCGTTATATTTGAAGGGAATGGGAATTGTTTATCCGGATTTCACATTTTTATCTAAGAAGACAGGACGGGAAGTATATTGGGAGCATAATGGAAAATGTGATGATATATCTTATGCGAGAAATATGGTGAGAAAAATAAATGCATATGAAAATAACGGAATATTTCAGGGGGAGAGATTAATTCTTACATATGAAACTGAACAGACAATTCTGAATACCGGTAAGATAGAACAATTAGTGAATAAGTATTTGTAAAATCATTAATGTTGTACAAAATTTACTTTTCAAAATGTGGATACGGAGCTATAATTATTATGTCAATTGAAGAATTTCTGAATAGTAATTTCTGAAGAAGAGATACCATTTAAATACTCCCTTATCGAAATTGTGTTTCTAATAGGGAAAATATCTAATCCGGATTACCTTTTCTTCAATATAGGCAGTATATAATAAGAATGATTACGGTTAATATTGGTCTTGTGTTTGATTCGACCGTAATAATGTATAAGAATTACGGTTCATTTTGAGTTTTGTCTATTTAAACCGTAAAAATAATTACTTATTACGATTTAAATGATACATGGTTAGAAAACAACCGTAAAATATGCCTAAAATAGTACGGCTCAATGATAAAAACATATAATTATGACCGTAAAACTGAAAAATAAGATCGGCTTAATTTGTAGAAATATAAAATCAGACCGTAAATCCCCATTTTTGTCAATGTGTTTATATATCAAACGCACAATTCAGAAAAGGGAGTTTAAACAAAGGGGAAATATAATCATGAGAAAAGAAGCAACGCTGGAGCAATGGAAGGAATTGTACGAGACAGCAACAAGAATAAAAGAAATGAAACCTTGGGATTACCTCTGGGACATGGACATTATCGCTATTCAGAACGGTGCTGAAGAAGACACTGTTTTTTGCAGTATTCTTGGTCGGGGAGGAACATGTTATGGTATTGCAGTTTATGAGGGGTATGAAGCATTTAATACATATATGATGATGGCCATGCAACAGAAGTTGAATCTGCCGGTGGACTATGTCATGTATAAGCAGAAAAATCTAACCTGCTATTGGGGTGATCGTGAGGAACTTTCAGATAAGCAGAGAAAAACCATCAAGGATTTAGGCTATAAATACCGTGGGAAGAATCAGTGGTTGTACTTTATGTCATATGAACCGGATTATTTTCCATATAATATGAATCAGGCTGAGGTTCTGAGAATGACAGAGCATCTCAATAGTCTGGAGCTGGCCCTGAAATATTATGTGGAAAAGGATGTAACGGTAAAATTTGATGAGGGAAATATGTTCTTGCTGAAGTTTGGCGAGAATAAAAAGACCTGGAGTTTTGGAGAGGAGCCTCTGCCGTTTACTTCATTTCAGTACGGAAATTTACTTATCACGGATGAGGAACTTTTAGAGGAACTAAAGGATGCAGGAAAAAATGATACTATATTAGAAATGGATATCTCTTATTTAGGCACAGCTGTCAGTGACAAAAAATATGACCGCCCTGCTAATCCGGCATTATGTATGATTGCCGAGGCGAAAACCGGCATGATATTAAAATGTGAGATGCAGGAACCGGAAGTGGATGCAATGATCTCGCTTGCAGAAGAATTGATTGGTTTTATCTTGCAGTGCGGTGCACCAAAGGAAGTGCGGGTGAGCAATATTATTGTAGAGGCCGGGCTGGAGCAGATCTGCGAGACCTGCAGGATTAAACTGCGCAGGGTGAAGCGGCTGACTGGGTTGGAAGAGTTTAAGGCCGGGATGATGCGGTTTCGGTAGAAGAAACCAACTTAGAAAAATTATTTGACAGGAAGATAGTTTATGAAAGCAACCGATTTATACTACGACAAAATGACAAAGACGCCGTTGGCGAAATTGATTATTTCCTTAGGGATACCTACAACCATATCCATGTTAATTACCAATATTTACAACATGGTTGATACATACTTTGTGGGAACACTGGGGGAGAGTCAGCAGGCAGCAACAGGCATTCTTTTTACACTGCAGGCGATCATTCAGGCCATTGCCTTCATGTTGGGACAGGGTTCCGGTTCCTTGGTTTCTAAGGCATTGGCGGATAAAAATACGGATGAGGCGTCAGAATATGTCTCTACAGGCTTTTTCACCGGCGCGGTGCTGGGCAGCGTGCTGATGGTGTTTGGTCTGATTTTTTTGGAGCATTTTATCCTCTTTCTTGGAAGTACAGAGACCATCCTGCCCTATGCAAAGCAGTATGGTGTCTGTGTGCTTGTGATGTGCCCGGTGGTGGTGTGTTCCTTTGTATTAAACAACAATCTGCGCTATGAGGGTAAAGCATTTTATTCCATGATCGGTCTTTGTACAGGAGGCATTCTGAATATCTTTGGGGATTATCTGTTGATCAAAGTAATACCTTTAGGCGTGCTTGGAGCGGGTATTGCCACCGCCGCATCCCAGTTTGTCAGCTTTTGTATATTGCTTTATTTCTTCAGAAAGATGGCCCAGAGCAAGATTAAAGTAGCGTATATCAGCAGAAAATTGACCACTTATCTGACCATTTGTAAGGTAGGATTCCCGGCCCTTCTCAGGCAGGGTTTAAGCTCCATTTCAAGTGGTTTATTAAACAATCTTACAAGACCTTATGGAGATGCTGCAATCGCTGCTATGAGCGTTGTAAACCGATTCAGCGCCTTTGTAATGTGTGTGGGTCTCGGTATCGGTCAGGGATTCCAGCCTGTGGCGGCCTTTAACTATCAGGCGAAGAAATATAAGCGTGTAAAACAGGGATTATTAGTTACGATGGCAGTAGGTGCAGGTCTGATTCTTTGTCTGGCACTGCCCGGATTTATCTTTGCAGAAAGGATTGTCTATTTGTTCCAGAAGAGTTCAGCAGTCATTGAAATCGGTACGCCGGCTCTTAGATTTGCCTGTGTGGGGGTATTGTTTCTGGCACTGTCTGTGCCGGTAAATATGCTTTATCAAAGCATACGCAAGCCGGGAATGTCTTCCTTCCTTTCCCTGCTGCGGTCCGGGTTGACCTTTATGCCGACACTGATTATTACAACAAGTCTCTGGGGCTTGACCGGCATTCAGATTTCACAGCCGATGGCAGACATTGCAACCGGGCTGATCAGTGTGCCGTTCATTGTAGCTTTTCTGCGGAAAGAGTTTCCGGAGGAGTAGATGGTAGTTTGTTGATTTAAGTATTCATTCAAAGATTAGGAAGCGGGAGCATTAGAAGATCTAATGCTCCCGCTTCCGGAAACTTTAAATATAAACTACAATCGACATGCTATGCCAATTTCCTCTGCACCAACTTCACAATTTCCACAATCGGAATCACTAAAACACCCAGTCCAATTGCAACAATATATTCAGCAAGGCTTACTGCGGTGAAACCAAATGCTGCTGCAAGAGCAGGAACTTCACATACTAAAGTAGTAGCGATCAGAGTAAGAACTGCTGCGCCCAAAAGCATTTTGTTCTGAGTAGGCAGGCGGAAGATGCTTCCTCTCTGAGAGCGCATGTTGAAGCTGTGGAAGATCTCAGCCATGGACATGGTCAGGAATGCCATGGTCATACCGTCAGCGCTGGTTTCGATAGTCCAGTTGCCGGTTTCCATAAAGTGACCTACAAAGTAAGAAATCAATACCAGTGCAGATACCATCAGACCCTGATATCCGATATCAATGCCCATACCGCCGGAGAAGATGCCGGCTTTGGCATCACGGGGTTTTCGTTCCATGATGTCCGGTTCTGCTTCTTCCATACCAAGAGCAAGAGCAGGGAAACAGTCGGTTACAAGGTTGATCCACAACAGGTGTACAGGCTCTAAAATGGTAAAGCCCATTAAAGTCGCAACGAAGATACTGATTACTTCACTCATGTTGGAACCCAGCAGGAACTGGATGGCCTTACGGATATTGTCGTAAATACGGCGGCCTTCTTCAACAGCACCTACGATAGTTGCAAAGTTGTCATCGGTAAGAACCATGTCAGCTACGTTCTTGGTTACGTCGGTACCAGTGATACCCATACCCACACCGATATCAGCGGATTTAATAGAAGGAGCATCGTTTACTCCGTCACCGGTCATTGCAGTGACATACCCTGCATCACGCCATGCATTGACGATACGTGTTTTGTGCTCCGGCTGAACACGGGCATATACGCCGATATTTTTAAGTTCTTTTGCAAATACTTCATCACTCATTTCATTCAGCATGGAACCGGTAATCGCTTTTTTTCCTTCGGTAAGAATGCCTAATTCTTTTGCTATAGCGACTGCTGTGTCAATGTGGTCACCTGTGATCATAATAGCTGTGATACCGGCGCTCTTGCACTGCGTAATAGCATCTTTCACTTCAGGACGAACCGGGTCTATCATACCGCTTAAGCCTACAAAGCAAAGCTCGTGCTCCAGATCATCTGCCTCGTAAGAAGCAGGCTCTGCATCGTAGATGCGCTGTGCACAAGCAAGAACGCGGAGTGCTTTGTCTGCCATCGCCTTGTTGCCTGCAAGGATCTGCTGGCGGTATTCTTCTGTCATTGGAACAGGTTGTCCGTCTTTTAAATAAGTAACACAACGGTCAAGGATCACGTCAGGAGCACCCTTAGTGTACTGAATGTACTTTCCGTCAGCAGGATGTACGGTAGACATCAGCTTACGGCCTGAGTCAAATGGTGCTTCACCGCTTCTTGGATACGTCTTCTTCAAGTCATATTTTGGAAGTCCCAGCTTGTTAGCCCACACAACAAGAGCCGCTTCGGTAGGTTCTCCATTCACAGAACCGTCATCTAAGAGTTCTGCGTCACAGCAAAGCGCCATTGCCTGAGCAAGATATTTTTCATCTTCGCCAAAAGAGTCAACTACCGTCATCTTGTTCTGGGTCAGGGTACCTGTTTTGTCAGAACAAATAATCTGTGCACAGCCCAGGGTCTCAACCGCAGTCAGACGACGGATGATAGCGTTACGCTTTGACATATTCGTAACACCGATAGAAAGAACGACAGTTACAACGGCTGCAAGACCTTCCGGAATCGCAGCTACAGCAAGAGATACAGCCACCATGAAGGAATTCAAAATGCCTTCAAAGCTTAGACCTCCCGCACGCAGGATCTGTACAATAAAGATTACCACACAGATACCCAGAACCAGCCATGTCAGAATTTTAGATAACTGACTCAGCTTGATCTGCAGTGGAGTTTGTCCTTCTTCAGCATTGGCAAGAGCGTCAGCGATCTTACCCATTTCAGTATCCATGCCTGTTGCAGTGATAACTGCTTTACCTCGTCCGTAAACAACAGTAGACCCCATATACACCATATTCTTGCGATCACCAAGAGGAACATCTTTGGAGGTGTCGGACAGATTGATGATGTCGATGAATTTCGTTACAGGAACAGATTCACCGGTCAGGGCTGCTTCTTCGATCTTCAGGCTGGCATTCTCAATCAGACGACCATCTGCGGGAACTGCATCACCTGCTTCTAAAAGAACCACATCACCCACAACCAGATCTTCGCTGTGAACAGTTGTGATCTTGCCGTCACGAAGTACCTTGGAGGTGGCTGCAGACATTTCCTGTAATGCCTCAATGGCCTTTTCTGCCTTGCTTTCCTGATATACACCCAGGACTGCGTTGATAATAACGACTGCAAGGATGATGATTACGTCGGTAAAACTTTCACCCTCAACCACTGCCAGAACACCGCTGATTGCAGCGGCTGCCAGTAAAATAATGATCATGGGATCCATCAGCTGCTTTACAAAGCGCTTCAGCAGAGAATCCTTTTTTGCTTCTGCAAGCTTGTTCTTACCATTCGCTTCCAGACGTTTGGCTGCTTCCGGACTGGAAAGTCCGTCTGCGGCACTTTTTGTTTCTGCCAGAACAATATGAATGTCTTCACAATAATGTTTCAAAGTGCGTTCTCCTTTCTTATTTTTATTTATAAATAACACTTGAACAATAGTAAATATTTTAACAGAAAGTTCTGAAAAAATATATAGGAATGGGGGAACCTTAGCCAGTTCTTAACGTGCATAAAAGTGCACGTTAAAATACCATAATGTATATTTTGTGCCAAGAAAGAAATCTTAGTCAGAAATTGACTTGATTAATTTGTTTTTCTGTGGCATATTTGGTCAGGATATGTTATCATAATTGCGTATGATTTCATAAAATGTATCAATTTAAGGAGGAAATGATATGGATTACTTATTGGAGGGCGTGAGAGCGTTATGTGACTTCAGCGGAGGTGGCTGGAAATCGCTCGTAATGTTCGCAGTTGGTATCGTTTTGATCTGGTTGGCGATCAAAAAGGAATACGAACCTTCATTATTGCTCCCTATGGGATTTGGTGCAATCCTCGTTAACCTGCCTTTATCAGGCGTTCTGAATCAGATGGTTGGCGGAATCGAAGCACACGGTATTATTGAATGGTTATTTAATGTGGGTATTGAGGCATCAGAAGCTATGCCGATTTTGTTGTTCATCGGCATTGGTGCTATGATCGACTTCGGACCGCTGCTTTCTAACCCCAGCATGTTCCTGTTTGGAGCAGCAGCACAGTTTGGTATTTTTGCAGCGATCCTGTTGGCAGCACTTTTGGGCTTTGACATTAAGGATGCAGCTTCCATCGGTATCATCGGTGCAGCCGACGGCCCGACAGCAATTTTAGTTTCACAGGTATTGAAGTCCAAGTATGTAGGTGCGATTGCAGTTGCTGCTTACTCTTATATGGCTCTGGTTCCTATCGTACAGCCATTTGCAATCAAGTTAGTTACGACCAAAAAAGAAAGGCAGATACATATGGAATACAGACCGGAGTCTGTTTCCAAGACCATGAGAATTATTTTCCCTATCGCAGTTACAATGATCGTTGGTCTTGTAGCACCGCAGTCTGTAGCTTTAGTAGGTTTTCTGATGTTTGGTAACCTGATCCGTGAATGTGGCGTGTTAGGAACCATGTCTGATACTGCTCAGAATCAGCTTGCTAACCTGGTAACTCTGTTACTCGGTATTACCATTTCATTCAGTATGAAGGCAGAAGATTTCGTTGCAGTAGAAACCTTGATGATCATGGCAATCGGTTTGTTTGCATTTGTAATGGATACCATTGGTGGTTGTTTGTTTGTAAAATTCCTGAACTTGTTCCGCAAGAAGAAGATCAATCCTATGATCGGTGGTTGTGGTATTTCTGCATTCCCCATGTCTTCCCGTGTTGTACAGAAGCTGGCATTGCAGGATGACCCTACTAACATCCTGATCATGCATGCGGCCGGTTCTAACGTTGCAGGTCAGATCGCATCTGTAGTGGCAGGTGGTCTGGTAATCAGTCTTGTATCTCAGTTCTTATAAGATGAGAAGAAGGGAAGGTTCAATATGAATGAAGTAATTATGCAGGCGTTGGAAATCATGTGGAAGGGTATGCTTGGCATCTTCGTAGCTTTGGTAGTTATCATGCTTTTTGTATGGATCATGGCAAAATTAGGCACCAAGAAACCGGAAGATAAGAAGGATTGATTGATCTGACGCACAAATCTATCGTGAAAAATGAAATGCACTTTGCAAAGAATATGCAGAGTGCATTTATTTTGTTTACTAATAGAATGAACTCCAACATCTTGTGTATTTTTTGAAATTACATCTATACAACCACAACATTTAGTGCTACAATTATTACTGCACACAAGAAAAGGGGAGAAGGTAGTATGAAAGTAATAAAAAGAAATGGTTCAGAAGTTGATTTTGATTTAAATAAAATCATTAATGCAATTTCAAAGGCAAACAAGGCTGCAATCAGAGAAGAACTGACACAGGCGCAGATCGAAGAGATTGCAGAGTATATCAATTTTAAATGCAGTAAAATGAATCGTGCGATTTCTGTAGAAGAAATGCAGGATATGGTAGAAAACCAGATCATGGCGCAAGGTGCATTCAATGTAGCAAGGTGTTACGTAAAGTATCGTTATACCAGATTTCTTGTCAGAAAGAGTAATACCACTGACGATAGAATTCTGTCTTTGATCGAATGCAATAACGAAGAAGTTATGCAGGAAAATTCCAATAAGGACCCGATTATCAACAGTGTACAGCGTGATTACATGGCAGGTGAAGTAAGTAAGGATTTGACCAGACGTCTGCTTTTACCGGAAGACATCGTGAAGGCTGACAAAGAAGGTCTGATCCACTTCCATGATTCTGATTATTTTGCACAGCATATGCACAACTGTGATTTGGTCAATTTAGAGGACATGCTTCAGAACGGCACTGTTATCAGCGAGACTTATATTGATAAGCCACACAGCTTTTCAACGGCCTGCAATATTGCTACCCAGATCATTGCACAGGTTGCAAGTAATCAGTACGGCGGTCAGAGTATTAGTTTAACACATCTGGCTCCATTCGTACAGGTTTCCAGAGAGAAAATCAAAAAAGAAGTGCTGGAAGATTTACAGCTGTTGGGACAGGCACCTGTAGAAGAAGTAGTGAACAACATCGTTGAGAAGAGACTGAAGAAAGAAATTGAAAAAGGCGTGCAGACGATCCAGTATCAGGTCATCACATTGATGACTACCAATGGACAGGCTCCTTTCCTGACTGTATTCATGTATTTGAATGAAGCGAAGAATGAGCAGGAAAAGAAGGATCTGGCACTGATCATCGAGGAGATGTTAAAGCAGCGTATTCAGGGTGTTAAGAATGAAAGCGGCATCTGGATCACACCGGCATTCCCGAAACTGATCTACGTTTTAGAAGAAGATAATGTAAAAGAAGGTACAGAGTATTTCTATCTGACTGAGTTGGCTGCAAGATGTACCGCTAAGAGAATGGTTCCTGATTATATTTCTGAGAAGATCATGAAGCAGTTAAAGGAAGGCAATTGCTTCCCGGTAATGGGATGCAGAAGTGCGCTTTCCCCATGGCAGGATGCGGAGGGCAATTACAAATTCTACGGCAGATTCAACCAGGGTGTTGTAACCATTAACTTAGTTGACGTAGCACTTTCATCCGGCGGCGACATGGCAAAATTCTGGAAGATTTTTGATGAAAGACTGGAGCTTTGCTACAGAGCACTGATGATCCGTCACAACAGACTAAAAGGTACCTTATCTGATGCGGCACCGATCCTTTGGCAGCATGGTGCATTGGCACGTTTGAAGAAGGGCGAAAAGATTGACAAGCTGTTATACAATGGATATTCTACTATTTCATTAGGCTATGCAGGCTTGTGTGAATGTGTAAGATATATGACCGGCAAATCCCATACAGATCCTACCGCAAAGCCATTTGCGTTGCAGGTTATGCAGCACATGAATAATGTTTGTGACAAGTGGAAAGAAGAGACCACATTAGGATTTGGTATTTACGGTTCGCCCATTGAAAGTACCACCTATAAGTTTGCGAAGTGCTTACAGCAGAGATTCGGTATCGTGGAAGGTGTAACTGACAAGGGATATATCACCAACAGCTACCATGTAAATGTTACTGAACCCATTGATGCATTCAGCAAGCTGAAATTTGAATCCGAATTCCAGTCACTTTCTACCGGCGGAGCCATCAGCTACGTAGAAGTACCGGATATGCAGAACAATATCCCTGCAGTTATCAGCTTGATTCAGTTCATCTATGATAACATTATGTATGCAGAGTTAAATACCAAGAGTGATTATTGTCAGATTTGCGGTTATGACGGCGAGATCCAGATCGTGGAAGAAGACGGCAAGCTGATCTGGGAATGCCCTCATTGTAAAAACCGCAATCAGGATACCTTAAATGTTGCCCGCAGAACCTGTGGTTATATCGGAACCCAGTTCTGGAATCAGGGCAGAACACAGGAAATCAAAGAAAGGGTGTTACATCTGTAAGATGAAATACGGAGAAATCAAAAACTATGATATCGCCAATGGCGAAGGTGTACGGGTTACACTTTTTGTCTCAGGCTGTACCCACCACTGTAAAGGCTGCTTTAATGAAGAGACATGGGATTTCAATTACGGAAAACCATTTACCACAGAAGTGGAGGACAAGATATTAGAGGATCTGAAGCCCGGCTATATTGCCGGACTGACCCTTCTGGGCGGAGAGCCTTTTGAGCCGGTGAACCAGAGAGCACTGCTTCCTTTTATCAGAAGAGTCAGGGAAATGTATCCCGAAAAGACGATTTGGTGCTATACGGGTTATACCTACGATACCGACCTGGCAGCAGGCGGCAAGGTACACTGCGAATGTACGGACGAGCTTTTAAGTATGCTGGATATCTTGGTGGATGGCGAGTTTGTGGAAGCGTTGAAGGATATCACGTTGGTATTTCGTGGGTCTTCCAATCAGAGGGTAATCGATGTGCAGAAATCACTGAGAGAAGGCCAGCTGTGCCTGTATCCGGTGAAGAAATGATGACGCAGCTAATTAACTGAAAATGTAAAAAGATAATAGAAAGAGACTTGTGTCGGGATTTCATGTCGGGTACGGGTCTCTTTTTACTGTTTTTCAGATAGATATCCCGCTTTCTTCAATGTAGGCTGTATATAGCATGAATAAAATTACGGTTCATTTTGTTCTTGTGTTTCATTCGACCGTAATAATGTATAGGAACTACGGTTTGTTTTGAATTTTGCCTATGTTAAACCGTAAATATGAATTGCTTATTACGGTTTAAATGATACATAGTTGGAAAACAACCGTAAAATATGCTGATGTAGTACGGTTCAATGTTGCAAACATATAAATATGACCGTAAACCTGAAAAATAAGTAAGGCGTAATTTGTAGAAATATAAAATCCGACCGTAAATGCTCGCTCTTGTCATGTATTTATATATTAAACACACAATTCAGAAGTAATGTATCATTTTGTCCATATATTGTGCAATTCATGATATGTATTTAACACAACTTTTTTAGTAAAATAGATATACATGAATTAATGAACGTTGTCTGCACAGATGCGACAACAGCTATACACATAAGGAGAGAATAAATCATGAGAATCTATGAAAATCCTGAGAAAACCAGTGAAAACAGATTGTCCCCCAGAAGTTACTACATACCTGGCGGGGTGTCAGAGTACCGGCTTTTGAACGGGGACTGGAAATTTGCTTATTTTTCCAGAGATATCGATGTGCCGGAAATGATTGAGGCCTGGGATACTATCCCGGTACCTTCCTGTTGGCAGATATTGGGCTACGAGAATGCCAATTATACAAATATTAATTATCCATATCCATGCGATCTGCCTTATGTGCCCGATGATAATCCCTGCGGAGTGTATGAACGGGAATTTGACATCCCGAAGAAGTGGGGCAAGGTATATTTTGTATTAGAGGGCGTAGCATCCTGTGCATTTCTTTATATTAACGGAGAGTATGTGGGATTTACCCAGGGAAGCCACCTGCAGGCGGAGTTTGATATCACCGACTTTGTAAAGGAAGGAACCAATACCATTCGCATCAAGGTGTTAAAATGGTGCTGCGGCAGCTATCTTGAGGATCAGGATTTCTTCCGTTTTAATGGTATTTTCAGAGATTGCTATCTCCTGCAGAGACCGGAAGGCCATATCGTAGATGTGGAGATGGTTCCGAAGGATACCGGGATTCATATTCAGATAGATGGTCAGGCCAAAGTGCGTGTATTGGAAGGAGATAAGCTCCTGACAGAGGAAAACATGCAGGATGTTTTCTCTTATGTGCCTGAAAATCCTGTGCTGTGGAATGCAGAGAAGCCTTTCCTATATACGGTTGAATTGGAGCGTGCAGGAGAAATCATTGCTCTGAAGGCCGGCCTGCGCAGGATGGAAGTTTCTGATCAATACGAATTGTTGATTAATGGTGTTTCCGTAAAGCTTCACGGTGTAAATCATCATGATACCAGTAAATATCATGGCTGGTGTCAGACGGATGAAGAGCTTCGGGCAGATCTGTTGCTGATGAAGGAACTGAATATAAATTGTGTGAGAACTTCACACTACCCGCCTACTCCGAAGTTTATACAGCTGTGCGATGAAATCGGTTTATATGTGGTGCTGGAGACGGATATTGAAACACATGGATTTGTTCGTAGGTTAGCGGATGTGTCCTATGGCTATGATATGGAGTCTAATGATTGGCCAGCCAACAGACCGGAATGGAAGAAGGAGCATGTAGAGCGCATGCAGCGTATGGTGGAAAATTATAAAAATCACTCCAGTGTTATCATGTGGTCTACCGGTAACGAGAGCGGTCATGGCTGCAATCATGTGGAGATGATCAGATGGACGAAAAAGCGTGACGCTTCCAGATTGATCCATTGCGAAGATGCTTCCCGTAAGGGGCAGTTCCACAATGCGGATGTTTATTCCCGTATGTATCCTTCTTTGGCAGATATTGAAAAATTTGCTCAGACAAATGATATCAATATGCCGGTGTTCCTTTGTGAGTATGCCCATGCCATGGGAAATGGTCCGGGGGATGTTTATTATTACAACGAGTTGTTTGATAAGTATCCTAAACTGATTGGCGGATGCATCTGGGAATGGGCTGATCATGTGGTGACTGTAGACGATGTACAGAAGTACGGCGGAGATTTCGAGGGCGAGCTGACTCATGACGGTAACTTCTGTTGTGATGGTTTAGTGTTTGCTGATCGTACCCTGAAAGCCGGATCTTTAGAGGCCAAAGCCGCATATCAACCGGTAAGGACTAACTATGAAGATGGTGTGCTGACTGTTTATAACCGCCTGGATTTTACAAATTTAGATGAATACGAATTTATGGTTCAGATCGAGGTGGACGGTAAGGCAGTTTATGAAGAAAAAATGGTGCTGTCTGCAGAACCCCATACAACGGTTTCGGTTAAGATTCCGTATGAGTCAGTGGAATGTGCATATGGCGTGTATCTGAATACACAGCTCACAAAGGATGGCAAGGTTTGGGCAGTGACCCAACATGAACTTCCTTATGTGATGAAGGAAAATGAGACGGCAAAATGTGCGGGCGGCACAGATGAGATCAGTGTATCCGGATGTGGTTGCGGGGTTATGACAGCAGATGCAGTAATGAAGGAAGATACTTACAATGTTTATATCTCCGGCGAAAGATTCGCCTACACCTTCTCTAAGCATTATGGTGCGTTCACAAGTCTTGTAGTGGATGGAGAAGAGCAGTTAGCAGGCAAATCCGTGCTTTCCGCTTTCAGAGCACCTACGGACAACGACCGCAACATCATTAATAAGTGGGCGAAAATCAATATTTGGGAAGGTGAAAATTTAGATTGTGCGTTCTCAAAGGTGTATGATTGTCATGTAGAAGATGGTGTGATCAAATTGACCGGTTCTCTGGCAGGTGTTTCCAGAATGCCGTTTTTACGCTATGAGCAGACCGTTACGGTATCAGGGAAAGGCGAAATTAATTATGCACTCCAGGGACAGATTGGTGACAAGGTGATCTGGCTGCCCAGATTGGGGTATGAATTTGAGCTTCCGGAGGGTTCAAAAGAATTCACTTATTACGGACGAGGACCTGTGGAGAATTATTGTGATATGCACAATTGGGCACCGGTTGGCATGTACAACAGCAATACGGACAAGGAATACGTGGAGTATGTACGTCCTCAGGAGCATGGAAACCATACAGAAGTAAAAATGCTGAAGATCGGTAAACTGGAATTTACTTCCCGGGAAGGCATGGAGATCAATGTTTCACGATACAGTACGGCAGCATTGTATAAGGCAGAGCATACAGATGAACTTGTGTCAGACGGCAAAACCCATCTGAGAATCGATTACAAGGTATCCGGTATCGGATCCAATTCCTGTGGCCCCAAGTTGGAGGAAGCGTATAGATTATCTGAGAAGCACATTACATTTGGGTTCAGTATTAAGCCGGCGGAATGACCAGCATATTAAAGATAACAAAAATAATAGAGGGAATGCACAAGATTGTATCTTTTTCTTCAGCATTTTTATGTATAATAAAAAAATTACAGTGTCTGGAGGTATAGATCATGAAACGTTCCGAAATCAATAAAGCACTAAAAGAATTAGAAGCGATGTGTGAAAAGTACCATTGTTATTTGCCGCCATTTTGCCATTTTACTCCGGGACAGTGGCAAACAATAGGTCACGAGTACGACGAAGTCCGTGACTGCATGTTGGGGTGGGATATCACCGATTTTGGATCC
>JAZPYS010000145.1:0-14982 GCA_045544275.1 Acetatifactor sp. | reverse complement strand
TGGCGCCCGCATGGGACTGATGGGACATGTATTGGAGGCAATGTATGATATGCATGCAGATCCTACTGCGATTTCCGGTGCATTTGGAGTACATGTACCGCTGTTGGAGATCGAAGATGTAGTGAGACTTTATGATACTGTCACCGAGGAAGAAATTGCAGCAAAAGAAAAATTGATTTTAGAGGAATTCGATACCCCGGTACCTGTTTCCGACCCTGTCACCATGAAGCTGACAGATGCAGATCTGCGTCAGGCCGCACATACTGCAGTTGCATTGGATAAATTGGTGGAAACATACAATCTGACAGGTCTTGCCTATTACTATGAAGGCAGCCCTGACACGATTCAGCGCAAGGTGGCAACCTCTTTTATTGTAGGCAATTCTATTTTGAATGCCCAGGGTGTGCCTATGTGCGGGGAATTTGATATTAAGACCTGTATCGCTATGCTGATTATGGATCGTCTGAATATCGGCGGCAGCTTTGCGGAGTTTCATCCATTTGACTTTAATGAGGACTTTATTTTAGTGGGACATGATGGGCCTCACCATATTAAGATTGCAAATGGTAAGCCGGTGTTGAGAAGTCTGACCAAGTATCACGGCAAGCCGGGGCAGGGAGCGTCTGTGGAATTTAAGATTAAGGAAGGCCCCATCACCATGTTGGGCATCACCCAGACTGCAAACGGCGGTTTTAAATTTGTCATCGGGGAAGGTTATTCTAAAGAAGGTCCGATTCCGCCCACAGGCAATACAAACACCCGCGGATTTTTTGAGCCTACTACCAAGGAGTTTATCAAGAAGTGGGTAATGGAAGGCCCTACCCATCATTATGCACTGGGTATCGGTCATCATGCAGAGACAATCAAGAAGATTGGTGATATATTAGGTGTTGAGACAGTGATTGTGAGATAGTGGGAAATGGCTTGTTGCGGGAAAGTGAAACCGGTCAATGGGATATAAAGGAGACACAATATGGAATACATGAGTAAAAAAATATGGCAGGAGGATCCGGCGGCAGCGGATGATTATAGGCAGCGCTATGTAGATGGGATCACAGCATATATCAGGAAAATGAATGGGGCATGCAAAAAGGAACGAAGAAGTTTTATGCCGCCGGAGGAATTGGTAAAGAACCCTGGGTTTTATCGTCAGAAATATAAGGAGATGCTGGGAGTGGATCGGTTTGAACAGCCGGCATCCAAACCGGTGGAGATGACCTATGTGGGCAGTGATGAGTTATGCAGGATTTATCGGATGAGCGTATATATTACGGATGAAATTCCTTTTTATGCTATGCTGCTGATTCCCCATAATGTGAAGGAGCCCATGCCCCTTGTGATTGCCCAGCATGGAGGCGGTGGTACACCGGAGCTTTGCTGTGATATGAACGGTCAGAATAATTACAGCCATATGGCCCAGCGAGCCATGACGAGAGGGGCAGCGATTTTAGCACCGCAGCTTATGTTGTGGAGCATGACGGAGATTGCCACCATGCGTGCTCATGATGTTCCACATAATCGCGGGAAGGTTGATATAGATATGAAGCGTTTTGGCAGCAGCATTACCGGGTTGGAGATCAGCGGCATCATGAAAGCGTTGGATTATGTGTGTGAAATGAAGGAAATCAATGCTGAAAAAGTCTCTATGATCGGACTTTCCTACGGCGGGTATTTTACGCTTCACACCATGGCTGCGGATACAAGAATTAAGGCTGGTTACTGTGCCGGTGCATTCAATGACCGGGATGTGTACGATTGGGCCGATTGGTCTTACAAGGGCTCAGCCCACGTTTTTCAGGATGCTGAAGTGGCAGCACTTTGTGCACCCCGTAAACTGTATATCCAGGTAGGCAAAGAAGATCAGGTATTTGATTATCACAGTGCTGTTCCGGAAGCTGAGCGAATCAAAGAGTACTTTGAGGCGTTCGGTGCGGCTGAGAATTTTAAATTTAATGTGTGGGATGGCGGTCACACCATTTCCGGACATGATGAGGGGTATGAGTTTATTTTAGGGTAATATGGTACGGGAAAAGCTCCTGCAGTGTTTGAAAGGATACTGTGGGAGCTTTTATGCAGAAAATATCAGAAAATATCAGGTGGTGATTTACTTGAAAAATAGTTTACCAGACACCTAAAATAGGATATAATATTTGTATAAGAGAGAGGTGTGTGCATATATGTCAGAAAAAAGATTAAATAATACAATTTTTTTAATGTATCTGGTCACAGAGAATTATTGTAAAAAGAATAAAATATCTACAGAAGAATTTATAAAGCTTGATGAGAAGTATGCCATTCTTAATTATGTTGCGGAATGTCCGGATGTGTTTGACTGCTTAACAAATGCTGAAATGATTGAGGAGATAGAACAGTATGTATCACAAACTTAAAACAATTCTTTATCATGGAACTGTGTCAGAAATAGAACGGGTTGATGTGACGTTGGGACGAGGACGCAAGGATTTTGGAAGAGGTTTCTATATGGCAATTTCCAAGAAGCAAGCGGTAGGAATGATGCATAAAAAATACAAGGAATCTGTAAAAAGAAGCCGGGGTAAACAAGAGACTGCTTTTTCTGAGAAGTTATATGAAATTGCTTTGAATGAGGAGATTATTTCAAGATTAAAAATAAAGATTTTTGATCGAGCTGATGTTGAATGGCTTGATTTTGTATTGATGTGCAGAGAGCAGGGGGGATTGCCACACGACTATGATCTTGTTATTGGACCGACTGCAGATGATGATACTACATTATGTTTAAAAGCATATTGGGATGGACTCTATGGCAAAGTTGGTACGATAAGTGCAAAAACGATTCTGCTGAATAATCTGGAAACAGAGAATCTTGGGATTCAATATTTTATTGGCAAACAGGATGTTGCCGATCAACTTATAAAAAGCATGAAGGAAATAGAATGGAGATGACATCATGCGTGAAAGTAAAATAGAAGTTGCTACAGGAATGTGTGTTGTTGCATTGACCAGACACATTATGAAGAAAAATGATGTGAATTATGAAGTGGCGTACAAAGTATTGTTGGCCACGGAATTGTATCAGCTTTTATTGGATACAGAGACGAGTTTATATTTAGAAACGAATCAGTATCTTATAGAGGCATACAATGCAGAAGCAGATTATGGAAAAGATGCTTTGTATGAATATATCAATAGGGATATATGATAATATGGCACGGGATGAGCTCCTGCAGTGTTTTGAAGAGATACTGTGGGAGCGTACTGTATAGTCGTATGGAGGTTACTATGGCAAAAACATTTCAATTTGATTACAATGTGGCAGTTGCGGAAACAACCAAAGGTAAAGTCCGCGGCTATTATTACAATGATATGTATATTTTTAAAGGAATTCCTTATGCAAAGGCAAAGCGATTTCATGCACCGGAGCCTGTGGAGGCATGGGAAGGTGTGATGGATACTAACAGCTTTGGTCATGTATGTCCTTTGTTGGAAATGCCAAAACCAAATGGGGAAGTGGCGGTGCCTCATCGTTACTGGATCATGAATGAGGACTGCCAGAATCTGAATATCTGGACCACGGCATTGGATGGAAGTAAACGTCCGGTTATGGTGTGGCTTCATGGTGGTGGATATGAAGCCGGTTCGGCCATTGAGCACATTGCCTATGAAGGGGAGAATATGTGCAAATATGGTGATGTGGTGGTGGTTTCCATCAATCACAGACTGAATGTGTTAGGATACTGTGATCTGTCGGTGTTTGGAGAGGAATATGCCAACTCCGGCAATGCAGGTACGGATGACATCATCGCAGCACTGATATGGATCAGGGACAATATTACCAATTTCGGTGGAGATCCGGACAATGTGACACTTTTCGGACAGTCCGGCGGCGGAGCCAAGATCACTACACTTTTACAGACGCCGGCGGCCGATGGATTGTTTGCAAAGGGCATCAATATGAGCGGTGTGGTAGGACCTATTCTCCCGGATGCAAAAGAAAGTGGTGAAGAATTAGTGCGTGCCATGATGGCGGAATTAAAGATAGAGACTGTAAAAGAATTAGAAGAGATTTCTTATGATGCCTTGGCAAAAGCGTATCTGAAGGTAAGACCGGAATTAGAGAAAGCCGGGAAATATGTAGGCGGCAGGCCTTATCAGAATGCTTATTATTTAGGGGAACCGGTGACCAATGGCTTCCGCAAGGAGACTGCCCATATTCCGTTGATGGTAGGTACCGTATTTGGGGAGTTCACATCGTTTGGCCCTACCACTTACGATAAGAGAAGTATGTCTGTGCAGGATGGCCGGGATAAAGTGGCAGAAATGCTGGGAGAAGATGCAGCAGCAGAATTACTTCCGTTGTTTGAGGCAGCATATCCGGAGCGCAATCCGGTGGATCTTTTGACACTGGATATGATGTTCCGTGCACCTGCTATGGAATATATCAAATGCAGAAGTGCCTTAAATGACTGCACATATTCCTATTTCTTTAATCAGGATATGCCTTTGGAAGGAGGCCGTACGCCATGGCATTGCGCAGATATTCCTTTTGTGTTCCACAATACGGAGCTGGTACCGTATACCCAGATGGACGATGTGACAGAGACACTGGAAAGTCAGATTTTTGAAAGCGTCATGGCTTTTGCCAGAACGGGAAATCCCAATCATGATGGCATTCCTGCATGGCCGGCAAGCACACCAGAAGAAGAAAAAGTTATGATATTTGATGAAAATACCAGACTTGTATGCAATCATGATAAGATGTTAATACCGGTATTAGCAAAATATATGATGTCTAAATTTATGAAAGAAATGGAAGAGAATGCTGAGGATATTCAGCACTGATTAATTTAGTAAAGACAAATGGCCTCTTGGGCAGGGAACGTTTGGATAGTACGAAAATGTCAGTGGATGAGCAGTGACAGTATGGTCTTAGCGGAATTGTTATAATAGAAGATAAAGGATAAGAAAAATGTTGCCAATACAATTTACAAACAGAATGAAAACCATGCTTGGAGAAGAATACGAGGACTTCCTGGCAAGCTATGACCAGGAGAAATACCAGGCCCTGCGAATGAATCCCCTGAAGGTAAATAAAGAGGCGTTCGCTGCAAATAATTCTTTTAAACTGACACAAGTGTCATGGGAAGAGAATGGATATTATTATGAAAAAGATGATGCACCGGGGAAGCATCCTTATCATGAAGCTGGTGTATATTATATTCAGGAACCCAGTGCCATGGCACCAGTACCGTTTTTGAAAGTACAGCCGGGGGATAGAGTACTTGACCTATGTGCGGCGCCTGGCGGTAAGAGTACGCAGATTGGTGCGGCTCTTGGAGGAGAGGGGCTTCTTGTCAGCAATGAGATTCATCCTGTGAGAGCGAAGATATTGTCGGAGAATATGGAGCGTATGGGTATTACGAATGCTATCGTGACCAATGAGAGTCCTGAGCGGCTGGCTGGGGTATTTGAGGGGTATTTTGATAAAATATTGGTGGATGCACCATGTTCCGGTGAGGGAATGTTCCGTAAGAATGAGGATGCTGTAGAAGAGTGGAGTCCTGAGAATGTGCAGATATGTGCGGACAGACAGGACCATATTTTGGATCAGGCGGCAGCAATGCTGTGTGCCGGCGGCCGTATAGTGTACTCCACCTGTACCTTTGCCCCGGATGAAAATGAAGGCAGTATCGGCCGTTTTTTGGCAAGGCATCCAGAGTTTTATATTGTGGAAGTGCCTATGCCGGAAGGATTTGAAGGTGGCAGGCCTGAGTGGACGAATCTCCGGACGCAGGCAAGTGGCATGGGAGAAGGTGAGCAGTATGGGAAAAGCACTGTCGGAATGCAGCAGGAAGTCCAAGTACAGGACCTGACCCACACCATGCGTATCTGGCCTCACAAAGTTCATGGAGAGGGTCATTTTCTGGCTGTACTTGAGAAAGCGGGAGAAAAATATGAAGGTGCAGCACCCAGGAGTCTGTATGGTCTGGAGCGTGGCATCAGTGAAAAAGAATATGGAGAATACCTTGCATTTAAGAAGGAGTCTTTAAAAAAGGAACTGCAGGGTGTATATTTGAAATTTGGGGATCAGCTGTATTTAGGTCCAAAAGACATGCCTGCGTTAACAAAGTTAAAGGTTCTGCGTCCGGGACTGCATTTAGGGACACTTAAGAAAAATCGCTTTGAACCCTCCCATGCACTTGCTTTAGCATTGTGCCCGTCTGAGGTGGTGTATTCTTACAATCTGACTGTGGAAGAAGCTCGAAGATTTATTGGCGGTCAGACTTTTTCCGTTGAGGGCGAAAAAGGCTGGCATCTGATAACGGTAGATGGCTATAGTTTGGGCTGGGGCAAGGCAGCAGGCGGCATCATGAAAAATCATTATCCTAAGGGTTTGAGAAAATTTTAGAAAAATTCACTTTCCTCTTCTCTATTGTGCAAAAAAATGGTATGATATATAGAATAGCAAGAATAAGGAGCTAAAAACATGGACAAGATTATTTTAACAGGCGACAGACCTACAGGAAGACTTCATGTGGGACATTATGTGGGGAGCCTTAGAAGAAGAGTAGAATTGCAGAATTCCGGAGAATATAAAAAGACATTTATCATGGTGGCAGATGCACAGGCACTGACTGACAATTTTGAAAATCCTGAGAAGGTTCGTCAGAACATCATCGAGGTTGCACTGGATTATCTGGCATGCGGATTGGATCCTGCAAAGTCAACTCTGTTTATTCAGTCACAGATTTCAGAATTGTGTGAATTATCATTTTATTATATGAATCTGGTGACAGTTTCCAGACTGCAGCGCAATCCAACAGTGAAGAACGAGATCCAGATGAGAAATTTCGAGGCAAGCATCCCGGTAGGATTCTTTACATATCCTATCAGCCAGGCTGCTGATATTACCGCATTCAAGGCAACTACAGTACCGGTTGGTGTGGATCAGCTGCCCATGATTGAGCAGACCAGAGAGATTGTTCACAAGTTCAATACTATCTATGAGGAAGTGTTGGTGGAGCCGGAAGCACTGCTTCCCCAGAATGACGCATGTATGCGTCTGCCGGGTATCGACGGTAAGGCAAAGATGAGTAAGTCTTTGGGCAATTGTATCTATCTTGCAGATACAGCGGATGATGTTCGCAAGAAGGTTATGAGCATGTATACTGATCCCACCCACTTGCTGGTATCCGATCCGGGACATCTGGAAGGCAATACCGTATTTACCTATCTGGATGCATTCTGTAAAGAAGAACATTTCGGAAGATACCTTCCGGATTATGCAAATCTGGATGAACTGAAAGGGCATTATACCAGAGGCGGCTTAGGTGATGTAAAGGTGAAGAAATTCCTGAACAATGTTCTGCAGGAAGAATTGGAGCCGATCAGAGAGCGCAGAAAGATGTTCGAAAAGGATATTCCGGAGATTTATAATATCCTGAAGAAGGGCAGCGAGGTTGCCAGAGAAACAGCAGCACAGACACTGGATGAAGTAAAGCGTGCAATGCGCATCAACTACTTCGATGATAAAGAATTGATTGAGGCACAGGCGGCAAAATATGAAGTATAGTAATAATAGAAACAGAACTGAAGAACCGGTATATCTGATGATTGGCGGTGTGGCATTCCTGATTTTTATCATTTTGTTTTGTGTGATCGTGTGGGGTATTACGCATAGAAAAGATAAAGATATTGTTATAAATGGTTCTTCCGTTGTTACAGAAGAAGCATCTTCCGAGATGCCGGTCAGCTCGGATGTTGTGGCACCTGTTGAGAGTAGCTCAGAAGAAGAGAGCAGTGAAGAGGTGGGTGTTGATTATAACGATACCAGCAATGATATGGGGCTGACTTTTGAACCAGTGGATGATGTGGTGACTGCAAAGGATGTAACCAACCTGCGCAGCGAGCCAAGCACTTCTCAGGGACAGGCAACAGTCTTAGCACAGCTCCGCAATGGGGAGACGGCAGTACGGATTGGAAAGGAAGAAAGAACAGGATGGTCCAAACTTGTTTATGATGGGCAGATTGTGTATGCTTCCACCAACTATCTGATCGTGGTTGAAGACGAGGAATAGTTGTAAAACATAATTTTCCTCCTTTTGGACATTCTATAAGCAACGAAGCTTAAGAATGTTCAAAAGGAGGAATTTTTATGTCCGGAAAGATGCTTGGAAAGGCCAGTGTGAGTTATGATAAGCCGGTATATATTCGAAACAGTGCCAGTGTGGTTGGTAAAAAGGAAGGAGAAGGTCCGCTGGGTCTTTTGTTTGATTATGTAGGGGATGATAATATGTTCGGTTGCAATACCTGGGAGGAGGCGGAGAGTACGCTTCAGAAAGATGCTATTTATTTGGCATTGAAAAAGGCAGTAATGGAGCCGCAGCAGATACGATTCCTCTGTGCAGGCGACCTATTGGGACAGTCAATGGCATCCTCCTTTGGGGTAGCATCTTTTAACATTCCACTGATAGGGTTGTATGGAGCATGTTCCACCTGTGGAGAAGGATTGATGGTAGCGAGTATGCTTATTTCTGCCGGATATGCAGATACAGCGGTGAGTGTGACTTCCAGTCATTTTGCCAGTGCGGAAAAGGAATTCCGGTATCCTTTAGAATACGGCAATCAGCGGCCGTTATCAGCCAGCTGGACAGTTACCGGCAGCGGTGCATTTGTGTTGGCAAATGATATTGGCAGCGGTGCACGTGCCAGGATCACAGGTGTAACAGTTGGAACCATTACAGATTATGGACTGAAGGATTCTATGAATATGGGGGCATGTATGGCACCCTCCGCAGCCTCTACAATTAAAATGCATTTGGAGGATTTCGGACTGCAGCCGGATCATTATGATAAGATTATTACCGGCGATTTAGGCAGTGTGGGAAGCAAAATATTGCTGGACTTGTTGCGAAAAGAGGGATATGAGATTGGGGATAGGCATATGGATTGCGGTATTGAAATTTATGATGCGGCAACCCAGGATACCCATGCCGGAGGCAGCGGCTGTGGATGCAGTGCAGTGACATTGTCGGCATATATTTTGAAACAGCTGGAAGAACACAATTGGAACAGGGTGCTTTTCATGCCCACCGGTGCTCTATTAAGCAAGACAAGTTTCAATGAGGGCATGACGGTACCGGGGATTGCCCATGCAGTAGTAATTGAAAGTATTTAGGACTTGCAAACTCATAGCTATTTTAGTAAAATAAACTACAGTTCCTTTGTTCCAAATCATGGCAGAGAGGAGCTGTAATTTATTATAAGGACAGGAATGGTTTATGCGTAGAATGGAGTTTAAGATGGAGAGGCCGGGGCTGTTGGAGACCGGGCAGGATATTACTGTAACAGAGGGGTTGCTGCCCAGTAATTATTATTATACCATTGATCCATCACTCGCCATGTCCGGGAACATTCCATTCCGTTACCGGTTAAAATCAAGGTCGGGGAAAGTAGTAGATATTGTGGAAAATGCCAGAGGTTTCTATGTGACCGTAGAGTTTGATGAACCGGAAGTTACAATGAAATAATGAAAGAAAAGAGGGATAGATTATGCTAAAGAAAATTGCTACTGATAAGGCGCCTGCGGCAATCGGACCGTATTCTCAGGCAATCATGGTGGATAAGATGCTGTTCACATCCGGACAGATTCCGCTGGATCCTGCAACAGGCACTGTGGTGGGTGAGGACATCAAGACACAGGCAGAGCTTGTGATGAAGAATCTTGGTGCGATTTTAACAGAAGCGGGCACAGATTATACAAAGGTTGTAAAAACTACTTGTTTTCTGGCTGATATGGGCGACTTTGCTGCTTTCAATGAGGTGTATGCAAAGTATTTTACAGAGAAACCGGCAAGAAGCTGTGTGGCAGTAAAAACACTGCCAAAGGATGTACTGTGTGAAGTGGAAGTGATCGCGTATTTAGGTTAATTGAACAATGGAGGGAGGAGATTTCCGGATGGAGATTCCTCTCTTTTCTACTAAAGTGAGGAGTATTATGAAATTTAAGGACAATATTGTTTTGATCGGTATGCCCGGTGCAGGAAAGAGTACAGTGGGTGTCGTATTGGCGAAAAAGTTAGGCTACAGCTTTCTGGATTCGGATCTGCTGATTCAGGAAAAGTACGGCAAACTGTTACATGAATTGATTACAGCCCATGGAGTGGAGGGGTTCTGGAAAATTGAGAATGATGTGAATGCATCCATCGATGTGCATAACCACATTATTGCTACCGGCGGCAGTGCCATTTACGGCGAGGAGGCTATGCGGCATCTGCAGGAAATTGGTACGGTCATTTATTTAAAGCTGTCTTATGAGGAAATAGAGGATAGATTGGGCGACTTAAATGCCAGGGGAGTTACGCTCCAGCCTGGACAGACACTGAAGGATCTGTATGCAGAAAGAATTCCTTTATATGAAAAATATGCCCATATTACCATTCCTTGTGATAATAAATATCTTCGCCATGTTGTCCGGGAAATAACCGGCATCTATGAGAAAACCCAGGAGGTGTAAATGTATATGAAAGTGAATACGAAGTTGCATAGCTTTTATTTATTTTTAGCAGCCTGTATCTGGGGCATGGCATTTGTAGCCCAGAGCAAGGGGATGGAGTATATGGACCCATTCACATTCAATGGTGTGAGGTGTTTGATCGGTGCAGTAGTATTGCTGGTTTTTATTCTGATTCGGAATAAAATAACAGGTCGCAGTCTGAAGGAGTTGGATTGGAAAGTCACCGGTTTGGGTGGACTATCCTGTGGGTTGTTTTTGACCTTTGCAAGTATGCTGCAGCAGTACGGTATTGTATATACAACAGTTGGTAAGGCCGGATTCATTACTACACTTTATATTATTTTTGTACCGATTACAGGGATATTTTTTCGAAGGAAAGTATCGAAAGTTGTATGGGTTGCGGCAATCATGGCGGCAATCGGTATGTACTTTTTGTGTATGACAGAGAGCTTCGCACTGAGTAAAGGAGACACCTATGTGTTTCTGTGTGCACTGTTTTTTACGGGACATATTATGGTAATTGATTATTTTTCACCGAAGACGGATGGTGTAGTGATCTCATGCCTTCAATTTGCAGTCAGCGGTATTTTGTGTACCATAGCAGCTTTTATCTGGGGAAATCCTGCATGGAGCCAGATTACCAGCGGTGCTTCCTCTTTATTGTATGCAGGCATAATGTCCTGTGGGGTTGCATATACATTACAGATTGTCGGACAGCGGGGAGTAAATCCTACAGTGGCAGCACTTTTGATGAGTCTGGAATCTGTGGTGGCGACAGTTGCAGGTGTGATTGCTTTCAAAATCGGTTTTTTGGAGGCAGATCAAACCATGACAGCAAGGCAGGTTTTAGGTTGCACAGTTGTGTTTGCAGCAGTGCTGTTGGTGCAGATGCCGACAAATTGGTTTGAAAAAAGAAAGGTTTGATACATATTTTCAGAAATCATACAGATAATATTCCATAGAAAACTTTCTTTTATAGAGGAATCAGGAGGCCTATATGGAATATATCAATGCATTTGTGATTGGGGGATTAATCTGTGCGCTGGTGCAGATCCTTATGGAGAAGACAAAGATGATGCCGGGCAGAATCATGGTGCTGCTGGTGGTTTCAGGTGCAGTAATCAGTTTTATGGGCTGGTACGAACCATTTATGGAATTTGCAGGTGCGGGTGCCAGTGTGCCACTTCTTGGGTTTGGCAATATCCTTATGAAGGGGGTAAAGGAAGCTGTGGATGAAAAGGGCTTTCTGGGACTCTTCATGGGCGGTTTTAAGGCCGGTGCTGTAGGCAGCAGTGCGGCACTGATCTTTGGGTATCTGGCCAGTTTGATTTTCAAACCGAAGATGAAAGGGTGAGAAAGGACCTTATGGTTATTTTTTTGATTTATATGGGCTTATTGTTCTATTGGGAAGCAGCCTTTCATATTGGATGTTTTGGATTTACAGTGTCCAGTCCATGGATCATGATAGGGCTGCTTTCAGTTCTTGCATCTATTCAGGCACTGATCACAGGATGTATAGGACAGAAGCATAAGAGAAAAGTGTTTTGGACATTCAGCCTTATGGAGTATCTGGTTTTTGCAGTCCAGACGGTTTATTATACCATTTTCAGGCAGCCCTTGCAGATCAGGGCAATGATCATGGGTGGAGAGGATGCACTGACCAGTTACTGGCGGGAGGCCTTAATGGGCATTCTGAAAGCATCGCCAATACTTGGAATTCTTGCCATACCGTTAGGGATTGTGGCATATTTCTTTTACCGGGAAAAGTGGGAGATGCCGCTTTATCAAAGTATTCAGAAAGTGCGTGTGGCTTTTGTGGCCGGAGTATCTTTTCTGGTATATTGGATGGCACTAGAGCTGGGAAAAACGGTAGATGCGGATTATTTTCAAGAGTACACAGAGTTTTATGATCCCACCATTGTCATACAGGACATGGGTGTGACGGCTATGGTACAGCGGGATATCAGCTTTGAGATGGAGAAAATTGCGGATGAAGTATTGATGGCTCTGGGCTGGGAGCACAAAATGCCTGAGACGGGGGAATTGTTGGCTGAAAGTGAAGCACCGGATGATACTGTCGAAAGCGGAACTGAAGAGTCGGTTGTCGGGAACAGGGAAGACGTCCACGACACAGAAGAGTCGCCGGAGAATATTTTGCCGGAGTTTCATATCATCGATCTGGATTTGGCAAGGCTGGCAGAGCTTTCAGCAGGCAATGCTGAAAAAGAATGGCTTGCAGAGTATATTGAAGGACTGGTGCCAACAAAAACCAATGCATATACAGGGATGTTCGAAGGCTATAATTTGATTTATCTTACTGCAGAGGGGTTTTCTACATATGCCATTGACGCAGATCTGACACCGACCTTGTATAAGCTGGCAAATTCGGGTTTTGTGTTCACCAATTATTATGTACCCTTATGGCAAACCAGTACAAGTGACGGGGAGTATGTCAATCTTACAGGTCTGATTCCGGATGGTCAGTTCAGTATGACCAAAAGTGCGGAAAACAATATGGCATATGCATTGCCTGCATTCTTTAACGGTGAGGGATGTGTAAATAAGGCATACCATAACAATACTTTAACGTATTATGACCGACATCTGTCCCATCCCAACCTGGGATATGATTTCAAAGCATCCAAATTGGGAGATTTGGATGAAGCGGAGTGGGGAGAGAAAATTTTTTACATGGAAAACCCCGGCAGATGGCCATCCTCAGATCTGGAGATGTTGCAGTATACACTACCGGAATATATTAGTGAAGAGCGGTTTAATGTATATTACATGACTGTTTCCGGGCATATGTATTATAGCTTTACCGGCAACAGTATGTCTTCTAAGAATAAAGATGCTGTTGCAAATCTGGATATGTCTGAAAATGCACGTGCTTACATCGCCTGTCATATTGAGTTGGATAAGGCTTTGGAGCATATGCTGGTTGAGCTGGAAAAGGCCGGAAAATTGGAGAATACAGTAATTGTCCTGAGTGCAGACCATTATCCTTATGCCATGACGGAAGTGCAGTATGAAGAACTGGCGGGAAGGGATCTTTCCAATAACAAAGATACCTATCGGAATACGTTGATTTTGTGGAATGCAGGCATGGAAGAAAGTGTCATGGTTACGAAACCCTGCTGTTCTGTTGATATTTTGCCGACGCTGTTAAATCTTTTTGGATTTGATTATGATTCCAGAATGTATGCAGGAAGGGATATTCTCTCCGATGCAGATGGCCTGGTAATCTTCAATGATCGAAGTTTTGTGACAGATACGGTGATTTATGACCGGAAAGAAAAGACCACTACATGGCGCAAGGAACTGACAGAGGAGGAGAAAGAAAACTACTTAAGTGCCATAAAGCAGGAAGTTAAGAACAGGTACAATTTCAGCGCATATATGCTGCGGCAGGATTATTACGATGTGCTGAAGCAGTGTGAGATAGAGTAATGGAAATTTGGCAGGAGTTATTTTCTAAAAACTATAGGTAAAATTTCCTTTCAGAAAATAATTTGTACGCATTGGAGAAAATCGTTGAAATACTTATCTCCTGCTCGAAAAAAATGTTTTGTGTCTTCTAACCCTTTGACAAAATCAGGCTGGTGTCCGACACAGTACGGGCAGCAACGATTGATGTTTTCTAAGAATAACTAACAGGGCACTTTTGCAAAGTCGAGATTAAATCCGCGCCGACAAAACTCAAGAAGAGGAGGCTATCGAAGTTTTTCATTACCCGGAAAACTTTTGATGGCCTCCTCTTCTTTCAAACAGTGTCTCTGCGGATTACGTTTTGCAAAAGTGCCCTGTAAGATATTCTAAAGAAACCATCACACTTATGCTGCCCGTATCTGTGCGAACGCCAGCCTGATTTTGCTCAAAGCTTTAGAAGTCGCAAATAATCACATCTTTTCGAGCAGGAGGTTTAGTATTTCACGTTTTTTTCCTTGAGGATAAATATTATCCTGAAGAAAATTTTGCTTTAAATCTCGTTTAAATAAATCCTGCAAATTAAGAGGTGTAGTCATGGGGTACACAAATCCGAAATGAGATATATTTAAAGATACATCAGCAGTGCAATGAAAAACCCTAACAGAGCCCCCATGACTACCTGCAGTGGAGTATGTCCTACAAATTCTTTCAGCTTATCGTGGGTAGATATTTCACTTCTTCCCATATCCTCAAAAATCCTGACAATATCATTTAACAGTTCGGCCTGTTTTCCGGTTTCTCTGCGCACACCTCGGGCATCGTACATTACCACAATGGCAAAAATTGCAGAAACAGCAAATTCAAAGCTGGAAGCCCCGAATTCAAAATAGGCGGCAGTGGAGAGGGCAACAACGGTGGCCGAGTGGGAACTGGGCATGCCGCCGCTTCCAACCAGACGTTCCGGGTCAAATTTTTTAGTAAAAAATGTATGGATAAGCGTCTTCAGCACTTGTGCTGTGAGCCAGCCAAGGACTGCTGTCAAAAAGACTTTGTTTGCT
>JAZPYS010000144.1:0-20042 GCA_045544275.1 Acetatifactor sp. | reverse complement strand
AACACTGCTGCTTCCTTTGAAGCCACCTGTCGCCAGAAAAACATCCGTTTTGAACTGGTACTGACCGGCGAGCTTCTCTACGTATACGCAGACGTTGACAAGATTCAGCAGGTACTGTACAACCTCATCGACAATGCAATTAAATTCAGCCACTCCGGCTCTTCCATTAAGTTGGAGACTTCTGAAAAGAAAAAACGCATCCTTGTGTCCGTCAAAGACAGCGGTATCGGTATTCCTAAAGATGATTTGAAAATGATCTGGGAAAGATTTTATAAATCTGACCTGTCTCGCGGCAAGGACAAAAAGGGAACAGGTCTGGGCCTGAGCATCACCAAGGAGATCATTGCTGCACACAATGAAAATATTAATGTAATCAGCACCCCCGGGGAAGGTACCGAGTTTATCTTCACTCTGGCACGGTCTGAGATGAACGATAAAGAGGAGTAGATTCATGATCTGCTCCTCTAATAATTCTTCCAATTCCTGTGCTTGGCTTTAAAAAACAAAAAACCACAAGCCCGCATATTCACTGGATTTGTGGTTATCGTGGACCGCCAGGGGCTCGAACCCTGGACACCCTGATTAAGAGTTATAAGTAATGCATACTCTCGAATGTTCACTTCTCCTACTCAGTCGCTTTTGGTACGTATTACGCTTTATCCCATCACAAACTTTATTTTTAATACAGTAGAAAAAAATTTTTATACATGATATAATGTAGCTGTTCTGATACATGAAAAACCAAATCATTGACCTATAAATTACAGAAAGAAGATTCTCTATGGGAAACAGAACCGACAAACCAAAGCAAACAGCTCAGCAGTTGGTTGCCAAGATGAAAAACGAAAAAGGTATACAGTTTAAATATACCTCTGAAGTCGATGCTGCAAATTACTTGACAAATATTAACAACTATCTCCGAACAGCTGCATACCGCAAAAACTATCAAAAACATACCAAAGGGATTAATAAAGGAAAATATATTGGTTTAGATTTTGCTTATCTGCAAGAATTATCTACTATCGACATGCATTTTCGCTTTATTGTTTCAAAAATGTGTTTAGATATAGAACATGACCTAAAAGTTAAAATGTTAAAAGATATTGAAGCTGATCCGTCTACAGATGGTTATGACGTTGTTAAAAATTTTTTATTGGCAAACGCTTATATTATTGGAAAACTTGAAGCAAATAGTGCCTCACCTTTTACAAGTGACTTAATTCATAAGTATTTTACCATTCAGCGCAAAAGCAATTTGACAAATAAGAAAAAAGAAAATAAAATTGTTGCATACGATGATTGCCCAGTTTGGGTTCTGTTAGAAATGCTTACATTTGGAGATTTCATTAAATTTTATGAATTTTATTATTCTAGCAGAAATTTTCCAAAACTCTCAACAAGTGTTATAAATTTGGTTAAGAGCCTTAGAAATGGGGCTGCACATAACAATTGCATTTTTGCTGACTTAGCACATGGAACATCTAAAGCTCCAAGTGAAATAAGTCAGCAAGTTTCAGGAATTAATTCTATTAATTCAAACCAACGTAAAAAGAAATTATCTTGTAGACCAATGTTGGAATTTGTTTGCTTACTTTATGTATATAATTTAGTTGTATCAGACAAAGTGAAATATCATAGAATTAAAGAACTTAAGGATTTGTTTTTCAAACGAATGCCAGAAAAAAAAGGGTTCTTTAGAAACAATGAATTAATTAAGAGTAATTATGAATTTGCATGTAAAGTTATTTCTGCTTTCTTTAATTCATAAGTTCCATAATTTGTCAAGATGTTTTTGCATTAAAATATTGACAAATTGAAATAACACGCATATAATAAGTTCAGAATCATAAAAACTTATTTGTTTTTGTAGGGACGGCGTTGCGACGGCGTTCTATTTTTTGCTCCAATTATTGACAAAAAACAAAAAAGCCCCAAACCCGCATAAAATCAGGCTTAAGACTCGAGTGGACCGCCAGGGGCTCGAACCCTGGACACCCTGATTAAGAGTCAGGTGCTCTACCAACTGAGCTAGCGGTCCATTTTTTGCATTTGTTGATTTTCTCAACGCAAGAGTTACTATATCACATCATTTGAAATAATGCAAGTACTTTTTTAAAAAAATTGCAGAAATTTTTTATTTTGTTTGTAAAGCATAAAAAATTCGCCCTGTAGGGGCTAATTTTCCACTTGACAATCCTTGCAATAGCCATACAATTCCAGCTTATGCCCGGTAATCTTGAAATCATCTTCCCTTGGCGACATATGCATATGTTCAAAGGGGCACTCATGCAACGCAATGTGTTTGTGGCAGGAAAGACACACCGCATAATGGGTATGTTCTCCTCTTTCCAGTTCATACACAAATGTACCGCTGTCCATCCGGTTCGACTTCGACACCAGGTGCTTCTCTTCAAAAGCACCCAGTATCCGATAAATTGTGGATACAGCATAACTGCCCTCACCGGTCCCATCCGGCACTTTCTCGTTCATATTTTTCATCACAATTTTGTATATTTGATGGGCATTTAGCGGCTCATTTGCCTCAGCCAACACATCATATACACACTTTCGCTGCCTTGTCCACTTTATCCCATGAGGATAATTCCTCTGCTCACTCTGTCTGTTCATGGTCCCTCCCATAATCTACAATCCGGACATCAACAAGTACCTTCCTAAAACCATCCCCTGCAAACACCCCGTCAAATCACCGGCAATAACTCCAGCACAATACCCGCTGCCACACCGATAATATAAAGTATCCCTATGATCCGTAAGGTATCCTTTTTATTGTGATTCACACGAAAAAGTACCATCAATCCTACGCCTGCATTTACTAAAAGTCCCGCCATCATAGCACCAAAGTCCATAGCACCTTTTAAAAATAGCTGCGTAATCGCCACAGACGATACACAGTTCGGAATCAATCCTACCATCCCGGCTATGACGGGGCCCAACACCGGCTTATTCAGCACTAAATTACCCAATGCTTCATCACCCACAGTATGCATCACCAAATTCAGCAGGAAGGAAATCAGCAAAATAAACAAGGTAATATGCAGGGTATGCACAAATGCCGAATACCAGATTCCCCTTTCACAATGACAATTTTCTTCCTCGCACATCTCATGGATATGATGATGGACATCCTGCTTTTTTCGCCACAAAATATCTATGGTAACACCTGCCAGTGCACCAATCAGCACCTTCAGTCCCAGCACCATCAAGATAAAGGACGGTGCCACTTTTTCGGAAATCATGATGGGCAGCATCTCATCCGAAGTGGACAGATAAATGGCAATCAGTGTCCCCACTGAAATGATCCTGCCTGCGTACAGATTGGATGCCGCCGTGGAAAAACCACACTGCGGCACTGCGCCTGTCAATGCACCGATGACCGGTGCAAACCGTCCCGCTTTCCGCACCAGTGTATTCGCTTTATCTCCTGCCCTATGTTCCCAGAATTCCATCAACAAATAAGTAAGGAACAGGAATGGTATCAAGGACAGATTCTCTAATAAAGTATGTTCTGCTATGTGTAAAAATTCTGACATGGATTCTCTCTTTCTTTTTGTGTGGGCATTCCCCGGCCGCCCGGCCTTATTCATGGGCAAGTTCTAAATGCAAATGAGTTGCAATTGCATTTAGAACTATAACACAATTTTTTATTCTAAGCAAGTTTTCTATTGACAAAACTTCATAACAAGTGTATTATTTTAATGTTCGTAAGACGGCGCGTGGCTCAGTTTGGTAGAGCGCTGCGTTCGGGACGCAGAGGTCGCAGGTTCAAATCCTGTCGCGCCGATGAAAAATAAGCTCCTGTTTGGCAGGGGCTTATTTTTTGTCCTCACATTGCTCTTTGACGAACAGACATATAATTAAACGAAAGGTGCCGGGCAGTTACTCTCCCGACACCTTCTTTTATAGTCGCAGCTTCTGAATTGCTTTCTCCGGAATCAGGCATTCTGCATGTTCCTGGAGATAAGTCACCTTATCCATGGTTGCTCCAAATAAACTGCCGTACTCCAATGCCTGAATGCAGGCACGGCTGTACCGTTTATAGGATGCCGCCCCCTTTTCCATATACAGGTAATAGACCCCCTTCTCTGTATAGAGACAGCTGTTTACACGCAGGGTCTTTGGCAGCACTTTCACATAATCGCATACTCTTCTCAGGGATGCAAATGCCAACACCGCAAAGGCAGGCTTTGCTTCTTTTTCCTCCTGAGGCTGCACCTGTACTGTTTTTTTCTGAGCTGGGAGCTTACCTGATCCGCCCGCCAACAGCTTCTCCAGATTGTCCGGCGTCATGTCTGCCCCTGACATTTTCTGCTCAAATACACGCTTCAGTTCTCGCAGATACTCCATCAGTGTGGGATTGTTCCTGATCTCATCCGGCGTCTTCTCTGACAACGTCAGAATCATCCCCTGATCCGGCATCACCATGATCTGCATATCCATGGCAAATTCCGGGGGCTTGTAGCCTACCTCTTCCACTGCCTGAGCAATAATCTGTGCAACCATCTCCTTCGCCTTATCCGAGCGGGTTACAAAATCTTTATATGTAATTTCATATTCTTCCAGCTCTTCACTGGACAGATAACATTTTACAGTCTTATCATCAATTCTTTCTATTCTCATCTGACTCCCCAACTGACACTTATTCTATTTAATCATAACACGATTTTTGATTTGTTGCAACTGTACGCTGCTGTAAAGTGAACCAAAGTTTTCGGATGCCCGGTTGCCAAGTTCTCCTTATAGTGGTAAAATTAGAAATATCATTACTTTGGGAGGTTCTTATGATAGGTGGAGTTATCGGGCTGATCTCATGTATCATGTGTTCTGTGCCCTTTTGGATTATCAGTCATTATGGCAAAGAAAGCCACACCCCTCTGTCCTTCTGGTCCGGGGATGGTACATTAAAAGAAAAAGTTAACAACATTCCTGCTTATAATCAGGAAATGGCCGCATTATATAAGAAATGTGCCTGGGCATTCCTCATTGCCGGCATCTGCTGCCTGCTATACCTGCCCTTGGGCGTGATTCTCATCATGTTGGAATGTACTGTGGGCATTTATGTGGTGTATCGCAAGTATAAGAAGATATTGTGGCGGTATTCGTAGGAAGATCAAGATTTTCCGATTAACTTCTTGTATACCCGTTCCACCATCCATGGTTCATCTGACACCTGCAGCGCCTCCTCGAATGTAAACCACTTTACGTCTTGATTCTCTTGCTCATTTATCACCAACTCTTCCTGCTCCTCTGCCTCTGCCAGATAGGTCACATTGAAGTGCAGGTGACTGGGCACATAGACACCCTTTTTCATATGGCCGTCCACGGTTATGATCTCTATGCTGAGGATTTCATCACTTACCAATCTGGCATGACTGACGCCGGTTTCCTCCTGCAGCTCCCGCAGTGCCACTCCACGCAGATCCTCTTCTCCATCCGCATGCCCACCGATCCAGGACCAGGAATTGTAGATGTTGTGGTACACCATCAACGTCTTGGTCCGCTCTTTATTCACTGTCCAAATGGATGCTGTAAAATGGCCAATGGAATTGCTGCGTTCTAGATAATCCTCATTGTGCTGCATAAACTGCAGCATCACTTCTTTGTCACTGGCCTCCTGCTGGTTGATGGGAATATATTTTTTTATGGATTCAAATAAATTCATGGCGAAAGTCTCCTATAAAAAAAGTGGGCACCTAATTTTGCCCACAGTTCATTATATAGTTTACCATTTTTTAAAATAAAAGTCTATTCTTTTTTTATTTTTCCACTAAAATAAAACTATAACTTAAGGGTGCCGGATTGTGATGACCCTAACAAGCCGGAGCACAGAAAGGAACAAAAATGAGTACAAACAAATCTGACGAACTGCTGGACGTTTCCAGACAAGCGGAGGAGCAATATTTGGCCCGGACACTAAAGGTAATCCACAACAATATTGAAAATTATGGACGGGATGTAGCAAGAATGCGGACTCAAATCGATGATATGCTGGAGCATTTTCACGATGATAATCCGGAGCTGATCAACACCCTGGAGAACACCATGACCTTGCATGATTCTTTGTATCGTGCATTGGAGCGCAATGAACGTGCACTGAAAAAGCCCTATTTCGGGCGTATTATATTCCACGATGAAACTTATGACAAGGCCGAGTCCCTTTATGTGGGCAAAGGCGGTATCTCCAAAGACGCTACTACTTTGGTGGTAGTGGACTGGCGGGCACCTGTGGCAAATGCCTATTATGAAAATGGGTTGGGAAAATGCAGCTATTCCTCACCGGATGGCAGCCAGATCCATATCGACCTGAAGTTAAAACGCACTTATGAGATTGAAGAGGGAAAACTGCTGAATCACTTTGACAGTGAAGTCATCTCCAATGACGACCTGTTGACTAAATATTTAGCCCAAAATAAACAGGCTGTATTAGGAGATATCGTGGCAACCATCCAGAAGGCGCAAAATGCCATCATCAGGAAATCTCCTTACCACAATGTGATTGTGCAGGGGGTAGCCGGCTCCGGCAAGACTACCGTAGCTATGCACCGCATTTCTTACATTCTTTACAACTATGCAGAGCGGTTTCGGCCGGATGATTTTTACATTGTGGGCAGCAATCGAATCCTGCTAAATTATATTACCGGTGTCCTGCCCAGTTTAGACGTATACGGGGTAAGGCAAATGACCATGGAACAGCTTTTCATTCGTCTGCTATATGAAGACTGGGATGATAGGAAATACACTATTAAGAACACTGACCGCACCGGAAGCAAAGGAATCATCAAGGGCAGTCTGCAATGGTTCAAGGATCTCCAGGAATATTGCCGCCGGTTGGAGTGGAACACCATCCCCCGGGAGTCCATCTACCTAAATCCACGTCAGTTTGTGGAAGGCCTCAAAAACGGCAGGCCCGGTGTTTACGATGAAACCGGCGGCAAACCTGCCAAGCCATCAGATCTGGTCCGTTTAGTGGACGGTGCAGCCGTAGAACGATACATTCAGCAAAATCCCACTGTCTCCATCCAGAGTAAGATTGACATGCTGAATGAACGACTGACCGTTAAGATCAAAGATGAATTTTTAGGCAAAGGGGTGAAATATACAGAACCGGAAAAGAAAGCTATTCTGCGGGCTTACCGGGGCAAATATGGTGCAAATGTTTGGAAGAAATCTATTTTTGAATTGTATCAGCAATTTTTGACAGGACAAATTCAGCGGGGATATGATGTAGATATACCCGGCAACGCCTTGGACGTATACGACCTGGCAGCCCTGGCCTACCTCTATAAGCGTGCAAAAGAAACGGAGGTCATTCAGGAAGCAAGTCATGTGGTTATCGACGAAGCGCAGGACTTCGGCATGATGGCCTACTGTGTACTGAAGTGCTGTATCAAGGACTGCACTTACACCATCATGGGGGACGTTTCTCAGAATATCCACTTTGGTTACGGCCTGAATGATTGGGAAGAACTGAAAGAATTGTATCTGCCAAATCCCATGGACAGCTTCGGCATTTTGAAGAAAAGCTACCGTAATACCGTGGAGATTTCCAATTTTGCTACGAATATCCTGCATCACGGACAGTTCTCCATCTATCCGGTGGAGCCCATCATTCGTCATGGAAAAGAACCTTCCGTCCAGCAGTTTGCAGATCGGTATACGATGATGCGACAGGCGGCAGACTTGTGCCGAGATTGGCAGACTCGGGGTCTGGGCACCATAGCAGTCATCTGCCGTGACCGGAAAACTGCTGCCGCTGCTGCAACCGAGCTGGGCAAATTCATGGACATCATGGAAAGTGATTTGGAAACCGCAGAGTTTGGAAATGGTATCCTGGTACTTCCTGTAGAATATACGAAAGGTCTGGAATTTGACGCCGTTTTGATTCTCAACCCTACCCGGGATGAATATCCGGTAGATGACGGGCATGCGAAACTACTCTACGTGGCGGCCACCCGTGCACTCCACGAATTGTGCGTACTCCACACCGGTAATCTGACCGGCCTGATCGCTGATCCGGTGCCGAAACGGGATGTTCCAAAAGATAGTGTGCTGCCTGCATCTGTGAGAAGGGAACATACTGCAGCCACGCGCCCTCTGAGTGTCAGAACCGGCAAACCACAGATTAAGATTGCAGCCAGGGTGCAGACGAATTATACACAAGTTGGACCGAAACCGATTCAGACAGACTACACCAACGTCGCTCTGCAGAAGCCACAGCATGTGTCTTCCTCTACAAAAGTTGGCAAAAGAAAAGAAGGTATCTCATTTGGAGACATGCCCTCCACCGATAAATTACGCCCCATTGGGCACTCTAAAATTGACTTAGCTGTGCGATGGGTATCCAGACAATCTGACGGGCTGTACATCCAAAGCCGCTATGGGTTGCTGCGCTTAAGTCCCATTACCAGCTCCATTATTCGGGTAACATTTAGCACCGGTAACCGGATCGTTGATGGTGTGCATCCGCAGATTGCAGTAAAGCGTACCGAGCGAGCATGGATGTTCAAAGAGTCCCCGAAGTTAGTAGAACTGACTACTGATGAGTTGTGCCTGCAGGTGGACAAGACCACCGGTGCAGTCACGTATATGACCCGCGACAAGAAACTATTGCTGGCAGAACGCAGTAAGGAATCCCGTCAAATGTATCCCTCCTCCATAGGTCCTGCCCGAAGCTGGCTTTATCTGAACTGGCAGAAGAACGAGAACCTTTACGGCATCAGCGCAATAGAAAATACCAATTTAAGCCTCAAAGGAACTGCTCGTTATATTTCTCATGGTGCAGATCCTCAGGAATTTCCATTTCTGCTTTCTGATAAAGGCTATGGTATCCTGATGGCCTCTGATGGTCTCACTATGTGCTGTGATATCCCGGCTTACGGCTCCTACCTTTATACCGAATGTCCGGACCAGATGGATTACTATTTCATTGCAGGCAGGAAGTCCAACACCATACTTTCAGCCTATGGATACCTGTGTGGAAAGAGTTGGTAGGGGAGTTACTTGTTTTCCTGTCCTTGTTTTGCAGATAATTCAGACCGCAAAATGCTTCCGGGGTCTATACAAGAAAATATGTACTACAGATACCGCTTTTTATACTTTTGGGTATCTTGATAAATATATTTTCTATATAGACCCCGGAAGCACTAATTTTTCTGGGTTTTGCCTGTCATTTGGGCTCCCAATATCTAATTTTTTTCCATAGACCCCGCAATTATCCTCAAGCAACCTGTATGAATTAGTTCTTCTGCTACATCTGTGCTTATCCTCAGATGCTCTCCACCATCTTTAAGGCCTTCAAAAAGAGACTGTCCCCTCTTGCACAATAAGCCATTCTGATATAAACTATATAAAAAGCTTGAAAGGTCGAAAATTATATGAAATACGTAGTAATCGGTGCCGGTGGAACCGGTGGTGCCATTGGGGGATTCCTGGCGAAAGCAGGAAAAGATGTGACATTAATTGCAAGAGGTGCTCATTTGCAGAAAATGCTTGAGGATGGGCTGCACTTCGAGACAGTGGATGGCGAGTTTACTGTTCCCGTTCGTGCATGTACCATGGATGATTATCAGGGAACACCCGATATTATTTTCGTGTGCGTCAAGGGCTACTCTCTGGTTGAAACCATTCCATTTATTGAAAGAATTGCAGGACCGGATACTATTGTGATTCCTATATTAAATATTTACGGTACCGGTGGTAAACTGCAGGAAAAGTTACCTGCCATCCCCGTAACCGACGGCTGCATTTATATCGCTGCGGAGATTAAAGAACCTGGGACGATCCTTATGTCCGGCAAGATTTTCCGGGTGGTCTATGGCTTGAGAAAAGGTACAAGTGATGAGATTCACGGGAAAGTTACTCCTGCACTAAAAGCCGTCAGAGATGATTTGGCAGAGGCCGGCATCACACCTTTATTCTCCGAAAACATTGAACGGGATGCACTGCAGAAATTCTCCTTCGTATCACCTATGGCTGCCATCGGTGCCGCTTATGACCTTCCCGCCGGCGCTGTTCAGGTACCCGGAGAACTTCAGGACACTTTTGTGGCTATGGTTCAGGAGATTAAGGCTCTGTCCGATGCCATGGACGCCAGTCTGCCGGAAGATATTGTAGAGATTAATATGAACATTATGCAGGGTCTCGTGCCCACTGCAACCGCTTCCATGCATCGTGATATTTGTGCCGGAAAGCAATCCGAATTGGATGGACTTGTATTTGAGGTGGTTCGTATGGGTACAAAATATGATGTGCCTGTGCCTACATACGAACGAATTGCAGAGAAACTGAGATAGAAATAATATGCGCTGATGCCTAAAATCCTTTCAAATTTAGGCACCAGCGCACAATTTTTTTGTATATGGAAAATATAAGCCATATTGATTATCTTTTCTTTATTCTACATGCAGCACTCCCTGCACCACCAGACGATATTCGTCACCACTGGTACAAGTAGACAGCGTAATCACTTTATCCTCGCTGTTATACACTCTCTGAGGCAGCTCCACGCCGGTCTGTCTTGCCATGGTGTTGATGTAATCTGCCACCACATCTCCCTGACTGGTAAAAAGGGTATAGGTATCACCGGTGGCAGACACGGTATGGATACTGAAAATATCAAACCGATGCTTCCCTTCCGGCGTAATGATCCAGAAGCACAAAGGAGCATCCCATTCATCTACGAAATCCTGATCATACAGTTTTTTGAGCTTACCGAACATAGATCCATCCTTCATATTGTGTCCGTAAATCAAGGTATGAGGATCCATAAAATCATCCCCATTCCGAAAATCCATGAAGATGGAGCCTCCGCTGTTAGCGGAACCTTTTACGGAGGTGTAAATATAATCATCATTCGTCTCGCCTTGAACGACGGGATATGTGATACCCAGGGCCTCCAGATAAATCCACCCCTTCACATCCGGATTAACCTTCCACAATGATTCAAAATCCACTGTCAAGCTACATACCGCTTCCCGCATGACCTTTTCGCCGGATTCCTCTTCTGTTTCTTTCCCTGCATCATTGCCTGCACCCGAACCATCAGCCGGCCTGCCCACAATCACTGTGCTGGGTTTCACTTCTTCCCCATCCAGAATAAACTGCTGCAAGTCATTATATTCTTTACGACTTTCTATGTAAGGTATGGTTTCCTTCACCAGCATGTAAACAAAGAAGATAATCAACAGAGTAAATATGACAATCAAAATATTGATCATCGTATTTGCCGCACTTGTCTTTTTTTCACCCCGTTGTTTTTTCATAGGCAGGTCACTCCTTCCAATGTAAATGATGCAGATCTCCTTCCATCTGCATGCTTTCAAATCCCTGTTGGCGCAGTGCCTCATACAGCACAATGGCTACGGAATTGGAAAGATTTAAAGAACGGATAGCCGGCAGCATGGGGATACGGATGCAGGTATCCTCATGGTCCACCAGGATTTCCTCCGGAATACCTGCACTTTCCTTGCCGAACATGATAAAATCATCCGGTCCGAACTGTACATCCGTGTATGTATGTTTTGCTTTTGTTGTCGCCATCCAGATCTTCGCATTTGGGTGCTTTTCTTGAAACTGGGCAAAGTTCACATAACGATGCACATCCAAATGCTCCCAATAATCCATACCTGCGCGCTTGATCTCCTTCTCATTCAGACGAAAGCCCAAAGGCTCGATCAGATGCAGGGAAGTACAGGTCGCCACACAGGTGCGGCCGATATTGCCGGTATTTGCCGGAATCTCCGGCTGATGTAAGATAATGTTCATTGTATGTTCTCCTCTATGCTGTCTCACTTTCGCAGCGCCAAAAGTTATTCCCTTCCGGACTTTTCAGCTCGTAACTTCTCCACAAAATTGGCCAGTCTTCCGATCGCAACTTTCAGATTGTCGATGGAATATGCATAGGATATACGCAAGAACCCTTCTCCACAGTCACCAAATGCTGTTCCGGGAACCACAGCAACTTTTTCTTCCTCCAGGAATCGGGTAGCAAATTCATCGCTGGTCATGCCGAATTCTTTGATACAGGGGAACACATAGAAAGCACCGTAAGGTTCGAAACATTCCAGCCCCATTTCCTGAAAAGCATTCATTAAAAAACGTCTTCGCTGATTATATGCATTGCGCATTTCTGCCACGTCATCGTCTCCGTTCTTCAGTGCTTCCACTGCAGCATACTGGCTGGTGGTAGGGGCACACATAATCGCAAACTGATGAATCTTGGTCATCTGTTCAATAATATTTTTCGGACCGCATGCATAGCCAAGTCTCCATCCGGTCATCGCATATGCCTTGGAGAAACCATTGATATAAATGGTTCTTTCCTGCATGCCGGGAAGGGAAACAATGGATACATGCTCTCTGCCATATGTAAGCTCTGCATAAATTTCATCGGACATTACAAAAATATCCTTTTCACGGATCACTTCTGCGATTTCTTCCAGATCCTTTTTCTCCATAATAGCACCGGTAGGGTTATTGGGGAATGGAAGGATCAGTACTTTGGTCTTGTCGGTAATGGCATCACGCAGCTCCTGTGCTGTCAGACGGAATTCATTTTCAGCCTTCAGATCGATGATCACGGGCACAGCGCCTGCCAAAATGGCACATGGCTCGTAGGAAACGTAGCTGGGCTGGGGGATAAGTACTTCATCTCCGGGGTTACACATAGCACGAAGACCAATGTCGATGGCTTCGGAACCACCCACAGTTACCAGCACGTCTGTTGCGTAATTGTACTCTACACCCTGTTTTCTCTTGATATAATTACAGATTTCCTGCTTTAACTCTTTCAAACCGGAGTTGGAAGTATAGAAGGTACGTCCTTTTTCCAGGGAATAGATACCTTCATCACGAATATGCCATGGGGTATCAAAGTCCGGCTCACCAACCCCCAGAGAAATTGCATCTTTCATTTCGCTTACAATATCAAAAAACTTACGGATACCGGATGGCTTGATTTCTACTACTTTATCTGCTAATGGATTTCTCATAAGGTGATCATCTCTCTTTCGTCAGTTGCTTTTTTTGCCAAAATGGTACCATGGTCTTTGTACTTCTTTAAAATAAAATGGGTAGCGGTACTGAGCACGCTGTCGAGAGGCGCTAATTTGTCAGAAACAAACATAGCGATTTCCTTCAGGCTCTTGCCTTCCAAAGAGATCAACAGGTCATATCCGCCGGAGATCAGATACAGTGCCTCTACTTCAGGATAATTGTAAATTCTCTGTGCAATATGGTCAAATCCCTGACCTCTCTGAGGTGTTACACGCACTTCGATCAATGCAGATACTTTCTCTACAGAAGTATTTTCCCAGTTGATCAGAGTGTGATAGCCACAGATGATCCCTTCTGCTTCCATCGCAGCCAGTTCATTTGCCACATCTACTTCGTTTACGCCTAAACGCACTGCCAGTTCCTTTAATTCAATACGACTGTTCTTTTCGATCGTCTTTAACAATTCTTCTCTCATGATTTTGCCTCCATTATTAATTTTCTACCTTGCTATAATCTCCGGATAAAATCTGTGGATCTCATCCATCTTAGGTTTATCTAAATATCTTTTTTCATCGTCATTTAAGATAACACGGTCATTGCTGTCGGTAATCTTGCCCACGACAACAGCCGGGATCCCTTCTCTGTTCAAAGCTTCCACCAGTGCACTGCCGTCCTCCGTAGTCATAAGCAGGCAACCGCCGCTTAAAAGTTCATAAGGATTCACATTGCAGAATTCACAGACTTCCACAGTCTCTTGTCTGATGGGAAGTTTTTTTAATTCTATTGTCAGTCCAACGCCTGAACTGTCTGCAAGCTCCCAGAGTGCAGCCATGATACCGCCCTCCGAAGCATCATGCATGACGCAGACGCCGGACTTCACGGCGGTGGCGGCCTCCGGAATGATGGATAGGTACTGATCAAATCCTTTTGCTTCCTCAATCAGGGATGCCGGATATCTGCTCCGCAGCTCCTCTGCCTTTTGGTTGGCCAGTATGCTGGTGCCTTCCAGACCGATCCACTTGCTGATCACAATATCCTGACCTGGCTTTGCGCCCTTTGTGGTATAATAAGCATTCTTTTTTACTTTTCCATAACCGGTTACAACAGCCATTTTCTGAGATACATAGGGGCTTACCGTGGTTTGCCCTCCGGCAATCTGCATGCCCAGATGTTTCGCTGTGAAAGAAGCACTTTCCACCAGCTTCTTTAATTTTTCTTCTGTGGCTCTCTCGGGAAGCAAGTATGTAACCATCAGAGCCACCGGCTCGGCACCTGATGTTGCTAAATTGTTGGCACATTTTATCACAAGATGCGCCATATCTGTAGGTGTTGCCACCGCTGCCTCCTGCATACAGGAAACCATTATCTCATCCGCTGAACAGGAAAAAAAGGCGCAGTCTTCCCCTACACCTGCGCCTTGAATGATTTCGTCCCTCTTAAATTTTAGCTGTTTTAAAACAGTTCGCTTTAAAATACTGTCCGAAATTTTTCCTGATTTCATATTTTCCTTCCTGTGTCCTTCCCCACCTGCGTTTCGGCAGGGCCTGAAGAACATCACACATTTTTATTGTACAGGCTGTGCTTCCTGTGCTGCCTGTGCCTGCATCAGTGCAATGACATTTTTCACATGATCCAGACTACCGGTTCCGATAGCCGCCAGCATTTCATTATGTGCATTAGAATCCGGAGTTGCCACACCTACCGTGGCATATCTGGGTGTCATCTTGTAGCTGCTGTAATTTACCTGACTGCGCTCCACTTCCTTGCCATTCTCAGTAACTATTTTCCACAACTTTGCTTTGTAACCAATGTGTGCACTCTGATTGACTACTACATAACCAATAGCATGCCCCGGATCAGCGGTAATAATATCTGTGGTAGGATTGATCACTTCAATGACCTCACTGACATATGTAACCTTGCGGTCCGCATTTCTGGATTCCTGTCCGTAAATATTAAAAGTAATTTGCTTATCTTTTATAATGCCCTCAATGTATACAGGAGCATCCGTAGTGTTGATAAATTTAAAATCTTTCCCTGCAGATTCTGCAATGGCTGCATCTGCGGATGGATCCACATAATTTACAATCATGGAATGATTATATCTCTCCGTAACTTCCAGCTCTGCTTTCAAAACTGCGTTATATAGAGTAGTGGACACCTGACAGATACCACCACCAAGACTGTCTACCACCTTGCCGTTCAGATAAGAAGCTGCTGCATAATAACCGTTTGCTGTAGAAAAAGGCGTAATCTCATTCAGTGTGGAGAATTCTTCCCCCGGATACAAGGTAAAGCCGTCAATCAACTCACAGGCATTGGTCACATTGGCACTTCTGGCGGTACCGGAAGTCTTGAAAGATGTTGTAAATGACCCCAGCACATCCTGCACTTTCTCTAACTCTTCCACAGAGCCCCTGGGTTCATCCACGTCAATATTCAATGCAATGCTGCAGGGATTCTCATCCCATTCTTTTACCAGTCGATTATATACCGTGTCAATAGAGGTCTCAACATCCAGCCTGTACCCGATTTGTCCTTCTTCGATAATGAACCGGCCATCCACTCTTTTCAAACCAAGATCAATCGCTTCCTGATCGAATTTGACACATTTATTTCGGAGCACCTCATCAATTGCTGCGATATCAAACTGAAATTCCAGATCAAATATGTGATTCTCGTGCTGCAGATCCTTCATGATCTTGTAACGTTGGATCACATTACCATAGGTGCCGATCTCCATAGCCTCATCCACCACTTCCGGATTGCTCCAGCTGATCCCTAACTCACCGGCACTCACCCGGACTTCATTGCCCTCAACCATTTCTAAAGTGATTTCTACAGATTCCAACCCTGTCACATAATCCTCAACTGCCAAAGCGGCTTCATCTTTCGTCATACCACTGACTTCCACCCCGGAAATAAAGATACCGTCTTTGATGACGTCCTCTTCCTGTGCCTGTACAGTCAGACCAGCTCCCAGCATCCATGACAATGCCAACACTGAAAGCCCGATTTTCTTGTAATGTCTCTCTCTTAAATGTCCTTTCATATAAAGCCTTTCTTAAACAATGTATGCAAGCATTGGTATAACCATTGCAAGGATCAATATCCCTATAATAATTGCAGAGAGAATCCTCTGATTCTTTCTCTTATTAAAATTGAACATAACATACCTCTTTTCCGCCAAACAACATGCAAAATCAAAAGTATTGATAGATAATTATATCTGAATTTTATGGGTTTGGCAAGCAGTTTCTGCTATTGATTCCCAATGCCGCCCGCAATTTATCAATTGTTCGGCCTGCCTCACTTCGGGTCAGCATTTCCACATCATAGTCCACTGTCAGTTTATGCTGGTCGATAAGCCTGTATAACTGCTCCTTCTGGGCTTTGGTGGCCGGTGTATCCTTCTTTGCTTTGAATATCAGCTGCTGAGGCTGAAAAATGCTTTCATCTTTCTCATAAAATTCCATGCACAGAATGTCGTAAAGCCGTTTGGTTGCCTCTGCATCCGCAAGTGCACGATGAGCCTCATGTGTAATCTGATAATATTCACACAAATAAGGAAGCGTCCTGTGCTCTAACTGTGGCAGAAAGCATCTGGCAATCCGCAGCGTATCAATCCCCTGTTTCTCGAAAGGACGCTTTAGATTCACTGCTGCCTTCTTTAAAAATGAATAATCAAACAATATGCGGTGTCCCAGCAGCGGCAAGTCTCCTAAAAATTTCTCCAACCCGGGAAATATCCGGGCTATATCCGGTGCCGCATCTACCTGCTCCTGCCCTATGCCGGTGAGCTCCACAATCCGCTCCTCCAATTTCCTTCCGGGATTGACGTAGGAATGAAATGTATCTGTGATCTGGCCGTCTATAACCTTCACTGCACCGATTTCAATGATTTTATCTAATTTGGGATTCAGACCTGTGGTTTCCAAGTCAATACACACGTAGGATGTTGTCATAATTTCCCCCGTCCTTTTGCAGCACGGCTCCCGGCAGCCGTCCCATTCCCCGGAGCATCTTTGCGCTTCTTCTGATAATCCGGACACAGCTCCTGCAAAAAGCATTCCTCACACCTTGGTGTGGGCGCCTTGCAGATGGTTCTGCCCAACGTAATAATCTGTATGTTCCAAAGAATCCAATGATCCTTTGGCAGCTCCTTCATCAAATCCATCTCCACCTTGACCGGATCATCCTCTTTGGTCAACCCCAGCTTTTTGGAGATGCGCTTCACATGCGTATCCACCACAATACTGGGCTCATGAAAAATATTGCCCCGGATCACATTTGCAGTTTTTCTGCCTACACCTGCCAGTGCTGTCAGTTCTTCGATACTGTTCGGAACTTCTCCCCCATGCCGCTCTAAAAGTTGCTGACAGCAGGCAATAATATTTTTGGCTTTATTGTGATAAAAACCGGTAGAATGGATGTCCTTCTCCAATTCTTTCAAGTCCGCCCGGGCAAAATCCCCCACACTGCGGTATTTTTTAAACAGGTCTTTTGTTACAATATTAACTCTGGCATCCGTACACTGGGCACTAAGCATAGTGGCAATCAGCAGCTGCCAGGCATTTTCGTGATTCAGATAGCAGACATATTCTCTGCCGTATGCGGCATCCAGTGCCTCTAATATCTGTAAAGTACGTTTTTTCATAGTGTTCCTCTTTCTGTAACCAATACTTTCAACTTACCGTAATTTTTCCATACAAGAAGGCTGTCTTCCGACAGCCTTCTTGTACATTCTTCTTACTTATATCACGCTACACAGTCAGCGGTTCATAAACATAACTATCCTGATACATTTTTTCCGGCGCAATGTCGATATCTCCATCATTCCAAGTTACAACACCATATTCTATTTTAGCACTTTTAAATACATCCTCATTTTCTAATAGCTCAAATGCCGGATATTTAAATAATGTTGTAGCATCAAGCATTTTTATAATCATTCCTCAAATCTGCTTAACTCTGGCATAACATTCCTCTCCAAATAACAATACTTCTATAAATAGTTTATCACAAACCACACTGATATAAAAGACTTTTAAATATATTCTCTATTCTTTCAAATGTTCGATGTCCTGTCCATCCCATAACAATGCCACCGTCCGAGCATCCCCTGTCAGTGGATCCCTCTGCCTATAATCAAAGAGGACAAATGCCTCGCCCTTTCGATTATTATTACACAAATTCCGATCCCAAACCTGATATTTGAAGGGCTCCAAATGTGTCATCTTCGCCATCTGCTTGTGGTCGTAGGCCTCATATCCGGGCAGCAGCTTACGCTCCTGCTCCTCCTGCATATAAAACCTGCGGCTGTACTCCTTATAAGGTACCAAATCCTTTGTAAACTCCGGCCTGCTTTTTAAATTCTCACGCAGATACATATCGTATGTGAGAAGCTCCCGAAAAATCTCTCCACTTTCCCGGCACCACTCCAGTGCAAACTCCAAAAGCACATGATATCGATATGCCCTTGCCGGACTGTTGGTAAAATACCCCTTCCTTTCATAGAACCCGGCCAGCTCTTCAAACATCTGAAAAGGTGTTTCAAATTGTTTTACCAGAAAGGCAAGAGTGTGCCTGAACTGGTTACTGTTATAGTACAGCTCCACCATTTCCTCGATACCTTTTAATTTTAACACATCTTCATAGGAAAGCCACCTGGTATATAATACCTCATAAGGAGGCTTGCTCATATAGCTGATACCGTACTCCACTGCCATCTCATGCATCCGGGAGCCCTTCAACACCTTCAAAAATCCCAGTTGCAGCTGCTCCGGCTCCATAGCATACACCCGGTTAAAGGATTTGGCAAAGGTTTCATAATCTTCATAGGGAAGCCCTGCTATCAGATCTAAGTGCTGGTGGACATTATGACCGGCATTGATGGCACTGACAACTTTCTCTAATTTTTCCACATTCATCGTACGGTTAATTGCCTTGATAGTGTCCGGGTTTGTGGACTGAACACCAATTTCCAGCTGCACCAGTCCCGGACGCATTTGATTCAGCAGGTTGATCTCTTCCTCATTTAAAATATCCGCAGATATTTCAAAGTGAAAATTTGTCACCCCATTGTCGTACTCTAAAATATACCGCCAGATTTCCATGGCATGCTCGTGATTGCAGTTAAAGGTCCGATCCACAAATTTTACCTGCTTCACCCTGTTGTCCAGGAAAAATTGCAGTTCTTCCTTAACAATATTCAAATCACGCAGACGAACCTTTTTATCTATGGAAGATAAACAGTAGCTGCATCGGAATGGACAGCCCCTGCTGCTTTCATAGTAAATGATCTTATTTTCAAAGGCCTCCAAATTACTGTAAAGGAACGGCAAACTGTTCATATCGACCATTTCCCGAGGGGCGGTATAACCAACCGGCAGACACAGACCCGGGATGCCGCATAAGTCAACTTCTCCACAACGCTCACCTTCGTACCTTCCGGTTATCCACATTTCCCGGGGCGTCTCCAGATAATATGTGAGCAGCTCCTTAAAAGTCTCCTCCCCTTCTCCAATCATCACACCGGTGATTTGAGGATACTCCTCCAAAAGCTTGGGTGCATCAAAAGAAACCTCCGGGCCGCCCAGCCATATTGGTACCTGAGGCAGGATCTTGTGCAGCTCCGCCACCAGCTCCAGCACCAGGGCAATATTCCAGATATAGCAGGAAAAACCAATTACATCCGGCTTCCTTTTATAAATATCCGCCAGGATATCCGTAAATGTCTGGTTGATGGTGTACTCTGCTAATTCTACATGCTCCTGCAATTCCGCCCCCGCATGTGCACGGAGACTGTAGATAGCAGGGTTGGAATGTATATATTTTGCATTGATTGCTGTTAGTAAAAATTTCATGTTTGCTCCTTCTCCAAACCTTCCACGGCCACTTTATAAGCCATTAGCCTATACAGGTACTCCGGCATCTGCCTATTGCCCAGCTCCCAATCCTGGACAGTACGGTAGGGAATTCCGAAATACTCTGCAAACTCCCGCCGGTTCATCCCTGTTTGTTTTCTCAAC
>JAZPYS010000143.1:0-18973 GCA_045544275.1 Acetatifactor sp. | reverse complement strand
GCTTTAAATGATTATTTGATTCAGGGATTACAGGATCAGCAGTATGTAACGGATCCTGATGCAGCAGCAGAAATGCCCACCTTTGGTGCAGACAATGGCTTAAAGCTTTATGACATGATCGGTCTGGATTATGACGATCCTAAGTGGGATGAATTGTTAGACCAGATGACCTTTGATGAAATGGTAGACTTGATCGGTGATGCATTCCACTGGCATATGCCGGTAGAATCTGTGCATGCTCCCGGTACCCGTGATGAAAACGGTCCGCAGGGTCTGACAGTAACATTGTTTGGATCCGGACTGGGTGTGGAGACAACTGCTCTTACCTCCGAGGACGTGCTTGCTGCTACCTTCAACAAAGAATTGGCTTATGAGATTGGTAATATCGTGGGTAACGATTGTTTAGATGCACAGGTAACCTTCTTGTACGGACCCGGTGCAAATATTCACAGATCACCTTACAGTGGACGTAATTTCGAATATTACTCTGAAGATGCTTTCCTTTCTGCGGAAATCGGAAGATACGAAGTAAGCGGTATCGAGAAAAACGGTGTATTCGTAGTGTACAAGCACTTTGCATTAAATGACTGTGAACAGGATCGTATCGGTCTGGGTGTATGGTTAAATGAACAGTCTGCCCGTGAAATATACTTAAGAGCTTTCCAGGGTGGTCTTGAGAAATCACAGGGTGTTGTGAAAAATGAAAATGGTGAATATGTAAGCTCCGGCAGAGGCGGCAACGGTGTCATGATGGCCTATACCCGTTGGGGTACACAGTGGTCCGGCGGTAATGCTAACCTTGTAAAAGGCATTATGAATGAAGAATGGCAGTGTAACGGTCTCCAGATCACAGACAATGTATTGAATTCTATGGTAAATGGTATCGACGGTGTCATGGGCGGAACCACAACCTTTGATTCCATGTTGGCATTTATGATTACAGGCGGCAAGGGATTGCCTGCATATGAGAAGGATCCGGTTGTTGTGGCTGCCATGAGAGAGGCTTGTCACCACAACCTGTATGCCATTGCTAATTCACAGGCAATGAATGGCTTTACAGCAGACACAGAGGTAACGAGAGTAGAACCCGGTATTATTATGATCTGCAGAACGGCAATGATCATATTCTGGGTGCTCTTTGTGGTTTCTCTGGTGCTTTGGATTGTGAAGAAGAATAAATTTAAAAAGACGGAAAGTTATATCAGCTATCAGGAGTATAAGAATGCGAAAAGTAATAAAAATTAATGATGGATGGCATTTTACAGACCAGCATAAAAATCGCAGACCGGTGGTGATTCCTCATACCTGGAATGCACAGGACGGACAGGATGGGGGCAATAATTACTGGCGTGGGACAAATGTTTACGATGTAGAATTTGCAGCCCCGGAATTTAACCCGCAGAAGGAAGTGGTTTACCTGCAGTTTCACGGTGTAAACGCCAGTGCCAAAGTTCTTTTAAACGGAAAAGAAGTTTGTACACATGATGGAGGCTATTCTACATTTCGTGCAGATATCACAGACTGTCTGAGGGAGCACAACAATCTGATAGTAGAAGTAGATAATAGTGCAAATGACCGGGTATATCCACAAAAGGCAGATTTTACCTTCTATGGCGGCATTTATCGGGATGTAGAGCTGTTAATCGTAAATAAAGCACATTTTGACCTGGACTTCCATGGAGGTCCGGGTATCAAAATCACGCCGGAAGTAAAAGGCACGGATGCAGATATTCATGTAGAAACATGGGTCAATGTCTCAGGAGGCAAGGTAGAAATTACCTTGCTGGAGGCCGAGGGAAATATTGTGGCTGTCGGCACAGGATGCGATGTGACACTGCATGTGAAGAATGTACATCTCTGGGATGGCCTTCAGGATCCGTATCTTTATACCGTAAAGGCAGAGCTTTTGATAAATGATGAAAAAGTGGATGAAATCACAAGTACCTGCGGTGTTCGATTTTTTGAATTCAGTCCGAAGGATGGATTTCATTTAAACGGCAGACCTTATCCTCTTCACGGTGTGTCCCGTCATCAGGATTACAAGGAAATGGGCAATGCCATCAGCAGGGCAGAGCATGAAAGGGATATGTCGCTGATTTTGGAATTGGGTGCAAATACCATTCGACTCGCTCATTATCAGCATGATCAGTACTTCTATGATCTCTGTGATAAATACGGTATGATCGTTTGGGCAGAGATCCCGTATATTTCCGAGCATCTTGCAAATGGGGATGACAATACCAGGTCCCAGATGAAAGAACTGATTGCTCAGAATTACAACCATCCATGTATTGTGACATGGGGCGTCTCCAATGAGATTACCATTTCCGGAAAACGGTTTAAAAAGCAGATGCTTGCAAACCATCATGTACTGAATGACCTTTGTCATGAAATGGATCCTACCCGCCCCACCACACTGGCATGTTATGCGGTGTGTCCTCATTTTCATCCGGTGGCACACATTACGGACTTAGTTGGCTGGAATTTATATTTAGGCTGGTATGTACCCTTCCTCTGGTTAAATGATCTTTGGATTCGGTTTTGGCATTTCTTGTATCCGGGCAGATGTTTATGTTACTCTGAATACGGTGCAGAGGGAATGCCCAATCTTCACTCCAAAAAGCCCAAGCGTGGGGACAACAGTGAAGAGTATCACAACAAATATCATGAATATATGCTGAAATGCTTCAAACGATTCCCATATGTGTGGGCACACTATTACTGGAATATGTTTGATTTTGCAGCGGATGCAAGGAATCAAGGCGGAGAACCCGGTATGAACCATAAAGGTCTCATTACCTTTGATCGTAAGACAAAGAAGGATGCCTTCTATTTGTACAAAGCATATTGGAACAAAGAAGACAAATTTGTTTACCTTGCAGGCAGACGTTACGAGAAACGTGCTCTTTCCAATCAGGTGATCACGGTATATTCCAACCTCCCGGAGGTTTCCCTGTATCAGAATGGAAGATTCGTGGGAACAAAGAAGGGAGAAAATGTGTTCAAGTTTATGATTACTTTGGAAGCAGAAAATAAACTGGAAGTAAAAGCAGGAGATTTTACAGATAGTTGTGTGATCTATAAAGTGGATAAAGAACCAAAGGAATATTACTTGAAAAAAGGCGACTCCTCCAATTGGATGTAATAAAAAAGAAAAAGAAGGAAATATTCATGGGAAATGAAAATAATGCACCCAAAGAAGGGCTGAACCGTGCCAAGCTGTATCAGTTGGCATTGTTTCCCTTAAACAATGGTGCAACAAATGTTTATTATGTATTGATTCTCTCATACATTGCTACCTTTGGCAACAATGTATTGGGGATAGCAACGGTTTTTGCGTCTGTTATGGTGACCGGCATGCGTGTATTTGATGCGATCACGGATCCGATTATCGGTGCACTGATGGACCGTACATCCGGCAGATTTGGTAAATTCCGTCCGTTTATGGTGATCGGTAATGTCATCATGGCACTTTCTGTTATCGTGCTTTACATGATCACACCCATGATCCCTGCCTCCATGCAGGGGTTAAGGTATGCCGCATTCATCGTGCTTTATGCAGTATGGGTAATCGGTTATACCTTCCAGACATCTGTAACCCGTTCCGGACAGACAGTACTGACAAATGATCCTAAGCAAAGGCCATTGTTTACCATTTTTAATACCGTTGGCTCCATGGCAGGTATGGGCTTGATGCAGTTTTTAGCACCCATTGTAAGAGCCAATGTGGCAGATTACTCCAGCGCAGATTTTTATGCCTTTCTTACGCCTATCGGAATCGCAGTATCTATTGTGTTGACCATTTTAGCGATTATCGGTATCTGGGAAAAGGACAACCCAAAGTACTTTGGTCTTGGGGCAGCACAGGAAAAGACAAAGATTTCCGAATACATCGAGATCATCAAAAACAACAATCCTATGCAGCGTTTAATGGTAGCCGGTGCAGGCTGTAAATTGGCATTGTCCATTGCTACCAACGTAACGGTACTTTGTATGTTATATGGCTGTATGATGGGCAACTATGATGGATTATATTTACCTATGATGGTATTGGGCTATGCATTTTCCGTGCCGTTCTTCTTGTTGACTGTGAGGACCTCACAGAAGCAAGGACAGAAGGCCTCTCTGATGAAATATGTATCCGTAGCATTAGGGTGTTATGTGGTAGTGCTGGTGCTTTTGATTCTCTGGAAACAGGGCAATCCTGCATGGAATCTTGTACTATTTAGCAATGGTAATTTTTCAATCAATTTATATACCGTTTTATTTATTATCTTCTTTGGTGTGGGCTATGGAGCTTATTACTCCACAGCAGATATGCCCATTCCTATGGTGGCAGACTGTTCTGACTATGAGACATACCGATCCGGTAAATACATCCCCGGTATCATGGGCACACTCTTTTCACTGGTAGATAAATTAGTGTCTTCTTTATCTGCAACCATCGTAGGCATAGCTGTTTCCGCCATCGGACTTCAAAATCTGCCTACAGCGGAGACACCTTATGCGCCGGGCATGAACTGGGTAGTGATCATTCTCTTTTGTGTAATACCTATGGCAGCGTGGCTGCTTACATTGATCTGCATGAAGGGCTATGAACTGACAGGTCCAAGAATGAAGGAGATACAGGCAATCAATGCAAAGCGTAAGGAGGCCATTGCAGCGGGCATGACCATGGAAGAGGCAATGGAGAAGTTTAAATAAGTGAACGTATGCATGTTTCTTTGAATTCTGAGCAATAATATAAAAAAGAAAATAAGGATGGAGATATTATGTCAGACTCAGAATTAAGAAACACAAGCAGTAAATGGAATATTGGACTGGGGGGAGACATGCCCATAGGCTTTGGATTGTCTCTGGCAGCAAATGCAAGATCCATGGAGGCATTTGCCAAAATGAGCGATGCACAGAAGGAAGCGACTGTGGAAAAGAGCCGCCAGATGCACACCAAAGCAGATATGGAGAAGTTTGTGAACAGTTTAGGAGAGAGCACAGGTTTTTAAATCTGTGCTCTGTTTTATACAATCATAGATTAACGGTATTGAGTATTTGCCTGGGTTATGTTAGTATATATTATACATAGTTTGAAATACTATATCATCAGATTAAGAGGTATTATCATGAGCAATATATATCAGATCATCACTGACGGTTCCTGTGATTTGACACCGGAATATGTGAATCAGCACAATGTAAAATTGGTTCCATTTTATGTCTCTTTTGACAAAGAGACATATTTTAAGGAAGTGGAAGAGGTTGGAATCAGAGATTTTTATCAAAAAATGGTGGACAACCCAAACGTGTTCCCAAAGACTTCATTGCCGTCCATTGATGACTATGTTACAGCGTTTATTCCTTATGTGAAGGATGGTATTCCGGTGGTCTGCCTGTGCCTAACATCTAAGATGAGTGGTTCTTACAATTCCGCATGCAATGCAAAGGATATCGTTATGGATGAATATCCTCAGGCAAAGATTACAGTGATCGATAGTGCGGTAATCACAGGGCTGCAGGGGCTGTATGTTATGGAAGCAGTGAGAATGCGGGACGATGGTCTTTCTTATGAGGAGAGTATAGAGCAGCTGCAAAGAATCAAGGAAACAGGACGCATCGTCTTTACAACTGCGGATATCAGTTATTTAAAGTCCGGCGGACGTTTGGGCAAGCTGATTTCTATTGCCAATAATGCACTGAAGATTAAGCCGCTCATCCTATTTAAGGAGGGTGAAATCTTTCCCACAGGCGTGGTGCGGGCACGGAAAAAATCCTATGACAAGCTGGTGGAGCAGACTAAAAAGCACTTCAGGGAATCAGGGGAGAATCCGGATGACTATAATTTCTCTGTTGGATTTGGCTATGACAAAGAAGAAGGAGAAATGTTCCGGGATTATATACTGGAAGATATGAAGACCTATTCCAATATAAAATCACTGGATACATTCCAGATCGGAGCCACCATTGCAGTGCACACGGGTCCCCATCCATTGGGGATCGTGTTTATGAAACGATATGATAGGTAAATGAGAACGGGCGGAAGGGATCTTCCGCCTGCTTTATTTATAATAGAATACAGAAATTCGGGAAAATATAAGAAAAAACAAAATAAAAATTCGTGAAAAACACTGTAAATTCCCTATTTGTTTACAAAAATATACTTTTATAGCAGTTAATTGCATATACTTGAATCATTTAAGTTTTGGACTAACAGTCCAATGACAAAATACTTGACAAAGTAGTATCCTCTTATCAGAGCCGAAACTATCGGCCGAGATAGGAGGATTTTTTATGACAGCAAAAGAAATGAAGCGAATCATGGAAGAAAAGGGATATACCTATGACTCTTTGAGTGAGATGACAGGTATTCCTGCGAAGACTTTACAAGAAATTTTTTCCGGTAAAGCTCCAATGCCCGGGTATGATGTCTGGGTAAAAGTGGAACAGGCATTTGAGGACTCACTGTGCGTTGCTGAAAGCATTGCATACTCAGCAATCCCGAGGAAAAAGCAGGGTGAATACACGATTGAAGACTATCGTGCGTGGCCCCGGGAGGAACGAGTGGAGTTGATTGATGGAGATATCATCAACATGGATGCGCCACGACCTCTCCATCAGAAAATAGCAGGTGAAATTCATCGACAGATTGCTAATTTTATCATGGATAATGAGGGAGATTGTCAGCCGTTAATTGCACCTTTTGACGTACAGCTGGATATGGATGAAAAAACCATGGTTCAGCCGGATGTAGGAATCTTATGTAAAAAGGACAAGTATAAACGATGGGGAATTTACGGAGCGCCGGATTTTCTGCTGGAGGTCATATCGCCCAGTAGTCGGTATAAAGACTATATCCGTAAGCTACACAAGTATCACGAAGCGGGAGTGCGGGAATATTGGATCATTGATCCGTATAAGGAGAAGGTGTTGGTGTATTTCTTTGAAGAGGGGGATGCATCGGGTGCCACAATTTATGGGGTGAACCAGCCTGTCCCGGTAAATATCTATGGTGGCAGGCTGGTGATAGAGTTTAAATATATCGATAAGTGGATTCAGGAGGAAAAGCTCTTGGAGTAGCTCTAATCTAATCATGTATCATGCGCATAAACTCTTCCATGGTGCGGGTCTTATATTTATGTTTTTTGTAGTAGAAGAATACCTGACGTCTGGCAGTATCCCCACCCAGCTTATAGTAAACTAAATTTTCAAAGGATGGCAGTCGTGATACTAAAATGTCGCTGATGAAAGTGGCGCCCATTTGTGTGGCGGCTGCCATATAAGCGGTAGATTGTTGGTTCAGCTCTAAAATGATACGGGGACGAAACCCAGCTTCTCTGCATAATTTTTCACCCCGGGTACGAGTATCGTTTCCTGAAGTAAGCAGGATAAAGGGTGTCTCTGAAAAATAGTTTAGCGGAACGTGTACACACTCGGAGGTCAGATAGGTATGTTCCTGTATGTCTTCCGGGGAAAGCTGATATTCTTTCAGATTATCATTTATGGAAAAGGTCCGGGGAACAGCCAACAGAATGCATTCTTCGTTGTACAGCCCTTTGTCATACAGGATATTGTCATAATGGTTGTTGTCGAAAACCAGATCAAGTGTATTGTTGCCAAGCAATTCATCCAATTGGTCAGTATTGAATTCTGTCAGTTGAATATGAATATCGGGAAATTTCTGCTTGAACTCCGTGATAATGGGGGGTAATGCATATGCTGCAAAAAGGTTGCTGGCACCGATGGATAAATGTCCTGATTTTAATGTGTTTAAATCATTAATATAATTCTCCATTTGCTGTTCAATCTGAAAGATTTCTTCCGCAGCCTTGATATAGGCTTCACCTACTTCTGTCAGTCGCAGCGGAGATGTGCTGCGGTCAAAAAGTGGTGAGCCAATCTTTTCTTCAATCTTTTTGATGCGGGCGCTTAAGGAGGGCTGGCTGATGTAGAGATTTTGTGCAGCTTTTGAAAAGCTTCTCTCTTTATATATTTCATAAACATATCTTTTCCATGTGAACATAAAGTGGTCTCCTTGGTACGGTTTTCCTGCAATTGGTTTAATATAAGATATAGTCAAAAATATATAACATATATATCGATATAAGTATTTGCCTATATTATAAACGCTGTGTATGATAATGTAAACAGCTTCATTTTAAAAGATTTAAAGCAGTCAGGAGAAGAGGAAGATGAAAAAAGGGTTATTACTTCAGCTAAAAAGGTATGCAGCAATCGTTTTTGGTGTGCTGTTAGTAGCGTTTGCCATCAGTGTATTCTACACACCAAATAAGATTGTCAGTGGAGGAGTTTCGGGTATTTCAACAATTTTATTTCATACTTTCGGGATTCAGCCGGGTGTATCCTTTGCGGTCATCAATATTGTGCTGTTAATACTGGCCTGGAAATTCCTGGGATTTTCTTTTGTAAAGGACACATTGCTGGGGGCTGCCCTGCTGTCTGTCTTTGTGCAAGTGTTTACATATGTTCCGCCTGTAACTTCAGATGTCTTTCTTGCAGCGGTATTCGGTTCTGTTTTATATGGTGTGGGCATCGGCCTGACATTAATAGAAGGTGCATCCACCGGCGGTACGGACATTCTGAGCAGACTGGTGCAGTGTGCATTTCCACATGTAAAAATCGGTAACCTGCTGATGGTGGTGGATGCTTCGGTAATTCTGTTGTCCCTGGTGGTATTCCGTACCTTTGATCTGGCATTGTACGGCATTATCGCATTGTTTTTAGCATCCTTTGCCATTAATTTATTAATCAGCAAGCTGAATGTTTCAAAGCTGGCTTTTGTAGTGTCCGATAAAGGAGTGGAAATATCACAATTTTTGGTGTCTCATTCGCCCAGAGGTGTGACGATTATTGATTCTGTAGGCGCATATACAATGGAGAAGAGAAAAGTGTTGATGTGTGCCTTGAAGGAGAATGAATTGCCCAGATTTCAGGAAGAGGTGCTGAAGATAGATGGTTCAGCGTTTATTATCTATTCTGAGTCGCAGACCATTGTGGGGAATGGATTCAGGGTGTATAAGTAAGGAATATTCTATGGTGGCTTACTTGAAAAGGGCATAAATTTGTGCTATTCTACTTACAAGAGAGCAAAAAAGGAGCGAAATATTATGGCACAAATTACATTAAAAGTTTTAGATAAAGACAGCAATATTTTAAATGTAAAAACCGGCAAAGATGAATTGGTCATGGTCTACATGGGAGAATATCAGGAAGGCGACAGAATTGAACTGGAAGTAGATGAGGTAAATACATATTATTATGTGCAGTTTGATGATGTAAAAGGGAAATCTTTGGTTTATCTTACCGGCAATGTAAAGTATCTGATTCCTTTTGGTGAAAAAGCAATCAATACTTCCCCGAGACTCTTTAAGGGAGACAGGCATTTGCTGAGTGTGAAGAAGGCATTTGCAGAGGAAATAAATAATTATCGTAATCTTGCAGAAAATGTGTGGGATCAGCATGGTGAGGTAAACTGCTATCCTCATGCATCTGCAAATGTAGAAACCAGAGGAGAGTCTGTCTTTGCGGCATTGAATGCAATTGACGGTGTGCTGGCTTCGGAGTCTCATGGTGCATGGCCTTATGAGTCCTGGGGGATTAACAGAAGAGATGATGCTGCCTGGAAGCTGGAATTCGGTCGCCCGGTAGATATTGATAAGATTGCTTTCTACAGCAGAGCGGACTTCCCACACGATAACTGGTGGGTAAATGCAACACTTACTTTCTCTGATGGAAGCAAGGAAGTGCTGGATTTGGTCAAATCCGGTGAAGCACAGTATTTTGATATTAAGAAAAAGGGCATTGAATGGATTATTCTGGATCAACTGATCAAAGCGGATGATCCGTCACCGTTCCCGGCACTGATTCAGCTGCAGGTGTATGGAAGAGGTTAGTTAAATATTAAGAATTCTTAAAAGATTTCTGTTCAGACGGAGATCTTTTTTGATACAAAAAAGATACAGTCAGGGTACAGAATGGATTTACTATAAATAAATTCTTACAGGGGACAAGGTATGTTTAAAATATTGATTGCAGAAGATGAGGAACCTATCGCAAATTTGATACGTATGAATCTGACCAGAGCCGGCTATAAGTGTACCTGGGCACCGGATGGCAATATTGCTGCAGACTATATGATGGCTGAAGATTTTGATTTAGTGCTGTTGGACATCATGCTGCCTGGAATTGATGGTTATGATCTGATGGAGTATGCGGGCAGGCTGGGATTGCCGGTAATCTTTCTGACAGCTATGGGAAGTACAGAAAATAAAGTCAAAGGATTGAAAATGGGGGCGGATGATTATCTGACCAAGCCATTTGAAATCGTAGAGCTGCTGGCAAGGGTTGAAGCCGTACTTCGACGTTATAAAAAAGCGGATCCGGTTCTGCAGGTGTTGGATGTGGTGATTGATACGTTTTCACACAGTGTGCGTAGAGGACAGGAGGAGATCAGTCTGACTCCGAAGGAGTATGAGCTGTTACTTTTATTTGCCCGAAACAGAAATATTGCATTGTACAGAGAAACCATATATGAAAATGTCTGGGGTGGTGAATATCTGGGACAGAGCCGAACGGTGGATCTGCATGTGCAGCGGCTGAAAAAGAAGCTGCAGTGGGAGAATGTAATTACCGCAGTATACAAAGTGGGATATCGATTGAATGCATAAGGACTGAAAGCGTATGAAATTTGGGGACAAACTGTTTTTCGCCATGACAGCGGTATTGACGGTGATCTTTACAGTGTTTGGCACCTGGATGCTGTCCTCTTATTTCGGACAGCTTTTGAACAGGGAAATCGTACAAATAGATACAGAAGGACAGATGTACCAGTATCTGTACGAGATGGCTTATCAGAGCCTGCAGGATTATGGCAATGAATATGCGGTGGATAAGGCGTTCCACAGTGTGGCTGACAGCGTAGAAAAGGAAGGTGTCAGCTGTTTTGCCATGTCTGAAAAGGGAGAACTCCTGTATGGGGATGACGTGTTCAGAAGTCAAGAATTTGCCGAAGCCTTTCAATCTCTGCGGCAGGAGATGGAAGAGAGAAGTACCTATGCCTGTGGAATACGTGAATTGGGGGATGGATATTATCTGTTGTATATCAGTATCAGTGTGATTGCACAGGATGTACAGTATTTAGGAATATGCAGAGATCTGTCAGTGATTTATGGGGATCGAAACAGTCTGCAGAATCAGTATTATATAGCCTTATCTGCACTGCTGATTCTCGGAGGCGTATGTGTCTATGTGATGGCAAGAGTTATATCACGACCGGTGCAGGAACTCAGCCGAGTGGCAGAACGGATTTCTTGCGGTGATTTTGAAGTAAGGTCAGAGTATAAGGCAGCTGATGAGATTGGCGTATTAGCACAAAATTTTAATCATATGGCGGACAGGTTAGTAACCTCAATGCAGGAAAAGGAGCTTGAAGCGAAGCAGAAGGAAGATTTCACGGCAGCATTTGCCCATGAATTGAAAACCCCGCTGACCTCCATCATAGGATATGCGGATATGCTTAACACCATGGAGCTGACGGAGGAGGAGCAAAGAGAAGCGTATTATTATATATACAGTCAGGGGAAGCGCCTGGAAAGTCTGTCTCATAAGCTGCTTGAACTGGTCAGTCTCAACAGAAATGAATGGCAGAAACAACCTATCAGGACAAGACTCTTGGAGGAAGATATCAGAGCTACTATGCGCCCCATTTTCCAGAAAAGGAAAATTAAAGGTAAGGTAGATATGGAAGGTGCTGTTTTGTATGGCGACAAAGAACTGCTGCTGTCCCTGTTCTACAATCTTATGGACAATGCTTCTAAGGCAGTGGAGGAAGGCGGTTTTGTACTTTTAAAAGGACGTAAGACCGGCAATGCCTATGAAATCAAGGTGGTGGATAATGGCATGGGTATTCCGAAGCAGGAGATTGCCCGTATTACGGAAGCTTTTTATATGGTAGATAAGTCCCGTTCCAGGAAAGAAGGGGGTGCGGGGATCGGTCTATCCCTTTGTAAGGAGATCATTGAATTGCACGAGGGTATCATGGAGATTGTCAGCAATCCCGGTGAAGGAACCGTGATCAGACTGATTTTTCCGTTGGTAAGCAGAGGTATGACAAAAGATGGTAGAAGAAAAGTTGAATAAAAAGCAGGTTTCGGTCAGAAACCATAAGAAGATGCCCGGGAAGAGAGCATATTTTGCAGGGATTACAGGTATTCTGTTGTTGGTGGTGCTGGCATTCTTAGGACCACAGATTGTGTTTAAGATACAGGATATGTACCAGACGGGACGCCTCTGGCAGGGGACAAGAACAGGTCTTGATATGGAGGCTATATACAGTACCTACGGAAGTCTGCGGGAGAGGCTGGTGGTCTTTGCTGAGAGATTGGACGAGGAGTATAAATTTTACGTGGCAGATACGGAATATCAGCGGTCAGCGGAACTGGTAGATATGCTGGATATGATATTAGATCAGGCAGGTTATGAAAAGTTAGAGGAGTGTGGAATTGCACCCCAGATGGACGAGGTAGAGAACAGAGGATATACCATAGATCAGATAAAGAAGTATGTCATATATAATGATGTTACGGGGAACGAGTCCAATGCGGTGGTGGTGTCTGCCTGGAGTTTTGAATTCACTACAAGACATGATATCACGGTCAAACTGCTGGTGGATACAGAGACCTACACAATTTACTATGTACAGATCAGTCAGTTGGATTACTATGAAAATACCAAGGATACACTGTACTGGGAGAAACTTTATTACATGGAAGAGTTCTATAATACAGATTGGCTAAGTTTCTGGTTCGATTATTTGGATGCAGGACAGACTTCTGTGCAGACCTTTGAGGGATATCTTGCAGGATTGAATATGAAATATAAGGAAGCGGTGAACGAGGTCGTTTATGATAAAATGAACATTAAAGTGGAAAGTAAGTCTGGGCCAAGGCAGCCTCAGGAAATCACAATGGAGTTCCCTTATGGTGAGCATTATGTTTTGCAGTGGCAGGCAAGTGTACAGACTGTGGGTGATAAAGGGGTACCTGCAATCTTCTCTTTGGGCCTGAAAGACATTGCAGATTTGATTCCTGAGCTGCAAAAAGATTGACGAATCGATGCAAAAATGATACAAAAAAGATATGCTTATGATGCATGTCCCGGATAAGATGTGGAATAGATATAAAAAAGGAAAAGGATGGACGGGACATGAACGGCAAAGAAAGATATATTCATAATAAACGGGAAATGAGGAAGCGAAAGAGAAAAATGAGAGCATATATATGCATGGGAATCATGTGTCTGGCGTGTCTGTTTTCTTTTTGGGTGGGAAAGAATGTAGGTACGGTACAGGCACAGAAGCAGATGGATACAGAGGTTTCTGCCATGGAAAATGTGGAAGTGGGAAGTGATGGCAGCGAAGCTATGTTGCAGGGAGATGGTTTGCAGACGGAGGCTGAGAATCAGGGGACAAGAACAGATGGGCAGACAGAGGACAGCCCACAGACAGGCCATGGAACCCAGGGGGCAGATGATCCTGGCGAAACGGACGAGGAAAGTAAAGAAGAGGATCCATTTCCAGATTTGGATAAGTCTGAAATTGTCCTTGTCAATAAAGACAATAAACTGCCCGATGACTATGAGGTGGTTTTGAAGAAACTTCCTGATGGAACCAATAAAGCAGCAAAAGAAGCATATCAGCCCATGTGTGATATGCTGAAAGCGGCACGAAAGGATGGCATGATTTTGGAAGTATGTTCTTCTTACCGCAGCGTGGACAGGCAGAAGGAATTGTTTGAAGAGGATATGAGAACGTTGGTAAGAAGAGGGTACTCTTATCTGGATGCCTATGAGGAAGTGGCAAGGGAGACCATGCCTCCCGGATACAGCGAACATTCCACCGGCCTTGCCTTTGATATCGTGGCACTGGACTACCAGATGCTGGATGAAAAACAGGAGACTACGGAGGAGAATCGGTGGCTTCGAGAGCACTGTGCAGAGTACGGATTTATTTTGAGATATCCTAAGGAGAAAGAGGACATTACGGGGATTTCTTATGAATCATGGCACTTCCGCTATGTGGGTGTGGAAATTGCAGAGTATATCATGGAGAAGGGCATCACGCTGGAGGAGTTTTTGGAGGAATAAAAAAAGGAGGGCCAGCAGGCTGCTCCTGCTGGCTATTATGAAAAGAAAAAGTTTATATGAAAAAGAAAATGTCTTATCTCTATGGTTATATAATACAGGATAATTGTGTTCAGAGTTTTACGGGTTTTTGAACATTTTATGGAAAAATGTGAACTCTTAAATAAAATTGTGAACAAATTTTGAATTTCTATATACAATGAAGGGTTTTGGGGACAGTTCACAGCCTTCTGTATAAAATGTGTTACTAGGTACATGAGGAAAAAGCGTCGTTAGGTACATGATAGAAAAATGACGTTTTAGAATCCACGTTTATAGTAAAAATGGATTCTGAAACGTCATTTTTTTAATATGGATACATTTCAGGTCAAAAACAGAATTAAAATGCCCATTTTTTTCTCGAAATGGATTCCAGACTCATCATTTTTTCATATAGATACATATGGCCTAAAAAATAATGAGCTTGAACAATGAAATTCGCAGGCGCTTAGCAGAGAACAGTTTAAAAAAAATGCTGCGGGGGTCTCACGAAAAGATTTTTTCGTCCAGCCCCCGTTTTTTTCCAAAAGCGGGGTCTGGAGTAGTATAATTGGTAAAATAGGTCCCATTTATCAATTTTTTTTTGCACAAAAACACAAAAAAGGGGATCTGAATTTTGATTTTATTTGTATAGACCCCGCGGCGATAATTTTCAACAAGTAAAAGGAAAAGTTCAATCCTTGCAGGACGATGAATCAGGTGTGCAGAAAGATAACTATCACGCAAAGATTTACGGAGTATTATCAATAATGACAGTTCCAATACTTCACTTCCGCCATCAACTGATCAGAAAGGTGGCAGACCTGCGAATACCTTTAATTGACGATAACATGAGTGAACGAGATCTGCGAAAAGCTAAGAATCGTCAAAAAATGGCAGGAGGATTCCGAAAGGACAGTGGGCACGAAATGTACTGCTCCATCTTAACTATCATAGAAACTTTAAAGAGAAGAAAATGGGGCTGTTTGAAAATATAAAAAACTATTTATGGGTGCACCGGCTATATTTTAACCAGTGCTAAACCCAGTTATCTCTTAGTGAAGGCTGAACTGTTACGGGTTTTGGCATAAACTTGAAAAAATTGTATGAATTAGTACAGAAGTATGTTATACTTAAATGTCGTGAAACATAGAAGTATATAAAGTAGAAGAGGTGTATGAATTCATGAATCAAACGAACAATTTTTCAGTGATGAAGTTTATCATCAAAGTGCTTCAGGGTGCATTGATCGGTCTGGGTGCAGTTCTTCCGGGTATTTCCGGTGGTGTGCTATGTGTGGTATTTGGTATCTACAAGACAATTATGGAGTTTCTGGCAGATCCGTTCAGAAAGTTCAAGACCCATGTTCCTAAGTTGATTCCTATCGGTATCGGTGGTGTGATTGGTTTCCTGGGCGTGGCAAATATCCTGTCCTTCCTGTTGGATAAATATCCGGCACAGTCTGTATGTGTATTTATCGGTCTGATTGGCGGTATGCTTCCTTCTTTATTCAGAGAAGCGGGAGAGCAGGGCAGAAGCAAGGCTTCTTTTGTATCCATGGGCATTGCCATGGTATTGGTCTTTGCTCTGCTGATCAGTCTGCAGATATTCTCTGTACAGATCACACCTAACTTTTTGTGGTACATTTTCTGCGGATGCTGTTTGGCGCTTAGTGTCATTGCTCCCGGTATGAGTTTTTCCACACTATTGATGCCCCTGGGCTTATATGAGCCTTTTGTTGCAGGCATCGGCCATCTGGATTTTAGTGTATTGATTCCGGGTGGTATCGGCGGTCTGGCAACGGTGATCTTGTTTGCAAAAGCAGTGGATACTCTTTTTGATAGACATTATTCTGTGGCATTTCATGCAATTGTAGGTGTGGTAATTGCTGCAACGATCATGATCATTCCGTTTGCAAGCTTCACCGCATCTGTGGGAAGTTTCATGGTTAATGTAATCTGTCTGGCAGTGGGTGCAGTGGCGGCACTGTATTTAGATAAATTCAACCAGAAGTTCGCAGACCAGAAATAAAACATATTATTCATCTGATTTTAAACTGTGATGGGGAATGTCCGATAACTTTTTTAAAGCATTTGGAAAAGTGCTTGATATCCGGCATTCCCACTTTTTCTGCCACTTCGCCGATAGACAGTGCGGAAGACTGCAGAAGGACGATGGCCATATGCATTTTGTAATGCAGTACATATTGGTGCAGGGTAAGACCTGTATATTTCAGAATCAATGAACTGAGATAATTTTCATGATAATTAAATCGTTCTGCGATTTCTTTGTTTGTAAGGGGCAGATGATATTGGCTGTGGATATATTGTAATATATCATCGGCCTTTTTACGATTAATGCCCTGATCACGGGTGGTTGCCAGGCGGGCGGTCTGAATCAGGATATCTTTCAATAAGGTGCTGCATCGCACATCATAATATAGATTGTGGTTCACAAACTCCTCAGCGATCTCAATAAATTTATCCTCAAAAGAAAATGCATTTTCAATGTGAAGGCATCCGGAAAACAATCCGTCGCCTTCACATATTTGTTTTTCAAGAATGTTTTCCGGGCAAAAGCCAGTCTGGGATACAGGTGGTATGGGCGTGCTCAGATGGATGTGATCCTGATAGAAGTCAAAATTACAGCCGGAAAATACAGGAATGTCCTGCTCGAAGATATAGCGGTAGGGGGTCCCAGCAGGCAGATAGATCAATGTTCCCGCAGTAAAAGGGTATAATTTACCAGCGGCTTCCAAGTGTCCGCTTCCGCTGTGGCAATAAAAGATTCTGTGGTCTACTGCCTGCAGCAGTCCCTGTAATATGGTTTTTTCATTGGTTCTGGCAAAGCGCACATATGGATTCCAGTTCTGCATGATTTTTTCCTTTCGTCCTTGTGGAATATCTTTGTTTTATACGAATACATCTTTGGTTTGTAAGTTGATGATACCATAGATAAGATCTAAAATAAAGAAAAATTGTTGATGGAGGATCAAAACATGATTGAACGTAAAAACAAAAGAACCGCAAAAATCGGTATTTTTGCAGTGGCACATGCCACATACTGGGATCAGTTCCCGGGATTAGAAGATAATATTATGGGATTTCACAAGGATTTCTGTGAAATGGTAGAAAATCAGGATGTGGAAGTGGTAGATTTTGGTATGGTGGACAGCAGTGAGAAGGCATACGATGCGGTGGATCGTATCTTGGCTGCAAAGGTGGATGTGCTGTTCTGTAACATGGTAACCTATGCAACTTCATCCGTTTTTGCACCCATTATTAAAGAAGTGAACAAGCCCATGGTATTAGTAGCATTGCAACCCAGAAAGGGGCTGGATTATACCCAGGCAAATACTTTCATGCAGTTAGAAAATGACAATATCTGCTCTGTGCCGGAATTTACCGGTGTGGCAATCCGCATGGGCAAGAAGGTGGATGATGTGATCATTGGTCATCTCTACGGGGATGAAGAAGCTATGACAGAAGTAGCAAGATGGTGCGACATTGCAAAAGTGCTTCATGATCTGCATGGCGCCCGCATGGGACTGATGGGACATGTATTGGAGGCAATGTATGATATGCATGCGGATCCTACTGCGATTTCCAGTGCATTTGGAGTACATGTACCGCTGTTGGAGATCGAAGATGTAGTGAGACTTTATGATAGCGTTACGGAGGAAGAAATCACAGCAAAAGAAAAAATGATCTTAGAAGAATTTGATACTCCGGTACCTGTTTCCGACCCGGTGACCATGAAGCTGACAGATGCAGATCTCCGTCAGGCAGCACATACGGCAGTGGCTTTGGATAAGTTGGTAGAAACATACAACCTGACAGGTCTTGCGTATTACTATGAAGGAAGCCCGGACAGTATTCAGCGCAAGGTGGCAACCTCTTTTATCGTAGGCAATTCTATTTTAAATGCGCAGGGTGTGCCTATGTGCGGTGAATTTGATATCAAGACCTGTATTGCTATGCTGATCATGGATCGTCTGAATATCGGCGGCAGCTTTGCAGAGTTTCATCCATTTGACTTTAATGAGGACTTTATCTTGGTGGGACATGACGGCCCGCACCATATCAAGATCGCAAACGGCAAGCCGGTGCTGAGAAGTCTGACCAAGTATCATGGCAAGCCGGGCCAGGGAGCGTCTGTGGAATTTAAGATTAAAGAAGGACCTATCACCATGTTAGGTATCACTCAGAATGCAGCCGGCGGTTTCAAATTCGTCATCGGTGAAGGTTACTCCAAGGAAGGTCCTATCCCGCCAACAGGCAATACAAACACCCGTGGTTTCTTCGAGCCTACTACAAAGGAATTTATTAAGAAGTGGGTAATGGAAGGCCCTACCCATCATTATGCACTGGGTATCGGTCATCATGCAGAGACGATCAAGAAGATTGGTGATATATTAGGTGTTGAGACAGTGATTGTGAGATAGGAGACACAAGGCATGGATTATATGGGTAAAAAGATATGGCAGGAGGATCCGTCGGCAGCGGATGATTACAGACAGCGCTATGTAGACGGGATCGCAGCATATATCAGGATGATGAATAAGGCGTGCAAAAAGGAACGAAGAAGTTTTATGCCGCCGCATGAATTGGTAAAGAATCCTGAATTTTATCGTCAGAAATATAAGGAGATGCTGGGTCTGGACCAATTTGAACAGCCGGCATCTAAACCGGTGGAGATGACCTATGTGGCAGTGATGAGTTGTGCAGGATTTATCGGATGAGCGTATATATCACGGATGAAATCCCTTTTTATGCTATGCTGCTGATTCCGCATAATGTGAAGG
>JAZPYS010000142.1:0-4112 GCA_045544275.1 Acetatifactor sp. | reverse complement strand
TTTTAGGCATCAGCGTCAAGTTTCCTCTCTGTATGCCTAAACGCATTTCACAAAAGGCCTCAAATCCAAAATCACCTATTATCAATTAAAAAATTCATGGGTTACCAATGCCGATGCCACCAGTGACCTTGAAATAACCTGTCCCACATGTATCTGCACTGTTTTACTGTGGAGCCGTCTTCTGTTCACTGTCTCATAAATCATGGCCTTTAACTTTTCCGGGCAATAGCACAATTCACCGCACAAGATAAGCATATCCAGATCAAACAGATTGTTGGCACTGGTAATTGCCGTACTGAGATATTCTGCTTCTTTCTCAATCAACAATGTTTCCTCTGCATCCACTGCTTCCTTCCAGCTTTCATAGCCTGTCCCGGCTAAAATCATGGGGATGGACGCATACTTTTCCAGACAACCTCTATTGCCACACTCACACAATATCCCATCGTAACAAATGGATGTGTGCCCCAATTCATTAATACCACCAAACATCTGATGATTCAACACGATACCGGAACCAATACCTTCATCCACCAAAAGAGTCATAAAATTATTGCTTTCTCTGGCCGCCCCATAATACATCTCCGCCAATGCACTGGCATTGGATACATTTTCATGATATACCTCAAATCCCAGACATTCCTGCAGTCTGTCCGCCACAGCCACATTGTGCCATTCATTAAAATTAGGAGGGTTCAATATTTTTTTAGATTTTGTATCAATAGGTCCAGGTGTTGCAACACCAACTCCGTATATTTTTTCCCTCTGTATACCCGATTCTGCAATCTGCTTCTCAACGATTTCTTTGATACAGTCAAAGAACGCTTCAGGTGCTACAATTGGAAAACGCTCCTCTATGATTACTTTGCCATTCAGATTAGAGATACCCACACAAAAACTGGTTCTGCGGATATTGATACCGATTGCATAAATTGACTGTCCATTAAAGGAAAGAAGAATGGGCTGTCTGCCCACAGTTGCCTGTTGGGTAGGTTCCTCTAAAATATATCCCTGACCAATCAGCTCATCGATGATAATCGTCACTGCTGCCCGGGTCAGCCCTGTGATCTTTGCAATCTCCGCTCTGGATATGGGACGGCTGTTTATCAATGATAAAATTGTCTTTTCATTTCTTTTCCGCATGATTGCGGCGTTTGTTCCTTGTTTCATCTGCTGCTTTCCGCTCATTTCATAATAGTATTCTCTAAATAATAATACTAATTTAATCGAAAAAGTGCAATGAAAACTTATTTTTCAAACATTACCCGCTCCACTTCCGCACACAGGTAATGATATACCGGCAGATGATACTCCTGCACCTTATAGGTTTCGGTCTCGGGTACCCGTATCGTCACGTCCGACAATGCAGACATTCTGCTCTCTTTCTCTCCGGTGAGGGACAGTGTCTTCATCCCCATGCTTCGAGCCACCTCGATAGCATTCACTACATTTTTAGAATTCCCTGAGGTGGAAAGCCCAATCAGCAGATCATTTTCCTTGGCATAACCATAAACCAGCTGTGCATACATCATTTCAGGATCCACATCATTGATAAATGCAGACAAGATTGCACTCTGACTGGGTAGTGAAATTGCCGGCAGAGATCCCTGCAGATTGCCTCTCATTTTTTCCGGAATTCTTTCATCGGTAACAGGCCTCTTTGATAAGAAGCCTTTCATTAACTCCCCTACGATATGTTCACTGTCTGCTGCACTGCCTCCATTTCCGCAGACCAGCACCTTTCCCCCGTTTCGATAGGTATCTAACATCAATTCCAATGCCTTTTCAATATCCTCCCTGCACACTTTCAATGCAGGATACTTCTCATACAACATCTTATTTTCCTCCCATAGCAGCCACTGCAAGTGCAGCATAATCTCCAATATTTTCTTCCAATAAAGCCGGCACAACTCTACATACAGAGCGTGAAGCCTCCAGACATTCCCGGCCAATCACTTCTTCCATAGCCTTCCGAAGCAAATGTCCGCTTCGCTGGAATACACTACCCAGCACAATGCATTCCGGGTTCAGCACATCGATCAGAATGGACAATCCTCGTCCTAACATCTCTCCGCAAAGCCGATATACTGCCATAGCATCTTCACAGCCGGCATTGGCGTACTCTGCTATCCTCTTGGCAGTGATATCCTGCAGGCATTCCATCCCTTCACAGTAAGATACTTTTGCCCCCATCTGCAACTTTTCTTTAGCCATCATCTGTCCTATCTGTGCCAAACCGCCACCGGAACAAAAGACTTCAAAAGAACCTGCTTTTCCAAAGCCCACAGGACCATATTCACGCATTCTCACATGTCCGATTTCACCGGCCATATCATTGGTTCCGGAGTATAGCCGTCCATTGAGAATCAATCCTGCTCCCATACCGGTGCCAAAGGTCAAAAAGATCATATTTTGACAGCCCTTCCCGGCTCCATACTTCCATTCTGCCACTGCACAGGCGTTGGCATCATTTTGCAGATATGCCTTTGCATTGTACTTATTCTCCAAGTACGATACGATTTCTACATTGTCCCAGCCCGGCAGATTTGGGGGTGACTGAATTACTCCTGTCTTTGAATTTAACGGACCTCCGCAGCTGATACCGATACAGTCAATGGTATCTGTCATCTCCTCAGTCAAAGCACACATCCTGTCGATCATTTCATAGGGTGATATGGTATGATCCGTTGGGATACTCTTCTTATCTAATATATGAAGATCGCCATCCACCTCTTGTCCTATACATACGGCACACTTAGTGCCGCCTATGTCAAATCCAATCATTGTAAACTCCTTACTTCAAAATACTACTAAAAATACTCTGAACACACATCCGGTACAATCGAGAAATCTGTTCTTCTTTGGACAAGAAGCCAGTCAATCAAATCTGTATGGTTATATGCCTCATAAATCCCATCGTTATGTCCATATCCTGTCAGCAAACGAAATCTCACATTTCCATTCAGCTTTTTCAATTGTTCTATCATCATCTCAGAATTAACAGGCAACACCACTTCATCTCGGTCTCCATGCAATGCATATACAGGTGTTTTTGTAAGTACCGCAGACCTCCAGGCCATTCCACCACCACAAACCGGTCCTATCGCAGAGAAATAATTAGGATAGGTTAATCCCATTTCCCATGTACCATATCCCCCCATACTGGAACCAGTTAAGCAAATTCTGTCCTTCATAATCTGGTACATGTCCGCGACTTGATCAATGAGTACCTTAAGTTCACGAACCAAATTATTCCATACATATCCAGCCGGACATTGAGGACATAAAATCACTGCATCAATTTCCCGTCCACTTTTCACTACCTGCGGGATTCCATGCCTTTCTAAATGCTCTAAATTTGTTCCTCGCTCACCTGCACCATGTAAATATACTAACAAAGGAATGTCTTTTGGTTGTTCTTCCGGCAAATAGATTATATGTCCAAAAAATGTATCGATATCTTTTTCCACCTTAATCGTTCTCATGTTCATTCACCTTAAAATCCCTCAAATTCATCCATGCCGCATTTTTTCAATGCTTCCATATACTTGCGATAATCAATATCAATGATATTTGTGAAATAATGATTTCTATAACTGTGTCCATTTATATTCCACTCAATCAGATAAAATTCCTGTTCATCCTGAGCAATCGGCAATTCGTCTATCTTTACTGCAATGTCTTTTGCAAGCGTTAATTTACCGGATAATAATACGGTGCTGTCCACAGCGTCAACGGTTTCTGTAATGCCGGAAATTCTTCTTACAGAATATGTAACCTGTACCTCTTCCGGCAGGTCATTGACACCCACAAGACTGATCTTACCATCCTCCGGTTCATCAAACATCAAACATACCGGTTTCTGAGAACGCTTGATATAATGGTAGGCTAACTTCTTTGTAAAATAATAGTCCACAACCGCATCGGAAACCTGTGGCCAGCCATCCAGCAGATTCCACCAGATAATTCCGGTCCGTTTGCCTTTACCAATACGGAATTTTTCTATGAAATATTTCTTCGCTTCCGCCTGAGATATCTGACTCTGACGCACAAAATCATCAAAATCTTCTTCTGCACTGCCAAATAAAGTCACCACCTGATTATATGCAAGT
>JAZPYS010000141.1:0-26492 GCA_045544275.1 Acetatifactor sp. | reverse complement strand
GGCATGCTTGATATCCTCCAAAGAAATATTTTTATTGTCCAACGAAATATTGCTCTTAATATCCCCTGTAAACAGGAACACATCCTGCTGTACTTGACCGATAGCCCCTCGCAGCACATCAGTATCAATGTCTTTGATGTTCACGCCGTCGATGAGAATTTCCCCTTTTTGAATATCATAATATCTGCCGATCAGATTCAGGATGGAAGACTTACCGGCACCGGTAGCTCCTACGAAAGCAACTTTTTCACCGGGGCGGATGGTAAAGCTGACATCTTTCAGAATATAATCTTCTTTTTCATAGGCAAACCATACATTTTTAAACTCAATACGGCCCTGAATATTTACTTCCACAGGTCTGGAGGGATTCACGATCTGCGGTTCTTCATCTAGGATGGAGAAGATTTTTTCAGCGGATGCCAGTGCGGACTGGAGGGTACCAAACTGTTCTGCCAGTTCCTGAATGGGCTCAAAGAAGGAACTGATATAGGTGATGAAAATGAACAGGGTACCTAATGACAAGCTGCCCCCCAATACAGAATAGCTTCCGGTACCGATGACAATGACCATAGCCAAAATAGACACCAGATATATAGAGGGTCTGAAGATAGCGAAGGTCATGACTTCTCGCCAGTTTGCCTTAAACAGCTCCATAGATTTATCGGTAAATTCCTTGTATTTTGCTTCTTCTCTTGCAAAAATCTGAATCAGCCTCATGCCACTTAAGTGCTCGGACAGGAAGGTGTTCAGCTCCGTGATCTTGTTTCGGGTGATCTGATAAGCCTTGCGGGACAGAGCACGGAACACAAAGGTCAGTACGCCTACCACCGGCAGCAGCAGGAAGGAAACAAGGGCCATCGGCAGACTGTAGGAGATCATAACCACCGCATAGCCGATGATTTTCACAATATTTTTAAACAGTCGAATCAGAATGGTGGTAAATAATTCATTCACCGATTCGGTATCATTGCTGACACGAGTTACCAATTTGCCCACCGGTGTGGTATTAAAAAAGCTTAAGGACAGACTGTGAATGTGGGTAAATACTTGTTCACGCATGGTGTAGATGATATTCTGTCCCATTTTCTGAAGCATCCAGGTGTTGACGGCATTCAGTACGAAGCCTGCCAGCAGTACCAGCAGATACAATCCGGCAGCACCCAGCACACCGGTAAAATCATAATGTCTCAGTTCTTTTAAATGTTCTTTTGTGAGCAGGGACGACGTTTCTACATAGTTGCTCAGCATGTCTGCGTCTGCTTCTGCAAGAATTTCTGTCTCTTCAAAAGTTAATTCCTCCGCCATGTAGTATTGGTCTTCATAGAGGAAGATCTGGTAAAAAGTATTAGTAGCCTCTTTTAACTCTTTGGTCAGGTAGATACCTTCATATGGGACACTTCCCGGGGTATCTTCTTCGCAGACCATATAGGGCTGATAATAACCGTTAATATATTCGTCGATGGCATCACCGATGATGATGGGGCGGTACAATTCCACTACAATGATCAGCAGCACTAAAAGGGTAGCGGCGAACATGGTTTTTTTATGGGGTTTTAAATAGGTCAGAAGTCTTCTCATTGTGCACCGCCTTTCTGTTTTTTTAGCTCTCCCTCAGCGGCCTCTAACTGTTGTTTGTCAAACATATCCTTGTAGATACCGCCCAATTCCATGAGCTGTGCGTGATTACCCACTTCACGGGCTTCTCCATCTTCTAACACCATGATCATATCTGCACTCTGGATGGTGGAGATACGATGGGCGATGAGGATCGTGGTCTTGCCTGCTCGATTTTCCTTTAGGTTGTTCAGAATATGTTCCTCAGTATCAGTGTCTACAGCTGACAATGCATCATCCAAAATCAGGATCGGTGCATTTTTCATCAGAGCACGGGCGATAGAGCTTCGCTGTTTTTGACCGCCGGACAGAGTTACGCCCCGTTCTCCTACGATGGTTTCGTAGCCGTCCGGGAAGGCAATGATATTGTCATGGATACAAGCGGCTTTTGTAGCACGGACAATTTCTTCCATATCCTCTCCTTCAGTACCGAAAGCGATATTAGCTTTTAGGGTATCAGAGAAGAGAAAGTTATCCTGAGGTACATAGGCAATATTTTCCCGCAGAGTCTTTAACGGAATGGTATTGATATCCCTTCCATCCAGCAGAATCATACCGGGCTTCGTATTATATAAATGAAGCAATAAGTTGACTAATGTGGATTTGCCGTTGCCGGTGCGGCCGATAATGGCAAGTGTGGTGCCCGCAGGAACTTCTAAATTGATGTCTTTCAAAGTTGGCTCCGTGTGATCCTGATGCATAAATATCAGGTGGGAAAATGTAATTTCACCATTCAAATTATCTTCTGCATCGGTCACTTCCGGCGCGATGATCTCCGGCTTTTCATGGAAGATTTCTTGAATTCTGCGGATGGAAGCGCCACCTTGGGAAAACATATTGATAGCATCTCCGCAGGCAATCATGGGCCATACCAGCATATTAATGTACTGATTAAATGCCACAAAACGACCAAGGGTAATTTCGCCGATCAGTGCCAGATAGCCCCCGTAGATCAAAGTTGCCAGACTGCTCAGACCGATAATGACATCCAGCAGGGGCATGATAATGGCCTGTATCTTTACCAATTTCAGATTCTTGTCCATGGTGTTGGCATTTTCTTTGGCAAAAGCTCTAAGCTGTGCCCGTTCCCGAACAAAAGCCTTGATGACCCGGACGCCGGAGAAACTTTCCTGCACAAAGTCGGTCAGGCCGGATACCGCTTCCTGCCGTTCTTTATATTTTTCATGCATGATCTTGCCATAGTATATGGTACCGAAAAGAATAAATACCATAGGAATTAATGCCAGCAGCGTCAGTTTGATATTAACATAGATGATCATCTGTCCGATGACCATGACTGTCATAACAACCGCATCAAATACGCAGATGACAGCAGGACCGATAGCCATACGGATGGCGTTTAAGTCGCTGGTAAAACGAGTCATCAGGTCTCCGGTCTTGTGCACGTTATAATATTCTACACTCATCTTTTCCAGATGCCCAAACATGTCGTTTCGCAGCTCCCGTTCAATGGTTCTGGCAGAACCAAAGAGGAAAAACCTCCACAGGAATCGTCCGATCGCCAAAGTAAGTCCTAACAGGAACAGCTTGATCAGGCATTGAATCACTCCCTGCCAATCAATGGAATGAGCAGTCAGGCCGTCTGTAATGGTACCTGTCATCTGGGGAATGAAGATATTGCAGAAGTCTACCACAAATAATGTAAGAATGCCTGCAGCATAGCGGTATTTGTGCCGTTTGATATACTGCATAATAAAAGCAAATTGGCTCATGATAGATACCTCCCTAGATAGTTATCACTATATTTTACTGGAAGAATCATGGAAAGACAATAGCATATTTTGTTTATTTTATATGCGTCGAAAAAACTCGACAATAGAATGTTGTAATGGAATATTGTCTAATTTATGATGTTGTTATATAATGAATATGGAGAGGGAAAAATGAAGTACGAAGCAGCAGTAAAGCATGTCCTGAATGAGTTCGGGATTGGCAGAAACTATGCGGGATATGATTACATTATAGATGGAATTCATTTTATGGAAATGGATGAAAGCAGCATTAGACATATCACCAAGACGTTGTATATCGATATTGCAAAAAAGCACAATACCACAAGCATTTGTGTGGAGAGAAATATAAGGACAACAATAGAAATCATGTGGAGGAATGGAACAAAAGATGCAGAGTTGATGATAAGAATATTTGGAAGTGGGTGCATGGACCAAAGGCCATCCAATACCAGATTTTTTGAACTTTTATATGAATACGTGGTAGGCCATGGTACAGATAAGTGCAGTGTAGACTGTCCGTGTTTCAAGTGCAGGTACTGTATGCGGGTAGTAAGATTAGACCGTACACGATAATTGTATTACAGATATGTGTACGGTCCTGTGAATCAATAAGCAGAAGTCTTGTCGCCGGCATCACGTTTGGCAATCTGTTCTTTCAGTATCATATTAATGTATTGACTGAAAGAGCGGTCGTCCTCCTCGGCCAATTGCCGGATCTTCTGGATAATATCTTCATCAAGTGTTATGCTGACTTTGCTTTTTAATGGTTTCATGAAATCACCTTCCTTAAATTGAATATACCATCTTAGTGAGATGTGGTGTTGTGAAGTAGGATAAAATATGATAAAGTAGTATTACAAAAAAGAAAAATATGCTACTATGCAGAAGTTTTCAAAAGAAAGAAGGAATGATGAACGTGAAGAAATTATTTAAGAAACTTGCGAATCGTGTTAGAAGATTTTTTTGTCCAACCATTAATGAGGCTCTTTGGCAGTACGGAATCGGGGAGCCTGTGATTCGCTCTAAGGAGGAATTAGAGGAATTGAAAAAATTAATTGACGAATTAGAAGAGGAGGCAGCATCAAAATAATACATCAAAAAGAGGCAGCAGGTGATGCTGAAAGTGAGCCGGGACTCTTTACATCTGCAAATCAGGACACTTTTTTAACAAAATAGTGTCCTTTTTTTATTGATTCTTCCCTGCTATATTGTATATAATATGATTGTACAATGAATGACTGCGACCGCAGAGAAGAAAAGGAGAGAATGCAATGGGAGCATATTATTTAGCAGTTGATATCGGCGCTTCCAGTGGACGCCACATTCTGGCTCATATGGAAAACGGAAAGCTTCAGTTGGAGGAGGTACATCGTTTTTACAACGGCATGAGTGAAAAAGATGGTGAGCTGTGCTGGGATTTTGATGCCCTTTTTAAGGAGATAAAGACCGGTCTGAAGAAATGTAAGGAAATCGGCAAGATTCCCGTAAGTATCGGTGTAGATACCTGGGGTGTGGATTTCGTGCTTTTGGACGAGAATGATCAGGTGCTGGGCAACACGGTAGGCTATCGTGATGACCGCAACCAGGGGATGGACGAGGAGGTATACAAGATCATTCCCGAAAAAGAGCTTTATGCAAGGACCGGTATTCAGAAGGCTATCTTCAATACCATTTATCAGTTGATGGCTGTAAAGACAAAGCATCCGGAATATCTGGAAAAGGCTAAGACCTTTCTGATGGTACCCGATTATTTCCACTTCCTGTTAAGCGGCGTGAAATCAAACGAATATACAGAAGCCACAACAGGTCAGCTGATCAATCCTTATACCAAAGAGTGGGATATGGAGCTGATCGAAATGCTGGGATACCCCACAGATATGTTCCAGAAGGTTTCAGTACCGGGTACGATTTTAGGCGACCTGAGACCGGAGCTTCAGGAAGAAGTAGGCTTTAACTGTAAGGTTGTACTGCCTGCCACCCATGATACGGGTTCCGCAGTGCTGGCGGTTCCAAGCAACAATCCGGACACTGTATACATAAGTTCAGGCACATGGTCATTGATGGGCGTGGAGCGTATGGAAGCAGACTGCAGTCCTGCAAGCTATGCGCACAACTTCACCAATGAGGGCGGTTTCCAGTACCGTTTCCGTTATCTGAAAAATATTATGGGTCTCTGGATGATCCAGTCTGTAAAGAAGGAACTGAAAGAAGAAAGAGGCATTGATCTTTCCTTCGGTGAGCTTTGCGCAGATGCGGCAACACAGACCATTCCATCTATTGTAGATGCCAATGATGAGAGATTCTTGGCCCCTAAGAATATGATCAAAGAAGTACAGGCGGCTTGTGCGGAAAGCGGACAGCCGGTGCCTGAGACAGCAGGAGAGATTGCCTCTGTTATTTACAACAGCCTTGCAAAATGCTACGCAGCAACTATAGAAGAGATTCAGGAAATCACCGGCAAGACCTATGACAGCATCAGTATTGTAGGCGGCGGCTCCAATGCAGTATACTTGAATGAATTGACGGCGAAATACACCGGCAGAACCGTATATGCAGGCCCCACTGAAGCTACCGCAATCGGCAACCTGATGGTGCAGATGATGGCAAATGGTGAGTTGGGCGATTTAGCAACAGCAAGAGACTGTGTATTTGAATCTTTTGCGGTTCAGACATATAAATAAAAATAATGCAGCCAATGGTACAATCATAAATAATACCAGGAGGATTTTGCAAAATGTCAATTAAATCAAGATACGAAGAAGCAAAGCAGATGTACGCTGCACTTGGCGTAGATACTGACAAGGCCATTGAAATCTTAAAGAATGTACCCATCAGTATGCATTGCTGGCAGGGTGACGACGTAAAAGGCTTTGATCAGGACGGTCCTTTGACCGGCGGTATTCAGACCACCGGCAACTACCCGGGCAAGGCCATGACTCCGGAGCAGCTGATGGCTGATATGGACAAGGCAATGTCCCTTTGCCCCGGCAAGAAGAAAATCAACGTACATGCATGTTATGCGATTTTTGAAGAAGGTGAATGGGTAGACAGAGATAAGCTTGAACCCAAGCACTTCAAAAAATGGGTGGAATTTGCCAAGGAAAGAGGTATGGGTCTTGATTTCAACCCTACATTTTTCTCCAGCCCTATGGTAAAAGACGGTCTGACCCTTTCCAGCCCGGATAAGGCAACCAGAGATTTCTGGATCGAGCACGGTAAGGCTTGTATCCGTATTTCCCAGTATTTTGCGGAAGAAACCGGTATCCCTTGTGTTATGAACATTTGGACCGGTGACGGTTATAAGGATATTCCTGCGGACAGAATGGGCCCCAGAATGCGTTACAAAGAATCCATCGAAGCAATTCTTGCGGAGCCGTTTGACAAGAACCTTGTTAAGCCCTGCGTAGAGTCCAAGGTGTTTGGTATCGGTGTAGAATCCTTTACCGCAGGAAGCGCAGAATTTACCTTAACCTTCGCAGCAACCCACGAAGGCTGCCTGCCTCTCATGGACAATGGTCACTATCACCCAACAGAAGTGGTTTCTGATAAGATTCCTGCACTGTTGTGCTTCTTCCCTGAGCTGGCACTTCACGTAACCCGTGGTGTTCGCTGGGATTCAGACCATGTTGTTATCTTTGATGATGAGACTAAGGAAATTGCTAAGGAAATCGTCCGAAACGATGCCCTTGACAGAGTATATATTGCACTTGACTTCTTTGATGCAAGTATCAACCGTGTATCTGCATGGGTTAACGGTATGAGAAGTATGTCCAAAGCACTGCTTTACGCATTGATTTCTCCTAATGCAATGCTTAAAGACCTTCAGGACACCAACCAGCTGACTAAGCTTATGGCTGTTCAGGAAGAAGTGAAGACACTTCCATTCGGTGATGTTTGGAATTATTTCTGTGAAGAATGCGGTATACCTGCTGACTGGTTTGCTGAGATCGAGAAGTATGAGAAGGAAGTTTTAGCGAAGAGATAATTTATTAAGAATGAAAACCTCCGTTTTAGGCAATGATGTCTAAGATGGAGGTTTTTTATGTTGCGGAAAATTGTGGGAAGGAAAAAAGTAAGGTTAGCAGTGCTGTTGATAGTTGCGCCGATGATAGTCTATTTTCTGCAGCACATCTGGGCACACCGGAGTGGACAGAAATATTTGCATCAAACAGCAGATATTGTATGTACACCTGTCTTTGGCTGGTTTACCAGAGAGGATAGGCTGGCAAGCGGGGAAGGACCGGAGCTTACGGACCTGCAGCCCGGGGATATCCTTCTGACCCTGTCCACCCATTCTTTAGGGTGGCGGCATGGGCATGCTGCCCTTGTTATTGACGAGGACACCACTTTAGAGTGTGCTCTGTTAGGGACGGATTCCTGCTATGGAAATACATGTTATTGGCGTGGACTATCCCAGTATTGTGTGTTGCGTATAAAGGACGTGACGCCCGAGCAGCAACAGGAGGTGGTGGAATATGCATGTAAGGAGTTATGTGGAGTGCCTTATCATCTGACGGCAGGCTTCATCGGCCCGAAGGCTCCGGAGCCGGACAGTGTTTACTTTGGGCTGCAGTGCAGTTACTTGGTGTGGTATGCCTGGAATCATTTTGGATATGATTTAGACGGAGATGGCGGACGTTTAGTGACATGCACGGATATTCTCCAGTCAGATTTGCTGGAGGTGGTGCAGATGTGGGGGATGGAGAGATAACTATAAGTAAGCACTTCCATTGTGTTCATGGGCATCCCCCACCTTATGTGATAGAGGGCATCTAACATCGGAAGCTGAGGAAAGTAAAGATTTTATAAATAACACCATAAACCTATAGCTTGAAATCGGTTTTAAGTGTATAATGGAGAATAAGAAATCGGCTTCAAAGGAGAAAGATAAATGGATGTTATTATTTTGGTTGTTGTAATGGGTATCTGCTTTACGCAAGGATACAATGCCTACAATTGCGAAAAGCAGAACAAGGTCTTTAATAAGCGGAATCTGCCGCTGAAGGATGTGAAGGAGTACAATCATTTCTGCGGAAAATTGATTTATGGTTTCGGAATCGCAGCTTCTCTTACCATGATTTTGATGATGTCCGGCAATGGCTGGACGAGCCTGATCGGATGTGTTCTGCTGATCGCAGAGTCTATCGTGTTAGTAAAATATTACAGCAAGAAGGAAATCACCTTCTTAAATGGACATTAGGAGGTGATTTTCTCCATATCCTCCGGAAGCGGTGCAGTAAACTCCATGGTCGCTCCGGTAATGGGATGCTTAAACTGCAGTCTGTGGGAGTGCAGTGCCTGGCGGGTGATGTCTGCCGGAGCATGTGCAGTGCCGGGGGCTGCATTTTTCAAATATGCATACGCCGGATTATACAAAGAGTCCCCGATCAGCGGGAAACCAATATATTTCATGTGCACACGTATCTGATGGGTGCGGCCTGTTTCTAAATGAATGGACAGCAGGCTGTACCCATTTTTGTATTCTGCAAGCTTATAATGAGTGACGGCTCGTTCGCCCCTTTCAAAATTCACATGTCTTTCAATGATAGAATCTCCCACACGGCAGATGGGGGCATCAATGGTGCCGGCTTCGGGGGTGATCCTGCCAGAAACCATGGCCAGGTATTCCCGGTGGATTTCCCGCCTGGCAACCATGGTAGAGAGAATACCGGCACTCAGCATATGTTTGGCAATGATGGTCAGACCGGAGGTGTCCCGGTCCAGGCGATTGATGCAGCGGAAGATGAAAGGTTTATTTTGCTGTTCAAAATACCATGCCAGACCATTCCCCAGGGAATTATAATAATTGTTCAGGGAGGGGTGAATGGGCATATCAGCAGGCTTGTTGATGACCATGATATCTTCATCCTCGTAGACAATGTTCAAATGCATCTGCACCGGAGGGATTTTTTCAGAAACCTCTGTTTCCTGAATCCGGATAGTCAAAGTCTCTCCGTCAGCAAGCCGGTGTCTTACATATTCCCAGCGACCATCTATAAGTATGCTTTCAGGCATCTTTTTCAGCTCCTTGATAACCTGGGAGGAATACCCCCTCTCCTGCAGGAATGACTGAATGGTATTTGGAATGTCATTTTCTGTTATCTTGTATATTAATGTACGGTTCATATTGCTCCTTGTGTCGTATAGGTAATTGTGAAACACTTTGTATTAAAGTTGGAACACAATAATTTCAATGCAGGGGCCTTTCGAGGCGTCGGCACTTGAAATTTTCGAGTGTAAACGATGAAAATTTCTTAGTGTCCGCTACGACCGAGAACGGAGTGCGAACGTCCCCAAATGGAATTATTTTGTTCCAACTTCAAAAACAAAGAGTTTCACAATTATTCTATCAAACATCTGGTATAAACACCAGAACTTTGGTAAAATAATAGCATGAAAGAACATTTATTGAAAAGTTTAAAAATTGCAGTGGCAGCGTTGCTTTCCATATTTATTGCAGGGGAGTTGGGGCTGCAGCATTCGGCCACAGCCGGTATTATTACAGTGCTAAGTATACAGAAGACGAAAAGGGAGACTTTGCGGAGTGCAGCCAACAGAGGCATGGCTTATGTATGCGCATTAGTGCTGGCATTTATATGCTTCCGCTTGTTGGGATATACGCTGCCGGCATTTGCTGTGTATTTGCTTTTGTTTGCGTTCTTGTGTATGTCAGCAGGATGGCAGGAGGCAATTACCACGGATTCGGTGCTGATTACCCATTTTATGAATGAAGGCAGTATGGGTCTGGGAATGTTGACCAATGAGACATTGCTATTTGCTATCGGTGCAGGTATGGGTATTTTAGTAAATTTGCATCTGCACAGCAAGGAGGCTGATTTCGCGAAGCTGGCAGATGAGGTGGACAGGCAGATCAAAGGAATTTTGCGCAGAATGTCCCTGTGGCTGCAGCAAGCAGACAAGATGGGATATGATAGTGGCTGCTTTGAGATATTGGAGAAGGCCACCCGTCAGGCCAAGCTCTGTGCGGCGGCCAACTACAACAATTCTCTTTTGAAAAAAGATACCTATCAGTTGGATTATATAAGGATGCGGGAACAGCAGACCGTGGTTTTGAAAGGAATATATCAGAATATCAAGCGGCTTCATTATCTGCCGGACCAAGCTGGGAAAGTGGCAGAATTATTTGCAGAGGTAGAACAGGCATACCACAAGGAGAATACGGTGGAAGGACTGCTTGAACGCCTGGGGGAATTTTTAGAGGAAATGAAACAGGAAGACCTGCCCCGCTCAAGGGAGGAATTTGAGGCAAGAGCGATCTTGTTCTATATATTGATGCAGATGGAAGAATTACTGAAGATTAAGAGACGATTTATAGAAATTAGTATATAGTAGGCAATTGTGAAACTACACTTCTTTTAAGCAAGAACAAAAATATTCCATTTGGGCACACTCTCGTTCGGTGCTCTACGCAGCTAATATTTTTGTTCCTGCTTGAAACATAGAGTAGGTTCACAAACATCTATTAGTATACAGGTTCTTCCACATATTTATGTGATATCCTGTTAAATGATGAGTATACGAAATTAAAAAAACAAAGGTTTCAGATGATGAAATTGCGCATGCTGGAGCTTTCCAGGCATACGAAATTTTAAAAAACAAAGGTTTCAGATGATGAAATTGCTCATTTTGGGGCTTTTTTGGCATACGAAATTCTGAAAAATAAAAGTTTTAGATGCCGTAAAGCTCCAGCATGGGCAATTACAGGCATGAGCTGTATCAAAGACATATCGATTTATGATACCCGAGGACGATTGATCGAACAGCGGAAGATACCGGAGATGATCAGCGGATATGAATATGAGGTGTTGGATTGTATGAAGGCAATGAAGGCAGGAAGGATTGAAAGCGATATGATGCCGCACAGCGAGACCCTAAAATTGATGGAACTGATGGATACTTTGCGTGCACAATGGGGAATGAAGCTGCCCTGTGAATGATTATAATGTCCTTGAGGAGATGAACCGGAAAAATGAGTGAGAGGTATCTCTCACTCACTGACAGAAGGCAGGTTGCCTAAATTGTTATCTTCGGTGCCGTCCGGCAGGGATTTCAAATATTCGGAATCCTTGCGGTGGGCGATGCCGACACCTTGAATATCACCAGCCTTCGCCATGGAAACGCCTTCCTCTTTCGACACCGTAGAACCATCGGAAAGCTGATAGCCGGTGATGCGGCCGCTGGATTTTACGAGCCCCACGATCTCTTTGGCATCTGCTTTTGGTTGGGGAACGTCATCAAGGGCGGCATAGGCAAGTTGGGAACCTAAATTTTTATTATCTGTGTTCATAATGAGTCCTTTCTGTGCATGTCAAAGTAACAGAGATAGTATTTGTAGAACATGAAATAATATGCAGGTGTCCCACTAAATGATGAAAATGGCAAAAAAGTAGGACGGTGGAAGAGAAGAACAGGGAATTTTCGTTATATGTCTAAGAAGGAGATTAGGATGACAAAAGAATTATTTTTACAGGCAATATTGAAATTTACATTAGGTGTTATCATAGTGGGATTGTTGATTTTTGTTCCGGCAGGAACCTTACACTATCCTAATGGGCAGGTTTTTATGGGGGCATTGTTTGTTCCTATGTTCTGCGCAGGTATTGTTTTGATGATTAAAAATCCGGAACTGCTGCGTAAGCGTCTGAACGCAAAGGAAAAGCAAATGGAACAGAATGTGGTTCTAAAGCTGAGCGGATTGATGTTTATTGCCGGATTTGTGGTCTGTGGTCTGGATTTTCGTTTTGGATGGCTGACACTGCCTATGGGTGTTGTTGCGGGTGCAGTGATTGTTTTTCTGCTGGCTTACTTGATGCTGGCAGAGGTCATTCGGGAGAATACATATCTGTCCCGGACCATTGAGGTGCAGGAGAATCAAAAAGTAATTGATACCGGATTGTATGGCATCGTACGGCATCCCATGTACAGTGCCACGGTAGTGCTGTTTTTGATGATGCCACTGATATTGGGTTCTTTGTTCGGTTTTATGATCTTTCTGATCTATCCGCTGATCATTGCCAAAAGAATCCGGAATGAGGAGGAAGTACTGGAGGAAGGCCTAAAAGGGTATCGAGAGTACAAAAAACGGGTGAAATATAAAGTAATTCCCTTTGTATGGTAGGGGAATATATGAAATGACTACGATGGGGGGACTGCTGCCCCCCATATTTCACTGATTCATTTCTTCAAAACTGATCATGCGTACACCATTCTGAGTACCCAATTCATATGCCCCTTCGGTGAATCCACTTTTAGAAAAAATGTAAAAGTGCTTCTGACCGTACGGAAAAAGGGTACTACGGTCTAAAAGTATCTGAATAACGCCTGTATCAACCGGATGATTTCGCCATTTACATTCGCCTAAGATTGTATTGTCTTCAGATGTTGCTACGATGTCAATTTCTTCTTGGGATTTGGTCAGTGGGTTTGTGCCCCACCACCGTCCTATATTGCCAATAGGAAAGGGATTTTTTACATAAATATGCGGTAAAAACAAATATTGAATGCAGATTTCTTCAAAAATCTTTCCCATAAAGTCGTTTAGCTGCAGTTTTACTATGCCATCATATATGGCGTTGCCGGCACCTCTGGCAATGGCACTGAGATTGGGCCTTACAAAGCGATACCAGAACAGAAACATATTGTCGTTTAAATGGTAGAGAGTCCTGCGGCTGGTTTCTTTTTCCATAATTGGGACTTCTTTCTTTACAATACCCAGTGAAATTAAAGCAGAGAGCTGATTGCTGCATCCGCTTGTTTCCAACCCGGTTTTTGTTGCAATTTCATTTACCCGGCTGCTGCCGGAGGCAATAGCGGAAATAATGGAATGATAGGAAGCAGGTTCCCTCAATTCCTGTTTTAGTAAATTGGTGGGCTCTTCAAACAGGCGGCCGCTTTCTTCAAAGAAAAGCTCACGAATATTGTCATCCATGCTCATGGATGGATTGATACGGTTTAAGTATTCCGGAATGCCGCCGGTTATGCCATAGAGGATGGCCTGTTCTTCATGGTTATATGTGCCCAACATTTGTTTTGCTTCAAAATAGGTGAATGGATGAAGCTTAAACTGTGTTGTACGTCTGCCGTATAAAGGGCTTTTGTAGCCAAGTACCTGATTTTCCATAAAACTCATGGAAGATCCGCATAATATCAGAAATAATTTGCTGTTTTGCCAGCAATTATCTATGTGGCTTTGCAGCAGCGAAGAGATTGCAGGATATGAAGCCGCTAAATAGGGATATTCATCTATGACTAAAATCAGTCTTTTTTCATTGCAGATTCGATCCACATATTTTAATAAATCTTCAAAGTCAGAAAAAGTCAGTTGGCTGTCAGGGGATACAATTGCGGCGGATAAGCCTGCAAGGTTTTCCGCTTTTGCAGCTTCTGTGGCCATGTAGTAGCAGGCTTCTTTATCTTTGATAAATTCCTTGATAAGTGTTGTCTTTCCTACCCGCCTTCTGCCGTAAAATACAGCAAATTCAAAGTGTCCGCTATTATAAAGGGTGTTCAATTTTTTGAGTTCACGTTCTCTTCCTACAAACATAATGCCTCCTGAACCATGAGCAATACCGTATCATTCAAGTAATTGCTAATTAGACAATTAGTAATTCTATAATTAGTAATTATGTACTTAGTTTAGCATTATATACATATGTATGCAAGCGTATTTTCATAATTCCTTGCAATTTGGGAATACTTTATTTAAAGTATAAATCACTTAAATTGCATTAGGAGGTAAGGAATGGAACACAAAATTACAGCTGCATTGTTGGAAGAATTCAGGACAAAAATGAAAAAGGAAGAAAAAAGCAGTGCAACAATTGAAAAATATATGCACGATATCAGGTGTTTCGGTAAATTTTTGCGTGAAAGTGGGGAAGGTGCCGCAGAGAATCAAAAGTCGGAGAGAGCAGAGGATAAATTGCCGGAGGAGGCGTTTGACAAAGAGAAAGTGATTGCGTATAAGCAGTATCTGGTGGATCATTATGCATCGGCAAGTGTCAATTCCATGTTGGCTGCAGTTAACACCTTCTTTAAGGAAAATGGCTGGTATGACTGCGTAGTGAAATCATTGAAGATACAAAAGGAAACATTTCGCAGTTCGGAGCGCGAACTGACTAAGGAAGAGTATATGCGGCTGCTTCGCACAGCAGCACGAAAAGGCAATCAAAGATTATATTTGCTGATGCAGACCATCTGTAGTACCGGCATCAGGGTCAGCGAGCTGCCATATATCACAGTGGAAGCGTTATATACGAGACGTGCGGTGGTTTCTCTGAAGGGAAAGACAAGAATCGTTATACTTCCTAAGGAGCTTTGCCGGGAGCTGATGCATTATATTAAGGAAAAAAACATTCAGTCGGGGAGTATTTTTATTACCAGAAATGGCAATGCCATGAATCGGAGCAATATCTGGAAAGAAATGAAAGAGCTGTGCAGGGAAGCTGGAATCGGGGCAAAAAAAGTATTTCCTCACAATCTGCGGCATCTGTTTGCATGCACCTATTATCGTCTGGAAAAGGACATTACACATCTGGCGGATATATTGGGACATTCCAATATCAATACAACACGCATCTATACATTGGTAAGCGGGGAAGAGCAGGAAAAAAGAATTGAACTGCTGGGACTTGTGGTCTGAGAAAAAAATAGAATCAAATCGCCACATAATGTTCATTATGTAGTATTTAATTCCTAAAAAAATCATTACATATATTAATACTCGTATAGTATACACGTTTCTATTTTGATTTGCAATCCTTTTTTTTGAATTATCAGAGCAATCCATTATAACAATGCATTAAAAAGGCATGATATCATCATATTTTTCCAAAGTTTATTATCAAAGAGCGCATTGTAATACTACATAATGAACATTATGTGGTGGTGACCCATCAAAAAATGAAAACAATGAGTTGGTGTGGCAATGTCGTTGTGATTGCGGAAAAATCGTTGAGGTAAGGTCTAATGTATTGCGAAGCGGGCGCGTACAAAGCTGCGGATGTTTCAAGGCACAGATAGATAAAGAAAGATTTCCGAAAAGCCTTACCTACGTGGATAATACATGCATTGAATTTTCAGAAAAAAGCGGAAATTATGGTGGAAGAGTATCTGGACAGGTTTCAGACAGAGGATGTTTTGGGCGTACAAAAAGAAAAAGGATAAATATGAGGTAAAGAATGGATAAAACGATGACAGGCAAAATTACGGAAGAAAAAGTGTGGATGAAGTATTATTCTGCAGATGCGAAAAATGCTCAGATGCCACACTGTAAAGCATATGACTATATTATTGAAAGAAATAAAGACAGATTGGACGCACCGGCACTTCATTATTATGGTGCAGATATATCATTTCGGGAATTAATGCGTCGGGTAGATGATGCTGCGGATGCATTTACGGCGTTGGGTGTGAAAGAAGGCGATGTCATTTCCTTTTTATCAGCATCCGTTCCGGAGACAATTGCGGCAGTGTATGCCTTGAATAAAATTGGTGCTGCAGCCAATACCATCGACCCCCGTATGGATGTGGCCAGCATCAAACGAATGATTCAAAGCTCCGGATCCCGTATTTTAGTGACACTGGACATTGCGTTCCCGAAGGTGCGTCCGATCATGGAAGAGATCGGGCAGGAAATGATCATTGTGCAGTCACCTGCAAACTCTCTTCCATTTGTAAAAAAAGTAATTAAGACCTTTATCACAAAAACCGATGTTCCCTATGGGGAGAAAGTGATCAGCTGGAAAGAATTTATCCGCAGAGGCGAAGGGGTATCGGCAAAAGAGGCACCTTATGTGGGAGATGCGTTGGTGGCAATCACCTATACCGGCGGCACCACAGGTCGCCCGAAAGGGGTTATGATGACCAATGATTCCATGAATTCTGTGGGTATGAACTTTATTCATTCGGCAGTATTTCATGAGGATGGAGACAGATTTTTGGGGATCATCCCCATATTTGCAGCATATGGTATGGTCTGCGGTCTGCATATGCCCCTTTGCATGCGGATGACGCTGGTGCCTATTCCCAGGTTTATTCCCAATGAAATCGGCAAGTTAGTCCGTGCGTTCAGACCCCAGCATGTAATCAGTACACCGGTATTTATTGAACTGCTCATTGGCAGCCGGGAGGTGCAGAAACTGGATATGTCCTTCTTGTATACCCTGGCGTCCGGTGGTGACAGTATGAATGAAGGCCTGGAACGGAAGCTGGATGCATTCCGCAAAGCACATAATATGAGATATCCCCTGGCACAGGGGTATGGTATGTCAGAGCTTTCGGCAGCTGCGTCCTTTTGTGTGAATGATGTGTATAAACAAGGCAGTGTGGGCATTCCTTCACTGACCGTAAATGTAGGAATCTTCGATCCGGAGACCGGAAAGGAGCTGGGCTATAACCGCAACGGTGAAGTTTGTGTCACCGGACCTTCCATGATGAAAGGATATTTTAACAATCCGGAAGAGACGGCATATGTTATGCGTCGACACGATGATGGCAAGATCTGGATTCACTCCGGAGATTTAGGATATATGGATGAGGATGGTTTCCTGTTCATAAAGGGGCGTATCAAGCGAATGATCACCCGGTTTGACGGGCATAAGGTATTCCCTATTAATTTAGAGAGTTTAATTGCAGACAGGGCAGATGTGCACAATTGTGCCGTGATTGGTGTGGCTGACGCTGCCCACAGTCAGGGGCAGTATCCGCTGGCTCTGGTAGAGCTCATGCCGGATGTGGACAGAGCAGCTGCATGCGGTGAAATCTTTGCATTTTGTGATCAGAATGTAGAAGAGAGAGGCAAGCCGGTGGCAGTAATCGCAGTGGACAAGCTGCCCCTGACAGGTATGGGCAAGGTTGACTATCGTGCATTGGAAAAAGAATATGCACAGTTTGATTATACGGGCTGGCAACCCGGCATGTAAGAGAATAGCAGGATTTTGATTACCTGATAGTTGCTGCGGAGGCAGGGTGGAATATCCGCCCTGCAAACCAATGCAGTTTGTCAGGAGACCTTAATCCGGTGAGCAACGGCATTTTCACCGCCTAACCGGCGGTGTGGTGTAATAAATGGAGCTATTTCAGAGGCAGCAACCTGAAATGCTCCCGAAACAAACTCTGTTTAGGGATTTGTTACATGTTTTCGGTCTATACAAATAAAATGACGGGGAAGAATCTATTTTACTCCATAAACAAGCTGCTTTCGACTTGATTTATGAGGATGGAGTATCTATAGAGAAAAACCTTGCCGGCAGAATCCGTGATTGAGGAGGAAATGGATTTTGTTAAGGCAATTATTTCACATAGATACTTCTTATCCCTTAAATATAAGTAAAAAGCTTCCTTTTTTCCCAAAATAGATTCCAAAACAGAAATTTATTTGTATGGATACGCAAGCACACTCCCTAAATGGAAGAAATCAAAAAAACAGGAGGTAATCATGAAGAAAAAACTTTCAAGAATGTGGCGCTCCGGCATGGCCTTTGTGCTTGCTGCCTGCATGGCAGTTGGTTTGTGTCCGTCTGTCGCATTCGCACAAGAAAAAACATCGTCCGAGTCCAAAGAAATAAAGTATGTGTCCATCGGCGATTCCATGGCAAATGGATATTGCTTTGATGGATATAAGCAAGGCGACTTAGAAGGTGAAGCATTTTATAGTGGAGATGGTGTATATGGTACAGATGCATATCCACTTCAGTTTGAAGAATGGTTAAGAGGCGAGGGGTATGACGTAGAGCATACAAAGATAGCTGTTTCTGCTATGCGTGCAGAAGATCTGAACCATCTGTTAGGTGGTCGTGAAATGCCTAAAGATGGATGGTTTAGTCAGGTAAATGGCTATACAGATATATATGATACAGAAGGCCTTTCAGCATACTTTACGCAAGCAGTTACAGATGCAGACATCATTACCCTGGGTATTGGTAACGCATCCTTTGGGGCATATATGCTTCATAGAGTTACAGATGCTTTAGGTGTCTTTGGTGCATCTCTGGACGAGGATGAGAAGGTAAATCTGGAAATGGCGCTGACAGGTTTAGAGCCTGAGCAGAAAGCGGTTGTTGTAAAGATTTACAATGAAATGAAATCAGAAATGGAAAAATATGTTCCGGCTGAATTGATGGCTCTGTTTAACGTCAATGATGTATGTGACCTTATTGCATACACTGCGGTAGGATTTATCATGAATTACAAAGGTGCATTGGAACGTATTGTTGAACTCAACCCTGATTGTGAGATCATTTTAGTTGGTTTAATGAATACTACTTATGGTATGACCATTACCATGGATGGTATGAATCCGATTCCGATAGGTGATATCATGGGTGGCGTATTTGGAGCACTAAATACATACATTGCCGGTCTTCCAACTGTAATGCAGACAGCCGGTGAATGGAAAGACGCTAAATTTTACTATGTTGAGGAAACCGCACCTTTATTTATCAGCCAGCAGTTTGCTGCTTTGAAAGAAGCAGGCTGGGATACAGTGGACCGTTTATCTGGAGAAATTGTACGTGATAGAAATATTGATGCATATAATGGCTCTCTGAGAAAAATGGTTGGAGGTGCATTTGGTGTTGTGCTGCAGGAGATCAACCTTGCTGACGTGGAAGCATATGAAGCCAATACTCCTGATTGGACAAATAAAGATTATAATTATGGTTTTACCGGTACGGATGACGACCTCAAAAATCTCTCTATTGCAATTTATCTGGGTATTGAAGACGCTGTTGCGGAAAGTACAGATACAATGGAGATTCCTTTGTCAGGTCTGATAAAGATTGCAGGAGATCTTTCAAGCGTATTTACAGGACTTAACGTAAATCCAGCAGATCCTGAAAGCACTCCGGAAAGTATTCATACGGGACTGGCAGACTATCTGACCTCCACTCCTGAGCTTCAGGGTATGTGCAAAATCTACGCCCTGTTCAAAGTAGGCAACGGTATGTCCGTTCATCCTACACCTGCAGGTCATGACAAGATCGCAGTAAAGGTGATTGCAGCTTACGAAAACAACCACACCGCAAAAGACGAAGTCATCGAACGTGTAGAAATCGCCCTTGACGAGCTCTACAAATTAATCGAAGAGTATGGTCCTGAAGTTTTGGACGAGGCATACAAATATGCGCAGGAGCAGGGTTATGTGGAAGCAGTGAACACTGCTGTAGCAGAACTGAAGGCAGAATTAGAGAGCAAAACAACCGAATATATCAATACAACAAAGCCGGCTGTGGAAGCAGCGATCAAGGAATTGCAGGATGAATCTGCAGCTCTTTATGAAAAGCTGACAGCACTGAAGGCTGAGTTGGAAGCAAAGAAGGCTGAACTGGAAACAGCAGCCGGTGAAGTTGCAGAAAATATCGAAGCAACAATCGCACAGATCGAAGAAGCAATTGCTGTACTGGAAGCAACGATCGCAGCAGTGGAAGCACAGATTGCTGATATTGAAGCTACCATCAACAACTTAAAGAACGGTCTGTCTGCAATTGAAGGAGAACTTGCAGCATTGGCATCCGCTGTTGTGGAATTGAATGATTCTGCAGTTGCAGTGATGGATGTTCTGAAAAATGTAGATGGAACTGTAGAAGCAGTAATCGCAGCTGTGGATGCGGCTCGTGATGCTGTAGAGGCAGCTGCTGCATTGGTAGGGGCTGCATATGAAAGAGTAGAAACATTAGTTAATGAAACCGTTGAATTAGTTACTTTGGCCGGTGAAAAAGTGGCTGATCTTGCAGAAATGGTAAAGACTGACGTACAGGCAGCATATGATGCCCTTCCGGAAGAGGTAAAGGCACAGCTTGCAGCTGCAGCAGCAGAAATCATGAAGGCCGCAGAAGAAGCAAAGGCTATCATCGAAGCAGAACTGGCTGAAAAGATTGCTGCATTACAGGCAGAATTACAGCCGGTTATCGATGCTAAGATTGCAGAATTAGAAGCTTTACAGGCACAGATTGAAGCTGAAATCGAAGCAAAGGCTGCAGAACTCAAAGCAGCGGCAGAAGCACAGATTGCAGAGCTGGAAGCAGCTGCACAGGCACAGATTGCTGAATTAGAAGCAGCTTTAGAAGCTAAAAATGCAGAACTTAAAGCAGCAGTAGAAGCACAGAAGGCTGAGTTAGAAGCAGCATTGGCTGAAAAACAGGCAGAATTAGAAGCATTATTAAAAGAACTGGAAAATGCAGCAGAAGATGTTAAGGCCCAGATCGAAGCACAGATCGCAGAGGTGGAAGCTGCTATTGCAGAAGTAGAAGCACAGATCGCGCAGACAATTACAGACCTTGAAAATCAGATTGCAGCATTAAATGCAGAATTGGAAGCAGCAGTTACTGCAATCAATGAAGATCTGAAAGCAGCGGTTGACGCTGTTAATGCAGAATTAGAAGCAGCTATTGCTGAAATTCGTGCAGAATTAGAAGCAGCATATGCAGAAGCAGTTGCAGCATTAGAGGCAGCAATCTCTGATCTGGAAACAGAGTTAAATGAAAAGATTGCAGAGCTGACAGAAGCAGCACAGCAGCAGATCGCTGGGCTGATGGATGCTGCAGAGAAAAAGGCAGCAGAATTGTTGGCAGCAGGTGAAGAATTCGGTGAAGTGCTGGAAGCAATTGTAGCAGAAGCAAATGCAGCCACTGAAGCACTGAAGGCAGAAGTAGAAGCTATCGTTGGAGAGACCATTGATAACGTAGATGAACTTGTTGCAGCAGCACAGGTGATGGCAGGAGAACTGGCAGACACTATCGATGCTAAGATCGACGAAGTGATGGCAGCAATTGAAGAAGCATATATCAATGCAACTACATGTGATTATGTACCGGGTGAAGATTCCTTCTACGTCGCTATCGGAGATGCTTCCGCTGTCAGCAGAAGCTATGTAGACATTTTGGCTGAAGAACTGGATGTAGATTACGCAAATCTTGCGCAGAAGGGTCTGATGATCGAGGATGCATATGCAGTACTCAGCAGCAACACGGATACTATCGCAAAAGCGGACCTGATTACTGTTGGCTTTACAAGCAATGAATTTATCAATGAGACTGTAGATCAGATTTACGGCCAGATTTTCGGTGGTACAGTAGATTTGGATTGGGCAGCATATGTTGGTGCAGAAAATGTTCCTTATGTAGAACAGTTGTTGGCTGAAGTAAATGCAAGTATCGCAGAGAATGTTGAAGATGCAGCTACAGCAGCACTGTTGAGCACAGCAGTAGAAGTTTATGCATACAGCTATGTGGCATATGTATGTGAACTTCCTGAATTGATCAACGAAATCCGTGCCATCAATCCGGAAGCAACCATTATTATTGTTGGTATGTACAATCCTCTGGAAGATATGATCGTTCAGGTGGATGAAAACACTACCGTTAATATCGGTGAATATCTTGATTATCTGACAGATGCTGTAGGCATTTATACAACTGCTTATGCAATGTTGACATCTAATGGCATTTATATTGCGGCACCGGATGTACAGACCGGATATGAAGCAGATGCCAATACCACAACTCTTATCGCATTAGGCGATCTGCTTGCTGAGTACATCGGAAACAGCAGCGGTGAAAGCATGCTGCCAAGTGAACTGGGACATGAATATATCGCAGCACAGATCGCAAATGGTCTGGGCAAGGATGTTGAGGTTCCGGAGGAACCTGAGAAGGGACTGTTAGGTGATGCAAATAGAGATGGTATCGTAGATTCCTTTGATGCGACTCTGATTCAGCGTTACGATGTTGGAAGAATCACGGAAACAGGTTTGGATCTGAGTGTATGTGACGTCAGCGGAGACGGTATTGTGGATTCCTTTGATGCTACATTGATTCAGAGATATGACGTAGGCAGAATTACTTCATTCCCTGCCGCAGGTTAATAGAAAAGGAGATTTGACGGATGAAAAGAGTACTTCGTACTCTCCTCATAGCAGTGATGGCGGCAATGCTTATGGCATTGCCGGCTATGGCAGCCGGCGCACCTTCTGTAGGTGTCGGCAGTGCCAGTGCTAAAGCAGGAGAAAGTGTGACTTTAGATATTTCTATAAGCAGTAACCCGGGATTTGTATCCGGCAAGGTTACTGTTACATATGATACTGCAGCATTAGAGCTGACAGGTTTATCAAACGTAATGTTTGCCGGTGATGCATATGCACCTACCGGTATGGCAAATCATTCCAGTGTAGATCCTGTTACAGGTGATGGCGTACTTGTAAGTGCTACATTTAAAGTAAAAGAAGGTACAGCAGATGGCACTTATAATGTGTCTGCATCTGTCAGTGGTATGAGAGACGGCAACGATGCCTTGATGACAGTTAACGGCGGAAGCGGAACCATTACTGTTACAACACCGCATACGCATACATTTGGCGAGTGGACTGTGAAAGATGCAGCAACCTGTACAACTGATGGCGTAGAGATCCGTACCTGTGCATGTGGTGAATATGAGACCAGAACTGGTGCACCTGCAACAGGCCACACCTATGGTGACTGGACTGTGGCAAAGGCAGTAACCTGTACAACAGCAGGTGTAGAGACTCGTACCTGTGCATGTGGTGCATCTGAAACTAAAGAAATTCCTGCAACAGGACATACTTATGGTGACTGGACTGTAACAAAGGCAGCAACCTGTACAGCAGCAGGCGTAGAGACCCGTACCTGTGCATGTGGTGCAGCTGAAACCAAAGAAATCCCTGCAAAGGGCCACAGCTTCGGCGACTGGGCTGTGACAAAGGCAGCAACCTGTACAGCAGCAGGCGTAGAAACCCGTACCTGTGCATGTGGTGCAGCTGAAACCAAAGAGATCTATGCAAAGGGCCACAGCTTCGGTGCATGGACCATGATAAAGGATTCTAACTGTACAGAAACAGGTTCTGAGCAGCGTACATGTTCAGCATGTGGAGCAGTGGAGACAAGCACTATCAATGCGGAAGGTCACGATCTGATCATCCAGAGTGATGGAAGCGGCCACTGGTATATTTGCAGTAAGTGCGGATACAGCACTGTAAAAGAAGCTCATGCATTTGATGCAAATGGCAAGTGCGGATGTGGATATGCAAATGCTCCGAAATTGGATAATGTTCCAAAGACCGGTGACATTACACCGATGCTTGTTTTGGCATCCATGATCTTTGTATGCATGGTCGGCGGTACAGCCTTTGTATATGGACGCAGAAAATCAAGATAAATAAGACGTAAGCGGTGGGGGCACTCACCGCTTCTCTTATACGGGGAGCATGATTATGAAAAAGGAAAATGGTTTTATGCAGAATTTCATAAAAGCCGGAAGCTTTAGAAAGGTAGTGATCATTGCAGGGGCTCTCATAGCAGTGACTGTGCTGTTGATCCTGCTGGCGGTGTTTCGACCTGCTGCTTTGGAGAACACAGGGGATGATGCGCAGGTATCTGCTCCAGCAGTGGATACTACTTCGGAAACAGTGGTTGTATCCACTAAGCAGTCGGAGACGGAAATAGCAGAGCCCACTTCGGATGTACAGTCGCAAGACCAGGATAAGCTGGCGGAATTGGCAATCCTGCATGAGCAGAACCCGGACCTGGCAGGTTGGATCCATATTGAAGATACGGTGGTGGATTATCCGGTTATGTTTACACCGGAAGATGGCGAGAAATATATTTATGCTGATTTTAAGGGTAAATTTGATAAAGCCGGACTGCCATTTATTGAGGATGACTGCAGCATGGAGCCGGAGAGCGACAATATCATTATTTATGGCCATAATATGAAAAACGGATCTATGTTTGCGTCACTGATGGATTATGAAAAAAGGAAATACTGGGAAGAACATCCCATCATTTCTTTTTCAACACTTTCCGAGGAGCGTGAGTATGAGATCGTAGCGGCATTTTATGATAAGGTCTACTATGAACATGAGACGTGTTTTAAATTTTATCAGTTTATAAATGCGGAAAATGAAGCGCATTTTGAAGAAGCTTATGACTATTATAAGAAAAAGGCCCTCTATGATACCGGTGTGACAGCCGAATATGGGGACCGTCTGCTTACCCTGGTTACATGTGCATATCACATTGAAAATGGCAGATTCGTTGTAGTGGCGAGAGAGAAACAGGATTATTCCTCCTAAATGTAATTTGAGTTTGACATGGACGGAGGTGAGTGATACTGTATATTTATAAAATGTGGAATGAATGTTATGGAGGGGGCGTAATGAACCAATATTTACAGGAAGTTTTAGAAGTAAAAAAACAAAAAATGACAGATTGCTTTCAGAAGCATCGTATGGACCTGATCTTCATGGAGAATGCAGAGGAATTGCGGGAATATCTGAAGGGCATTTTACATAGCGGGAAGACTGTTTGCGTAGGCGGTTCTCAAACATTGTTTGAGACAGGAGTGATCGATCAGATCCGAAGCAGTGATGTGATATTTTATGATCGCTATGAGGAAGGTTTGTCGCCGGAAGGGATTCAGGAGGTATTCCGGAAAGGATTTTTCAGTGATATTTACTTTACCAGTACCAATGCACTTAGTACGGATGGCTACCTGTACAATATTGATTATACCGGAAATCGCGTGGCATCCATGATCTACGGCCCTAAAGAGGTGTATGTCATCGCCGGAAAGAATAAAGTGTTTGACAGCGAAGCGTCCGCTATGGAGCATGTAAAAAATGTGGCATGTCCCGCTAATTGCGCCAGATATCATCGCAATACGCCCTGTGTAAAGACAGGGAAATGTGTGGATTGTGCATCGGAAGAAAAGCTTTGCAGCTCGTATGTGAAGATGGGCTTCCAGAAAGAAGCAAACCGCGTCAAAGTCATTGTACTGAATGAAGAGTATGGGTTTTAAGTTGATGGAGGAGTAATCGTATGCATGCAAATTCTATGTGTGTCGGATGTATTATTGCAAAACAAGAAAAGTCCATCAGGAAGTTTTCCGATGAAGACAAAAAATTAGAGTATATGCAGCAGGTGCTGAAAATTGTGTTAGAAAACAGTTCACAGGAGTCTGCACCGGGGCTTACGGAATTGTTAAACAGGGTGTATCAGGAATTTTGGGGAGAAGGTGAGGATTTTGGGCCCGCAAAACATCAGTATAATCAGTTGCTTTTAGAAAAAGAACCGGAGCTGGATACCCGCATCCGTGAGACCAAAGATCCGGTACGGGAGTGTATCAAATACGTCTGTGCAGCCAATTATATTGATTTTTCGGCGGTAGATAATGTGAATGAAGATACCTTTGAGACATTGTTGGAGAAGGCTGCCGGGGAGACTGTGCCGGCAGAAGAGTATGCCCGGTTTTGTGAGGATTTGCGGGTGGGTAAAAGTCTGGTCTACCTGACGGATAACTGTGGCGAGATTGTGCTGGACAAGATGTTTATTCGATATATAAAAGAAGCCTATCCTCATTTGCAGATTACAGTAATTGTCCGTGGAGAAGAGGTGCTTAATGATGCCACTATGAAGGATGCGGCAGAGGTTGGACTGACAAAGCTTGTTCCTTGTATGGGAAATGGCAGCTGCGCGCCGGGAACTATTTTGCCCAGATTGAATGATGAGGCATCGGAACGGATCAGAACAGCTGATGTAGTCATTTCCAAAGGACAGGGAAATTTTGAGTCCCTGTTAGGCGAAGGCGTGAATCCTTACTATATGTTCCTGTGTAAGTGTGAGCTATTTGTACGTAGATTTGGGCTGAATCAGTTTGCGTCTGTGTTCGTGCGGGAGGAAAGGATGAAGTTAACACTTTAATAAACGAGGTGAAATGCTGATTCAACAGAGGCAGCCCTTTAAATCCGGCTGGTCAAATATGTGGGACATCACCATGGGCAGCTGTTGTTCTTTTTGAGAAATCCCAGAGGAATGCACACGAGGAAAGATGAGACTGGGAAATCGTGAGTTATATTTGCCGAAAAAGGGCAGTGTAAATTTCTATAGTAAGTTTACACTGCCTTTATATCTATAAATTCTGGAAATCTATTTACTCGACAACAGCCACAAAACAATGTAATAAATTAGTTGCAAAACCTCTTGCAATAATTCAAATGTTATGTTAATATCCTATTATAAATTCTATCAGCAAAGTTCTGATATCTGAAATTCAAAGTTCTACATTCAAATGGCGATTCTGCCGTTTTACACA
>JAZPYS010000140.1:0-4985 GCA_045544275.1 Acetatifactor sp. | reverse complement strand
GTCCGTTTGCCTTTACCAATACGGAATTTTTCTATGAAATATTTCTTCGCTTCCGCCTGAGATATCTGACTCTGACGCACAAAATCATCAAAATCTTCTTCTGCACTGCCAAATAAAGTCACCACCTGATTATATGCAAGTCTGATTCGATATGCATAAGGTCCATCCTCCGTCTCCATACTTGCTGCATGTACTAAATACTCATCTGTCGCCCTGCCGTCTTCTCTGAAGATTTTCTCCGATTCTTTCAAAAACTGCCGCAAAGATGCCGGAGAAGGGAAACCATGATAACCGGTCTCACTGGCAAAATGACAGAAGGTTTTTTTATAATATGTGCCTTTAAAGTAGTCACGAGGCCCCCATAAGTGTTCTTCCGGACGGATGCCCCCACCGGCAAAAACAGCTTCACTGATATAAGGGGAGCTGGGCAGATAGGGTCTGCTGTAATCATGTAATTCAGCCGCATGTTTAAGAATCTTTCGTGTCAGTGTATTCTGGTTTGGATCATCTTTTTTACGTCCCCGCCACTCATAGGTCAGATCACATTCATTGTCCCCTGCCCACAAAATAAGTGACGCATGATTTCGCAGACGTTTAATCTGATAAACGGCCTCTTCCTCCAATTTCTCCTCAAACACCTTCTCATTGGGATAGACTCCGCAGCCCATTCCAAAATCCTGCCAGATCATGATGCCGTGGGCATCACAGTAATCAAAGAATTCATCGGACTCATATACATTGCCGCCCCAGCAGCGGATCATATTGCAGCCGATGTCATCCACCAGTTCCATAGATTTAGGCAGTCTGTTGATGTCATTGGAATGAAATGCATCCAATGGTACCCAGTTTGTCCCTAACACAAATATTCTCTTACCATTTACTACAAAGCAGAAATCTCCGTCTCCTTCTGTTGTGGTAACATCTGTCCGAATCAGTTCTACCGTCCTGATACCGGCTTTGAACTGATAGGTGTCGCATACTGTCTCTCCATGCAGGAGTGTCACTGTGATATCATACAGCTTGGGGGCTCCGGCATTCTTTGGCCACCAAAGTTTACAATCCTCCACCGTAATATTGAACGCATGTGCATTGTGCCAGAGTTTCTCTGTTTTTTCAAATTGACTATCTCCACAATGTCCTTCGATCTTTACTGCATATTCTGTGGCAAATGCCCCTTCCAGATCCGTATTTATAAAAAGCCTGAGCCCTGCCCTGACTCTTCCATGCTCATCAGGCACAATCTTATTGGTCACTAAATAAACTTCCTGAATCTGGTCTACTTTTTCCTGCTTTATTGTGACAGTCTTCCACAGTCCGGCAGAGACGATCCTAGGCATAATATCCCAGCCAAACATATGGGCTGCCTTCCTGACATATAATGACGCATAATTATACTTCTGAGCATGGCTTGCCGCCGGAAGCCGGAACTTACGTGCCTCCAGCATTGTGGGTTTGATATGTACTACAACTTCATTCTCTCCTATATTCCAATCCGCTCGCACATCATAAGCCAAGAACATATTATCCGTGGATGCTGCAAGTCTGCCATTGACATAAATATCCGCAAAGGTATCGATTCCTTCAAAATGCAAATACTGTTTCGGATCTGAAATATCTACCTTACAAAAATACCAGACATGCATGTCTTCCATCTTCTGTGCATCCAAGGTATTGGTTGAAAAATACAGATCGTGAAGTCTGCCCTCTCTCATCATATCTAATTCATAATTGCCGGGAACCGTAGCCGGTATCAAATCAAAACCTGATTGCTCCAATGCTTCAATGGTATGATACTTCCCACTCACACAGTCCTTGTGATGTGCATAAGCAATTTTCCAGTTCATATAGTGACTCCTTTCTGCTTGTGTTTTCGAAGCTATAGGGGCAAACTGGTGCAATAATTCCAATGCAGGGTCGTTTCGAAACGCCGGTACTTGGTTTTTTCAAGAGAAACGCCGAAAAATCCTTAGTACCGCTGCGTTGAGAACCGAGTGCAAACGTGCCCAAATGGAATTATTTTGCACCGGCTTGCCCCCACAGTTTCGCAATATCTATCATTATTATATAAATCTTAGAAATACTTTGTAAATTTCAATAATATGGGTTATAATTAAGAAAATCAACGATTTGAGAGGTAAAAATTTTGATTCACAATTTAGGGAAATATGAATTAGATATTACGGACGAAGACGGATTCATTTTATATGAACGTTTTATTTCTGCGGGTACACGCTATCCTCTTCACTGGCATGAATTTTTAGAATTTGAAATTATCGCCTCCGGCAATGCAGAACACATTTATAACGGGGAGACTTATATTGTAGAACCTGGAAATGCCTATTTGATGTGTTATTATGATTTTCACGAATTGACTGCTTTGACAGACGTGAAGCTCTACAGCATCCACTTCAGTAAAAATATGCTAGATCCTGAAATCAGTCAGTATTTGGATTTTAATAAGTTTCATTGCATGTTTTCTGAGGAAGAAGCACTCAAAATCATTCGCCGCATTCAGGAACTGGCAGTGGAAACGGACAAACGACAGTCTTTCAGCAAAAGGATCATTCAGAACATTATCTCTGAAATCGTGATTGCCATGATAAGAAAATCCACACTCTCTGAGATGCATACTGCCCCCCTGCCAATCCAACAGGCCATCGCTTATCTGAATGAGCATTTTTTAGAAAAAATCTCTTTAGAGGAGTTAGCTGGTCAGCTTTCCTTTTCACCAAATTATTTGGGATATTTGTTTAAGGCCCAGATTGGCTGTACCTTTAATGATTACCTGAACACACTGCGCTTGAAATACGCCTGCAGCCTGCTGCTTTCTTCCAATATATCAGTAAAGGAAATTGCATACACAGCAGGCTACAGTTCAGTAGAATACTTTATGTATGTGTTTAAGAAAAGAATGCATATGACGCCGGGGGAATATAGGGGGCAGGTGGAGTGCTAAATGCCATATTCCTCCAACATCTTCTCAAGGTGCTCTATATCCTGTGTTATACGCCTCAAATCATCATATCTGACTGCATTCAGTAGATTTTCTGTCAGTTTGAGCATGCGCTGTTCTGTTTGTTGCTTCGCTGCATCCGCTTCTTGCTTCGCTGCATATACTTGCAGCCCCACTTCTTCCATTTTTTTCTTTGCTGCTTTTTCAAGTTCCAACTTCGCTTCTTCTACTTTCTCTTCCACTTCCTCTTTCACTTTAAGCCACATCCATTCCCGCATCTGCATATACTTCACCCCGATTTGCTTATTGTTTTTCAACCGTTTCACACTCACATGAAGCTTTTTCAGATCCGCATCTACCGCATTTTCTTCCGTCGTATTCTGTATGTACGCAAGCATATCCTTCAGAGCCTCCGTCCCGCCCTTTGTGCCGCCTGTATACAGAAAAAGCTTTACATTGCTCATGTGCAACTCCTCCTATGTGTTTGTAAGATTTGAAATAATCGGCGATACGCCACTCGACTCCCGAGAACACGGGCTGTCTTTGAATCGTTCTTAGAAATGTGAGAACTGATTGGTTACATTATATACGATTACGTTAGAAAATGCAACTGTATATTATTATATTTTAATTTTTGCAATTTTTTGTAGTAAATTCACCGAAAGAGCCCTACCAAATCCCGCAATCGCGAAAAATAGGACATTATAATGCACTGCATCTGTCCTCAGTGATATGCCAAATTGTCTTAGGTGTCAAAGGCTCATCACTATTTAACCACAAAAAGTCCCACAGCCCTTTATTCCTTTTACAAACATCTGTGAGATTCTACAGCAGACAATTCAATATTATATTAACCCCAACTCTTTCATCGCCTTATATATCCCGTCCTGATCCACCGAGTCCGTCACATAATCCGCCACTGCTTTCAGATCATCCACCGCATTGCCCATGGCCACACCGTTTTCCACAAACTGGAGCATCTCTAAATCATTGTAACCATCACCAAAAGCAATAGTATCTTTTCTATCCACCTGCAGAAAGTCTAACATTTTCTGCATGCCGTAAGACTTGGTGATGCCGCTTAAGGATATCTCGCCATTGTTCTCGTCCGGCATGTTATAGCTGGCAAGGCGCACATCAAATTCAGCACCTAAAATCCGCCCGGCTTCTATGACACCTACATTGGCTCCATAGTAAAATGCCTTTTCAACATTTTGCACAGCCCTGATATCATCCACAAAGATAAATGTCTTGCCGATATCATCGAACTTTTCTTCTTCGTTTTGTCCCGATAAAATTTCTTCTTTCGGGGCAAAATTCTCTTCATAGGTATCATATAATTCGGAAGGACAAGCCATATATTCACAGCACTGCAGGCCATATACTGCTTCCGATCCTTCAAAGAAATCAATCAATCGATTCCTCTGCTGTGTTGTCAGCAGTTCGATATTTACAATCTTCTTTCTGTACTCCACATAAGCACCTGCCGAACACACACAGCCGTCGAACCCAAATCGATCCATCAGCTGTCTCACAGCACACTTACTCCTTCCGGAACATAAGATCAACCTATGTCCATTTGCTTTTGCCTGCTTCAATGCCTCTCCGGCAGACAGCGGCATCCTGCCGTTGTGATCCAGCAGGGTGCCGTCAATATCAAAAAATAAAACTTTCATCGTTCAATATGCCTTACAACAAAATATCTTCCAATTTTCTCTTTGGCACGTAGTGCACATCATTCTCATCCCTGTAATATTTCGTAGGTTCTCCTTTTTCGATCTCCTTGATCACAATTGTCTCATCCGGCTTGCCTACTGCCACTACCAAAAGCGGGAAGAATTGTTCAGATAGTCCCAACGCTTCCTGCAGTTTCTTGCCATTAAAATTGCCGATCATACAGCATCCGAGGCCTTTAGCAGTTGCACCCAGACACATGGTCTGTGCTACAATACCAAGATCGGTCCTGTACTGCTGCAGATTTTCACTGACTTCCATATTCTGGCAGATTACAATGAAGCCGGTAGGGCATTTT
>JAZPYS010000139.1:0-8027 GCA_045544275.1 Acetatifactor sp. | reverse complement strand
AGCTGCAATATCATTTTCATCAATCTGAATATCAAACTCTTTAGAATGCTTCAGATTACGACGTTTCAGACGTTCCAGCTTCTTGATTGTCTCGTCCTGCTGACGCTTGATGTCTGCAGCTCTGGCAAAATCCTCATTGCGAATAGCCGCCTCAATCTCTCCATCCATAATAAGAATATCATTCTGAAAATCTTTTTGTTTTCCTTGAATGCCCGCACTTTTCAATCTTGCAGAAGAAGAGGCTTCATCAATAAGATCAATCGCCTTGTCCGGCAGATTACGATCATTAATATATCTATCTGATAATTTTACTGCCGCTTCCACAGCAGCTTCTGTAATAATCACCTGATGATGTTCTTCATATTTAAATTTCACACCATTCAAGATTGCTATGGCTTCCTCCACAGTAGGCTCTGCCACATTGACAGGCTGGAAACGACGTTCCAGTGCAGCATCCTTCTCGATATATTTACGATACTCGGTAATGGTAGTTGCACCGATCATCTGTATCTCACCTCTTGCTAAAGAGGGTTTCAAAATATTTGATGCATCAATTGCTCCCTCCGCACCACCTGCACCGATAATCGTATGCAATTCGTCTACAAAGAGAATTATATTACCATCACTGATAACTTCTTTGATGATCTTCTTTATTCTCTCTTCAAATTCTCCTCTATATTTACTTCCCGCCACCATTCCGGACAGATCCAGTGTCAGCACACGCTTATTCTGCACAGTAAAAGGAACATCTCCATTCACAATACGAAGTGCTAATCCCTCTACCACGGCAGTCTTTCCTACCCCCGGCTCTCCAATCAGACAAGGGTTGTTCTTCGTTCTTCTGCTGAGAATCTGAATCACTCGTTTGATCTCATCATCTCTTCCAATCACAGGATCCAGTCTGCCTTCCCTTGCCAGCGCAGTGAGATCTCTACTGTACTGCTCCAGAGTTGTTGCCTTCGATTTTGAAGCTTTATTTCTTGTCAGATCCTCTTTATAGAGATTAGGATCCACTCCCAAAGCAGCCAATACATCCACATAAATCTTCTGCGGCGATATATTTAATGTATTGATCAGCCTTACAGCCACATTCTCCCCTTCTTTGATCAATGCTAGCAGAATATGCTCTGTACCTGTCAATGCCTGCCCAAAACGTTTCGCCTGAACATCAGCTTCCTCCAGAATCCGCATTGCTCTGGGGGAATAGCCCTCCTTTTCCTGCATGACAACACCGCTGTCAAATGCGATCAATTCTTTGATCATCTGATTTACAGCATCATACGTTACTCCGTTGTCTGCAAGCACTCGTGCCGCCACACCGGTTCCTTCCTTCATCAGCCCCAACAGAATATGTTCTGTACCAACATATCCCTGTTTCAGGCTTTTTGCACTTTTTTCTGCACATAAAAGTGCTGCTTTTGCTTTATCAGTATAATGTGACTGCATTACACCAGCCCTCCATATTTCTCATATATTTCATCAATCAACAGGTGGAATTCTTCCCTGCTGATATTCTTACAGCTTCCCTTGGCTATGATTACCATCAGTTCTCTTCTGATCTCATCCAGCGTCCTTATCTTGTCAATATCAATAGCAATGACTGCACCCTTTCTTCTGTCGACTTTCACAAAACCTTCCTGTTTTAGTACGGTATAGGCTTTGTTAACCGTATGCATATTGATGCCGATGGTATCAGCCAACTGACGCACGCTGGGCAGCGAATCGCCTTCCCTAAACTGAGCTGTAGCGATCCCCAATATAATCTGATTCCGAAGCTGAAGATAGATTGCTTCGTCACTATTAAAGTCTATTTCTATCAACATGTCCGAATTCTCCTTTGTTCATCTGTTATATAGACATTATCACAAGTGGCGCAAAAAAGCAAGGAGCATTTCGGCTCCCTGCTTTTGTATCTTACTTTAGAGTTCTTCCTCCCCATCCCAGTTCAGGAAATCATATTCAAAATCATCGTCATCATCTGACATAAAATTTTTACTCTTCCATTCCTGCTGTTTTGCAGCATTAGCTGATTTCTGCATTTCGCCTGCCTGCGGTCTGCCTTCCGGCTTTGGCTGTACCGGCGGTTTTGACTGCACAGCTGCCTTCTGTACAACACCGGCCGGCTTCTGCTGTGCTGCAACGGTAGATGCCCCTGTCGTTCTTGCCTGTACTGCCTGCCTCTGCTGGTTACCGGCATTCTGAGGCGCTCCCGTCTTCGGTGCTGCTCCACCTATCTGCTGTTTCGGCATTTGCTTTGGCTGTCCACCCATCTGCTGGGGCTTACCTGCCGGTCTCTGCTGCCCGTTCACAGTCGGTTTCTTCTGTACTGAATCCTTACCTACAGTATGCATCACATTCTGTTGTTTATTCTGACGTTTTGCAGCAACTTCTTTTTCTACTTCTTCATAATATGCTTCATCCAGCATATCTTTCATCTTAAAGATTATAAGTGTCGCTGCAACACCTCCACCAACCACTAAAAGAACCAGAATCACAATAAATATCTTTTGTGTCTTAAGCGTTTTTAAGCTGGATTCATATAATTTAGCATTTGTTTCCGCAGCATTAAAAATATCCTCAATTACATACTGATATGCCGGTGTTGTAGTGTTGTTTACCAGATACCACTTTCCGTCTGCTTCAAACGTCTCGTAGTCCTTTACTTCCACAGTCACTTCCGGTGTCTCTATTACCGGTTCCTCTACAGGAGGAACTTCCGGGGTAACTTCACCTACCGGTACAACTTCACCTGCAAGCTGAAGAAAATCTTCACGAATAAATCCAGTCACATCGCTGCTGCCTGAACGAAAACTGACTCTATACCAGGTCTTATTATCTGTTCCTCCTGCAGTTCCGTTTACAGTAACCACTGCATCTTTTGCAACTGTTGTAACAACACTGCCATTGGTGGAAGCATCCGGCCGAACCCTTACCAGATCACCGGTTACCTTTGCACTGATCGGCTGAATCTCCGTCACACCTGCAGTACTTTGTGTTCCGGATGTACTACCGCCGCCTTCACTTTTCTGAGCCAAATCCGAACGGATATAACCTGTAGCACCATCCAGCGAAACCTTATACCATACATATCCATCAGAACCTGTCACTTCACTTTGAATCGTGAAAGTCTCACCGTTGCTTGCACTGCCAACCACATCACTGTCGGTGCTGGCTTCTTTTCTCACCCTTACAGATGAAGCTGTTACCTTAGCGGTTGCTGCCTCTGCATGAATTGCAATACTGCTGAACAGAAACAATGCTGCTGCAGCCATTACAGCACAGCCGCCAAACCTTGCTGCCATACGCTTCATTAAATCTTTTGTTTTTCCCATATGCTACCTTCCTGTCTTTCTTTATGCTTCATCAATAGCCTTTCCAATATCATGACGCATATATTTGTTTGCAAATGTAACCCATTCTGTGGCTTTGTATGCATTGGATCTTGCTTCTTTGAGATCTGTTCCCTTAGCAGTTACTCCAAGTACACGACCGCCATTGGTAACAATACCAGCCTCTGTACATTTTGTTCCGGCATGGAAACAATAATAACCATCTGCTGCCTCAAATTTATCCAGTCCCTCAATGACATATCCTTTTTCATATGCTACCGGATAACCATCACTTGCAAGAACCACACAGACTGCAGCATTATCTTCAAATTCCAATTCAATCTGATCAAGCGTACCATCCACACATGCTTCCATCACTTCAATAATGTCATTCTTCATACGAGGGAGCACTACCTGGGTTTCCGGATCTCCGAATCTTGCATTGTATTCTAAAACTCTCGGTCCGTTCGGTGTAAGCATCAGTCCAAAGAAGATAACACCTTTGAAAGATCTTCCTTCCGCAGCCATAGCGTCTACCGTTGCCTGATAAATATATTTCTTACAGAACTCGTCCACCTCTTCAGTATAGAAAGGACTGGGAGAGAAGGTACCCATACCGCCTGTATTCAAACCCTGATCTCCGTCCATTGCCCGCTTATGATCCTGTGCGGAAGTCATGATCTTAATTGTCTTTCCGTCTACAAATGACAACACACTGACTTCACGACCGGTCATAAACTCTTCGATGACCATCTTGTTGCCGGCTGCTCCAAATTTCTTGTCCATCATAATGGACTGAACGCCTTCTCTCGCTTCTTCCCTGGTATTACAGATCAGAACGCCTTTTCCCAACGCTAAACCATCTGCCTTCAACACAATGGGATAGCTGCATGTTTCTAAATATGCCATTGCAGCTTCTGCATCATCAAAATTTTCATATGATGCAGTAGGAATATTGTATTTCTTCATGAGATCTTTTGAAAAAGCCTTACTTCCTTCCAGAATCGCCGCATTCTTTCTGGGGCCAAACACTCTAAGTCCCGCTTCTTCAAAGGCATCTACTACACCGCCAACTAACGGATCATCCATGCCAATGATCGTAAAATCGATACCTTCTTCTTTTGCAAAGGCAACCAATTTTCCAAACTCCATTGCTCCGATATTCACACATTCCGCTACCTGTGCAATACCTGCATTGCCCGGTGCGCAATATATCTTGTCCACTTTAGGACTTTTTGCAACACTTGCTGCAATTGCATGCTCGCGCCCGCCGCTTCCTACGATTAATACTTTCATTATAATACCACACCTTTCCGGTTACTATTTAACTCTTCTGACTTTATTATCAATCACACAGATACGTCCGTTGGCAATATCATCAATAGCCTGCGGAAGGATAATCCATTCTGCATGCTCCATAACTCTGCGCTGCAATACTTCCGGAGTATCATCTTCTTCTACATAAACTGCTTTCTGTGCAATGATGGGGCCTTCATCCATGCCTTCATTTACAAAATGTACTGTAGCACCGGTTACCTTTGCACCTCTTTCCAGCACTTTCTCATGAACCTTTAAGCCATAGTAGCCCACTCCACAGAAAGAAGGAATCAGAGAAGGATGAATGTTGATAATACGATTACTGTATTTTTCTACCATTTTTGCAGGAATAGCCACCAAAAAACCAGCAAGAACAATCAAATCCGGAGAAAATCTGTCAACTTCTGCAAGAAATGCTTCATTAAACAAATCCCTGTTCTCATAATCTTTCGGCGAAACACTGACCGCTTCGATGCCGGCATTCTTTGCTCTCTCTAAACTCTTTACCGTCTTGTTATTGCTGATAACGCCTGCTAATTCTACACCGGTGATCTTACCTTCAGCTACACTGTCGATAATAGCCTGCAGATTCGTACCGCCGCCGGATACCAGCACTAATACTCTCAGCATAAAGTAACTCCCTTTTCGCCAGCCTTACATACACCGGCAACCCATGCCTTATCACCTGCGGTTTCAATTGCTGCGATAGTCTTATCCACATCAGCCGGATCAACAGCCAATAACATACCGATACCCATATTGTAAGTATTGTACATCATCTCATCTGCAATATTACCTGTCTTCTGTAATAATTTGAAGATAGCAGGCACTTCATAGCTGCTCAAATCCATGTGTGCATTGATGCCTTCCGGAAGCATTCTCGGAATATTTTCCTGGAAACCACCGCCTGTAATATGGCTGCACCCCTTGATGGTAACACCTGCTGCCTTTACAGCCTTCAACGCATTTACATAAATTCTGGTAGGTGCGATCAAAGCTTCACCTAAAGTTGTTCCCAATTCATCATAATATGTATTTAAGCTTTCTGCTGTCATTTCAAACACTTTACGAACCAATGAAAAACCATTGCTGTGAACACCGGAAGATGCAATTGCGACAAGCACATCACCTTCTGCAATGCTTTCACCGGTAATCAAATCTTTTTTATCAACAACACCTACTGCAAAACCTGCAAGATCGTATTCATCCTCTGGCATAAGTCCCGGATGCTCCGCTGTTTCACCGCCGATCAGAGCTGCTCCGGACTGCTTACAGCCTTCTGCTACCCCCTTAACAATGGTAGCAATCTTTTCAGGATAGTTTTTACCACATGCAATATAGTCTAAGAAGAACAAAGGCTCACCACCTGCACATGCAACGTCATTCACACACATTGCAACAGCATCGATACCAATGGTATCATGCTTGTCCATGATAAAAGCCAACTTTACTTTCGTACCGCATCCGTCAGTTCCGGATAACAAAATGGGCTCTTCCATATCTTTAATCTTGCTTAAAGAGAATGCTCCCGAGAAACCACCCAGTCCCCCCAGAACTTCAGGGCGCATGGTTTCTTTCACATGTTTTTTCATTAATTCCACTGACTTATAACCAGCTTCAATATCCACTCCGGCTTTCTTATAATCCATTATTTTATCCTCCATATATTGTATAGACATGATATCTATGAATACCAGATATACTCATTCATCATTAGTTTACTAAATATAGTGCGTGTATGCAAGTATATTTTTACAAAATTCATCATTGTTTGTACAGACATGTTCTTATAAATATGCTCCTGCATACAGCACACCACTGATTCCCGCAAGCGCAAGGCCATTCAGCAGACACCCCAGTCTGCCGAAAAATAAGAATTGATCCTTCTCCTGGAGTGCCAGTACCCCCAGCACCAGCCCTGTGATTGCAAAAATCAAAATCAAGATTCCGCTGAATCCATAATTTACAGGAGCCTCCCCTGCATTTATATAAGCCAGATAAATGACTGTTACAAGGGAAATCAGACTGAGTGCACCGAATACAGTGGACATAACCGCCTTTTCCGAATGCCTTTTATTTGTAAACTTATAATTCTTTTTTTGCTTTCTTTTCTGTGCCATTGTTACCTCATTCATATGAGTTTTGTTTATTCTATGAACCACGGAAAGGCATACCCGTCACCGGGGATGCCTTTCTTACCTTAAAATATGATCTTTGTTCTGTTTGCCAGAAGCTTTGCCCCACTGATAATCAGCAGAACCCCACTGATGATTCCTACTGTAATCGTTACAATACCCAGTGCAATGTTCCACGCACCGGATCCACCCATTACCTTGTATACTTTTTCATCCATATCAAATCATCCTTTACTCGTCCTGTCTTATGCTCCGTACTCAACATAGTATGCATCAATTGCAGCCTTTAATGCATCATCGATCAACACCTTGCCATTATATTCTTTGTTGTAAAGATGTTCGATAACATCTGCCATGCTTACAATTGCATTTGCTTCAAAACCGTACTTTTCTTTGATTTCTTCCAACGCACTCTTCTCGCCGCCAAGACCTTTTTCCATACGATTCAAGGAAACCATGAGACCTACGATTTCCACATCAGCAGCACCTTTTACCTTGGGAACAGTCTCTTCCATGGATTTTCCGGAAGTGGTAACATCCTCGATCATAACGACTCTGTCACCATCCTTTAACTTACTTCCCAAAAAACTTCCTTTATCTGCACCATGATCCTTCTCTTCCTTACGATCAGAACAGTAACGAACCTCTTTACCATATAATTTGCTGTATGCAATTGCAGTTACAACACTGATCGGAATCCCCTTATATGCAGGGCCGAACAATACATCAAAGTCATCTCCATAAGTGTTGTGAATAGCCTTAGCATAATATTCACCCAATCCCATTAACTGACTTCCTGTCACATAGGCACCTGCATTCATAAAGAACGGTGACTTGCGTCCACTCTTTAATGTAAAATCCCCGAATTTCAGCACCTGACAATCTACCATGAATTCAATGAACTCTTTCTTATACTGTTCCATACCTTTAAAAACCTCCTATTTTCAAGGCTTTTCGCCTTTTGCTTTCGTTAGTTATGATTCTCTGATAAAGACCATCATACCGCTTCTATACTACCATAAAACTCCAAAATAATCAATCCATTTGCTGGGTTGGTTGTATTTTCTTTCATGGTGCAATCCTCCTTTCAACAGGGAAATTGCACTCCACATCCATTCCCATATAGACGGTGCTAGAGTTGTAATAATTGGAATATCCCAAGCGCTTATTCTTATAAAACACTGGATTATCAAAAGTTGCCATGCAGCGTATCTGATTCTGTAAGCGAGGTTGTAAATTCAATTAT
>JAZPYS010000138.1:0-4908 GCA_045544275.1 Acetatifactor sp. | reverse complement strand
AATCCAATCAGAACTACAATCGGCAGCATCAAGCTGACCAGCAGCGTAATTACACAGGCAATAACAGTCGTAATAGGTACCATAACTCATTCTCCTCACCATAACTCGATTAATCTATCAATCTTTAATGATATTATTATACCAGAAAAAGGCTGCTAACACAATTCTCACTATTTTGCAAATGACATAACAAGGCATATCAAGCTCTCCCGTGGCACCATTGAACTTGCCGACACATCTATGTTAGAAAAATTAAGCGACCAGTAAACGATGACGTCACCGACAAAAGGAATGACCTTTCCGGGCACATCTTTCAGCGATGCTGCCAATTCATCCAGACGTTCCTTCCGGCGAGCCACGGCGATAATGTTTGCGCCTTCTTTGGCAAACCGTTCAACGATTGCTTTTCCCATACCGGAAGATGCTCCGGTCATTCATCACTGCATCATAAAACCGGAAACCACCGGCAAAGTTATAGGCTTCAAAGCCGTACCCCTCCAGAATCCGGGTAGCGATATAGCTGCGCAGACCGCTTTGGCAGATCACATAGACTTTCTTTCCCGGTTCCATCTCACCAATCCGTTCCCGCCGTCTTTCTCTTCAAAGCCCTCTACGCTGTATCCCAGCGTCAGCTTCACGCCGTGCTTGCGGACTTCGCCGTGGATAAAGGAAGCCATATCCGCATCAAAAGGATTCATCAATTGTTTGGGCCGCTGAACAATCGTCACATTCATACCCAATTCTCTTAAGTTTTCTGCCACTTCCAGACCGATAAAACCGCCGCCTACCATCACTGCAGATTTCGGCCTGTGCTGCTCCACAAATTCCTTGATCCGGAAGGTGTCCTCCACAGTACGCAGGGTAAACAGCTTATCGCTGTCCATACCAGGCAGATTGGGCCAGACCGGCTTTGCACCGGGAGAAAGCAGCAACTTGTCATAGCTTTCTTCAAATTCTTCACCGGTTTTTAGTTTTTTTACGGAAACATTCTTTCTGTCCGGATCAATGGCGGTAACTTCATGATATACTTTCATTTGAATACGGAATCGGGCTGCATAGAGACATTATTGTAAAGGTACAGACTGCATCGTAGAAGAAAAACCCAAAATGATAGCACACACCTGTAAGCAATTCCGCAACTCGTGGCAGCAATCGTAATTAAGTTCTTTCTACGTATTTTCTCCTGCGTAAATAGCGAACTGTATAGACAAGTGCTACAGTAACAGCAATAATTCTTGTCCAACTCAGCAGCAATGCAATGAGCCTATATACCGCATCCCAATCAAAGATATTTGCCAATATATATGCAAACAATCCCGTGCGAGGCCAAATCATAGCAACCGCTTGCAGAATTACTACAACAATCCATGATATCAGCATCTGCTTTCTTACCTTCAGCTCATCCACCACCAGACTCTTTCCGAGGAGAATGACAGTAATCGCCATCATAGCCAGTAAACTAATTACCAAAATCCAAGCAAAAGCCAATCGCATATAATTCATATGATGAGTCCACTGCAGAGTATGTAGTACATTTGCCCTATTTATGCCAGTAGCATAGGACATATAAACATCAAACAGAAAATATACCGCCCAGGCACACCACAATCCTACGTTCTTCTTAAATGCAAAGCATATAATACCACACACAAGAAACGGAGATGCAAAGAGTAGTCCTGCTAGTCCACCACCAGCAACAAAAAGCAGTATCGTCACTAAAAATGCCATACAAAGCAGAATGGTTCCTGCTATTTTACGGGGCGGAAACCCTTTCTGTTTTACATATACTACTTCTGTTCTTACTTCTGGGGGCGCATCTTTGGACGTCTCTTCGCCCTTTACCAGTTCATCCTGCGACAACTGCTTTTCTGTTCTTAATCTATAGATAGTTTCTCCCAAATTCATGTGACTGACCTCCTACAATTTATAGGTCTATTATACCTGTTCACACAAAAAAAGTCTATCAATCAAGCTTTAATATTTAGCAACCGACAGTTGCACATACTGATTTTCCTCATTTTGGAGGATTTCAACACGATATCTTTCTCTTATTGATAAAAATATTTGTAAATACACACTCCCTGCAAATTTTTCTATATGTATTGACATTCTCGATATTCGATAATATAATAATATTACAGATACTCGATATTCGAGAATGGAGGTGCCACATATGCCCCGTGAAAAATTCAGAACCCTTACAGAGCAGATGTTTTATGTCCTACTCTGTCTAAAAGAGGAATGCTATGGTCTTGATATTCTTGACCGGATCCCTGCTATGACAGATGGCAGAGTCAGTGTCGGCTCCGGAACATTGTACAACCTGCTGGAGCAGTTTCTGGATGCCGGTATGATTGTTGAAACAAAGGTTGAAGGACGAAAAAGAACTTATCTTATAACAGAAAAAGGAAAAGATATGCTAGATGCAGAATACTCTCGTATTCTCGCTCAGGCACAAGATTATCGTGCCATATTCGGAAAGGAGGAAACCTTATGAGAGATACAAAACGCCAGATTGTCCGCTGTGCATTTTATGACCAGACCACCATGCAGAAACAATTTGAGAAAATGGCTTCTGAGGGCTGGCTGATTGAAAAAATCAGTGCCTACTTTTGGACTTATCGCAGAATTGCACCAACTAATCTTCACATCACTGTGACCTACTTCCCATGTGCCAGTGAGTTTGATCCCGGTCCAAGCGAAAAGCAACAAATGCTGGAAGAATTTGCCGCCAGAGATGGTTGGAAACTTCTGACCCGCTGGGGACAGATTCAGGTCTTTTGTAATGAACAGGTCGATCCCACTCCCATTGAAACAGATCCGGTTATCCAGGTAAATACCATCTGGAGGGCTATGAAGAAGAACCTGATTCCCTCTCACCTGATGGTTCTGGCACTCGTACTTTATCAGCTTACCTTTAACGGCTATCGACTCTTTACAGAGACCATAGATTTCCTGTCCACACCTTATCTGCTGGCATCCATCCCTATATGGTTGCTCTTATTGCTTGCAGAAATAGTCGAACTGGCCACATGCTTTTACTGGCATAGGAAAGCAAAACCAGCGGCAGAAAACGGGATCTTTATCCCGGTAAAAACCAATCGATTCTTAAGTCTTGCCCTACTGCTGTCCTGCCTGGTGATATTTTTCAATACCTTAAAGCTGCCATCCGGCTTTCGGATATTCTCTCTTGTGTGGACTGGAGTCATTTTCGGCATCATTCTAATCGGTAATCTGGCAAAACAAAGGCTTAAGCGTGCAGGCGCCTCTAAAGGTACCAACTACACACTTACCATTCTTCTCATTATCATGCTAACCTTTGCGTTCTTAGGTGTCTTCACATTTTATATTATACGCAATGGTATAGACGATGGGCGTACTCCTGTTGACAGCTATGATCGTGGTGGCTGGACATTTGAGATTTATGATGAACCAATGCCCCTCTATGTGGAAGATTTGATGGAAATCGGCGACAGTACCTGGTCCAGAGAACGTAACAGGCATAACGAAACTTTCCTGATATCACGATCCGAATACCGTCAGGACCATGTGAAAGGCGGCCCTGAAGGGCTGAGAGACCTGTCTTATACTGTTGTTGACATTAAGCAGCCATTCCTTTACGATATGGTCAAACAGACGATGCTGAATGAACGTCAGGACGAAGTACACGGTGATGCACTCTTTATTGATCACTACGAACCGATCAATGCGGATCTCTGGGAAGCTTCCGCAGCCTACCAGCTGCACTGGAGTGACAGCATCCTGGATACCTACTTAGTTTGCTGGGATAACAGAATTGTGGAAATTAAGTTTTATTGGGATCCCACACCGGAACAAATTGAAATTGTGGTAGATAAGCTAAAAAAATAATGCATAGTAAAGGAGAGGTCAAACCAACCTCTCCTATTTCTTTTATATATTATCTCTTTCTCAACTTGAAATACACCAGCAATACTGCAAGTACTTCCACCACGTACACAATAGCAAATATCAAATGTCTCACAGAGGCAAGCTGTCTGGCTTCCTTAAGATCCGCCTGCGTACTTACTGTAATCGGCAACACTGTACCATCTTTTGGAGCATACTGCATAGAGATTACAGATTCATCTTCATTCTAAGGTTTCGCTACTGAGAATACCACCCAATAGACTTAGAATTACTCTCAGATTATGAGAATTTTACCACAAAAGAGGCCATTACACAAATAGATGTCAGTCTTGTCCTTCAACTGTAATGAATAATCTTACTTCTTATTCTTTTTCATTTTACCCAGACGACCACTGAATCCTGCAACACAGGCAAATAAGATGCCCATACCTAAATCGGCCACAAACGCTCCCCAAAGATCCCATTCCTTCATCAGGGACGGCATATTAGATAACACCTTCATAAACTGTGCCCTTCCCGGACTGGAAGCGTTGATTGCTTCCTCAATCTCCCATGCATAAGAAACATAGTTTGCCAAAAAGATCATGCCAATACCCGTTAAAATACACAATCCCCAAGCACCGCCGGTCATTTCTCGTCTGCCAAACTTACTCCATCTCAGCAAGTATCTGCAAATTGGTAAAATAATATCACAGAATCATGGTTACATTGTTTCACACCCACGCCAAAATCTTTTGACAGGGTATATTTTAAATTTTGTACATAGCTTTTGGGAAAACTAATTGACGTATGCCCAATTAGGATTCACATTTTCCATGGAAACCTAAAAAAACTGCCTGATGCCTAAAAATCTTTTATATTTAGGCATCAGGCAAATATTTTTTTCTCTGATGGAAAATAGCTCCATTATGTCAACCACTTTTGTAGTATTTTCCTCTTTCTTTCATTGCAATTAGGCATCAGCGTGTATTTAATCATCTCTATGCCTAATCTCTCTATCAACTTGATCACGAATTGCTT
>JAZPYS010000137.1:0-64041 GCA_045544275.1 Acetatifactor sp. | reverse complement strand
TCATCCGCTGAGCCACGGGATCTCGCAGAAAATTCAGCAGTTTTCTCTCGTTCACCGCACTGCGGTATTCTGCACTGAGGGCGCCTTTCTCCGCCTGCGAATCTAAGAACGCCTGCAGACTCTTCTCTAAACTATCCTCCTGATATATCTTTTCAAAATCCATCAGCTCCATGACCTTGTGGTATGCATTCCCTCGAACCGTGGCACTGACCGCCTCTTTCTCTCTCCGGAATCCAGGTATATAAGGAACCACTTCCTTTTCCTCAAAGGCATGGAATGCGGCCTCATCCTTGTCCGCCATGGCGGCAATCTTTAGTTCTGATACGGTAGTTTTTGTGTAAAGGTGAGCCAGATTTTCATATCCATATCGACGACCAAACTGCTCCCGCAGCAGACCCATCAAATCCTCATCCGCATATTCTCCCGCAGACAAAAGCTGCTGTTTCACATCCAAATCCAACTGCTCCAGCATAGCTTCCGAATGCATATCCTCACCATTATACACAGTCACATCCACCACACTCTCATCCATCACAGGCAGCACCAGATCTAAATAACTACCGGCATTCAGATACTCCATGACCTTAAGCCCGCAGATGGAGGAAGCCAATTCATTCTCCAGCCGTTCCGCAGCTTTGGATATGGTGGCGGTCATGATCAGCTTTTCCTTGGCTCTGGTCAGGGCAACATACAACACTCGCAGCTCCTCTGCCAGATTGTCCTCTTTCATCTTTCTGGACAACACTGCCTTTCGAAATGTCTTAGACTTGGTTCGTTCTTTTAAGTTTACATAATCCGCAGCAATCCCCATATCAATATCCATGAGAAATGAACTGTTTGCATCCTGCATGTTAAACCGCTTGGACATGCCTGCCACAAAGGTCACCGGAAACTCCAACCCCTTGCTCTTATGGATGCTCATGATACGGACCAGGTCAGCATTTTCATCTATCAGCTCTGCCTCACCAAAGTCCACGTCATATTTTTCCAGCTGTTCAATATATCGCACAAAGTGAAACAATCCATAATAGCTGGTACTCTCAAAAGCCTTCGCTTTGGTAAGCAGCATCTCCACGTTGGCTTTACGCTTACTTCCCCCAGGCATGGCTGTCACATAGTGCAAATAGGAAAAATCCTCCAGGATTTTTTGCAGCAGTTCGTGGATGGGCATATAAATAGTATATGTCCTGTACTTTTCTATGCTTGCCTGAAAAGCAATACATTTTTCACTCTCTGACCGCTGTACAGCTTCCCACAGGGAACAGGTTTTATTTTCCCCACGGATGCCGGCGATTTCTTCCTCTGTAAATCCGCCAAACACCGACTTCATCACTCCAAACAGGGGGATATCCTGTCCGGGATTGTCCAAAACCCGTAAATATTGCAGCAATTCCTGCACTTCTGTTGCTGCAAAATATCCGGTCTTGGACGAGATATAAACAGGAATACCTTCCTCCTGCAGCACTGCTTTCAACTCTTCGTCCCACCCACTGTTTGTGCGAAGCAGGATAACCATATCACTGTAACGGACCGGTCTGAGCACACCTGTGGCCTTATCCGTCACTTGAAAATGAGCTCGCAGCTCCTTGATTTTAGATGCAATTGCCCGGCCTTCTGCCTGCTTTGCATTCAACTCATCTTCTTTGGCCGGCTTTTCCACCAGCAACAGTTCACTCTTGCATGCTAAATTCTCCGGATAAGCTGCACCTACATAAAGTGCCGCATTTTCATCATAATCAATACCGCCCTTCTCCCTGCTCATAATCCTTGAAAAAATATGATTGACAGTATCCACTACTTCCCTGCGGCTGCGGAAGTTTTTGCTCAGATCGATCCTCTGACACAGCCCTTCCACCGGTTCATAGGTATCATATTTTTCCAAAAACAACTCCGGCCTTGCCAGACGAAACTTGTAAATACTCTGCTTTACATCGCCCACCATGAAACGATTATACTTACCCACACCCTCTCCGGAAATGGTCCGCAGCAGATATTCCTGCACCAGGTTGCTGTCCTGATATTCATCAATCAATATTTCTGCAAAATGCTCCCGATATTCCTCGGCCACAGAGCTGGGAACCATCTTGTCCCCGTCTCTTTTCAACAGGATATTCAGTGCAAAATGTTCCATATCGTGAAAATCCAAAACCTTCTTTTCCTGCTTTTTCGCCCCCAGACGATTCATAAACTCCAATGTCAGATTGACCAGTTCTTCTATATATGGGGCACTTTCCCCGAGCTGACGCACGTAAGACTCCAGGGGTCTTGCAAAAAAGCTGCCCTGTAATTCTTTCAAAGTATCCTTCACCTTGTTCCGCAGTTCTTTCGCTTTTTCTCTCTTCTGTACAGATACAGAAGTATCCTTTTTTGTGGGCAGTCTGGCAAATTCCACTCCAAAAATGGCTGACTCATATGCTCTCAAGCTGTCATAGGCTGCCACCTTTTCCAGGGCTTCTATTTCCCTTTCCAACAGTTCCCCGTACATATAGGGTCCGTCCGGCTCCTCGCAAAGAGCTTTCGCCTGTTGTAAGGCATCTACACAACCCCTAAGTGTTCTTTGTAAATACTGCAATGCATATACACCGGTGTCACTGGCTTCCAGCTGCTCCACACTTTCCATATGGTAATCCTGTTTTCTGGCCTCCAGCCACTCCCGGGGCCAGGGATAGCTCATTGCAAAGGTATAAAAATTCTGTATGATCTCTTCTAATACACTTTCCCTGCCCCCGGGACAGAAAAACTCTATACAGTCTAAAAATGCTTCGGACTTTTCAGCAAAACGCTCCTCCAGCAGTTCACCCAGCACATCCTGCTTCAAAAGCTTGATCTCCCCTTCATCTGCCACCCGAAATGCAGGATCCAGCCCGATTTCGTGGAAATGATTTTTGATCAGATACAAGCAGAAGCTGTCAATCGTAGTGATCAAAGCATTATGAAGAAGTGTTGCCTGCTTTTCGATATGTTCAGATTGGGGATGGAGCTTCTGTTGTCTGGCAATCCCCTGACTGATACGTTCCCGCATCTCCGCCGCAGCCGCACCTGTAAAAGTCACAATCAAAAGCCTGTCAATATCCACAGGATGGGCTTCATCGCAGACCATCCGGATAATACGCTCCACAAGCACGGCAGTCTTGCCGCTGCCGGCTGCCGCTGATACCAGAATATTCCGTTCATGCAGTTCAATGACCTTTTGCTGGTCAGGTGTAAAAGAAATACCCATCAGCCAAGCTCCTCCTCCATTTTTTTCAGCGCCTCTTCCTGAGACAATTCCTCCAGCGCCCTCTTTTTATATCCGGGAATGGCCGGATCGAAGCCACACACCTTTTTATAGGCACAATAGGTGCAGGCTCCCGCCATTCCTTTTTCATAAGGATTGATATCTTTATGACCGGACAGGATCTCCTGACCGATCTTTCTGATTTTTGCATTCACATAACCGGAGACCACCTGCATCTCTTCTCTGCTCATAATAGAAGAACGTGCAGAAAGGGTACCATCTTTTTTCTTCTCCACCGGTATCACATCCGACTTATCCGCCATGTAGTGATCCAGCTTTTCTATAATATTGGCATCTGCATTGACCACCCCGTTCATACGCAGCTTCTGCAGCAGCCCGGCACTGACTTCCTCCGGTGTCAGCTCCTGACCAGCCTCCACCAGCGGGTCATCCACATGATAATACAACATTGCCGCCGGCACCACTTCCTTATCCGGATGTTTCTTTGCTTCGATCTCCATAGCAGCATTCATATACACTACCAGCTGCAGCTGCAAACCATGGTAAACTGCTGCCAGATCGAACTGTCGATTGCCGGATTTATAGTCAATGACCTTCACATAGACATGCTCCTGATCCTGGGCCGTATCAATCCGATCAATACGTCCCTGCAGGTGCATCTTCTCCTCCTCCGTCAGCGCAATATTCACTGCCTCCATATTGTCTGCAAACCGGAAAGATATTTCATGACCCTCCGGCACGAAATCCCCCTTCTGCAGATGATTTTGCAGAGTATTCACTGTCCGCAGAAGAATCCGGTTCATGCGGGTTATGGCATATTCATTTCTTGCGCTGCTGTAAAGCACACCGGCACTGTAATTTGCTGCAAATTGCTCCATCGCCTGGGCAATATTTTTTTCACTGAATTCCGGTGTAAAATCCAACCAGGTATAATCACTTTCTTCCAATCGTTTCGCAAATTCGTCCAAAACACCATGAAAAACATTCCCCATATCCACTGCTTCAAATGCAAACTCCTCCCGCTCTTTCAGGGAAAGACCATACTGTAGGAAATGTCTGTATGCACAGGCTGCATAGGTCTCCAGACGACTGACACTGTTCAGCAGATGACTTCCGTAAAGTGCTCGCGCCACGGCCTTTGCCAGACCACTCTCGCGATATCGCAGAAAGGCTGCCTGTGTCAGCAGCTTCATCCGTTGATTATACTCCTCTTTTTCCCGATATACTGCATATAAAGAGTATAATTCTTCATCCCTCAACCGAGAAGGCCCTTCCTCCACATACTCCCGCAAACCCTCTGCCAGGTAACGGATGCCTTCCCTGGACGTCACGATCTGCTCCATGACAGGTCTGTTCCATGGCTGTTCAACCGCAATTTCCGGAAACAGGTTCTGTATCACATCGATTAAATAAGAGGGACGCAGCGTCTTTCCTTCACTGTTCACCCGTGCATAGGACAGACTTAAATATTGTGAAGGTTTTGTAAGATTCAGATACAGATAAAATCGCTGAATGTACATCTGCTGCCTTGGAGACGGCGCCAGTTCCATTCCGGACTGACTTAAGAATTCCCTGTCTACATCGGAAATAATACCACCTTTGCTTGCAGCCTTGGGAATATTACCATCATTTACACCCACAAAGAACAGGGCTTTCACCTGTTTTAAACGGGTTCTTTCCATATCTCCTATCAAAATACGATCCACATTCTGAGGAATGGTACCCACTTCTATCTCTCCAAAACCAGCCTCCAAAATATCCAAAAACTCCTGACGGCTGATTTCTTCCTCTCCAAGCAGTCCATGAATCTGCTCTAAGAGTTCCATAATCAGGCGATAAATCTGGGCATATTCCTTTGCTCTGGTCAAATCTCCCTGAGCCGCAAATCCATCCTCCAACCCTTTCAATTTGCTCTGTACATGATTGGCTACAATAAAATCATACAGACTGTCCACATATTCCATGGCCGTACTGCGTCTTGCTCCACCCACATGTACACCCTTACCATTTTGTTCTGCCAAAACTGACACCTGCGTCACAAACTTTTCCCGCAATTCGTTAAGCGCAAGCAGGGGAGCTTCCTCCTCTCCCATAGCCCTTGTCTTGGCAGTAAAACGCTGGCTCCATTTCCCATAGCCTCGAATTCCTGTCTGCAATACATAGTTTTCCAGCTGATCCACCTGATCTGCCGTAAATCCGGTCAACCCACTTCGCAGATAGTGAAATACCGCTTCATATGAAAAATCCTTGATAAATAATTCCAGTGCACTCTTGATAAACTGGGTCATTGGATTCAGCGTGATGCCTCTTGTTCTGTCGATATAACAAGGGATATCCAGATCAGCAAATTCCTCTTCCACAAACGCCGCATACGCCTGCAGATCACCGGAGATCACCGCAATATCCCTGTATTGCCAGCCTCGCTCCCTAACTAACTGTGATATCTTTAATCCCACCTGATGGACTTCTTCCTTCAGGTTTGGAGCATCCATGATATGGATAGCCTCCTGCTTTCCTTCAAAAGCCCCAGTCTCAGCCCGGAAAAGATTTTTTTCCAACCACTGCAGTGCCTTTTCATTCTGAAACCTTGGCAGACTCTTGGGTGCAACAATAATATCTGCTCCCCGCTCCACACCAATCTGCATTGCCAGCTTCTCCAGTCCCTGCACCGTCTTTTTACTTAAATGAAACAGCTTCTGCTCCCCATCCGGGCGATAAGGATCTTCGCCATCACCAATGGTTACTGACACAATCACTTCCCGAGCATACTTCATCAATTCCTGAATCAGTCTGTTTTGAATGGGTGTAAAACCGGTAAACCCATCAAAAACAATGACACTGTCTCGAACAATTTCCGACTTGTGCATTACACTGCGCAGCACATCCAGCTTTTCTTCCCTGGTAATAAAGTGGCCGGCTATGTACTCCATAAAGCTGCGGTACAATACTTCCAGATCCTTTAATTTATAAAAAAGTGCACCTCTTTTTTCTGCAAAATGCATCAATTCTGAAACATCTTCTGTCCCGATACCGTACTGCATAAATTCTGAGAGTGCACTCTTCACCTCATGTATATATCCCTGCTTGTGCAGATGACTGCCCAGCATAGGCAATTTATCTTTGATGGAAGCAGCAACTCTCTGCAGCACCAGACTTTTTCCCGTATCATCCAACACCGGCATCTCCTGACCGCCCACTTCCTCAAAGACACGATGAGATAGTCTTCCGAAGCTGAGAACATCAATATTCATGATGCCGCCTCTCTCGTGCATGGTCACCAATTCTTTCTGGGTCTGCATGGTGAATTGATCCGGCACAATGATCAGAAAATTCTGCCTGGGATTTTCCATAGAACGTTCAATGATCTCTTTATAAATTTGATAACTCTTTCCGGATCCTGAGGGTCCGAAGAAAAATCTCAGACTCATTTACTGCCTCCTTGTTATAACGTAAATAGTTGTTGGTAAATCTCTCTGTTTTCAAGCTGGCGCAAGAAACATTCCATTTGGGGACGTTCCCACTCCGTTCTCGGTCGTAACGGACACTAAGAAATTTTCGTCGCTACACTCGAAAATTTCAAGTGCCGACGCCTCGAAAGGCCCCTGCATTGGAATGTTTCTTGCACCAGCTTGGAATTCAGAGAATTTCACAATTATTTACACAAAATAATCTACACCTAAAAATAAAATCTCCACAAATAATCTGCCGCTTCCTCTGCATAATCAATGCCGATACGCTTGCCTGCCTTGATATCTTCCGGTTTGATTTTAATCCCTTCTGTAACATAAAATGCTGGACTTTCCACCATGTCCACATCATTATCTGCCTTGGAAACTTCCATGGCAATGCAAAGTTTACCGGGGCCGTCCGCAAGATTTTTACGGATGGCCTTCTCTCTACGGTTTACGATCTCTTCAATATCCTGTATAGCTTTGCCCTGCGAGCATGCCTCTCCTTCTGCCACTGCAACAGCTCCGCACTCCTGCTCCGCCAGATTTTCCCGACACTCCCGCAACAACTTCTTCTCCGTCTGCTTCCGCACAGCATCCATCCGCAGCTTCAACATTCTCTGTTCAGACGCTTCATCCGCCGGTATCACTCCCCGGATCAGCACTGCCTGAGGCACATCTTCCCAACCGGTAGTTATATTCATGCAATGATACATGCCATATGTGAAATACACATAAGATGTGCCGCCTTTATGGAACATAGGCTCCGTCCGCTCAGTCCTACGCCCGCCATAGGTATGAGAACCTTTGTCGTTCACGCCCATATAGCTCTCCACCTCGGTAATGATTCCCCGGATGGTTCCGATACTGGTCTCATGCACCAAAATCTTGCCCAGCAGCTCCTTGGCCACTACCAGACCATCCCGGGCGAAAAAATCACGGGGAAGTCTGGGCAGTGTCTGTATAACTTCCTGATTGTACAATTTTCTAAGCTCTCTCATTTGCCTTCCTCAATTTAATAATCTCTCTGTACCTCTTTGCGTCAATATGGCATCATGTTTTCATTGAACTTTTTCATTGAATGTCTTCCCCAACTTCCGGAAAAACTTTCTGGGGTCTATAGAAAATTTTATCATTTTTAGATCCCATTTACGCCTGTTTTTCAGCCAATTTTGATTCTAAAAGTATCTATACATAAAAAATGTCTTCTCAGGCCCCAACTTATCACAATTTGCGGGGTCTTACCAGGCAATAAATTTATATAGACCCCCGCCCTGCTTTTCAAGTAACTTACCCCAAAATCCTCTGCCAAAATATTGCCTTCCCTGCAGCAAATGATCGCAAATCGCCGGCAACTACTTTATAATAACCTCAACTCCACCGGGCAATGATCCGATCCCAAAATCTGTGTATGAATGGCTGCATCCTCCAACCTGTCCTTCAGGCTCTCAGACACTACAAAATAGTCAATTCTCCACCCTGCATTCTTGGCTCTTGCCTGGAACATATAAGACCACCAGGAATAAACTCCCTCCAGATCCGGATAAAAATGGCGGAAGGTATCAACAAATCCATTTTCCAACACCTTGCCAAAGCACCCTCTCTCCTCATCCGTAAAACCTGCATTCTTGCGGTTGGATTTAGGATTTTTAAGATCAATCTCTTTGTGGGCCACATTAAGGTCTCCACAAAAGATCACCGGCTTGTTTTCTTCCAATTTTTTCAGATACTTCAGGAAATCTTCTTCCCATTGCATACGATATGACAAACGTGTCAGTTCCCTTTGTGCATTTGGGGTATACACCGTCACCACATAATATTCTTCGAACTCTGCAGTGATCACTCTTCCTTCATGATCATGCTCTTCCACTCCGATACCATAAGTCACAGCAATGGGTTCCTGTTTTGTAAATAATGCTGTACCTGAATATCCCTTCTTCTCCGCATAATTCCAATACTGATAATATCCCGGAAGGTCCATTTCAATCTGTCCTTCCTGCAATTTGGTTTCCTGCAGACAGAAAATGTCCGCATCTATTTCTTTAAAAAAGTCCATAAAGCCTTTGTCCATACAGGCTCTGATACCATTTACATTCCATGAGATCAAACGCATAAATCTGTTTCCTTTCTTAAATAAGTGTCTTTTCTGATATTTTATCATTAATGGGGCGAGGGGTCTATACTTAAATTAAACTTCAGGGCTGACAAATCCTTCCGCTCCGACAAAAATAAAATTTTCACACAAAAAGGAGCACATTTCTGCACTCCTTTTGTTCTGACTCTTCTATTTATTTTCAATTGCTGCTCCTGCTCCCGGATGTTTTTATCCTATAAATCCCCTGATTTTCAAGCCTTCTCTGCCTCTACAACCTCCCGAATAGACCAGTCATGCTGTTCCAACAGCCTTACCGCTTTATCCTCATCACACTTCAAAATTTCGCAGACAATGGATATTACACGCTTCTTCAGCTTAATATTGGTGGGCTTTACATTGATCATCAAATTCTCATACACATTGCCCATTTTTATCATGACACATGTGGAGATCATGTTCAGTACCATTTTATGGGCAGAACCTGCCTTCATACGGGTAGAGCCTGTGATTACCTCTGCACCGGTCTCGGTAACAATGGAAATGTCAGGTTCCACATCCAGACGGCTTCCCTTGTTGCAGGTCAACCCTACTGTAAGGCAGCCTAAGCTGCGGGCATATGCCAATGCATCTGCCACATATGCAGCATTTCCGGCTACTGAGATGCCAAATACAGTATCATTTACTCCGAGCTGCTTTTCAGAAAGATCACGAATCCCTGCTTCTCCCACATCCTCGGCACCTTCCGCAGCAGTAACCATTCTGTCATAACCGCCCGCGATGATTCCGCTGATCAACTGGTTAGATACTCCGTAGGTAGGGGGACATTCCACCGCATCGATGACACCAAGCCTGCCCGACGTGCCGGCACCCATATAGATCAGACGACCGCCCTTTGCCATTCGCCCATAAATCATATCACAAGCCTTTTCAATGGCCGGCATAGCACCTTCGATGGCCTTTACCGCATTGTAATTTTCATCCTGGATCAAACGCAGCATACCTTCCGTTGTTTCCTTATCAATATGCATTGTATTTACGTTTCTGCTCTCAGTTCTCTGCATTTTTTAGTCCTCTTCTTTCATCAATTCTTTTGCCAGCATAACTGCTCCATTCACCGGCGCACTGGTTAATATTTGGAGTTCATACCGATCAGGGGCATTTAACAAAGCTTTGATGCCTTCCAACACGCAATGCTGCTTTGTCAATCCTCCCGCTAAAACCACCGGGATCTTGCCTTCCGGGAAACCTGCCGCTGCAGTCTTAATGATATGTACTGCTTCCTTAATGTTCCGCTCTAATATCCCTTTGGCGATATCATCCTGCTTTTCCAATGCTGCAAATACCGCAGGTGCAAAGGATGCAACCGCCTTTTTTCCATCATGGTAAATATAAGCCATGATCTCCTGTGCTCCCCCTGGATAAATCGCATCTATCTCTTCTGTCAAAGCAGTCTCCGGCCCCGTTCCATCTATTGCACAAAAATATGCATTCAATGCATCTCTTCCAAGATTATATCCACTGCCTCCATTGTCAATCAGATAGCCCCATCCGGAAACTCTGGTATGTCTGTTATCCTTTTGTGTATAAGCACAGATTCCTGTGCCCATGATCAGAGTAACTCCATCACGCTTGCCCAATCCTGCAGCTACGATATTTTTATTGTCTGAGTCGTTAGCAAACTTTAAAAAGTGGAAGTCAGTGAAAAACTCATGAAAACGACTCTGCATTCCGGCAGAAGAACCTCCCGCAATTCCGGCAAAAAGGCAAACGGAAGAAAAAGGAATGTCCTCACAGATTTCATATATGGCATATTTTAAAATACTTTTGGATGCCTCAAAACCAATATCCACAGGATTGCATGCTTCCGCTCTCAAAGTACGAACCGCATTTCCTCCCTGATCTACAAGGGCAAGATCCGTTTTTGTTCCCCCACCGTCTATGCCAAGGTAATAGATATCCTGTGCCTTAAATAATTCATCAAGACTTGTCTGTAGATTTCTGGCAATGTCAAACAATGTCTCTATATCAGGAATACTTCCCTCACACTCCCATTTGCTCACGGTTTTTTCTGAATATCCCAACAACTGTGCAAATTCTTTCTGGGTAAGACCGTTTTTCTTACGAAATCTCCTTAAGTTCAGAGCAAAATTTTTTGTATAATCCGGCATAAACAACTCTCTTTCTATCGATATAAATTTTATATTCTCAACCTCATACTATCAGACCATTACCCTCTTGTAAACCGATGTTTTGTAGCAGATAACACAAAAACTCTCCTATACGGAGAGTTTTTGTGAAGCGTTATTGAATTAAACTTAGATCCCCGTCTCCACGAAACAGTAATCCTCATCCCAGTCATTCTCCGGGTTCTTATTCCACACACAAGGCTCTTTAAAGAATCTGCCCGGTCCGACACTCAGGCATTCTCCTTCTTTCAGGTGATGCGGGCCCATCAGGTTTCTCAGGTTATTGATCAAGGTCAGACGTACTTTGACCTTACCCTGTACTCCAAAATCTTTCAGAGAAAGCTTATCATTGGTAAGCATCCATTTCTCCACGCCGCCGATCTCAACTTTCACAGCATTGATACCGCGTCTTTCGATCTGCAGTACCGGATTGTCTCCTGCAATCTCCAATTCACCTTCTAAAACCATATCTCCGCTGAAGAAGGGATATCCCTGCTGTTCCATGTTCTTGATGCAGATTTCTTTCTTAGGTGCATCTAACTCAAATGCGCCGTGATATCTGACTGCATGTTTCTCTAACTGTGTCCAGCGGCCCGGTGTTCTCACGCAGAAATCACCAACCAGATATGCTGCCTCAATCTCCATATCGTAAGCTAATTTGTTTTTCTCGCTTTCGAAAATATAAGATTTCCTCAGGTTCTCGTAGAATGCATCAGACTGTCTGAAATCACAGTCAAAGGAAATGGTATTCATGCCCGGTTGTACATAAGCTGAAATATCAATCTTCTTAAAGCTCTTGTCTCTGAAGTATCCTTCTATCTTCTGTTCCACTGTTTTGCCGTTGATTGTGATCACGAACTTCTCAGGAGTCTCACATGCCAGATAAAGTTCCGTCGGTACATGGTGCATCATTACATGATAATCCTGATGAATCTGTACCTGACGCTCCAGCTTGTTGGCACGCTCGCAAATGTTCAACACGTAGCCATTCATTTCCTGAAGCTGCCCGTCAAAATAATAATCACAGCGGTCTAAAGTCAGGCTGTTGGTTACTTTTTCTGCAATAGTGAAGGTTGCGGAAAGCTGAATAATGGTTTCCTCCGGTAATTCACCACATGCTTCTCCTGCCGCACATGCTTCGCACTCTACACACGCTGCACCATCTTTATCCCCGGTTTCCTCCATCAACATCAAACTACCCCATGGCTCAAAGGTATGCTGTCCAACAAATGCACTGGTCTCCCCGGTATAGATATCGATTACCTTGCCGGCCACCTTAAAGGATGCCTGCTTTTCCTGTGCAGAAGTGTTGACAAAATAATGTATCGTAAGTCCATCAAAGAATCGTCTTGTATATGTAATCTCCGGATGATCAATGATATCATTTGCCGGAAGTTTATCAGCAGTTGTCATCTGACCGCCTGCTTCTGTGAATTCTTTTAACAGCTCCTGTGTACGAGGCAACAGTATCTCGCAGCAGGTATCGATTACATAAGCATACTGCTGTTTGCCGATAACCAACTTTCCATCTTCCACTTTACCATGGCGCTCCAGCATGATTTCATCACCGAAATGGAACACGATATGTTTCTGTTCCAATTCCCTGATCACATCCAAAAAGCTTCTGTTTAACGCTTCCAATGCACTATGGTCTTTATTATTATACAGACTCCATGCAGTTGTCTGGGGATGAAGCAGCAAAACATCTACCTTCTTTTCGCCCTTAGAAAGAATCATACCTTCTCTGGACAATGCATCCACCAATTTATCATACACCTTCCACCATGGCTGTTGGATGTACATTGCCGGCGGATAGTCCCTCTTACGGATTCCTCTGTTGGAATAACCTTCCAGATGAGGACAGAGCAGATTGATACCATGAACCATCTGCCACTCATACATACCTTTCAATTCCGCAAAGCTTACATTATGCCCGCAGAGTGCGAAGGTCTCAGACAATACGCCGTCCTGTCCCATCTGCTCTGCCACAGAAGATACCTGCAAAGGCGTCAGACACTCTCTGATATTGCGTCCCAGCCAGTCCATACCGGGAATATCCATGTACTCATAATGAGGCATGCAGGCACCATTACATGCCAGCTGGCTTAAAAAACTTTCCTCACACACCAAATGCCCGGTGAGCTTCATGCCCCATTTCCGACACTGGTCGTAAATCTGCTTCATGAAAGCCTCTGAAAACAGTTCTGTCACCATTTTCCAGAACTTCACACGTGTCTGCTTGTAATCACCGATTTCTAAGAACAATTCTTCCAAATGTTCATAGATATCTTCCCCGTACCTTGCCTGATATTCCTCTTTAAAAACAAAGCTCCATGGAATACCATTTCTGGAAATCTGGGGCTCATCTGTAAAGAACCCCTCTACAGCAGTGCCATACTTCTCATAATAAGGCTTATATGCCACCTCAATAAACTTTGCAATGACCTTTTTATCCAATGTATCCACATAAAATGGATTGATATCATAATAAAAATAATGCTCCCCGCATTTGCAGATTGCCGTCTCTGTATGCTGGGCCTCTGCCTCCATACGCAGATATTTCTGCTGATATTCCACGCCCAAACCATTGACAAGCCCACTGCCGAATCCGCTCGGCCAGCCATTTTCATCATATGCCCAGGGACGCATGCCGCGCTTATGGCCTTCGTCTACTGAAGCCTCTACATTATCAAACCACTCTTCTCCCATATAAAGAGTCTGCAGACCACCTCTTGCATGCATGAAGAAACCGCCGATTCCGGCTTCATCCATCTGTTTAATCTGATCTCTGGTCTCTTCTGTCTCCAGCTTTTCATTCCAACTCCAGAAAGGAATCGGTCTGTATTCTTTCGGAACAAATTTAAAATCCATTTTTACACACCTCCAAAATCGATTATAATTTACCCCATTTTTAAAAGCAATGACCTGACAGGCGAAGGTAAAATCCCCCCACCAATCAGGTCAAAATAACAACATTTTTTACTCATTTTCTTCTGTGAGCAAAAATCCCCTGATAACCGGAAGCAGCCATAAAAAACTGAGCAGCAATGCTTTTTTATAGTCTTGGATACCTGCCCCCTGCATGGTATACCAAAATGCCATGAACAAGATACTGATGCCAAGAATCACGCTGCCACAGGACAGTATTCTCCCCCTCTTGCACACCAATATAAGCAGCACGCCCAGAATACACATGACATTCCATCCGGCAAATGACATATTCACATAATACTTTGTAAGCAATGGAGCCTGATCCTGCAGACGACCATAATTCCAGGAAAGCAGAGATCCATAGTTGTCGTTTCGCTGCAGCTGAAATGCTGCCTGAGGACACAAATACGCCCCAAAATCCCTGCCTGCATCAGTTAATATCCGTCTCGTATCCAAACCCAATGCAGTTATTGCCATATCCAGATAAATATCATCTGCTGCATCCCTTCCGTACTTTTCTTCCATGATACTTCCGAATTCATAAAACATTGCTTCTGTATACTTTGTGCTGTAGAACAATTCGCTCCCTTCAAAAGTATCCTGGATTTCTTCGGGCCAGAAATAACTGTAACTGACAAAATATGGCCAGATAAAGCGGGATAACAAGCTGGAACTCACAGTTTTTTGCATTCTGCCCATACTTCCCGGTGTCTGGGTAGTCTGTCCAATAACACCAAAGCACAACACCGTGGACAATATACACAACAGTATCCGTGTTCTCCATTGCTTATTCCCAAGCATGACCCTGACCAATACAGCAACTACGAAAACACCCAGTATCCAACTGTATTCCGGTACAAGCAGAAAATTTAGCATCCACAGCCCGCACAACCTGATCAACACTGTTCCCCTTACCTGATTTACATTGTACAGATAATGCAATCCGTCGCATATCAATATAATAGCAACTGACGTCGCTAATGAATAAGGCAGCACCGCCAAATGCATCTGCAGCAGCAAAGGAAATGTCACAAGATATGCCGTCCCATATGCATATTTTATCATTCTCAGCCCTCTGCTTCCCGATATCCATCCACTGCACCGCAGCATATAAACTGCTGCAAAACCGGCAGCCAAAAGCTGCAGGATGTACACCGGTATATGATAAGAAATCTGTACCACTCCTGAAATCCACATGATCGCTTTCAATAACAGAGGATACAATATCCCTATATATTCGTCCACCACCAATGTATCCGCTGCCTGTTCTAACAGGAAGGTCTCGTGGAACAAAGGCAAATCAGTGAAGTTCACTGCCAGCCATGCAATCCCCGGTATGATCTGCATTCCCATCATCAGAACAAACAACCACATCAGTATACGTCTGATATCTTTCTCCCTCTTACAAATCCAATTTAACATCTTAAAACATCCTTCATTTCTTACTCCGTGGGTTTCATAGGATTTTCTTCCAGATAATCTGAAATAAAGTCCCCTATCAGCTGCTGTCCTTCAGCTGTAAGATGAAGCCTGTCATACGCATATATGCTTATGGTATCTGTCCAGATACCGGAGTCGTGGTACATATCCACCCACTCTATGTCAAACTCCTCTGCAACAGCCTTCTGCATCAGTACATATTCCTCCAGAATACCGCCTCCAAAATCAACCTCATAACATTTTGCATTATCCATATCCATAAACTCACAATAAACCGGGGACAACAAAATGATTCTTAAGTCCGGGTATTTTTTCTGTAAAAGTGACAATGCAGTCCTAAGTGCCCCACCATAAGTAGAGATATCAAAAGGATCTGTCGGATTGTCCAACTGCCTTCCACAATTGTAATCATTGGTGCCATGTTCTATAAGTAATATATCTACTTTTGAAAAATCGATCTGTGACAAATGATGGACTCTCTCATAAAAGTAGTCCAGGACCTGAGCAGTCTCCTCCCGATGCTGTTCCGAATAAGCCACCCCTGCAAGCTGACTTGTCCAATCATCTGCACATATGGCCTGTGCCAGTTTTACCATACTCCACTGTCCGACTGCAACAGACTCCCAAATGCCATCATTAAAAAAAGACATGCTTGTTCCACCCAGTGCGCCATTGAACACATTCAGCCCCAGACGATCCTCCATCACAGTAGTAACACCAAATGGGTCAGCATGATTACCGATTACGCTGTCACCCAAAAAAACAATATCATGTTCATACTTTTTCTCTTTTTCAGAAATTATCGGCAGGAAAACGATGCATACCGCCATAAAAGCTATTAGAAATAATATGAGTTCTTTTATATATTTTTTCAAGTAGTCATTTTCCTTCCTTTCCAGGTTACAATTCCACCATAATTAATAAAATAGTACCATATCCCATATACAGATGTCAAAAAAAAGCTCACATTTTATTCAAAAGAATAAAATGTGAGCTTCTCATGATTATTACCAATGATTAGTTGCGTCCCTTTACTGCAAAGTCCACACCATTATCAGTTGGAAGATCCTCATCAAACTTGTAGTCTTTACCCGGAAGCACAGCATTGAGAATGATACCGGTAAGTGCACCAACTGCAAGCCCGGAAAGACTGATGGTAATACCTGCAACCTGGAATGCAACAGCACCTGCTGCACTATAATTAATACCAATAGAGAGTACCAGAATCAACGCTGCAATAATAACATTACGGCTCTTTGTAAAATCAACCTGAGATTCTACCACATTCCGAACACCAACTGCTGAGATCATACCATAAAGCACCAAAGATACACCGCCGCAGGTTGCTGCAGGCATACACCCGATCACCGCTGCTACCTTCGGCGAGAAGGAGAACAGGATCGCAAATACAGCCGCAATACGGATAACCATCGGATCAAATACCTTTGTCAGAGATAATACACCTGTATTTTCACCATATGTAGTATTTGCAGGTGCACCGAATAAAGATGCTATTACAGTTGCCAAACCATCACCCAACATAGTTCGATGCAGGCCGGGCTCCTTAAAATAGTTAATTCCTACTGTAGAAGAAATCGCTGAAACATCACCGATATGCTCTACCATGGTTGCCAATGCGATAGGCATAATCGTTACGATAGCTGTAATGATAAAAGCAATATCACCATCTGCAATCACTGAAAATGCTGTCGCTTCCCAGTGAATCGGAATACCCAGCCATTTTGCATCTGCAACCGGGCTGAAATCCACCTTGTTCAGCACTGCTGCCAGTACATAAGAACCGATAACACCAATGATGATCGGCACGATCTTGATCATTCCCTTGCCCCAGATATTACATACAACCACCAACACAATGGCAACAATTGCAATGAGCCAATCTGTCGCACAGTTGTCAATGGCTGACTGAGAGAGCGTCAGACCGATCGCAATGATAATAGGACCGGTAACGATAGGCGGGAAGAACTGCATTACTTTTGCAGTACCGAATACTTTGATCAGAAAAGCCATTACAAAGTACAGCAAGCCTGCACATGCAACACCTAAACATGCATAGGGAAGCATTTCCTTATTTGCCTGACCATCAATCATCGGTGCAATTGCTGCATATCCGCCCAGAAATGCAAAGGATGAACCTAAAAATGCAGGCACTTTGCCCTTACAGATAAAATGAAACAGTAATGTTCCCAAACCTGCAAATAATAAAGTGGTAGATACATCCAGACCCGTCAGCATAGGAACAAGAATCGTTGCTCCAAACATTGCAAACATATGCTGAAGTCCCAACAACAGTACCTTGGGTGTTCCCAGCGATTTCGCATCATAGATGCCATTTTCACCGAGCGTTTTTTTTGTTTCGTCACTCATGATTTTTTCCCCCTGTGAGTAAAATAAGTTTATAACCCTATTTACTATAATAACTTCGTGTGCCCTCACAGTCAAGAAAAACGTCTTGCGGAGAGCTGCATTTTATGAATTTTCTTTAATTCTGTCAAATTAAAACCAACCGTCCAAAACCTGCTTCTTATACACCTTAGCAAAATAAATCATCTCTGCGATAGCTGTAATGCTCCATGAAAATATGTACAACAAATACAGCGACGGTATGGTTTTAAAATGTGCAAAGATCGTATGCACCCAGATCACACGAAATACGCAGGACCCCATGATAACGATGATGGTAGGAATAACACCCTTCCCCAATGCTCTGGAAGCTGCGATGGTGGCATCCATAAACGCAGATACACAGTAAGAGCATCCCATAATTGTCAAACGCTTCATACCGGCCGCTATGACCGCAGGCTCCTTTGTAAACAGTGCCAAAAATAATTCTCCGCAACATACCAGTCCCAGTCCCATGATCAAACCCGCTCCAAAGGAATATGCCAGACTGATAAAATAGCTCTTTAAAACTCTGCCCTTCTTTCTTGCCCCGAAATTTTGTCCCATGAAACTGCCGCAGGCTGTATAGAACGCCGCCATCACATCGTATACAAGGGCATCTGCATTGGCTGCTGCAGAATTGCCAGCTACCAAAGTCGCATCGAAGGAATTGACGCCTACCTGGATAAACAGATTTGCAATCTGGAATATGGCATTCTGCATACCGGAAAGCAGACCGATTCTCAAAATATCCTGACACTTTTCTTTATTCATCCTCAAAAGCTTCGGCTGCAACGCAAACATTTCCCTGCATCTGAATAGAGCTGCTAAGATCAGAACCGCAGATAAATACTGGGAGATAATACTCGCTAATGCCACTCCCGCAACATCCATACCACACACGATCACAAAAAACAAATTTAAAACCACATTAATCACACCGGCAAGGGATAAATATCGCAGCGGTCTCTTGGTGTCTCCCACTGCACTGAACACTGCATTACCGAAATTATAAATTGCCAATGCCGGCATTCCTAAAAAATAAATCCGCAGGTACAGCACCGCACCATCAATCAGCTCCGGCTTCGTATGAAGCATCTCTAATATTCCTCTGGCAAAACTCACTCCCACCAGCGTCAGCAAAATACCTGCCATCAAACTAATCAGTGCGGATGTGTGTATGGTCTCTGTCAGATCTTTTTTACTCTTTGCACCATAATGCAATGCCACCAACACGTTGATACCACCGGACAAACCGATCAAAAAACCTGTGAACATTGTCACCAATGTGGTCGTAGATCCCACTGCCCCCAAAGCCATGGGGCCTGCAAACTGTCCCACTACGGCAACATCCGCCATATTAAATAAGACCTGTAATACATTGGATACCATCAACGGAAGACTGAAGAGCAGTATCTGCTTCCCCAGACTCCCCTTTGTCAGGTCCTTTAAGTCCTGTTTCATTTCAAATCCTCACTATTCTCATAAAAATTTTATGATACCTAAAATCAACAAATGTAGTGGATAAAAGACATAGTAAGTATATTGCAGTATTTTGCTATAATAACCTTGCTTTCCACGATACAGCCATATGGGAATCAAGGCCAGCAGTGCAATACCCTGACGGGAAAGAAAATATGTCGCATTACCAAAATGAATCTCATAGGAAAATCCACCCAGCATCTCGACGTTAATATACCACAGACAAATAAGTTGACCCACGTAACACCACCATTTCCTTTGCCTGAAAAAGTAAAATACAAGAACTGTCAAGATGCCAGCATGATAAAAGTCTACCATTGTCAACAGACCAACTACATATCCAATGATTACAGATAAACATCCGACTAAAATCTGTTTCCAGCGTTTTTGGATTTTCGTTCTTTCATTCCAATGGATAAGTCCAATGGATATTAAAAAACTCCATAGTACATTTTGATGGATTGGATAAAATATACTACTACCCATCGCTAAGTTAAATGGGATTTCGGAAAGAACCGCAAATAATAATAGTCTACATACATATTTCTTTATATTTTTTGTGTGAAAGTATCCTTCCACAATCATAAATGCAAAAATGGGAAATGAAATTCTTCCAATACAATTTAACCAGTCATTTCCTGAGACAATTGTACCCCAAAGATGATCACACAGCATAAACAACATTGCCATTATGTGCAATGACATAGAAGATGTTTCAAATTTTAATTTATTTTCCATCAACACGTTATCTCCTCTGCGGTTCTGCAGTTCTTGCAAGAATACCTTTTCTATAATTAAATATATTATAAACAATTTCTTACATTATATCAATCAAATTCCCGTTATCCTACTTGAAGTAATGCTCCATGAAAATAATTATGTATTTATTGCACATTCTGTCCGGATGGTTTACAATGTAACAGGAAGTATTAGGTCTAAAAAAGTTCCAAGAAAGAAAGGATCTGCCATGAAAGAGAAATTATATACTATACCTTTGAATGATGCCGTAAATGCCCAGGACGAATGTCCTTTTTGCTTTGTGGAGAGAGCTGTTGAACAGGATCTGATGGATTTTGTTTTAGGTTCCGGCAGCTCCTATATGGAAGCGGATATCCGCGAAATGACTGACAAGGCCGGTTTCTGCCGTACCCACTTTAAAAAGATGTTCGACTTTGAGAATACCTTGGGCAATGCCTGGATACTGAAGACACATTATATGAAGATTATCGGCGAAATGAAGCAACAGTTCAAGTCCTTTACGCCTGCTAAAGTCTCTTTCAAGGACAAACTCCTAAAGACCACTCAGGCCCCTAATCCTATCGGTGTATGGATCACAGAGAAGCAGGATTCCTGCTATATCTGCAACCAGTTCAAGGATACTTATCAAAGATACTTAGATACTTTCTTCTATATGTATACCAGAGATGAGGATTTCAGGGAACGCATTAAGAACAGCAAAGGCTTCTGCCTGATTCATTTCAAAGATCTGATCGAAGCTGCTGATGTGAAGCTAAGTGACAAGGACAAAGCTGCCTTCTACGATATGGTTATGCCCCTTATGGAAGAAAATATGAAACGAGTGGCTGAAGATGTGGCATGGATGGTGGAAAAATTTGATTATGAGAACAAAGATAAGCCCTGGAAGAACTCCAGAGATGCCATTCAGAGAGGTATGCAGAAGCTGAAGGGCGGCTATCCGGCGGATCTGCCTTATAAGATGAATAAATAACTGTAGAGTAGGCGGATGAAAATTTTCATCCGCCCTTATCAAACTGTGCATATACATCATCCTCTGCCGGCTGAACCAAACAGCATCATCTTCTCCACCGCAGATCTATATCTTTGGGTGCGAATTCCGCATTTGCCCCTTTCCTATGAAAAAAAGTCCTCTCCCCGGAAGGCATACTCATCACATCACAAAAGCTTGTCCCTGTTTCAGAAGAAAATGTGACTCCTTTGGTATCAATACCATTTTTTTGCAGCTGCGACAGTATAAAACGACCGTTTTCATCACTTCTTGCTTAATACTATTCATTTTATTCTACGGAAGATGGATATGATTTTCCCTCACCTCCGACGGTGTCATCCCAAAATGCTCCTTGAATCTCCGGATAAAATTGGGATAATCTTCAAACCCGCATTCCCCACAGATCTGTATCACTGACAGGTCTGAGCATGTCAGGAGCTTGCGGGCATAGGAAAACCGCAGTTCGTTCAGATATTTTTTAAAATTGATATTCATTTCTTTTTTAAAAACTGCTGATGCATAAGCAGGCGTCAGTCCTACATAGTTTGCCGCATCCTCTAAGGTAAGCTTTTCCCGAAAATGATTGATCACATAAAACTGCATCTTTCGTGCCAGACTGCTGCAGCATTCCTTCCCCCCATCCACCAGGCTGTGAGAAAGCTTTATCAACAGGCATTCTAACAATGCGGCGGAGTAATCCCTATCTGTCTGATGGTCCACGATTTCCTGCAGCAGCTGCACTACAAATGGACGCATCTGCTCCAAAATCTGAATCGCCTTGGGTGCGGTATGATAGGTAAAAGGTGCCAGGCTGCTGAAAGTTACCTGATTTTCAGAAAACATGACATTGAAAATCTCTGTTCTCCCGGTATCCGCACAGTGAAAATCGATAGGCGTCATAAAATAAAGCATTCCCTCCTCCACTGCAAAGGATTGCCCGTTGATAAGATAGCTTCCGCTGCCGGACAGCACATACTCTATCTCATAAAAATCATGCCAATGGGGAATATGCCTTCCTTTTATCCACTTTCTGCTGGCAGAAACCTCCTGCTCTGTTAAAAAGTCCTCTTTTTGAAATTCACGGATCATCTCTGCTTTTCCCTCCTGACACATCCCATACTTCTTACTAAAAAGATAACATGCATCATAAAAAAAGACAATACCTGCCCAAGAAAAGCAACGTAAATTTATATTTAGAAATGATATGATGATTATGTAACACCAGCTTTACATTATGAAGTCAAATTATGGAGAGGAAACATCATGAAAAACAAATTATACCTTGTGGGCAATGCCCACCTTGACCCTGTCTGGCAGTGGCGCTGGCAGGAAGGCAGTGCGGAGGCAAAGGCCACCATCCGCTCAGCCCTTGACCGTATGAAGGAATTTCCGGAATTTCGCTTTGTCTGTTCTTCTGCATCCGTATATCAATGGGTGGAAGAATTTGCTCCGGACATGTTTGAAGAAATCAAAGAGCGTATTGCTGAAGGCCGATTTATCATCGTAGGGGGCTGGCATGTACAGCCGGACTGTAATTTGCCTTCCGGGGAAGCATTTGCCAGACAATCTCTGTATGCCCAGCGTTATTTTAAAGAGACCTTCGGTATGACTGCCAAGGTTGGCTACAACGTGGACAGCTTCGGTCATAATGCAATGCTTCCGCAAATTCTGAAAAAAAGCGGCATGGACAGCTATATTTTCATGCGTCCCGGCCCTCATGAGAAGGAAATGGACAGCGACATCTTTGAATGGATATCCCCCGACGGTTCTTCTGTCACTACATACAAAATTCTGGACCCTTATTGCTTCAATTTTAAAACTTTAGATGAACTCAAAGACAGGATTTCCTACCTGAATGAACATACCCGTACTGACCTTGACTCCATGCCCCTTTTCTATGGCGTAGGGAATCATGGGGGCGGCCCCACCATCCGCAATTTAGAGATTCTTCGGGAATACAGTCAGACTGAAAATGCAGCCCAACTGATTTATTCCGATGTTCATGATTTTTTTGAGGATGTGCGCAGTCAAAAGGTAAATATTCCGGAATATCGTGGGGATCTGCAGCACCACGCTTCCGGCTGTTATTCTACGGTAACCCGAATCAAGAACGGCATCCGACGGGCAGAGAATGAACTGATTGCTGCGGAAAGCTTCCATATTCTTGCAGGAAAGCTTTGTCAGAAAAAGCCCCGCACAAAGGAATTTGAATTAGCCTGGAAAAATGTCTGTTTTTGCCATTTTCATGATATTTTTGATGGCTGTTGTATTAAGGAGGCCTACGATGACTCTGACTACATGATTGGTATGGCGAGAAATACTGCTGCGGTGGAAGAAAATAATGCCCTCCAGACCATTTCCTGGACAATCGACACCTCAGATACCTCCAAGGGTCTGCCTGTGGTGATCTTCAATCCTCACAGCTTTGATGCGAAACAGCTTGTACAGGTAAACAGACAGTACCCTAAGGTATTAGACTCTACAGGCCAGATGATTCCTTCCCAATTAGTCCATGCCTCTTCCTATGAATGCTATTGGAAGAAGGATACCTTGTTCGAGGCCCATGTACCGGCATTAGGCTATGCGGTTTACTATCTTTCAGAAGAAGATACAGAATCCTCTGCTCCGCAAAATGATATGCCATATGCCCAAGCACAGTCCTGGACCGGTCATATGACAGCCAATGAACATGGCGGCACCATCTTGGAGAATGATATTTACCGCATCCAATTTGAATTATACAGCGGATATATTACTTCCTTTGTGGATAAACGCACCGATCAGGAAATCATTACTGACAGAGCCGCTGTTCCCGTTGTGATCGATGAATATTATCACGACACCTGGAGCCATGCAAAGAATTTCTTTACAGATCAGATGGCTCGTTTCAGTGATGCGACCGTAACTGTTGTGGAAAACGGTCCCGTAAGAGCCACAGTCAAAGTAGTCAGCCGTTACAACGCATCTACACTGACACAGTATTTCTCCCTGACTGCAGGCAGCGATAAACTGGAGGTTCGTGCAAGTGTAAACTGGCACGAAAAATACAAAATGCTGAAATTGGCATGGCCCATGGCAATAGAAAACCCTAAAGCCTATTATGAGATTCCTTTTGGGGTTATAGAACGTCCTGCCGATGGGGAAGAAGAACCGGGACTGATGTGGACCGCGGTGAAGGGTGACCACCACGGATATGCTCTTATCAATAACAATACCTACAGCTCCAGTGTAAAAGACGGTACCATATATCAGACCATCCTGCGCAGCCCTGTATACGGAGATCACGGCGGACCGAGAACGGAAGAAAGTGAGTTTACAGATCAGGGGCGATTTGATTTTTCCTATTCCCTGATGCCTGTTGCCGATAACTGGAATGAGGTCATTAAAGAAGCCCGTCTTTTAAACAAGCCATTTACCAGTATCATCGAGACCTGGCACAAAGGAAGGCTTTCTGATGCTCCTTATCAAGGGCTTACAATCGACCAGCCCAATGTCATGCTCTCTGCACTGAAATACAGTGAAGACAATACCGGTATCATACTGCGTGTGTATGAAACGGACGGTCGTATGTGTGAATTTCAGGCTTCCGGGGATGTTCTTCCGGCTAAACTTAGCAGCAGAACCACTCCCTGGTCCGTTATGACCTATTATCTGGAACATGGCAGTACTGAATGGAAAGAAGTGTTATTCACGGAATATAGTGAAGTTTAATATGGACCATAAAACGTGTGTTAGGCAAGCACACTATAAAATCGGAGGAGCCTGATCAAATATTTCAGGCTCCTCCCGTTATCATCTTCTCGTCAATTTCTTCATCATGTCCATATATTCCACGATTTCGCTATACAGCATCTCAGGCTGGAAGGTCCCCTCTCGAAACTTCTCAGACAACAGCCCCTTCACAGTAAGCTCCATCATCTTCTGCATTTTATGTCCATCCACGCCTGCCGGAAAATCTGTATACAAAATCTGTGACCAGATCCGCTCATACTCTAAGTCCAGCAATTCTTTCCGCTCTTCAATGACCAGCAGCGCCTCGCTGACGTCCTCATGCTCACAGCTGTTTAAAAACTGCTGCATATACGGATATCCCTTCATGGCATCCATGCGTGCCAGTTCCACCTGCTTCATCACCTCAAACAGATTGGATTCTGTGTGGGAAACCTTTGTACTCAACTCCAGTATCATATACCTGACACTATATTCATATATAAATTCATATACACCGGCTTTACTTCCAAAATAGTGGAACAGTAACCCCTTACTGATATCCGCTTCCTTTACAATATCATCGGTACTTGCATGACGATAACCATTTTTTGCAAACACCTTCAGTGCGGCGTTGATCATTCTATCCTGTTTCTCTTTTTTTAAATCAAAAAATTTTTCGTTCATACTATTTCCTTCATTTGCAACTTTTTTATAACTATAGCATACAATAAAGATGGTTGCAAGCATCCAAAGGCAGCCATTTTATACTGTTTATAAAAATTTTCCTTTTCATTTGTCATGAAAAGTATTAATATATTGATATGAATGTTCGAACTAAGAAAGGAGCAATACAATGGCAAAGAAATTTGGTAAATTCTTACTTGGCATGGCTGCATTGGGTGGTGCTGCAGCCGCTGCATATTATTATCTCCAGAAAAAAGATGCTGTAGATGTTACCCCTGAAAATGATGATGAAGACTATGATGATTTCAGTGACGAATTAGAAGAAGCGCCTGCACGCAATTATGTACAGTTGAATAAAGAAGTTGTTACTGTGCCTGTTGAAGAAGAGGCTGTTGAAGAAGAAACTGCTGCGGATGCAGTGGCGGAAATTGCTGAAGACGCAGTGGAAGAAATTGTCGAGATCGTTGAAGAAACGGCCGATGCAGTGGAAGAATTCTTTGACGAAGAAGATTCTGTGACAGAATAAATATCAATTGCAGTGCCCGGCACGCATGTAAGATTGCGGCACCCGCAACAAGTGTGGGTTCGTGATCCAGTTGATGGAGCGTTTAGGCATAGAGCTGATTAAATATACGCTGATGCCTAATTTCAATGAAAGAGAGAGGAAAATAACGCAAAAGCGGTTGACATAATGTGGTTGTTTTCCATCAGAGAAAAAAATATTTGCCTGATGCCTAAAATCAAAAGATTTTTAGGCATCAGGCAGTTATTTGGGTATTCTATGGAAAATATGAATCCCAATATACCCCTTTTACTTTTTTAATATTTTACTATATATGATGTATCCCATCAGACTCATCAGAAGCGTCGCCATAAATACTACAATCGCCGCCGTGTAGCTCTGCATACCCAAGGCATCGCCGCCTACTGTTGAAGAAATCAGTGCCGGCAGACGTCCTATCGTATTGATAACCAGAAATGTACTCAATTTCATGTCTGTTAATCCGGCATAATAACACAGCAGATCCTTTGGCGTTCCGGGGATCATGAATATGAAAAAGAACAGTATCGAACGTCTGCGGTTCGTCTTTAATATCTTAAGGGATTCAATTTTTTCCTTTGAAAAGAAAACTTCCAACAGTCTGATGCCAAATCGGCGAACTAACAAATATACGGTCAGACTTCCTGTTACCGCTGCTCCAAGATACAGCAAAGTACCTTCTATGGTTCCGAAGGCATAGCCTCCGGCTATTTCCAAGGGTTCACCAGGTATGATGGCTACCACTACTTGCAGAAAAACAATGAACATGTATATAAGTCGTCCTAAAATTCCATGCTGTTCCACCCACACTCGAAATCGTTCCGGCTCACTAATGAACTGCATCAAGGGCTTTCCGATATAAATACATATATATGTTATCACTGAAATTGTAATAACACCTGCTATCAGTGCAATTACTTTTTGCTGTACTTTTGTCAACTCTTTATGAGCTTTCATATGTTAGTTACATTTCTCCTTGTTTCCTTTTCTGAGTAGTATTATACTTCCTAATTCTTCCCAATACAAAGTATTTTTTCTTAACTTTGCTTAAGATTTTCTAAAAAAGATATGTATCTGTCTGAATTAAGCCAAGCCTCCGCAAGTCTTTTGACTCCGTTTCGGATCTCTTCTTCTGACATACCACCGTAGCCGAGAAGAACTGTAGCAGAATCCATTTTACGACTTACAAAACTATCCGACAAGCCATACACTTTCACAGAATGGCGTGATGCCTTTTTAATCAGCTCCTCTTCCGTCTCTCCATTCTTTGAAGTCAAAAGCAGGTGCAGTCCGGCATTTTCTCCTGTTATCTCAAACTGCTTATCGAAGGGCTTAAGCAATTCCAACAGCAGGTCATGTTTCTCTTTATACAGCTTGCGCATTTTATTCAGATATCTTTCAAAATATCCATCACGGATAAACTCATCCAATATCCGCTGGTCAATACGAGATACCGTAGTAGAGTAAAAATAACACCTCTGCCGATATCTTTCCAAAAGTTTTTCCGGAAGCACCATGTAACTGACACGAATGGCCGGCGCAATGGACTTGGAGAATGTACCGATATATATCACTTTCCCCCGCTTATCGGAAGCCTGCAGAGAAGGGATAGGCTTGCCTTTATATCGAAATTCACTATCATAATCATCCTCAATCAGATACCTACCCTCCGCCTGATTCGCCCATTTCAGCAATTCATTCCTTCTGCCGATGGGCATGACTGTGCCTGTAGGATACTGATGGGACGGCATCACATACACAAGCTGCACTTTCGTTTCCTGCAACCGAGAAACCTGCATGCCGTTTTCATCCATATCCACAGTGGTAATAGGCCATGCAAAAGAATCAAATATCTTATATGCCCTGAGGTATGTGGGGTTCTCCATAGCAATACTGACTTTTTCACCCATGATTTTTTCTAAAAGCATCAGCAGGTAGTCATTTCCCGCCCCAACAATGATCTGATCCGGATGACAGTTTACACCACGGGAAGAATGTAGATACCTGGCAATTGTATCCCGCAATTCCAGATCTCCCTGCCCATTTCCTTTGGCAAACAGTTTTGCGTTGCTGTCAGACAAAATACTTTTGTTGATTTTTTTCCACACACTAAAAGGAAATTTAGACATATCTATCTTTGTTGGAGAAAAATCGTACAATGGCATCCCTTCATTTTGCACCGATGCTATAACCCGCTGCACAGTTTCGGTTTGATTGCCGGTACTTTGTGTCTCGGGTATCTGGAACAGTTCCTCCACCTTACAGACAAAGTACCCTTTATAAGGCCTGGATTCAATATATCCTTCTGAAACCAATTGCCCATATGCCAGATCCACAGTGCTTCTTGCCACCTGCAGATATTCTGCCAATGAACGAGTAGAAGGCAGCCTTTCCCCTACAGAAAGCCTGCCCACTCTTATTTCCTGTTTTATATGATCATATATCTGTTCATACAGACATTTCCCCGTATCCGGGTGAAGTTCAATGGTCAATTCATACATCTTTGTCTTAATTCTTCGGCAATACAAAAGAGCTCTTTAAGGAAACAATACGGTTAAATACCATGTTTTCCGGTGTGGAATCCTTAGCATCCACACAGAAGAATCCCTGTCTTACAAACTGGAAGTTGTCATACGGCTTAGATCCCTTAAATGCCGGTTCCAAATAACACTCCTTCAGAACAGTCAATGAGTTGGGATTCAAGTTCAGACTGCCATCCTCATTGTATACGCCCTTAGACTCATCAATGATATTTTCGTACAATCTCACCTCTGCCTTAACTGCCTCTGCAGCAGATACAAAGTGAATGGTTCCTTTCACCTTACGACCGTCATTGCTGTTACCACCTTTTGTTTCAGGATCATAGGTACCGTGAACTTCAATAACCTTACCATTCTCATCCTTTACGCAGTGGGTACATCTCACAAAATATGCATTCATGAGACGTACTTCATTGCCTGGGAACATACGGAAGTACTTCTTAGGTGGCTCTTCCATAAAGTCATCTCTTTCAATATACAACTCCTTGCTGAAAGGAACTTTTCTGGTGCCCAATGCTTCATTTTCTAAATTCAGAGGTGCGTCCAGCCATTCTACCTGATCTTCCGGATAGTTATCGATGACAAGCTTCACCGGATCTAAAATAGCCATCATACGAGGTGACTTAGTCTTTAAGTCCTCACGGATACAGTACTCAAGCATTGCATAATCCACAGAGGAATTGCTCTTGGATACGCCGCAGAGCTCCACAAATTTCTTGATGGAGTCCGGGGTAAAACCACGTCTTCTTAAAGCTGCGATGGATACCAGACGAGGATCATCCCAGCCGTCAACAATACCAGTCTCCACTAACTTTTTGATATATCTCTTACCGGTAACCACATTGGTCAGGTATAATTTTGCAAACTCAATCTGCTTTGGCGGATGAGGATACTCCAACTCTCTTACAACCCAGTCATAAAGGGGTCTGTGATCCTCAAATTCCAGCGTACAGATGGAATGGGTAATACCTTCAATGGCATCTTCAATGGGATGCGCAAAGTCATACATGGGATAAATGCACCACTTATCTCCTGTATTGTGATGATGCATATGCGCCACACGATAGATAACAGGATCTCTCATATTAATGTTAGGAGATGCCATGTCAATTTTTGCACGAAGCACCTTTTCACCGTCCGCATACTTACCGTTCTTCATATCCTCGAAGATCTGCAGGTTTTCTTCCACACTGCGTTCTCTGCCAGGGTCATTCTTGCCGGGTGTCTCGAAGGTACCTCTGTACTCACGAATCTGTTCTGCGCTCAGGTCTGATACGTATGCCTTACCCTTTTTGATCAGCTTCACTGCACCTTCGTACATTTCTCCGAAATAATCGGATGCAAAGAAAAGTCTGTCTTCCCAATCTGCCCCCAGCCATTCAATATCCGCTTTGATAGACTCTACGAATTCAATCTTTTCCTTTGTAGGGTTGGTATCATCAAAACGCATGTTGAACTTACCGTTATACTTCTGTGCAAGTCCATAATTTAATAAAATACTTTTAGCATGTCCAATATGCAGATAACCGTTTGGTTCCGGCGGGAAACGGGTATGCACAGTATCATACACACCTTCTGCCAGATCCTTATCGATGATCTGCTCGATAAAGTTCTTGGATACTTTCTCTTCTGCAGCTGTTTCTTCAGCATTTAATAATTCTTTATTCTCACTCATAATCAAACCGTACCTTTCTCTAAAGAGGTCAATATCTCTAAAATAAAATATATTTTAGCATAGAATACGAGAATGTTCAAGAATTAGTGATGGAACAATCTGATTCCGGTAAATGCCATAGCCATACCATACTTGTTTGCACATTCAATCACCAGATCATCTCTCACGGATCCGCCCGGCTGTGCAATGTATTTCACGCCGCTCTTACGAGCACGTTCAATATTGTCAGAGAATGGGAAGAATGCATCGGAACCTAAGGTGACATCCTGCATACCGTCTAACCATGCTCTCTTTTCTTCTGCGGTAAATACTTCCGGTTTTACCTTGAAGACTCTCTGCCATGCACCTTCTGCCAAAACATCCATATATTCGTCACCGATATAATTGTCGATGGCGTTATCTCTGTCTGCACGGCCTACGCTGTCAAGGAACTGTAAGCCCAGTACCTGAGGAGCCTGGCGAAGATACCAGTTGTCAGCCTTCATGCCGGCAAGTCTGGTACAATGTACACGGGACTGCTGTCCTGCACCGATACCAATTGCCTGTCCGCCCTTTACGTAGCATACAGAGTTGGACTGTGTATATTTCAAGGTGATCAATGCGATCTTCATATCGATCAATGCTTCTTCCGGAATATCCTTGTTTTCAGTAACAACGTTAGAAAGCAGATCTCCGTTGATATCCAGTTCATTTCTGCCCTGTTCGAAGGTAATGCCGTATACCTGCTTTTTCTCGATTGGAGCCGGAACATAGTCAGGGTCAATCTGAATTACGTTGTAGCCGCCTTTTTTCTTTGCCTTTAACATTTCCAGCGCCTCTTCCGTATATCCCGGAGCGATGACACCGTCAGATACTTCTCTCTTGATCAGTCTTGCAGTATCTGCATCACACACATCAGACAATGCAATGAAATCACCGAAGGAGGACATTCTGTCCGCACCTCTTGCTCTGGCATAAGCACATGCCAAAGGAGAAAGTTCTCCTAAATCATCTACCCAGTAGATCTTTGCAAGGGTTTCGTCCAGTGGCAGGCCTACTGCTGCACCTGCAGGAGAAACATGCTTGAATGAGGTTGCTGCCGGAAGTCCTGTGGCTTCCTTTAATTCTTTTACCAGCTGCCAACCATTGAAAGCATCTAAGAAATTGATATATCCCGGCTTACCGTTGAGCACTGTTACAGGCAGTTCGCTGCCGTCTTCCATATAAATTCTGGAAGGCTTCTGGTTAGGATTACATCCGTATTTTAACTGAAGTTCGTTCATAATTTTATCCTTTCTTACGTTGATCATTCTTTTGATCACTATTTACATTTTATAATTTACGGGGGATCATCTGCTCTTGGACAGCAGCCAGTTCAAAAGCTCTTTGTTGTATGCATAATCCCAGGCATTGTGTCCTACATTGTCCACAAGTGTCATTTTTACTTCGTTTTTATTTGCTCCCACTGTTCTGATCTTGTGGATCATATTGATGGTTTCAGAAGGATATACCACCTCATCCTCGGTACCGTGGAACGCCCATATGGGCATATCCAAGGAACCTGCATTCCAAACCATTCCGCCACCGCATACCGGTGCAATGGCTGCAAACACCTGTGGATAACGCATAGATGTATACCAGGTTCCGAAACCGCCCATGCTCAGGCCTGTCAGGTAAATTCTCTTTGCATCCGCATGAAAATGCTGAATAACCGCCTGTATAAAGCTGTAGATATTGAGTACCTCCGCTGCCCAGAAGCTCTCCGGACTGCACTGGGGCATTACAAAAATACATGGGTAGTCCTCTCCCTGCTGCAGCATTTTGGAGAATCCATGAACATCCACCTTACATAATTCATCATGGCCAACACCTCTTTCGCCGGCACCGTGCAGCTGAATGATCAATGGCATGTTATCACTCATAATCTCCGGATAATATGCCACAAAGGGGAACTGCCACTGTCCCGCCTGAAATTCTTCTCTGATCATGTTCCTAATCTCCTTTTGTCAAAAAACGATTATCCTTATTGATTTTTGTTCACAATCTTGGTTTCATACTTACCGTTTTCGATATCAATGTATCTTACAAACAAAGAAACTTTGTTTTCTTCATTCAGACTGTTCCACAGCATATTTGTAAACTCATCCATGCAATCAGGAATATTTACCCACTTTGGTTCACCTTCAAAGCTTGGCAAAGGATTTCCATCGTGCATATATGTATGAATAAAATGTCCTTCTCCTGCTACAGGCTTGTCATAGGTAAAAGTATAACGGTTGCAGCATGATGGATCTCCGTTGTTGCTCTTTAAAATAGACATTGCATAATCAAACTTACCATCCTCGATGTGCATTACACCTGAGATTCTTGGGGTAAAGTTAGGACCGTCCGGCTCAAACTCTCTGCATCTTAAAGACTGTTCAAAGGTAAGGCCATCCTTCATACCATCATAAATGGTATCGGTCTGATCACCATTTGTGACGATAGTGTCATTTCCCAACACTCTTACAGGAGCATAAATAATCAGGCTTGGATCTTCTAACTTAGAAGGATCAAACGCCTCTGTGCGGATTCCTTCTCCTTCTACGGAAAAGATTCTATTACGTGAATTGGAGCTTCTGCCCATGATAAAATATGCAGTCACTGCATACTTGCCATTTGCACTTCTGCCGATCACGATGCCTCTGCCTGGATATGCATTAGCGGTTAATTCTTCTTTTAAAGATAACATCTTCATTTACTTTTTCCTCCTTGATATAAAACAAGCCGGCCTCCCGGACATATACACTCCCTGTGTACCTTGCCCAGGCGGTCGGCTCAAAATTCCCGTTACATTCCCTGTGAGTATCCTCACCACAGCTGTCGCTGCTTTCCGCCAGTCGTGTAACTTAGTGCTTCCATAATACCTTTTTTTCCAGGCTTTTGCAAGCAAAAAATTTAATCATTGAAAATTTTTCTCGGTGCCTTCATCTTCATGGCTTTTACCATTTCCTCAGACGGAGATAAGATCACCTTCTGTCCGCCTTCATAGTAAAATACATATCTGCGGTCAGGCTTCAATTCCTCACCGATACTGTAATCCTTTACAGTCACCTGACGGTTCTTGTAATTGTCCAAATGATAAGATTTGATTGGTGCAAAAATCTCCATGCTGTCCAGAGAATACACTGCAACACGTTTCCTCTTGGTCTGTGCCATGATCTTATCGATGGTCAGTTCCTTGTCTAAGTATAAATATTCATATTCAACATTCGCCTTCAGGTTCACAAAATACACACCTACACCTGAACAAATCGCAAAGATGAACATGAGCACTACACCCATAAGTGACAGCAATACAAACACTACTGTAAGCATAATGAGCAATACCTTCAAAAATTTCCAAAGTCCCTGCGGTTTTGCCTTCACAAGGCATTCAACATAAGAATCCATTATTTCAACCTTCTCTTTCTCAAAATTATAATCTACTACAAATAATATACTATTCTCGGCAAACTTGCAATGACTTTATCTTTTTTTTAGAATCAAATAATATTTGTGTCATTGACAGTTACAAAAAAAATCTTTAATATAGGTTACGATGAATCAATTTTATTACAACGAAAAGAGGATATTATAAAATGGCTGTTATGGATGAATTTCGCGAGGAACGCGAAGCACTGAAAAATGCTGACTTGAAAACAAAGTGGCAATATTTTTTGGATTATTATAAATGGTATGTGATTGGCGGTGTCGCTGTGATTGCCTTCGTGGTCAGCATGATACATTCTGCACTCACAGCAAAAGACAATGCACTTTTCGGATATTTTCTGAATACCTATGCAGAGGAAGAAAAAACCATTGCTTGTATGAATGAATTTGCAGAAGCTGCCGAAATTGACTTAAATGAATATCAGGTTTCCATCGACAGTTCTCTGCAGTATACTGCGGGCTCCATGGATGAAAACTCTTACATGGCCTCCCAGAAGATCATGGTTACTATCGCAGCAGCAGATGTGGATTTCTTAGCTGCCGACGAAAGTGCTTTTGAATACTATGCAAACAGCGATACCTTCTTTGACTTAAGAGAAATCTATACAGAAAAAGAACTGGCAATATTCCAGGACTACATATATTATGTGGACATGGATGTTGTCCGTGAGAAGGAAGCCGTCGTTGACAGCGGTCAGTTCGAAAATTATGTAGCACCTGTATACGACCACTTCGCTCCGGAAGAAATGGGTGATCCAGTCCCCATTGCACTCTGTATTCAGGACTGCCCGAAATTAGCAGACACCTACTACTTCCGCAAAGGCGCTGTGCCTATGGGAATCGTAGTGAATACCCAGAGACTTGACGCTACGAAGCAGTTTGTAGAATATTTATTTGAAGATTTGGTGGAGTAAAATATGATGGGGCTGAACATTAATGAATGTTCAGCCCCGCTTGCGATATTTTTCATCTGTCACAACATTTTCTACAAATACATATGGCCGTTGATTGCACGTGAGATTAGGCATACGGATGATTAAATACACGCTGATGCCTAATTTCAATCACAGAAATAGGAAAATAACACAAAAGTGGTTGACATAATATATTTATTTTCCATCAGTGAGAAAAATATTTGCCTGCTGCCTAAAATCAAAATATTTTTAGGCAGCAGGCAGTTTTTTTAAGCGTCTATGGAAAAACTTACTGCTGACAGTGCATTTTCTTCTGCATGAACTGCCCGGCATATTCCATAACCTTCCCCCTGATGCATATTTCTTTCGATTCTCGGACATGTTCCAATATCACAACATTTCTCAAAACCTCTGGGAGCACCATTATAGCTTATTCCTTTAGCACCATATCAGTTACCGCAAACTTGCCGTCAGCAAACGAAGACGGTGGAGCGACGAGCGGAACAGGCGAAGTAGACGAAATTGTCCCCTGTCTAAAAGATACATAACCGGAGACATCAAAGAAACCGTCGTATTCAAAATACAAAGTTGTGCTTACTTAAAGAAGTTCCAAAAATCCAATGGTTGGCACATAAATTGGAACGAAATTCGGTGTAGGTGGTCATCTATTTGCCATAGTTGCTGATAAATCTATTGAATGGGGTTACGAAGGTGCTATTCATGGGTTTGCCGCTAACGAAGATTTATTAAAGTATTATATGAATGTATTTCATGCGGAATATTTAGGTATGCTTGATCAATACCAATTCTTTATTGATGAGGAACAAGCAAAAAAATTACTGGAGGTGTATCATTATGAATGGAACGAAGCCTAAATTTTTGGAAAATTCTACTACTAATTCAAGCTACTATGAACAGCCCAATCCATATATGAATGCCCCCTCTTGTCATGTGAATCTACTTGAATTATTAAGATATGCAAAGAGGTGTGGGAAGAAACTAATAGAGCTTACTCAAGAGGAAGTAAAGAGATTTACAATTTAACAAATATAGCAATTATAAAATGGTCTACATACAGCAATAGTTGTGGATCATTTTTATTTTCAATCACTTTTGTTTTATAAAGAAGATTTAGAGCTAATGGAATCCGTGTTAGACTAAAAAATCCTGTGTTTATGCAATGTCGTTAACTTAAGATTTTGGATGCGTTCTTTATAGAAAAAGAATGCATCCTTTTCTTTGAGTACATACTAATTTTCCTAAAAAAGAGCATAGTAATTCCGCTTTTAGCATCATGTTTTTTAGTTATCAAAAGCTTCGCTTATGTGTATTTGAAAAATTACCTGCAAGTTGTCCTTTTGTTCTGTGATAATGTCGGTCTGGTCTGATTGGCACAACATTAACCCTTATTTCATTATACAAGGCTTGCAATAACTCCTTTTTGCGTTCTGCATCGGATTCCATAAGAATATATATTAAGTCGCTCTTAAGCAAACCTATACTCAGATTTCGATTTAACTGCATGGTATGTTTATAGTCATTCTTCAAGTGTTCTTTATCATCTTCCTCAATATCACAGATGATATCTTCAGCTAAATTACTGACATAGATTGTGCTGTTTATATCCTGTTCTATCAGGATGGGTTTTATGCCTGTAAAGTTTTCTATCTTCAGCCTGTCTTTTAATATTTCATATGCTGTTTCTATGTTCCAGCGCATATGATACACTTCTGCAAAGCATTGTTCCGGAAACATTTCACGCGGAAGATTGGTTGCTAAAACTTCTGATTTGCCATCCTTTAAGCGTACTTTAACCAGTCTCAACGCAAATGACTCCCGGCTCATCATAATAGCTTCCTCTTTTTTACCAATATAATTCCTTCGTCTGGCCTTTGTCAGATTTATTTCAACATCCTCATCGCTTGATTTCATTGAATTCTGTTCTTCTTTGTAATCACTTGATTTTAATCTGGCAACGAAATATATTCCGTCATCTATAAATTTTAGAAATGCAGGTGTTGAAGGATACCCTCTATCCATAATTACCATATAGGGATATCGATTTCCGATCGTATCTCTGATTCCTGCCAGCTGTTCTTGTGCTATTCGCATTTCATCAAATTTCACTTGATTAATACTACTGTCCAATATGAATCTGTTGAGAACGTCATAAATACAGCCCAGACCAATCTGCGCACATGGCTTACCGCCTCTAACGGAAGCACTGCCATATTTCTCTACAGTTTCAGCAGTAGTAGGAATATTTATATTCGAACCATCAGCTGCAAGCACTAAAAAACCATTGTAAGTATATGGCTCTACTTCCGGATCCTGATAAAAATTTTTATTATGCGATTGATATAAATACTTAAAAGCCTCCGGGTTTAGTTTCATTCTTTGTTTCAAATATCCCGGCTTTGATATTTCGATTCCTGGATGAGTTATTTTCATATAATTTCGCAGCTCCAATTTTAGTGTAAGACCTCTGCGATTAATCATAGAATAAATCAAATCTTCTAAAGGCATTTTTCTTTTTCTGACAAGAGTATTAGTTCTGCCATTGCGACATACTTCAATAAATGTGTCTGATAAAATATTGTTCTGATCCTTTAGTAATCTATCCTGTGATTTTCTCACTACAGCCTCCTTGCAGTTTATTCCTCGTCATATACAAGACGTGGCTTTTTCTTGGCATAGGCTGCTTTCAAATATGGAATCTGTTCTTCTGTAACTGCTCCAAGATTTGCTTTTACTGTTTGCACAACCTTGCCGTTAATACGTTTATTCTTAACAAGGCTTGCATAATAATACTTTTCACCTTTATATTCTTTTGTAAGTATTTTAATAAACATGCTATACCTCGTGATTGTGATGTTTTTCTCACTACTAGTATAGCACAAACATATATAAATAGCTATATTTAAATATTTAATTTTCTCACTACGCTTAAGTTGACGACATTGTGTGTTTATGCGGTCTACACGGATTTTTCAAAAAAATTTTGTAGAAAAAGAACGGGGAAATGCTGATAAATTCAACATTTCCCACATTTTAAACTTACTGCTGGTGGCCGGACTTGAAGCATATCGGGTCGCCGGAAATACTGATAAATAGGAGCTTTCTGCGATCCCTTCTGTTTTCTACAAACATTTTACAAACACTATAAGATCATATTTTCAGACACAATTACGCTTTCCGGTCACCGGAAAAAGTAACTTTCTTCACACATTTGTTACTTCTGATACTTCCCCAGATTTAGAGATCCATAAATTTTTTTTTTGAAAAGTGCCAATTTTGAGCCGTTTTTCACTGAAAAAACCTTGTAACAAATTAACTCATATTTGTTACCATCCATTTTTATAATTTTGAAGGAGGCTTTTCTAATTATGAATTGTTACCAAACCAATAGTAATGTACCCCCAACTTCCGGCAATCCATACAAAGAAATATCGGATAAGGAACTGCAGCAGAATCTCACAACCGAAACCAATCCCTGGACACAACTGCACATTCTAATCGAACTGAATACACGCCAAACCAGGCAAATTGCTTCCCTTACAAACAGAATTGCCCTTCTGGAAGAAAAAGCACTGAAGAAAGTCGGACGAAAAAGAGTGACCTTATATCTGGACGGCAAGGAACTGACCGATGATGATATTCTCTACTACATTGACGAGGACTATTTCACAATCCCGCAGTTAGAACGTGTTACCGGGGCTCATAAGAATCAAATACGCAACCGATATAACAGGGCTAAGAAGAAGCAGCGGAATTGCTAAGGGATGATGCATATATGTCACAATAAAGCCCACAGAGAATCGGAATAATTCTTATGGGCTTTATGTGCTTCTACTTAACTATCAGCCAATTTTCAAGAAACTTTACATCCTTTTTAATTCCATAAACAAATACATTGGTATTCTTTTAAGCCATTCAATTCTTGACGATTTAACCGTTTGTTCTTCTGTTGGAATTGGTTCGTTCATATCGCTTATATAAAAACCATTTTGTGTAAAGATTTTTACATATTCTGATAAGGTTTTGTGCCGATAAATAACAGGCTGTTCTATTCCAGCAATGTTTCCTTGCCATTCAGCTGGACTAAAATAATTCTTAACAACCACTTGCACCATATCATTTTCTTTTATCCAATGATGTTCGATGGGTGGCTTAAAACACGGATGAAGTATAGATATAAAAACTTTGCCCTGCTTTTTCAAAACTCTACCTATTTCCTTTAACGTACCATTCAAATCTTCTACATCCATCATCATCATTGCACATAACACAACATCAAAAGAATTGTCCGTTATTCCATATAAGTCATTGCTATTCCGCACAAAATGAGAAATATTTAATGCTTCTTCCTCTGCCGCTGATATCGCATAATCAATTGCCATTTCCGAACAATCAATTGCTGTAACATCTGCACCTTTGCTAGCCATTTTTCTTGAATAGCCGCCTTCACCGCAACCTAAGTCAAGAACTTTCAAACCACTTACATCACCCAGCAGTTCCAATGTCCATGGCATAATATAATACATTCTGAAATCATTGGTTTGTGCTTTTTCAATCCACTCACCACCTACTTTTCCCCAACAATTTGTTGAACTATCACCTTTCATCTTATCACCTTTCTTTTGGCAGATTAATCTGATCGATCGTTGAATTATGTCGACATACTAATTTTACCAAAATAGCAAAAAAATGTGTAGACTTGAATTAAATTTTATTGTATAATACATAATTAATATTGCCTATTTTTCAAATGGGTTCTTTTTATGCTCAAAATATATATTTGTATATTCTTAACATATCCGCTAAACGTAGGAAAAATCACAACATCTCATCAAAACTATCCTTTTCATTTTTATTTGAAATATAATTTTTCGGAAGTAATACCGATTGTACAATACCTCTGTATACGTCACATTCACTTATACTTTTATCATTTATACGCCCTAATAGTTTCTCGAACAGCAATAAGGACAACTACACCTTAAATAACGGCAGACTCTATTCAGGAATCTCCTGTACTGCAACTGAAATCAATGTTGTATCTATAGAAGAACCTGATGCTGATGATTTTGATGAAATCGACTTAGACCTCATCAACTAAAAACTGAATATGGAACCACAGGGGGCGGCAAGTGTCCGTCCCCGACTTTTGAAAGGAGACTATCATCATGAAAGAAAGAAGTTTACTTTTACTTAAGGCACTCGGTAACTATGCTAAGAAGCTTGGGTGTACATTATGGGAACTGTTAAACAACAAAAGCAAGATATTAGAGCAACAAATCATGGCACAGCAAAAAATAAATGAAAACATTCTTGCAAATGATATGATGCACAGATTGGCACATGACCTGTATGAGGTGTTCCATGGCGGCAACTATCGTCTGGAACAGATTACTTTCCCAAAAGCAATTAGGGTAAATGGTTATGATAAAGTAAATGGTATCTAGCCAAAATTGAAATCTCTGACTTTGAGGATTTTCTATATGATATTACAAAAGACTATGCTATTACCAGTAAACGTCTTTCCAATATCATCAGCGTATTAAACGGCATCATGCGGCGTTGCGTATCAAAGAAAATCATTCCTCACAATTTGCTGTCAGATGTTGATAAGACTGTATTTCATAACCGGTGCAAGCCTGCGAACAGTCAGAAAGACAACTACAGTTCTGAGGAACGTCAGAAGATTCTGGACTACTTGCAAGACAAAACAGATGCCTATTCTCTGGCTATCCGCTTTGCGTTTTATCTTCCGTTACGTTTTTCAGAAACGGCAGCACTGAAATATACTGATATACAAAATGGCAAATTAAGGATTCAGAGAGCACAGCGTACTTGTCAGGAAATGAATGATGATTTGACTTTTGAACCTCGTTATCTCACAAATGAGGAACGTATCAAGGGAAACAAGAAAACAGGTTTTCGCACAGTGGGATTGACTTCCACAGCACTTTCCATTGCGGAACTGGCACACAAACTGTACCCTGATAATGAATACCTCTTTATGTGTGACGGTCAGCAAATAATCGGAAATACTTTTAATGAGGAATTAGAAAAAATCTGCAAGAAGTTAAACATCAAATACCGCTCGTCGCATCAGCTACGCTTCACTGTAGCAACAATGCTGTTTCAGGGTGGAATGCCGATCAACAAACTATCTGTTTTGCTCGGACATTCTACGGTGGCAATGACTTGGCACTACATAAGACAGCAGACACCTGATGCAGAAGATTTAGAGCTAATGGAATCCGTGTTAGACTAAAAAATCCAATGTTTATGCGGTCTACACGTTTCTACACGGATTTTTCAAAGAAATTTTGTAGAAAAAAATACGGGAAATGCTGATAAATTCAACATTTCCCACATTTTAAACTTGATGCTGGTGGCCGGACTTGAACCGGCCAAACGCACTATATCATTGAATTCCTCATCCCTAATCACACGCACTCTTAAACTGATTCCAGATTTCCGCATGCAAATCCTCTGCTTCTTGGGTTACATTCTGGATGATTTCACCTTCTGCAGCGCCTTCCGGCAATACCAAAAAACGCTTCATCTCTTCTGAAATCAATTCATCTGCAGCCTTGTTGGTACAGTAGTAGCCGATATACTCAAAGCATTTTGCTGCATTTTCGGGGGTATTGATGTAGTCTAAAAATGCATATGCTGCATCTGCGTTAGGTGCCTGTGATGGAATGAAGGCTGCCATGATGCCGAAGCCAAGTCCTTCTTCCGGGTAAACCATCTCCAGTTCCGGATTTGCCATAACTGCAGCAACTACTTGAGATGAATACAGGAAACCTGCAGCCACTTCACCACTCAAAATAAAGTCCTGGGTATTGTTGTCATTGATGACACGTACATTAGGCGCCAGCTTGATCAGCTTTTCTCCAGCTGCCTTGATCACATCCAAATCTGTGGTATTAAAGGATTCGCCCATGGTTTTCAAAGTAATACCATTGATCACACGATAATTTGCAGTCAGTGCCACATTGTCCTCCAATGCCGGATTCCAGAGATCTTCATAACCTTTGATCTCCACATCGGTCAGTGCCGGATCATAAACGATCAACGGAATACCTGCTCCGTAAGGAACCGTATATTCATTGTTGGGATCATAGAACTGTGACATAAACACAGGGTTTAAATTACCATAATTCTTCAGTCTGGAAGTATCCAGCTTCTGACTCAGGCCTTCTGCAATCACTACTTCGATAATATAGTCATCTGCGATAACCAGATCATAATCTCCGCCTTCGGTCTCCTCTAACTTTGCAAGCATATCTTCGTCATAGTCAAAATGTGAGAAGTTGATGGTATAGCCTGTCTCCGCTTCAAATCCATCCAAAATTTCCTGTGGAAACATGCCATCCCATGTATACAGATTCAGTTCACCTTTTTCTTCTTTGCGACAGCCTGTGAACATTCCTGCTGTGAGTGTTAAACATAATAATAATGCAGTGATTTTACATAATCTCTTCTTCATTGTCTTCCTCCTTCTTTTTGTAATTTATTTTTCTTCCCCAATAATGCCGACAGAACAAGCAGCAAAATCGTTGCCAGCAGCATCATTGTTGCAAGTGCATTGATTTCAGGGGTAACTCCCGTTTTCATTTTTGTATATATTTTAATGGGCAGAGTATTTACTGTAGGTCCTGTCACAAAAATACTGATGACTACATCATCAAAGGACATGGCAAATGCCAGCATACCACCGGACAGAATGGCCGGCATGATCAGGGGCAATGTAATATCAAAGAACACTCTCACCGGTGATGCTCCCATATCCAAAGCAGCTTCCTCCAGTGATTTGTCCATGCCTGCAAGCCGAGCTTTCACCATGGAATAAATATAGGGCACACAGAAAGTGGTATGTGCAATCACCAATGTCAACATACCGAAAGGCAAGCCCATAAAAGAAAAAACCGACAAAAACACCATACCCAAAATAATCTCCGGGATCATGATGGGAATCATGGATACAGATGCCACAGCATCATTTAGCCTGGATTTTCTGCGATGCATGCCCAGTGCTCCGGTGGTCCCGATGACAGCCGCACACAGGCAGCTTAAGCCTGCTAATATCAGACTGTTTACCAAAGCTTCCCTGATCTCACGGTCTTTGAACAGCTCTTCATACCATTTCAAGGAAAAACCGTCCCATACGGTTGTCAGTTTCGACTCATTAAAGGAATACACTACTGTCAGCAGGATCGGCACATAAGTCAGTATGGTGATCACTGCCACGTAAATGAAGGGAAAGCTTTTAACAAATTTCTTCATCACACAAATCCCTCCAATTCTGAAGTGCCTGCTATCTTTTTATAAATGCTGATCATCAGCATTGTCAATATCAAAAGTATCACAGACAAAGCCGCAGCAAAAGGCTGATTCCTGCCCTTTGTCATCTGCTCCTGTATGACACTGCCCACCAGTACGATCTTGTTGCCGCCCAGAATATCTGCAATATAGAACAATCCCATAGAAGGCACAAAGGTCAGTATCACCCCTGACAGCACCCCCGGCAGAGTCAACTTAAAACTCACGGTCCAAAAGGCAGTCCAGGAGGACGCCCCCAGGTCCTTGGCTGCTTCTACCAGAGAATAATCCAACTTTTCCGCACTGGAATATACCGATAAAATCATAAATGGCAGCAGTGCATAAATCATACCTACTACTACTGCCGGATAACTATACAGCAGCTTCAACGGTTTCTCAGTGATGCCCAGCCACATAAGCAGCTTATCCAATACTCCATTGCTTCTGAATACGATAATCCATCCATACAGACGAATCAGAGCACTGGTCCAGAAGGGAATCATAATGAGCAGCATCATTCTCTTCTTCCACACCGCATTCATTCGGGCCATGAAATACCCATAAGGATAACCCAACAAAAAGACCAGTACGGTAGTAATGGCCGCCAGACCGAAAGATTCTTTAAATGTATTTAAGTACAACGGCTCCAATATTCTCTTATAATTTTCCATGGTGAAATCAAAATCCACACCCCAGACTTCCGCTCTGGAAAGAAAACTCAGTAAAAACATATACAAAATAGGCAGACCCACAAATAATATAGTAAAAATATACATGGGCGCCAGCAATGCAGTATTGCCTTTCCCGGAGGAAGTTTTCCTTTTCTTTTTTTTCATGCACTACTCCTCCATCAAAATGGCATGCTCCCGTTTCCAGCCGATCATAATGCGGCTGCCTACAACAAACTCTGCATCAATGCCATATCTATTGGCAGTGATCACCTGTCCATCCTCTAATCTAAAAAGGATCCGCAGTTGCCCCCCTGCATAAGATTTTTCCATAACCTCAGCAGATAATGTACATTCTTTCTCACCATTCATCAGTACATTTTCCGCACGCACTGCATAAATAGATTCATCCTCACGATAAATATTGGCATCTCCCACAAAACTTGCCACATAGCTTGTTCTGGGATGATAGTAAATCTCATTGGGCGTGCCAATCTGCTCAAATACACCATCGCGCATAACCGCAATACGGTCAGACATATTGATGGCTTCCTCCTGATCATGTGTTATATATATAAAAGTAATACCCAGCTGTTTCTGCAGACGTTTCAATTCCAACTGCATCTGCCTGCGCAGCTTCAAATCCAACGCTCCTAATGGTTCATCCAAAAGCAACACCTTCGGTTCATTGGCAACCGCACGGGCAATAGCGATACGCTGACGCTGTCCGCCCGACAATTGATCCGGTGTTCTCTTCTCGTACCCCTCCAGCTGAACCAGTGCCAGCATTTCCTTTACTTTTCTCTCAATTTCCTCTTTAGATTTTTTGCGGATCTTCAGACCATACCCGATATTTTCTGCAACCGTCATATGGGGAAACAATGCATAATTCTGGAACACAGTATTTACATCCCGCTTATTGGGAACCAGTTCTGTTATATCTTCCCCTTCCAGATATACCTTACCACTGTCGGCAGCTTCTAATCCTGCAATAATTCGCAGGGTAGTGGTCTTGCCACATCCGGAAGAACCCAGAAGGGTAATGAATTCCCCTTTCCGGATCTCAATATCAATACCCTTCAGCACCTGGGTAGTCCCGAAGGCTTTATATACATTTTCCAGACGCAATATTATGTCTTTCATTTACTACCTCGTTCTTACTTTTTAAAGAAGATGATCGATATTGATTTCTCCCTCAAATACAATTTCGGCCGGTCCGGTCATATAGACCAGATTTTCCTGTCTGTCCCACTCAATCTGTATCCTGCCGCCCAATACCTCGACCTCTACTTTCTCTTTTGTCAATCCATTCAATACACATGCAACTGCTGTAGCGCAGCATCCGGTGCCACAGGCCAGCGTCTCACCGGTACCTCTTTCCCAGACACGCATTTTGACATGACCATCATCAACAATCTGCACAAACTCCGTGTTTGTACGTCTGGGAAATCTTTCATGATTCTCAAAATCCGGACCAATATTCTGAAGCGGCAGCCCCATAACATCCTCCACAAACACCACTGCATGAGGATTGCCCATGGACACACAAGTCATGGCATACTCTTTTCCTTGAACCTCAATAGGGACATTTACAGCCATATCTCCTTCTGCAATAACAGGCACCTGCCCGGGTTCCAGAATTGGTGCTCCCATGTTCACTCGCACCTGCGCTACCTTATCCTTCTCATCGGTGGTCAGTTCCAGATACTTCACTTTTCCGCCGCTGATAACACTGATATTCTTACTGTTTGTAAGACCTTTGTCATACACATACTTTGCAACACAACGAATACCGTTGCCACACATTTCTGAGCGGGTACCGTCCGCATTGTACATCTCCATTTCAAAATCTGCATCCGGATGAGGATTAATAAAGATCGCTCCATCTCCACCTACACCGAAATGTCTGTCACTTAAAAACCGGACCACATCCGGCTTTTTCTCTGTTGCAATTTGTTCTGCAGCACCGTTTATATATACATAATCGTTGCCACAGCCTTGCATCTTTGTAAATTTCATAATCATTTTCCTTTTCTGTCATAATTTTTTCCCGTATCTCATACAGTATATAAAGATAACGCAAAGGGAGGTTACGTATGAGTTCCAAGACCAAAATCGTGGTATTACATATGAAAGAATTATTATATACAGCTATATTCGCCATTCTGGGCGTTGCCCTGATTGTCCTGCTGTTCATTTTATTTGTGCCGGAAGACAATGCAGCCCCTGACCATGAGAGCACCGAACCCTCAACGTCTGAAAGCAGCATGGAATCAACCGCATCTCTCTACATCCCGGGACTGTACAACACGGAACTGATCCTGAATGACCAGACCATCAATGTGGAAGTCATAGTTGACGCAGAAAAGATCACGTCCCTGCAGCTGGTAGACTTAAGCGAGGCAGTGGAAACCATGTATCCTCTTCTTCAGCCTACATTTGACTCACTGACTTCTCAGATTCTGGAAAAACAGTCTCTGGATAATATTTCATATAATCAGGAGCACAGATATACTTCACTGGTGCTTCTGGAAGCCATTGCAAGCGCCCTGGAAAAAGCGCAGCCATAGTTTACTGTAAATCCTCGACTTGTTTCAGCCACAATGCCGCAGACGCATCTGTCGGCATACGCAGGTCACCTCTGGGAGATACAGAGACGCTTCCCACCTTCGGACCATCCGGCAGACAGGAACGTTTAAACTGCTGCTGGAAGAATCTTCTGTAGAAGGTTTTTAGCCATTTTAAAATGATTTCTTCCTCATATATGCCGGCAAAGGCATTCTTTGCTATTCTGTATACTTTTTCAGGCGGGAAAGCCAGTCTGAGCATATAATATAGGAAGAAATCATGAAGCTCATAAGGCCCTACCAAATCTTCTGTCTTCTGACTGATCTTACCATCTTCCGGCGGCAGAAGTTCCGGACTGACCGGTGTATCCAATACATCCAGAAGTACTGCTGACAATTCCTCGTTGCCGCAGGTTTCTGCATAATACTGTACCAGATGTCTTACAAGAGTCTTCGGTACACCTGCATTTACACCATACATAGACATATGATCTCCATTATAGGTAGCCCACCCCAGTGCCAGTTCCGACATATCACCCGTACCGATCACCAGACCGCCAATTTTATTGGCAATATCCATCAATATCTGGGTCCTTTCTCTTGCCTGTGCATTTTCATATGTCACATCATGCACATTTTTATCATGTCCGATATCATTAAAATGTACCAGTACGGACTCTTTTATATCAATCTCACTGAGCTCTGTGCCCAAAGTCCGTGCCAATGTACATGCATTGTCATAGGTTCTGTTGGTGGTTCCGAAACATGGCATGGTAATCGTTTTAATATTACTCCGCTCAATGCCCAGCATATCAAATGTTTTTACTGTAACCAGTAACGCCAAGGTAGAGTCCAGTCCACCGGACAGACCAATCACTGCTGTCTTGCAGCCAATATGCTCGTAGCGCTTCTTCAGACCATTTGCCTGAATCTCCAGAATTTCTTCACAACGTTTTTTCCATGTACCGTTTTCTGACGGAATAAATGGTCTGGGATCAAATGTCCTGTCCAATTTGGTCTCTTTCTTTTCCAGGTCAAATGGAATGGTCAGATAATATTCTGCCGGCTCCTTACCCCAGATTCCCATTCTTCTTCTTTCAAATGTAAGTCTTTGCACATCAATATCCGTATAAATACTTTCACATGCAAATCGCCTTGCCTCCGCCAGCATTGTGCCATCCTCTGCAATCATATTGTGCCCGGAATGCACCAAATCCTGAGTAGATTCTCCATCTCCTGCACTGGCATATACATATCCGCATAACAGGCGTCCGCTGGTGGCTTCCAGCAGCATTCTCCTATAATCATCTTTTCCAACAGATTCACTGGATGCTGACAGATTTACAATCACAGTGGCACCTGCCAGCGCATGGTTGGTACTTGGCGGATTGGCAACCCACAGATCTTCACAGATCTCACAGCCTACCACCAATCCCTTTACCGTATTACATGTAAATAATACATTTGTTCCAAAGGGAATATCTTCGCCATCCAGATTGAAAAATTCTACCTCTTTATTACCTTCCACAAAATATCTGCCTTCGGATGCTTCCCCGTAGCCGGGAATATAGGATTTAGGAACCATGCCAATAATGGAACCGTCACAAAGTACCGCCGCAACATTATACAATCTGCCATCCTTTTCTACCGGTAAACCTACGAACACCAAGGCTGCATGCCCTTCCGTAGCATCCGCCACACGATGCAGCTGAACCAGTGCTTCTTCCAACAGCAGTCCCTGCAGGAACAGATCTCCACAAGTATATCCTGTCAGACACAATTCCGGGAACACAATCACTTTCGCATCTTTTTCATATGCTTCCAAAAGCTTCTGACACACCATATCCGCATTATGCTTTGGATCCGCCACCTTGATTTTCATAGTCATTGCTGCTACTTTTACAAATCCGTTCTTCATCGGTTTTATACCCCTTTCACCTATCTGACTGCTTTTTTGTACATGGCCTTTAACTCATCCACTGTAAATTCGTAATTTTTATTACAGAAATGACAATTTACTTCTATGGCTTCTCCATCGTCAATTATATTTTTCAACTCTTTTTTACCTACGCTGATCAAAGCCTTCTCCACTCTGGACTTTGTACAGTTGCAGAAAAACTGTACCGGCATCTTATCCGTAAACTCAATATCAAAACCTTCCAGCAGTATTTCCAGCATCTGTTCCGGAGTGTTGCCGGCTTCCAGCAGTTGGGTAACAGCTGCAACCTTACTCAGATTTTCTTCCAGTCTGGATATGACTTCCTCCGATGCAAAAGGCATCAACTGAATGATGAACCCGCCTGCCTGCTTAACAGTATTATCCCTTTCCATCAGGACCCCAAGACCCACACCGGAAGGGATCTGTTCTGAAACTGCAAAATAATAAGTTAAGTCCTCTGCAATTTCTCCTGTCTGAAGCTCCGTTTTTCCTACATATGGCTCTTTTAATCCCAGGTCCTTGATTACCTGCAGATACCCTTTGCCCATTGCTCCGCCAACATCCAGCTTTCCTCTTGCATTTGCAGGTAAAATTACATCCGGTACATCCACGTAACCTTTGACATTTCCATTTCCATCTGCAGTCACAGTGACTCCGCCCCCAGGGCCGTCTCCTTTTATCTGTAACGTCAAAAGATCCTTCTCCCCTTTTAACATGCTGCCCATCATGGTCCCTGCCGTAAGCAGACGACCTAAAGCCGCACTCATAACCGGACTTGTATTATGTGCCTTTCTGGCTTCCTCCACCAGGTTCTTGGTGGTACAGGCAAATGCCCTGATCTGGGCATCTCCTGCAGTTGCCCTTACCATATAATCCTTCATAAATTCAACCTCTGTTTTACTTTATCTTATTTATTTCCATGATATGTCACATCTATGCCTGTTTTATGAATTCCTTTTCATACATTCTCTGGCAACAATATAAATCCGCTCACTCTCCGGATTCACTGCTTCCCGGGTATCGGCATCCAAAAGCTGTACCACTTCCATACCTGCTTCCTTAAGCAGTGCACAGATTCTCTCCGGATGATACCCTTTCTGATAGTGATTCTCCTGAAATCTTCTGAATCGACCATCCTCTTCCCGAACGAATATGGTCAGATCATATTCATTGATTTCTTCCTCTTCATGATAGTAATTTTCCCAAATAAAGCTGCAATCTTCCCTATTCTCAGCAATTGTTGCATCACCGATCACCTCGGCATATTTATATACTGTATTAAAATCGAAAATGAACAGTCCCCCCGGATATAAATAATTATTAACCAGCTTAAAGACAGTCAATAATTCGTTTTCCTCCAGAATATAATTTACAGAATCGCAGACACTGATCACTGTACCCACTGTACTGTAAAGTTCCAGTTCCCGCATATCCTGAAGCAGATATAAGATCTCGCTGCCTGCTCTGTCCCTTTTTTCCATGGCCACACCCAGCATTGTTTCCGAGTTGTCCACACCAATCATATCATAGCCGGCTTCATACAGCATCTGTGTCAAAGTTCCTGTGCCACATCCCAGATCCACCACCAGATTTTTCTCCGATTCCAGTAAATCCGCCGATTTTCTGCCCGGTCTGGACACACCATATTTCTTTATACTTTCACAGACATAACCACACCATTCTTCATAGGGTGTATTATCCATGAACGCATCATATACATACGCAAAATCTCCATATGCTTCCATACTGCCGCCAGCCTTTCTACTGTGCTCTCTCACCAATATATTTTGATAAAAAGTCAATCAGTTTATCCATTTCTTGATCTGTACCAATTGAAATACGAAGGGAATTATTGATCCGCTCCTTATTCCAATATCTCACATAAATATCCTGCTCCTTTAATGCCTCAAATATCTCCTTTGCAGGAATGTACTTATGACTTGCAAAAATAAAGTTTGCTTTAGAATCCGGAAATGAAAATCCAAGTTCGGCTAACTGTACCTTAACACGTTCTCTTGTAGCAATAATTTTCTGCACTGTTGTTTCAAAATATTCCTTGTCCTTTAATGACTCCACACCCAGGATTAAGGACGGACGATTCATCGTATAGGAATTAAAAGAAAACTTCGCATCATTCAGATACTTAATCAGTTTCTTGCTGCCGAATGCAAAACCGATACGCATCCCAGCCATGGCTCTGGATTTTGAGAAAGTCTGTACCACCAGCAGATTCTCATACTTGTCAACCAATGGAAGGGCGCTGACCCCGCCAAAATCCACATAAGCTTCGTCCACAATCACAATCACGTCCGGATTGGCCTTAATGATTTCTTCCACTGTCTCCATGCTTTCCATCAATCCCGTAGGCGCATTGGGATTGGGGAAAATCACCCCGCCATTTTCCTGCCTGAAATCTTCTGGTTTTATATGCCAGCTCTCATCCAAAGCACAGGTCTTATACGGAATCTTGTAAAGCTCCGCCCACACGTCATAAAATGAATAGGTTACATCCGGAAACAGAATGGGCTTTCCGCTGTTAAAGAATGTAAGGAATGCCATTGCCAGTACGTCATCAGAACCAACTCCTACAAAAATCTGGTCCTTGTCCACACCATAGTACTCTGAAAGTTCATTTAAAAGAACATTGGCTCCCGGATCAGGGTAAAGACGAAATGCATCACTGTCCATCTCCCTCAATGCACTCTCCACACCCGGTGCCGGAGGATAAGGACATTCATTTGTGTTTAATTTTACCATATTATCTTTATTAGGCTGCTCACCTGGAACATAGGGAACAACCTTACGCACATTACTTTCCCAACTCATTTTTCCACAATTCTCCATATTTGAAAATATTCACCATTTTGTATGTAAGTATACCACATCTTTTCCCCAAAAATCAATATTATCCAAAAACTGACTGTAATATAAGGAACAAACGGGACCGGTCTTTTCAACCGGCCCCTGATCCCGATATTTCCTCTAAACGCCTGTAACACCCCCATCAGCAAATATGCCATTATCATATGGAACAAATACATATTGATATCATATCCCATAGAACTCTCTGCCAAGGCTGCTACCAGCAGAGCCATTCCGTCAGCCGCCCCATATAGTCGCATAAAAATACCATATTGAAGCCCCACAAATAACAGTATGGATATACCCATTTCCACCTGCCCGGGTCCCTGCAGCGCCAAAAATGCCGCTGCAGCAACTGCCGGATACTGACAGATATCATACACCTGGCAGGTCATGATATCTGTCAGAGAACATAACACAAAATATATCTGTATTAACATCCAGGCTGTTTTCACAGATACGGTATCTCCATCCGTCATTCTGATCCATATTCCCGCGGCAACAAGGCTCCCTGCCAGTAATAAGATCCACGTTTTTGTCTTGAACTCCATACCATGATTTTTGTCCAGTTTCATGAATCCTCTGAGATTTAAATATATACAGCCGGCGATCAAAGCAGCCGGTAAAATCAAAAGGAACATATGCATAATCACCTCAGCCTCGTTCTGATTTCATCCAAAACACTTCCCGTAACTGAAATTGTCAGCAATTCCGGATCCGCTTCCAACATCTTGTCACTTTTATACGCCTTCACCACAATGGTATACTCAGCATCAGGCACCTGAAGCGGCACCATAAAGCTGATTTCTTCTTTCTGCATAAAATCCGGGACCTCATATATAAATACTTTATTCAGTGCAGGATTCAAACTGCTCCACTCCTCAGGGAAAAACACTTCTATTCTATCCATATATCCAAAGGCCTGAATATGCAGCTTTCCTGTCTCCCCTTTTTTAAAAGCTTTCTCCTGAGGGTCCAGAACTTTCTCAACATATGCCTGCAGCTTTATGCCATCCATTCCATAAGTCTCTACGGATTCATTGCCAACATTATCTTTGGCTGTTGCCAACAAAGTAAATCGGCCGGAAAACAGGGGATTTTCAGGATTTAATTCCAAAACCAGATATCCGTCCCCGTCAGTATCCTCTATTTTTTCATATGCACCGCTATCTGAATTTTGGATTTCCAGACTGAATTCCTTTATTCCACTTCCAGTGTCCTGGGCTGTAATCTGCAGAGTATACTTCCATTTACCATCTTTTTGGTTCACTATTTCTTCGGGAATATCCAGTCCCGTAATGACCGGACCTTTTCCGTCTGCAATCAGATAAATACTATTCGCCAAATCTGTCTGCTTATCAGAAATCACATTTACATTTTCCATACAAACACCGGCACGGGGTGTCAGCCTGATCCTGCAGCCATCCAATTCTTCTGATATACTGAATGCCTGTGTAATCTCTGCATCTTTGCAATAATTACTCCTTCTGACGGTTGTAAAAGATGCATCAGCCAGACAAAAGGCATTTGCATATTGTTTCTGGATCTCCTCATTGAAATACATACTCGTACCCGAGGAAATGGCTGACTGTACCGGCAGTAAAAACTTTAATATGCCTTCCTCCTCCCCGGCAGTAACATTCTGTGCTTCGAAATATAGTTGATTTATCTGATAATCACTGCGCGCAGTTCCACACAATCTGCTGTTAAATGAGACTTTAAACGCCGTTGTCCCATCTGCTTTGACATAATATGCGTCCCCCTTTTGAAATACCTGTTCCTCCTGTCTGATGCGGATCCCCTCCGTTATCACAGGCCAAAAAATCACCTCATTTGGGGATAATGGAATGTGGACTGTTGCTGATAAATTTCCGGCTTTATCCACTGCCCCAATGTGAAGATATTGATGTTGTCCTTTCAGTACAACTCCAATATACGGATTGGCATCTGTACTAAGATACCGCTGATCCTGAACCGTCACAACGGTATGGGCATATTGATCCAACTTGTAATAGTATCCGCATACTCCACTTTCTAACCTGTCCATTGTCTGATTGGATGTACTGATTTTCATGTGATTTACTCTGTCATAAGATTCTGCCATATGATAATATAATGTCCCATTATCCTCTGGCCTGCGAAACACCACATTGATCTTATTCTCATCTACAGCCTTTATTTCCACTGTGTCCGGAGATATGGGGTCAGGTGCCGCCTTATCCTCGGCTTTTACCCCCTTCAGATAATTTACATCCAGGAATCCTACATGTACTGCTTCTATCCGCAGACTCCCATTTCCCTTTTTTACATCAGCCTTTTCCTCATATGTCAGACATTGTGCTGCCGATGCATAATTCGATCCTCCATAAGCAGCCGTGGTATTGATGACTTCCCCTTCTGTGTATCCGCAAATATATCCTACATTCTTATGGCATCCCAACTTATATTTATAGAAACTGCAGGCATTGGGTTTTGTATCACGATAAATCTGTTTACATACTGTACACTGATATTCATAATATTCTGTCAAATGCCCCGGACACGAATAACTGGCACATCTTACACAGAATATATGATTTCCTTCATTATCCCTGTCTCCGTAGTAAAATACTTCTTTATAAATACGATTTGTAAAAGATGTATTTTTACATTGCTCTTTAACTGTATAACATCCTCCGTATTTTTCCGGACTGCCAATATGTTCATGAAAGCAACTGTCCTTATGTTTATGGAGGATAGCGGTCCCTGCGGCACCCCCTCGAAAACCGCCTCCGCCGCCGGCCATACCTTTCTGTCCCTGTTGACCGGCCACATTACCAGATAAGGAGCCGCCCGGTCTTCCGTTGATTAACGATGTGGCACCACCACCGCCTCCGGCAATCAGAAAATTTCCCATCTCATCCGTTCCTACACAGGTATATCCTCCGCCATTACCGTAAGATGTCCCGATACCTCCACCATTATACCCATTCTGTCCGCCAACAGTAAACTTCAGCACCTCTCCTTTTCGAAGATAAACGACGGCCGTTACCATGCCCCCTTTTCCACCTTGGAAAGATTTATAATTTTCTCCCTGTGCACCATATAATGTGAGCCTGTAATAACCGGTATAAGGAATCACATAACTTTCCGTCCTGCCGGTATAAGTGTATTCCCGATTTACAGTTTTTTCTATAGAGACATCCTCCGCAGAATGTATTTTTTCCCATATTCCGCCCTCTTGCTTCTGATAGAGCAGATATGTCTTTTCTCGATTGTCCTTCTGTTCCCAGGACAGATCCACTGCACCTTTTCCTTCATTTGCAAAAGAATTCACTGTTGATTCCAGCTTCAGATCTACCCAACATGCATACAAAGTAATATTTTTTGCCGTCTTAAATTCCTCCCCTGCTGCTCCTGCCATTCTGGTCATTTCCTTATCAAAATACCATCCGGCAAAAGAGGCTCCCTGTTTCTGGCACTCCGGCAGAATAATTGCTTTGTAATCATACACAGCCTTTACATAATCCTCCGCTCCATTTTTCCCTTTGTATGTATAGATGTTATTCTCCAGTTCTCCATGAAATGGCTGTTCAAAACTCCACTCTGAGAATTCCATATCTCCGGTAATATCCTCTATGTCATTTCCTCCATTGGTTTCAAAATGTACCTTTGCTCCTGAAGGTGGTATGATACTGTCCATATTAAATACATATTGACTTCCATACTCACCGGGAACCCGAAGTATCTGACCCGATCCATTGTACATCCCTCCACACGGATCAATCCACAGCGTGGAACAACTCTTTTTCCATTGCGCATACAAAATGACATTTCCCTGCTCTTCCGACGATAAATTCCGTATTTCCTCTCCATCATCAAAATGTTGTCCACTGCCATCCATTTTAGTGTTCCAGCCTGCAAATTCATAGCCTGTCCTTACATAGCTATTCAAGGTCAATGTTGTCTGAGGTGTTATTTCATGTCCTTCATATTCCGTTGCATTATTATACATGTGAATACTTTTCGGCATATATCCTCTTCCAAAATTGGCATGATATCTGACAGCATATTGATTTGCCGAAATAGCCTTGCATATATGCTGTTTAAATTCATAGCCTTGTTCTAAATGCGTACAATGGGGACACCTATAGTAATAAGCAAGTGACATATCCAATTCCCGGATGGACTGCGCTGCTTCGGCACTCATGTATATATACCTGTTCACCACTTTTTGATTACAATCGCCACAATACGCCATCCATCCTGAGTAATATTCTCTATAACATATTTCTTTACTGAATTCTACTCCATGATAATTGGAAATGGTTAATATTTGATTATGAATACAGCGTGCCGGCGCATGCTCTACCACCCATTTGTTCACCGGTATATCACCTGTCTTAATAACGGTATACAAATGTTCTCCAATACCAGGCTCTCCCAGTGTGGACACATTATCGATATTGATCGTATATCCTGCATCGTACCATTTCGTATTCCTCTCATCTGCATTGGTAGTAAACGCATTTCCATCGGGACTGAATGTTACATATGGATTATTCAAAAGGCCGGCCTCCGCTTCACTTGCCTTAACGATCAGCCCGCTCAGGCACAGCACAATAAATATCAGACATTTACCCCAAAAATGCTTTCCAATCCTTTGTCCCATACCCTTCACTCCTGTACAACACCACACCATTCACAATACATAACTTCAACGCCATCTACCATTCCTTTTGTCCAATTATGAATTTGCGGCGAATAACGTGTATCACCTTCTACTTGTTCTCCGCAAATTTTGCAAATATGTCTGATTATTGTATCTTCCATACAATTTCCTTCCCGGACCACTATATCTTCCACATCGTGGGGCAATGGTTCTTCTGATACACTTTCTGTTAGACCACATCTTTGACATATGTTATTACTGTACCCTCCTTTTAAGCACGTCGCTGTTTCCCAAATACTTTTCTCAAAGTCATGTCCTAATGGACCGATTTCCTTTTCCATCCGAATGCTACCGCATTCTATACATTTTTCTGTAACACTCCCGGCTGTGAGACAGGTTGCTTCCCTCTCTTCCACCCGGAAACTGCAGATGTGCTCTTGGGAAACATCGGTCTCCTCCGCGCTCTTTTCCTGCTTTGTATCCTCCTGTATTTCCGGATCTTCTGTCTGCACCGGCTCCGGCGGCACTTCCGACTCCTCTGTCTGCACCGGCTCCGGCGGTACTTCCGGCCCTTCTGTCTCCACCGGCTCCGGCAGCACTTCCGGCCCTTCTGTCTCCACCGGCTCCGGCGGCACTTCCGGATCTTCTGTCTGCACCGGTGACTGCACAGATTCTTTAGGCATTTCTAACTCCACAGTATGCTTTGAATAGCCCCCCATAAAAAATGCAGCCCCCTGTGCAATGAATGCCCCCATTATGGGGATTATCAATTTTCGTTTATCTTTTAAGAATTCCATACTTTCACCATCCGTAAAGATCCCTTATTCAATTCTGTGTAAAATTGCTCCGCATATCCTTCTTCCATGAGCAGATTGATCCTTGCGGCAGCTGTTGTCACATCTTCCGGCACAATCAGATTGCCCGCATTGTCAAAAGTCTGGTCTATCAGCACGTCTGCCCATAACAAATACGTTTCGCCCAATTCATCATTCACCGTGTACACATTGACAATATCCCCTTTCCTGAGAATACCACTTACGACCTGATACAGATCATCCGCCTTACATCCCACAATAACCGGGTTTGTAAGACTGTCCACATAACTTGTATCATCTGTGAACATTGGTTCCGACAAAATCGTTCCTTCCGGTATCATCAATGTAGTCCGATTTCCCTCCAGAGAGTGAATATCTGTGATCACATATTCCGGTAATCCGGACTTGTCCACTTCAACCTGTTTAAAACAACCTTCCACATTCCCCGAATTTATCTCTGCTGCCTTCGGTATATTTGCTGATGCAATCCATACAACAACCTTTTCATAATCACTTAAAGCATTTCTTTCAATATTTAAGAGCAGAAAGAATGTAATAGCTGACGCAATAAATGCTGCCACAATTACCCCGGGGAATATTCGCCGCTCCTCTCTCTTCCGCTCCTTAACATGTTTATCTCTCTTCATTTCTCTTAACATCTACACTCTTTTCCTTTTCTGCTTGTATATACTGCTGTCCCAGTCCCTTTACACCAAAATGAATCCTGCTGTATATGGTTGTTGATTCCACCAACACACCATCAGGTGTATAGATCTGCCCTGCTTCTCCCTGTGCACTTTCCTGCATATTGCCGTTTTCATCCATTTCGTATATCTCTACCAGCCCATCCTTAACATTATAAATGATATATGACACAATCCGGACCGGTCCCTCCAGCAAGCCTCTTTGAAATGACCTTCCGTCTTCATCCAATTGAAGATTGATAGAAAGGGCTTCTTTATATATTTCATATGCCCCCTGCGGATCTAAGATCCGCAGGGTATGGTCCTTTCCATATTCTTCAATGTCAATCAGTGCAGACGCCAGATTAGATGCCGCCAATGCATCTTCCACATATGCACCGGCAATCATATAGTATGACAGCTTCAGACAGACCAACATTATCAGCGAAACTATAAATACAGAGAGGAAACCTGTGAAAAAATCGATTTTGCCGGAACTTTTAATTTTTAGCTGTTGACATGCGTCTTTCTTCCACATAATACTCCTTCGCCTCAAATCCCTCTGACCAGATATCATCACCTGCTGCACTTCCTGAGATACAACCCTTTATACACAGCACAATCGGTTCTCCATATCCCGCCGGCTGCCTTGTGGTTCCTGTGATATCGATACTTTTCAATCCAACTTCCTGCAATTCTGCATACATCTGATTTCCGGCAGTTTCCTCCAGGCACCCTTTTGTCTCCATGATCAATATATACTTTCTGGCAATCTGGCTGACTTCCAACTTTTTGACCATCAGCCCCATAGAGTGAAAGGATGCCATCACAATGATTGCAATTGCTAGCACTGTGATTCCTGCAGTCACAAAATCCATGATATTGCCGGCACACTTCCTTTTCAGCCCTTCTCTCATATCACACCTTACGGATATCAAGGATACCCACTGCCTTCTCCTGCATGGAAGTTACAATGCTGTTAATAAAAGTCGTCAGACTGTCTTTCATGACTACACATAATACCAATGCAATGATGCACAGGCCTACTGTTACCAGCAACCCATCGATTCCACTGCTCTTTGCTGTCAAAATTTCAATACATTTCTTTACTTTTCTCATAAAATTCTTCTCCTGTTCTTTTTATTTTGCATCCTATCCAAAGAATAGAGATGCTGAAAACATATTACTGATACAGAGATAAAGCGTAAGACCAAGGCTGATCACAAATATGCCCAACTGATAAAAGGTGGTACTTCTGTCCAACGAACTTTTCTTTTTCTGTTGTATCATGACCTCCATATCCTTGATCTGTTCCGCAATATCCCCCAATAATTCTACCGCCTGTCCTGATTCACATGCCTGCATAATAGTGATACATAACGTATCTATATATTTGTTATTAAATTTTTTCTGAAGACTCTCCAATGCTTTTCCTAATTCTGCATTCATCACCAGATCCCCGCACAAATCTCTCAGTGCAGTATATAGCCTGGGATGGCTCACACTGCTATAACACTCCATCAGTGCATCCGATACATAAACACCTGCTCTGATCTGAATTGCCAGTGCACTGTACACAAGATCTAATTCCGCCAACATCTGTTCATTATCTCTTTTATTAAGATACTCCAGCAGAATTCCCGGCAGAAATATACCTACCAGTGCTGCAATACAACCGACCAGTACACTGTGCCATGTGCCAATTGTAAAACCACTAACTCCGGCAACACAGCAAAGGGCCATATAGGAAACCGGATTGATCCATTTTCCATAATGCAGTTGTGCACCATTTGCAGTCAGAAACGCTTCCCATTTATCATAGTCCCACCAGGAGTATTTTTCCTTCTGCGCCTTCATACAAATCACCTCATAGGCTTGTATAACTGCTTTTTTGGGCGATACATGCCTTCCCAGATAATACAATCCTGAAAACACACACAGGGCCAAAAGCAGCGCTGCACACATAACCATATCTGAAATCTGCATTTTTCCTCCTTCCTACCGGTCAATTGCTCTGACTTGTCTGTAAAACAGCAGCAGGATCACACCGATTCCCATAAGGCATCCTCTTCCAATCCAAGTGCCCATCAATACTTCTTCTACAGAAACACCCACCAGACTTTCCACAGTCATAAAAATCACAACTGTCATAGCCCCCAGGATCATCATATTTACCCATGCTTCTTTTGCCAGTGATTTCCTCTCCTGACGCATCCTCATATGTTCCCTGACTGACCGCCTGCTTTGATTTACTAAAATCGTAAAATCTGCGGAATAACGCATGGTGACCTCAATATTGCGCACCACCTCTGCAAATTTGGGATGTTGTATCTTTTTGGTCATACTTAAAAGTGCTGCACTGGTATCCCCGAATGTCTGGGCTTCATAATAGCATTCTTCCAATGCCCCTCTCAAAGGTTCTTCCAAATATCCGCTGATTTGATACAATATAGAGGTAATCTCCCCTGATGTGATACTGTAATTCCCCAGAAAGTCCAAAAATTTCAGCAGATCATCATCCACTCTTTTATAATTTCCCGCAATCAGGATACTGACCAATATGTACTGTGCCGCGGCAAATACGCCAATTACAAGGACACCTTTCCATAGGGCAATCTTGAAAGTACTTATGATGAGAATCACTGCCCCCGAAAATATCAGCTGCAGCAGAATCCAGTTCTCCGTATTCAAAATCGGAATATACCTGTTCAACCCACTGTACAACAACATGGCATCCAGTTTTCTTGTCAACGAAGTCTTTTTTGACAAGGTACGCTGAGCCCTTAAGAAAGCATTTTCAATTAAACTTGTCTTCCTGACCCACCAGAATAACCCTGTAAAAGCTGCCATCAATTCCAGTCCCAACAATATTTTTACTGTCATTTTTTCACCTACCCATATATTTTTTCATACTCCAGAGTTTCCTTCTCTTCATTCCAGCCTTTATTCGCATAGACCTGTTTTACTTTATATCGCTCCATGAACACAGTGGTTGTAAAACACTCCATCATTTTCATCAGTTCCTTTCTGGAATAACGGCTTTCATACATGGCATAATCCACCAATTTGTCAAGTGCTTTATCTGCCGAAGGCGCATGGATGGTGGCTGCACACAGTTGCCCTGTATACGCAGCATTCAAAAGATATAATGCCTCTTCTCCCTTCACTTCACCAATGATAAAGAACTCCACATCCATGGTCAGCCCCGCAATGCTGATATGTTTCAGATCATAATGCACTACACTTTCCCCTGTACCCGGAAGGGAGTGCAGGAACATCATGTCCGGATGCCACTTTGTGGTCAGCTCATCCGCCTGCTGTGCCACCAATACTGCCATATCGTCAGGCAATGTCTCTTTCAGGGCATTCAGGATGCTCGTCTTTCCGGAACTGTTGCCCCCACAGATCAGCGTAGAACCGGTCCGGAACCGCTGGATCAAAAGCTCTGCCAGGTCTCTTGACATCATGCCGCAGTCCACAAGATCCCGAATCTGAGGAAAATTGCGCGGTACTTTTCTGATGCAGAGATATGGCTCACTGTATGTATTTACTAAAGGCATGGAAATCGTAAATCTTAGGATAAAATCCTGATGTGAATCTGTATCTGTGAATCGTTGAATTGCATTTAGATTAGATAGATTTACTTGATTCTTTGTGGCAACAAAGTCCACGAACTGACGATATTCTTTTTCTGATTGGAAGCAGATTCCTGCATCCATTCGTTTTCCTTTTCTTTTGACACGTATATTGTCAAAGCTTATGATCCGGATATCCGAAATCTCCTCATCATCGATAAGTGGCGAAATCCTGGAATAACCGAAAATATATTGTTCGAACATATTTACCAATTCCTTTGATTTCTCCGGTTCCAGTTCAAACCTGCTTCTGACAAATTCATTTACTTCTGCCAAAAAATCATCCCGGCTCAAACTTCCTTTTTTCATTGAAATAAGGGACTGCTGCTTTTGCACCGAAAAATCATCGATTAGCTTTTTTAACATAGATTGCATTACAAAAAAGACTGACACCTCCTGTTTAATAAATAGATAGTTGAAAATAATCTGAAATTAATAGAATTAATTACAGAGTGCCCTGCCGGGCGTTGATCATATGATTCAGAACTACCGAACGGTATATTGATAAGATACATTATATCTTTTGTTTTGTCAATAGCTTTTTGCTTCTTTTTTTACAATTTTTTCAATCCAGCTTTCAGCATGCTCTGGTCTTTTCAAATGGTCTGAAAGGTAGATTGCTTTGTACGCAGCTTCTCCCACAATCTGAAGAGCAACTGTTTCATTTTCCACATAACTGTACGCCAATCTGTAAAATCTTTCATACTGCGTTGTCAATGTTCTTTCAATCAGTTGCTCCTTCTCTTTCCTGCGCAAAACAATCCCTCTTTTCTACTACTTTAATCCTTGTGCATTCATTTAAACACGGTTTTGTTTCGGTTTTGTATCAGAAAAGAGGGATTATTCTTCACCGGCTTCGATCCTTGCCGCCAGATCCTCCAGATACATCCAGCGTTCCATTTTCTCTTCCAGCTGCTCTTCACATTCTTCCTTCTGTTTCATCAGTTCATTTAGTTTCACAAAATCTCTGGAATACTTAGGAATCTCAGTCTCCAACCAAGCAATCTTTTCTTCCAACGCAGCGATAACTCCTTCGATCGTCTCATAGTCCTTCTGTTCCTGCCAGGTAAATTTCAACTTCTTACGTTGACCGGCCTTCCAGTTGGATTTATTCTGAACCGAAGAACTGCTCATATTTTGTGCACCGGTGCTTGAAGCGTTCTGAAGGGTATCCTTGATTTTCACACCTTCATTCTCCCCGAACTGCTCCTTCTTGTGGTTTACATAATCTGTATATCCACCTTCGGACTGCCACAGCACACCACCTTCTTGAAAGGCGAAAATTCTCCTGACTGTTCTGTCCAGAAAATATCGATCATGGGAAACCACGATGACGATGCCCTGAAATGTATCCAGATAGTTTTCCAGTATCTGCAGGGTACTGATATCCAAATCATTGGTGGGCTCGTCCAAAATCAGCACATTGGGCGCCTCCATCAACACCTTGCACAAATACAAACGTCTCCTCTCGCCACCGGACAATTTTCCCAACAACCCATACTGATCCTCTCCAGCAAACAGGAAATTCTCCAACATTCTGGCCGCTGTTATCTTGCCTTCCGGCGTATCGATCACTTCTGCAGTATCCCGGATATAATCAATTACTCTTTGCCTGGGATTCATCTGTTCTTCACCGATTTCCTGGGCATAATAGCCTATTTTCACCGTCTGCCCCACAGTTATGACACCACTGTCAGGTTGTTCCAAACCGGAGATGACCTTCATTAAAGTTGACTTGCCGCAGCCATTTTTACCAATGAATCCTACTCTGTCATTTTTCAAAAAGAAATAAGTAAAGTCACTAAGCAACACATTTTCGCCGTAAGCCTTACTGATATTTTCCAACTCAATGGTGGTTCTGCCAAGTCTGGATGCCACGGAAGACAATTCCACCACACCATCCTTTACGGGGGCCTCTATACTTTTCAATTCTTCATATCGCTCCAGACGAGCCTTCTGCTTCGTACTTCTTGCTCTGGCCCCCCGCTTTACCCATTCCAACTCTACACGCAAGATGGACTCCCGCTTTCTGTTGGTGGCTTCTGCCATGGCTTCTCTTTGCGCTTTCAACTCCAAATATCCGGAATAATTGGTACTGTAACTATAAAGGATACCCTTATCCAGCTCCACGATCCGATTAGAAACACTGTCCAAAAAATATCGGTCATGAGTGACCATCACAATAGCTGCCCTGGTCTTTTTCAAGGTCTCTTCCAGCCAATCCGCCATTTCATTGTCCAAATGGTTGGTTGGCTCGTCCAACACTAAAATGTCTGCCGGACCAAGCAATACCGCTACCAAAGCCAAACGTTTCTTCTGTCCGCCGGAAAGAGTACCACATTTCTGCGCAAAATCATATACTCCCAATTTGGTCAACATCGTTTTCGCCTGTGCTGCAAGAAGCATTTTTTCATCCTCCGAAGCTTCCACTCCTTCGTACTTCTGCTTCTGCACCTCCACTGCAGCCTTTACCACCGCATCAATGACCGTTTCATCCGCTGCAAACTCTGGATTCTGAGGAAGATAACTGATGACCGCATTGCCTGCCTTGATGACCTTTCCTTCATCCGGCTCCTCCAGTCCTGCAATAATCTTTAACAATGTGGATTTTCCGGTACCATTAATGCCAAGGATACCGGCCTTTTCCCCCTCCTGCAGGTAAAAACCGGTATGGTCGAAAAGCTTACGTTCGCCGTATGATTTTGTGATGTTATCTACTGTTAATATATTCATGCGTCCCTCCCAAAATATTTATCCACGCCATTGGCAATGCCTGTCACGATCTTGTCCTGATAGTCCTCCGTGGCCAGTAGTGTATCCTCCGCAGGATTGGTCATGTAACCTACTTCCACGATGGTCACCGGTACCTGACACCAGTTAATGCCGCTCATGGTATCAGTCTCCCAGACACGCTGACGCTTACATTCCGCTGTGGCAACCATTTCGTCCAATACCGCTGTGGAAAGTGCTTTACTTTCCTCATAAAGTGATGCATTGTAGGGATTGTTTGCCGTCTGGCAAATTGTCATGGCACCACTTACCTCCGTATTTTCTGAACCATTGGCATGGATTCTGATAAAAGCTCCTGCATTGGCCTCATTGGCAACTTCTGCACGCTCAGAATTACTGATATCTACATCATGTGTGGTTCTGACCATGATCACCTCATAGCCCCTGAGCAAAAGCTCTTCCTCCAACTTCAAAGCCAGCTGCAGATTCAGTTCATACTCTGCCAGTCCACTGGTTTTGCCGGCAGTGCCGCTGGACACCTTAGCCTTCATCTCTGTGGCTCCGGGACCTACCGGTTCCTTATCATAATTGCCTTTTGCCTGATGCCCCGCATCGATCACCACCAGGTATCCATTCTGTCCTTCTGCTATGGAAGCCTCTGTGGAATC
>JAZPYS010000136.1:0-6089 GCA_045544275.1 Acetatifactor sp. | reverse complement strand
ATATAACAATGGTATTAGAGATATCCTGATTTTAGAGAGAGATAAAAATTTAGGCGGTATTTTGCAGCAGTGTATTCACAATGGTTTTGGTCTCCACAAATTCGGTGAAGAGCTGACCGGGCCGGAATATGCCTGGAAATATGAGCAGAAGGTTCGTGAATTAGGGATTCCTTTTAAATTAGGAACCATGGTATTAGATATTACAGAAGATAAGGTGATTACAGCAACCAATGAAGAAGACGGTATTTTCCAGATTCAGGCTCGTGCCATCGTCTTAGCTATGGGATGCAGAGAGCGTTCCAAGGGTGCACTGAATATTGCCGGCAGCAGACCGGCTGGTATCTACAGTGCAGGTACAGCCCAGAAATATGTGAACAAGATGGGTTATATGCCGGGTAAGGAAGTTGTGATCTTAGGATCCGGTGATATCGGTCTGATCATGGCAAGAAGAATGACACTGGAAGGTGCGAGAGTTCATGCAGTATGCGAATTGATGCCTTATTCCGGAGGCCTTGCAAGAAACATTGAACAGTGCCTCAATGATTACAATATTCCTTTGAAGTTGAGTCATACTGTGGTAAAGATTCATGGTAAGGAGAGGCTGGAGGGTGTAACCATTGCCCGTGTGGACGAGTACCGCAAGCCTGTGGCAGATACGGAAGAATATATTCCGTGTGATACCTTGTTGTTATCCGTAGGTTTAATTCCTGAAAATGAACTTTCAAAATGTGCAGGCGTATCCTTAGACCGTGTGACAAGTGGTGCAGTAGTTGACCAGAATAGACAGACCTCTGTGGAGGGCATTTTTGCCTGCGGTAACGTACTCCATGTACATGACCTTGTTGACTACGTTTCGGAGGAATCTGAGATTGCAGGACGCAGCGCGGCCGAATATATAAAGTCACAGAAGGGTGAGGCAGAAGGCGAAAAGCCGGAAAGCGTACATATCCCTGTGAAGGTAGACGGCAAGATCCGTTATACCGTTCCACAGATGGTTACTGAAAAGAAAGATTTTTCTGTATACTTCCGTGTAGCGGATGTGTTCCATAATGTAACCATCAATATTTACGATGATAAGGATAACAAAGTATTCTCCAGAAAGAAACTGAAAGTTGCTCCCGGAGAAATGGAAAATATACTGTTAAAAAGCAGTGTGTTGGAAGGCGTAGAAGAGCTTCGCTTTGAATTGGAAGTGTAGTCGGACGGGTTATGTGAAGGGAGACGAACAATGATTAGAGAATTAACATGTATCATCTGCCCCAGAGGATGTGCTCTGAAGGTAGAATTGGAAGATAAAAAGATTATAAACATCACCGGAAACAGTTGTCCGAGAGGTATCAAATATGCAGAAGATGAGTGTATCAATCCGCAGAGAACAGTAACCAGTACTGTGCGATGTGAAGATGGAAGAGTTATTGCAGTAAAGACTGACAGAACCATTCCAAAAGAGAAGGTATTTGAATGTATGAAGCAGATTAATTCTGTGACAGCACATTTGCCATTATCCATCGGAGATGTTATAATCAGTGATGTATTCGGTGCCAATGTAGTGGCTACAGAGAATGCTCGATAATATAAAGGAGTATACAGACTTATATTAAGTCTGATTCAAAAGATGATCATAGCAGCAGTTAGAAATGAAAGGGATATGGAAAAAGCTCTTCAGTCAGGGGTTGGGATGATATTTTATTTGAGTCCCAATATATTAACCATGGATGAAACTGTGGATGCAGTACATGAAGCGGGGAAAAAGATCTTTTTGCATATGGATCTGGCAGAGGGGATCGGTAAGGATAAGTCTGGTATAGAATATGTGAAGCAGAAAGGTGTGGATGGTATTATCAGCACCAGAGTCAGTATCATCAAGGCAGCCAGAGAAGCCGGCCTGTTTACAGTGCAAAGATTCTTTATTGTGGATTCCCAGTCGGTTAGTACCACCTTGGAGGGAATCAAGGCGTCTAAGCCTGATATGATCGAAATCATGCCGGGGATTGCAACCAAGGTCATTGCAGACCTGAAGGGAAAGTTGAATATTCCGATTATTGCCGGCGGCATGATCGAGTCCAGAATGGAGGTGCGTGATGCACTTCAGAGCGGAGCAACAGCGGTTTCGACAAGCAAGCGGGAATTGTGGGGGAAAGCAAAAGTATGAGCAGTTTAAAAGATAAAAAATTATTTTTATTGGATATGGATGGAACCATTTATTTAGATGATGATCTGTTTGACGGAACGCTGGACTTTTTAGAGTATGTGAAGTCCAGCGGTGGCAGATATATTTTCCTGACAAACAATTCTTCAAAAAGTGTGGACAAGTATATTGAAAAGTTAGGGAAGTTGGGGATCCCTACGGTGGAAGAGGATTTCCTGACATCTACCAATGCTACGGTGTTATTTTTGGAAAAGAAGCAGTATCACAAAATTTATGCTTTGGGAACCACCTCTTTTAAAGAGCAGCTTGCGAAAGCGGGCTTGCCTATCACGGATAGGTTGGAGGATGATATTGACTGTCTGTGTATGGGCTTTGACACAGAGCTAAACTTTCAGAAGTTAGAGGATGCCTGTATCCTGCTTGGCAGAGGCGTTGACTACATCGCTACCAATCCGGATTGGGTATGTCCTACCTGGTATGGCTATGTACCGGACTGTGGTTCCGTGAGCCAGATGCTTTTCAATGCTACAAAGAGAATGCCACAGTTCATCGGTAAGCCTCAGCCCACCATGGCACTGCTTGCCATGGAAAAGACCGGATTTAAACCTGAAGAAACAGCGGTTATGGGTGACCGTCTTTACACGGATATTGCCTGTGGTGTCAATGCGGGCATCAGCTCCATCTTCGTACTCAGTGGAGAGGGGACCATGGAGGATGTGGAGAAGAGTGATGTGAAGCCGGAGTTTATTTACCGGAATATCAGAGAAGTGTTGCAATCTCTGACTGAATGAGGTATTCTATAGGGAACAAAAACAATTCCTAAAGGAGTATACCCCATCATGTTAGATATTTTGACTCGTGCCGGATGCTTTGTGGCGATTATAGTATTAGGATATTCTTTGAAGAAGATCGGCTTTTTCAAAGAAGAAGACTTTAAGGTGCTGTCGAAGGTGGTTCTTAAGATAACACTTCCGGCAGCCATTGTATGTAGTTTTTCCGGCAAAGAAATAGATCCCGGCATGCTTTCCATTGCACTTTTGGGGCTTGGCGGTGGTTTGATTTATATGGGGGCCGGATGGCTTTTAAACCGCCGAAGAGGAAAGGATCAGCAGGCATTTGAGATGCTGAACACTTCCGGTTACAATATCGGTAATTTTACTATGCCCTTTGTGCAGAGTTTTTTAGGACCTGTGGGAGTTATTACAACCAGTCTGTTCGATACCGGAAATTCATTTGTATGTCTGGGCGGTGCCTTCAGTGTGGCGTCTATGGTGAAGGACGGCGGTGGATTTTCTGTGAAGCGCATTGTAAAAGCACTGGTAAAGTCGGTGCCATTTGATTGTTACGTGATTATGACCACGTTGTGTCTCTTACATGTATCTTTGCCGGCACCAGTGGTGTCTTTCGCACAAATCGTAGCCAATGCCAATGCATTTGCGGCTATGTTCATGCTTGGAATCGGTTTCAAACTAAGCGGAGACCGCAAACAAATAGGAAGTATTGTACGTATTTTAACAGTCCGTTACAGCGTAGCGATTGGGTTGGCCTGCGTGTTTTTCTTCTGCCTGCCTTTTTCTCTGGAAATCCGTCAGGCATTGATGATTTTAGTGTTTGCACCTATTGCGTCAGCAGTGCCGGCATTTACGGAGGAACTGAAGTTAGATGTGGGACTGTCCAGTGCAGTAAATTCGATATCCATTGTGATCAGCATTGTTTTTATCGTTTCAATATTGTTGATTACCCTTTGACATGAGGTGTTATTGGACGTTCACCTTCTCGACGGCGGATATCCGAACATTTTCAAATAAGCCTTGTAAAATGTAGGGTAATCGTTGTACCCGCAGGCTAAATAGATTTTGGTAGGTTTTTCATTTTCTGAAATCAGTTTGTGTGCGTAGATCAGGCGTTTTTCAACAATATACTTGTACAATGATATGCCCAATTCTTTTTTGAAAGAGTGTGCCAATGCGGATTCGGAAACGCGCAATTCTTTCGCAATACTGGCTACGGAGATATTTTTTGTGAAATTTTCATCAATATACCGAATACATTCGCTAATAAGGGGATCACCTTCTCGCAGCATAGGGGAGGTGATTCTTTCGTTTTCCATATTCAGTTCAGCTAAAAGCATTAAAAATGCGCCATACAAAAATACACTGCGTTCCCCAGCAGCCTTGGTATTTCTGATGACCTGGCACATTCTTTGTAAGGTCTCTGATAAATGGTTGTCCGGAGTTCGGATGATCTTGATCTCATTCATTGCAGATGTTAACAATCCTTCTGTACCTTCAATGTCCGGAAAAGTTAAAACCAGTCGGGTGTACTGATTTTGATTGCGGATGTTAAACTGGTGATAGGAAGCCTTGGGAATCAGCAGTAATGTACCTGTTGACAGGTCTTCCTGATATTTTTCGGACAAAAAGGAAGCATCCCCATCCATGTAGTATAGGATTTCGTGGTAAGGATGTATTTCATTGCCCGTCATGTGAGATTTTCCCATGGAATATCGGAAGGATATTTGGTTGTAAGTAAGTTTTTCTTCATAAAAGTTTTCCATAATCATCTCCATAGTTCAATCATAAATTAAAAATGCAGAAATTGCAATATAAGTTCTAATATATCCAATATCTATTTCAAAAATAATAAAATATAATCATTGTATAAATTCAAATGAAAGGAAGGTTGAATGGATACAATGATGAGAGATCAAATCATTCAGCAGGTAGAGGCAAATAAAATCATCGCCATTATCCGCGGCGTGGAGCCGGAAAAAAGTCTGAAAGTGGCACAGGCTCTTTACGCAGGCGGCATCCGGATGATTGAGGTGACTTTTGACCAGAAAGATGAGGAGAAGCAAAAGGGGACAGCGGAGAGTATTCGCCTTATCACGGAATATTTTCAGGGAAAAGTTTCTGTGGGAGCTGGCACAGTAACCAGCGTGAAATTAGTGGAAATGGCAGCAGAAGCCGGTGCCCAGTATATTATTTCACCGGACACTTCGGAGGAGGTAATCAAAAAGACCAGAGAATTAGGGCTGGTTTCCATGCCGGGGGCATTAACTCCCACTGAAATTTTGAACGCTCACAGATGGGGGGCTGATTTTGTGAAATTATTCCCTATCGGCTCTTTTGGCACAGCGTACATAAAAGCCATCAAGGCGCCCATCAATCACATTAAGCTTTTGGCTGTGGGTGGTGTCAACGAGAAGAATATTACGGAGTTTTTGGATGCGGGCTGCTGCGGTGCAGGAATCGGCGGCAATTTGGTCAATAAAAAATGGATTGAAGCCGGCGAGTACGAAAAGATTACAGAAACAGCGAAGTTACTTGTAGAAACTGTGGAAAATTGGAGGAATTAAGAAAATGAAAGTGATTACATTCGGTGAAATTATGCTGCGTCTGAATCCGGAAGGATATTATCGTTTTACACATGCAGAACGATTTGAAGCAAGCTATGCAGGAGGAGAAGCGAATGTTGCTGTTTCCCTTGCAAATTATGGTGTAGATGCCGCATTTGTTTCAAAGGTTCCGGCACATGAGATCGGACAGTGTGCTGTCAATGCACTGCGCAGATATGGTGTGGATACAAAGCATATGATCAGAGGCGGCAAGCGTCTCGGTACTTATTATGTAGAAAAGGGTGCTTCCCAGCGTGCATCAAAAGTGATCTATGACAGAGAGTACTCTGCAATCGCATTGGCTTCTAAGGAAGACTTTAACTGGGATGAAATTTTTGATGGTGCAGACTGGTTTCATTGGACCGGCATTACCCCGGCACTTGGAGGGGAGTTGCCACAGATTTGTTTGGAGGCATGTAAGGCAGCAAAGGAACGTGGCATTACCATATCCTGCGACCTGAATTACCGTAAGAAATTGTGGACTCCACAGCAGGCAAAAGAAGTGATGTCAGAACTGATCAAATATGTGGATGTCTGCATTGC
>JAZPYS010000135.1:0-6098 GCA_045544275.1 Acetatifactor sp. | reverse complement strand
GGCTGCGGGATTGGTGCCATTATGTCTGGAATTGGGAGGCATACAGTGGTATTCATTGGTTGCGGTGGTTTTGCTTATGTTTTACAGCGGTAAGCGTGGGAAAGTAAATATGAAAAACTTGTTCTTTACATATTATCCACTCCATCTGGTGTGTATTTACCTACTGGGGCTTTTTATTGCATGAAGTTATGAAAGATTTTCTTAACTGTTTCTTAACCCGGGCAGATGATATACTCATTATGTGCCTTTTTAGGAGGAAATGAACGTGAAAATTAAACTCAATCCTAAGGGTATTTGGCATAATACCCTCTATACGATTGTTATTTTAGCATTTTTCTTTGTTGTCAGTCTGGGCGTGGAGAAAATATTTGAAGCGGCATCCCTGGTATCGGCGTTATTTGCACTTGCGGTTTTTTTGATTTCATTGTTAACGGATGGGTATATATATGGAATCGTGGCATCTTTTGCAAGCGTGCTGGCGGTAAATTTTGCATTCGCCTGGCCTTATTTTGCTTTTAACTTCAGTATTCCGGCAAACACAGTATCTGCAGTCATTATGTTGATTATCACAATTACATCCAGCGCGCTTGCCAGTAAGATACAGAAGCAGGAAAAAATAAAAGCAGAAAGCGCAAAAGAGAAAATGCGTGCAAATCTGCTCCGTGCAGTGTCTCATGATCTGCGGACACCGCTTACCACGATTTACGGTTCCAGTTCCCTGATTACGGATCAGTATGATGAATTGAGCAGAGAACAGATACTACAGCTTGTGGATGGTATAAAAGAAGATGCACAGTGGCTTATGGGAATGGTGGAGAACCTGCTGTCAGTCACAAAAATTGATTCTACAGGAGTAAAGCTGATTAAGACACCTACCGTATTGGAGGAATTGATCGATTCAGTGCTGGTAAGATTCCGCAAGCGTTATCCGAAGCAAAAGATAGAGGTGGATATTCCTGATGATTTTGTCAGCATTCCTATGGATGCAGTGTTGATAGAACAGGTTCTGTTCAATATGTTGGAAAATGCAGTTGTACATGCAGAAGGTATGACAGAATTAATTTTGAAAGTATTTGTTGTGGGAGAACAGGCGATTTTTGAAATTATTGATGACGGATGCGGCATTTCCAGGGATAGGATGGCGGATATTTTTACAGGTTATTTTGAAAAAAAGGATGCACCTGCAGATAATCAGAAGAGCAGTATGGGCATTGGACTATCTGTATGTGCTTCGATCATAACGGCACACGAAGGAGATATCAGTGTGGAAAACAGAAAGGCAGGAGGCTGTATTTTCCGGTTTGCACTAAAGATGGAGGATAAGAGTGATGGGCAGTAAATTCAAAGTCCTTGTTATAGAAGATGATGCGAATATTTGCAATTTTGTAAAAACAATACTGGAGACCAATGGCTTTCAGGTTTTTGATGCCAAAAGCGGGAGCAGTGGAAAATTGATGTTTCTGTCCCATTATCCTGATCTTATTGTGTTGGATTTGGGGCTGCCGGATATCGACGGCCTGGACTTCATCAAAATGGTGAGAGAGACTTCTGATACCCCAATCATTGTATTATCTGCAAGGACCGGGGAACATGATAAAATAGATGCTCTGGATCTGGGAGCCAATGATTATGTGACGAAACCTTTTGGAACTGGGGAACTGCTGGCCAGAGTGCGTGCTACACTGCGGGACAGCCGACGGAGGAACAGTGACAGCAATATATTGAAGAATAAATTCAGAACCCGAGATCTGGTCATTGAATATGACAGCCGCAGAATTAAAAAAGGTGAGGAAGAGATTAAACTGACGCAGACGGAGTATAATATCGTAGAATTGTTGTCTCTTTATGCGGGAAGAGTACTGACTTATTCTGAGATTATTAAGAAAATATGGGGCTATTCCGACTCGGGCAGTGTAAAGAAATTGCAGGTGAATATGGCAAATATTCGTAAGAAATTAGGAGAAAAACCCGGTGAAAGTAATTATATTTATAATGAGTTGGGGGTCGGCTATAGAATGAATGAAGCAACGGAGGATTAATCCGCTGCTTTTTTCTTTAAAATTTTTTAAAAAATATTGAATTGTAGTTATCGGGATGTTATGGTAAGTGTGTAAGAAAAAGGAAAAGAGAGGATAATTATGGTCAGAAGAGATGAATTTGATTTTGATGACAGACCATCGGTAAAAGGCAGCATTATGGTAATGACAGCAGCGGTGGTGGTGACTTTGGCCTTGATAGGGGCAGTATTTCTTCTCATAATGAGTGGTGAAAAAACGGAGGTTCAAAAACCGGATGTGTTGGTGGGAGAATCTGTGGTGGAGGAGGATATAACGGATCCTGAGATGCCTGAAGCGCAGGGGGCGGAAACAGAGATTACAGAAGTTTTGCTGGGTGATGGTGCAACAGAGAATGGGGAACTGACCATGGGAATCGATGTATCCAGATACCAGGGAAATATTGATTGGAAAAAAGTGGCAGAGACGGGCATTGATTTTACAATGATTCGTGTGGGATACCGCACTATGGAAGGCGGCGAGATTGTAGAGGACAGCACTGCGAAGTATAATCTGCAGGAGGCTACAGCCAATGGCATAAAAGTGGGGGCATATTTCTTCTCTACTGCTGTTTCAGAAGCAGAAGCTGTGGAAGAAGCCCTATGGGTGGTTGACTTTATCGATCAGTATAAGGTCACATATCCGGTGGCATATAATTGTGAAGGCTTCGGTAATGCGGACAGCAGACAACACAGTCTTACAAAAGAAGAAAGGACGAATACGGCAAAGGCATTTTTAAATAAGGTGTATGATGAGGGATATACTCCTATGTTCTACGCATCCAAGGGGGAAATGGAAGGGGATAGCCAGTGGGTAACCTCAGAATTGGAGAAATCATATAAGGTATGGGTATCCTGGTATCCTTCCCGGCCATATCCGGAGACGCCACAGGCAAGTTATAGCGGAACACATGATATGTGGCAGTATACAAATAATGGCAAAATTGCAGGAATTGATACTTCTGTGGATGTCAATGTGGCATATTTCGGTTATGACAGCGAAGCGGCTGCTAAGGATGATACGACACCGGAACAGGTGGAGGCAAATGTAGAAGTGGGATACAATTTCACAGAAGTAAGTGAGACAGTTACTGCAAAGGATGCCACAAATTTGAGGACAGCTCCCAGTCAGGGGGAGGATTCAACGGTAGCCCTTACATTAAAAAATGGAGAAACTGCCACACGGACAGGTGTCAGTACAAGTGGCTGGTCCAGGGTGGTATACAATGGAGAAACTTATTATGCGGTGTCCAGTCTGCTGACTACAGATTTGACCGTGAAAACACCGGAACCTGCACCGTCGCCAGATGACGGCATCAAAACAGAATTTGCAGCAAGGGACGAGAATGTTTCGCCCAAGATGGAGGTAAACCTGCGGACCTTGCCAAGTGTGACCAATCCGGAATCTGTGGTTGTGGTGAAGCTGCCTTATGGAAGTGTGGTAAGAAGAACCGGCATCAATGAGGATGTGGGCTGGTCCAGAGTAGAATATGAGGGGCAGACATTATACTGTGTCAGCAGTTATGTTTATGTAGTAGAGGAAATAACGGAGGAATAACATGTATCAGGATCGTAAAATTTGGATTGGAACTTCTGGAGAGGAAAAAGTATATATTTATCCTAAGATGGCAAATCGCCATGGTATGATCGCAGGTGCCACCGGTACCGGAAAGACGATCACCTTAAAAGTTATGGCGGAATCCTTTAGTGCCTGTGGTGTGCCGGTATTTTTAGCGGATGTGAAGGGTGACCTGGCAGGTATGTGTAATAAAGGTACCATGAATGAAAATGTGCAGAAGCGCGTGGATGCCATGGGGTTGGCGGAAGCAGGATATAAATTTATGTCTTACCCCACTACATATTGGGATGTTTACGGCGAGAAGGGGCTGCCTCTTCGCACCACTATTTCAGAGATTGGACCGCTTCTCTTAAGCAGAATCATGGATCTGAACGATACACAGTCGGATATTCTTACGATTGTATTTAAAATTGCAGATGATGAGGGATTGCTTTTGATCGATACAAAAGATTTAAAGTCCATGCTGCAGTACGTGGGCGAGCATTCTAAGGAATACTCCCTGGAATACGGTAATATTTCAAAGCAGAGTATTGCGGCAATCGTAAGGGCGGTAGTGGCATTGGAGAGTGAAGGTGCAGATTCTTTCTTCGGAGAACCAGCATTGAACATTGCAGACTGGTTCTGTACAGATTGTGACGGCAAGGGAACGATCCAGGTGCTGGATTGCCAGAAATTGATTAACAATCCCACCATGTATGCTACATTTATGCTGTGGATGATGTCAGAATTGTTCGAAACTTTGCCGGAGGCAGGAGATCGGGAAAAGCCGAAGATGGTATTTTTCTTTGATGAGGCACATTTGTTGTTTGACGATGCGTCCAAGGCATTGTTACAGAAGATAGAGCAGGTAGTAAAACTGATTCGTTCCAAGGGTGTTGGTATTTTCTTTATTACTCAGAATCCTAAGGATATTCCGGACGGTGTGTTGGCACAGTTGGGCAATAAGGTACAGCATGCACTGCGCGCATACACTCCAGTTGAGCAGAAATCAGCCAAGGCAGCAGCACAGTCTTTCCGTGAAAATCCGGAATTTGATACTTTTGAAACACTGGTTTCGTTAGGAACCGGCGAAGCGCTTGTTTCAGTATTGGATGAGGAGGGTATCCCTACTGTTGTGAAAAAGTGTGATATTTTGCCGCCTCAGAGCCAGATGGGACCCATCGGTGATGAGGAAAGGGATATCAGGATCAAGGATAATCTGCTGTATATGAAATATAACCAGGAGCAGGATCGTGATTCTGCTTATGAATTCCTGAAGAGAAAGAATTTAGAAGATGCAGAAGCTGAGGCGAAGGCGGCTGAAGAAGCAGCGGTTGCCAAAGCTGCTGAAAAAGAAAGAGAGAAGGAAGCTGCTGCCAAGAAGAAAAAAGTGGGCCGGGCTGTGAAAAGTGTTGCAAATTCGGCAGTGGGCACCATCGGCAGACAGTTGGGCAATGAGATTGGTGAGTCTATCGGCGGTTCCTTTGGCAAGAAGCTGGGCGGCAATGTAGGTGCCTCTTTGGGAAGAGGGATTCTGAGTACCTTGTTCAAGTTTTAATATTGAATATTAAATAGGAAGGTGAAAAATGATTGATGTAAAGGCGGGGGACAAAGCTTGCAGGCGTTTTGTCATGTTCTCTATACTATATCTGATGGTAACAGCGCTGGTGATAGATTCGCCGGCAGAGATTTTGGCCGGTATGAAAAGGATTGTAATATCCAGAGACGCACTGATCACGGATTACTTTGTGATTGGCGGGTATGGTGCGGCATTTTTTAATGCTTCCCTGGTCATGCTGATGGAATATATATTATTGATCGTTGAGAAAGTAAATTTTACGGGTCTTACCCTGGCGGCCATGTATATTAATGCAGGTTTTTCTCTGTTTGGGAAGAATCCGGTGGATATTCTGCCGATTATTATCGGTACATGTATTTATGCGGCAGTACATCATACCCGTTTGAACCGCTACATTTATACAGCAATGTTCGGTACCTGCCTGGCGCCCTTTGTTACGGAGATGGTGTATGTACTGCCCTTTGGTCCTTGGATAAATGGTATCTTAGCCATGAGTTTAGGTGTTTTTATAGGGTTCGTACTTCCACCGCTTTCTGCCCACACTGCATCCATGCATATGGGATACAATCTGTTTAATGTGGGATTTTCGGCAGGCATTATTGCATTTGTGCTGATGTGTATTCTGCAGTCCATGGGAATCGGGGCACAGACGGTACTGATCTGGCAGAAGGAGACGCCAATCTGGATTTACCTGTGGCTGGCAGCGTTTTTTATGACGGCATTTTTCTATGGGCAGTATTTAAATGGCGGTGATTTAAGGAAAGCACTGAAAATCATGCGGCATCCGGGTCGTGCGGTTGCGGATTTTGTATTGATGGACGGTGCCGGAAGTACTTTTACCAACATGGGTGTGGTAGGTATGATCGGGATGATTTATATCTGGGTGATCGGCGGTCAGTTATCCGGTC
>JAZPYS010000134.1:0-5568 GCA_045544275.1 Acetatifactor sp. | reverse complement strand
CCTCATTAGGGGTGCAGCTGGTGATACAGATTACTTTCAAATCACCGCCTGTAAAGTCAATATTGGTTCGAAGCATCTTGAAGGCTTCCTTACTTCTGTAATCCAGAAGTCTCTCTTTTAATTCAATGGCCTGCATTTACTTGCCCTCCTTTGCTTCGGATTTATCCAAATTCTCTACCCGAATATCTTGATGCGGCGTATCGTCTTCCTCAAATTCAGCATCATAATATCTGCGACGTCTGCCACTTTTTTCTTTCTTTGAAATCGCCACTTCATCTTCCATGATAGGAATCATCGCTAATGTGCTAAGTCCCAGATATCTCTCTACATCTTCACTGGTTTTTACAGTATCATCTAACAGGAAACGTAATAAAATGATGCAGGCACACAAACAGACTCCTGCCATGATACCCAAAGCTGTCCACTTCATCACACTGGGACTGGAAGGGTCCTCCGCAAGATTGGCTTCCTCCGCAACATTCACTGCTTCAATATTCATAACCTCTTTGATGTGGTCAGCCGCCACATCACGGATTTCATTTGCCAATGTCTGCGCCATTGCCGGATTCGGGTCTTCTACGGTAATCGCAATGATACGGGTATCAGAAATATTCTCTACTGTAACACGGCCTGCCAGGCTCTTATATTTTTCATCCAGCGCACAGTTTTCGATCACCTCTTCCAGTACATCCCGGCTGGTGATCAACACCTTATAGTCTTTCGTCAGCTGAGTACCCATCTGCAGATCCGTATAGGTTACGTTACCCTCATTCTGTTTGCTTAATATGTACACCTTAGTAGTTGACTGATACTGTGGGGTGATCAAAAAGTGGCTATAGCAAAAAGCGATACCTCCTGCAATAATACCGCAAATCAAAATCAACCAGGCTTTGTTCCACAACACTCCAAATATTTCTTTTAAATCAATTTCAATTACGTCATCTGCGTTCTGCATTATTTCCCTCTCCTCACTGCAATCTATTTATCCGTAAATGTAGCTTTATCTCTCTGTCAGCAGCCTTTTCACTGCATTCCCATACAAAATCCGATCTACATATTCTCTGTCATATTTTCGATAAAGCATTTCTGCACATCTTTTCATTTTCGGAGGCCGTTTTTCCACATTGTGGGCATCGGTCCCCATATAATCCACCAACTTCTCCTTAAGCAGTTTGTGGACGAAGCGCTTACAGAAGAAGCCTGCATCTCCCATTGCACTTGCGGCATTCACCTGCAACTCACAGCCCATTTTCTTAAGAGTCCTTGCATGCTCTATTTTCTTCTCAATGCACTGAATCCGTTCCACATGGGCAATGATCGGTGTATATCCGATGCTGAACAGCTCTTCTACTGCACTGCGGATATACATGAAATCTTCCATGGGGGAAAATTCCACCAGCACATAGTCGGTATCGTTCATAGTACTCAATGCACCTGATTCCAGCTTTTCCTCCAGCTCACTGCGATAATATATCTCATTTCCGGGATGCAGCCTGACCTGTATTCCTTCTTCCTTCATCAGCTCCCGCATCCTTGCGAGCACTCGATCCGTATCCTTACGTTCTCCCTTATAATGTCCCCGCCGGTAATGGGGTGTCACAATGATGTCCGATATGCCTTCCTGCTGCGCTATCTTAAGCATTTCCAGGCTCATCTTCTCATCCCGTGCTCCATCATCCATAAAGGGAAGGATATGGGAATGAATGTCTATATATTTCATGTCAACTCCTTTAGTCCCACCGCATCCCGATGCTGTCCAGTGCACGGATCCGTGCTTCATCCAACATCAATCCAGAGGAACCGGGTATCTTTCTTTTCGTCCGAATGGCAGATATCCATTTACCTAACTTCACATCCTCTACACAATAGGATACCGGTATGTCCAGATTGCCGTGCTCTTCAAAGTACGCTTTTGCCATTTGAAACTTTCGATTCCAGAGCACAGTGTAGGGATTCTCCCACTCCATACCCAGTTCGTTTAAACGCTGGATCTGCTCATCGGATAGACCGTCACGTATATTTCTGTTGCCGCTTTTATCGTATTTGATATAGTGGATCCAGCTGCCTAACGCCACTCCGTTTTCTGTTACATATTTCACCGGCACGTTCAAATGGCCGTATTTTTGTCTGTATATAGCAGCCTCTTGGATATAAGTATCCATCTTTGCACTATTCTTGTCCCAGATCATACCCAGATCCGACAGCTGCTTCTGTTGCTCTACTGTCAGCACCTGATCGATTCCTTTTCTTTTTACTTTCCCCCGCAGGTTACTGACCCATTTCCCCAATGCAAATCCACTGGGAGATACATGCTTTGCAAGCACATCTACATTTCCATATTCCCTATGGTAATCACACAGTTCCTCATAGGCATCCTGCCAGCTATTACTATGCACATCCCAGATCATGCCAATGGCATTTAGGCGGGCAATTTTTTCCTCTGTCAGGTCTCCTGATACCTTCCCGGCATATACCTTTCTCTGGGTCTGTATCCAGCTGCCTACCGTCAGACCGGTTGGCGTAGCATACCCTTTGGGAATCTTCAGATGACCGAAAGTATCATAAAATTCTTTTGCTGCCAGATAGTAAGTATTCCAGGCAGAGGAAAGGTTGCTTTGCAGCTGTTGGAACAACAACCTACAATCTCGGATTTCATCCAGAATGCGGAATCTTTCTTCGAAAAGAGTTCCTTTCTCGCGGGTACAAGGGATTAAAGAAAATGCATTCTCTATTTCCTGTTTTAAATAGTCAATACAGTACAAACTGTCAAAATTATTGACCAGATCAAAGATGATCGGCTCTCCAGATGCGCCTGCCGCCAGGGATCTGCCAATCTGCTGCATATAAATGATTGGCGACACCGTAGGGCGAAGCAGAATCACACCATCAATGTCATTTACATGGACACCTTCATTGAGCATGTCAATGCAAAACAACAGTTTCAAATGATCACTTTTATCTTCCTTGAATTGTTTAAATGCTCTGCTCGTATCAGGGTTGTTGTAAAAAGCCATATACACATGAGGTTCTTTATCCACCCTGCCAAACCATTCCGGCACCAGATTCTGTATCTCTTCCATGTGCTCTTTGTCACTGCAAAACACAATGTATTTTCCGTGACGATTCTGCATGTACTTATCAAAGATAAGATCCGGTCCGTCCGCATTTTGTAATGTCCTGCGCAGCTGCTCCAAAAGCTTGTTGTTTTCATATGCAAGACCTTTATTTTCCAGGGCTGCCACCTGACGTACCAGCTTCTTTAATTCCTTTTCATAGGAATACAAAGATAATACGTATTTAGGCGTTGCCAGGATTTCTCTGGCAATTGCCTCTCCAAGAGTCATCTCAGAAGCTATGTTGCCTTCAAATATTTCCTGCGCCATATCCCGCTGATTATCCAGGTAACGGATATTGGTGGCAGACAACCCTAAACGTTTCGCCCCCGGGTACATATCAAGGAGCTTCTTCACACTCTTACCCCATTCTGCTGCACCGCAGCGGTGGAATTCATCAAGTATGATATAATCTGGTTGAAGCTCCTCCATACAGTCCTCGTTGACCATCAGCTTTGCATAGGACATATAGATGATATTGTCAAAGGAAACACATTCTCCTTTGGGCAGTGTCTTCTGCACGTTTTCAATCTGCGTCCGGTAAATATATTCACTGGGCGAAAACCAGCAAATCCGTGCATCGGGTTTATCCTCTGCTAATTTAAATGCGATGAAGGATTTCCCTGTACCTGTTGGGTGGATAACCGCTGCCATCCCGGCCTCATCCAGCATGGACATGGCTGCTTCATATGCCTTTTGATTGTGTTCAAATAACTGAATCGCCATGTAATGCCCTCCTGAGCAGCCAAAAGCAAGGGATTAGCCCCAATTTTTTCGTAGATTATTGTAATCTACGACAGCCCGAAACCGCAATAAATTACAAAAATATAAGCACTTACCATTCATATAATACAACAAAACATGTTACAGGTCAATAAACCTAATTTAATTTTGGAGGATATTGTAATAATTCATTATATTTATGTAAAATTTTAGTTAAAAAAACTGTGGATAGAAAATATTCGGGGTCAAAATCATGGTAAGAAGGAGATCAGATATGGCACGTAGAGGTGAAAATATCCGAAAGAGAAAAGACGGACGTTGGGAAGGACGCTTTCTGCAGGAAGTGAATGGCGTAAAAAGCTACCATTCTGTTTATGCAAAATCATATAGTGATGTAAAGCAGAAACTCTCAGCCGCAAAGAATCAGGAACACAAAAAATGTAACAATAACGCAGTTCCAAAAACAATAGCGGAGATCAGCCCATTATGGTTTGCAGAAATCGAAGTCTGCAGAAAGTATTCTACTTATAGAAAATACAAAGACATTTATGAATATTATATTGAGAAAGCGTTGGGCGCAATGGCAGTTGAAGAACTCACTTCGGAAAAAGTAACGCAGATACTGCCTGTCGGTTTATCCGGCAGTACCCATAACAGTATTTACTGTGTTCTGAACCAGTTGATTTGTTATGGTGCTGTTCACTTCGGAACACCTATGAAAAAGATACAACGTGCTACTTCCTTCGGCAAAGGTAATCCTATCCAGATACTGACACTGGCAGAACAGAGAAAGCTTCTGACTTTTCTGCACCAGGATATGGATTACTACAAACTTGGAATTATGATCTGCCTGTCAACAGGACTCCGCCTGGGAGAAATATGTGCTCTGAAATGGGAGGATATTGATCTGGGCAATAAGTTTTTGCTGGTACAGAGAACGGTACAGAGAGTCCGGAATGAAACAGATAACAAGAAAACAAAACTGTTGGAGGGACCGCCGAAAACACCGTCATCCCGACGGCAGATCCCTATCTCAGACAGCCTGTTAGAGGCTATGCTTCCTTTTTTTGATACGGATGGTTATATATTAAAGGGCAATACCCCCATGGATCCCAGAAGCTATCAATACAAATTTCAGACTTATTTACGTGATGTAGGTATACCGAAGACCCATTTTCATGTGTTACGTCACACATTCGCCACAAATTGCATTGACAATGGTGCTGACGTAAAAAGTGTCAGCGAAATTCTGGGGCACTCCAGTGTCAACATTACTCTAAACAAATACGTGCATCCTACCATGGATACCAAACGTAATCATCTCAATACCTTATCTGCCGCATATGGTCAAATAATGGGTCAGCTTTCTTAAAAAACTCAGCAAACACAACAATTTCATAGCGTGTTTCGTAGATTACAATAATCTACGAAATATATCATAAAATGTTATGTATGCATACTAAAATTAAATAACAACATTTTTGGGAAAACTAATTGACGTATGCCCAATTAGAATTCACATTTTCCATGGAAACCTAAAAAAACTGCCTGATGCCTAAAAATCTTTTAATTTTAGGCATCAGGCAAATACTTTTTTCTCTGATGGAAAATAGCTCCATTATGTCAACCACTTTTGTAGTATTTTCCTCTTTCTTTCATTGCAATTAGGCATCAGCGTGTATTTAATCATCTCTATGCCTAATCTCTCTATCAACTTGATCACGAATTGCTT
>JAZPYS010000133.1:0-5095 GCA_045544275.1 Acetatifactor sp. | reverse complement strand
TAATGTTCCGTCATTTTTTGTGGTGCGTTCAAACTTCTCTACCCTGAAGAAACCTTCTTCCTCATCCAGTACCTGTTCATACAATGCCTGATAATCGCCTATTTCACCGAGATATCCTTCCCGGCTGACTGTACCGAGACTGGTATTTACCGTATTGATACCATTTTCAAACAGTACCAAAAGCGCCAACACGAAGAGCAGCCCCATCTGCCACTCTTTTTCTTCATGGATACAATAGCAGTATGCCGCCACAGCATAAAGTGTCATGAACAGCAGCGTCATCCACATAACAAGGGGCGTAAAATACTCTTCCGGTGCAAACTTTTCACTGAAAAGCAAAAATGCCGCACCAAACAGATAACTATAGATTACTTTTTCTTTGCCGCCTTCTTTCATGTAAAGAAACGCATCCGCACACATAATGATCACTAAAAAAATATAAATACACGACTGTCTGCCCGGCAGCGAATCGGGATAATTCAAACCATGCCAGATAAAGTCCGGAATATTTGCAGAAAAGCCAAACAACAGCACGCCCGCTAACCCTAAATAAGCAAATTTACGTTTTGCAGGAATGGCCTTATTCATGGCATATAGAGGCACCATAAACAATACCGCCGAACCGCAGAAAATATTGGGCCAGTGATCCAGCTGCCTGTGGGCAGGTGTCAGCATACAATGTCTTGCAAGTACGTCTAAAATCGGGAAATAAGACTCCCACTTTTCAGGAAAGTTAATATCTCCAAAATCCGTCTCTAAAATCGCACAGACCTCCGGCACCAAAAGTACCGCCGCCATGCCGCCGGCCAACAGAGAAAATACGGCAAAATCACGGATTGCCCGCAGTCCGCCTTTTTCCAAAAACCACTGCACCACAAAATACAGCACTAAAAAAATACAAATCATGATGGAGATGTAAAAATTAGTGTATATACATAAGGCAAGGGTCACGCAATAAAGTAACCACTTTCCCTCTTTAATCAGGTTTTCCAGTCCCAACAGGATCAGTGGAAGCAGCACCACACAGTCCAGCCACATGATATTCCAGTTATATGCCGCCATAAAACCTGACATGGCGTAGAAACAGGAAATCAAAACCATAACCGGCGACTTTGTCTGAAACTTTTTCTGCAGATAAATGCAGGAAGTCAATCCACAAAAACCGATTTTCACAATGACCAGATAACTCATAAACTCCAGCAGCAACTCCTTTGGAAACAAAAATGCCAGCCAATGCAGAGGGCTTGCCAGATAATATACATACAGCGCTAAAAAATTAGAACCGATTCCCACATTCCAGGAATATGCCAACCCTTCACCGGCTCTGATCTTCTCCACAAATTCACTAAAAAACGGCATGTACTGGTGATACATATCCATATACAGGAAACTTCTTTTTCCGAAAGGATATATCCCCTGAATCATAAACAATATAAGCATCAGCACAGTCGGTATTACAAATGCTGCCACCAACCTTTTATCTGTTTTTTTCCAGACGTTTGTACAAAACTTCATTTTAACTGCCTTTCTCCAATGTACTTCGGGCTGCGCCCGAAACTCCAGTCCTGCGGTCTGTCGTTAACTTGTCAGATGAAAACAAATGTCAGCTTTGCTGTCGCTTGTTTTCCTGCTGACTTCGGGCTGCGCCCGAAACTCCAGTCCTGCGGTCTGTCGTTAACTTGTCAGGTGAAAACAAATGTCACCTTTGCTGTCGCTTGTTTTCCTGCTGACAAGTTACATTATACACCATATTATCCATTCTCTACAAGTAAAGCTTTCTTAAGATTCTAAACTCTGCTATAATATGAAAAGCAAATCAAAGGAGTATATACTGCACATGTTAATGTCCCATGTTCATCAACATAAATCAAATAAAAATCATTTGATCCTGCTGTTTACAGCTGCCATCTGTCTACGCATTATCTTTGCTTGTACTTATAGAGGATTTGAGGCAGATACCGCATGTTTCTTCAGTTGGGCAAATATGCTGAAAACCCATGGTCCGGCTGGCTTTTATTCTCCCGATTATTTCTGCGATTATCCCCCCGGATATCTCTATATCCTTTATCTGTTGGGTGGATGCATGCAGTTTTTGGGCATAGAATCTCTAAATGGCATCAGCCTTCTGATTTTGAAGGCCCCCTCCATTCTCTGTGACATGGCGGCGGGATATCTGATCTGGTATCATGCCCGGAAACATTTTTCCTCAAAAACGGCGCTCATTCTTTCTGCCTGCTACCTGTTTCATCCTGCAGTATTGATCAACTCTTCTCTGTGGGGACAGATTGATGCGGTATTTACATTGATCATCATTTTGGTATGTATCCTGCTCACCCGGGGCCAACCTATTCCTGCCTACTTTCTTTACGCCATCGGCATTTTGATCAAACCCCAGGTGCTGATCTTTGCACCTCTGATCCTATGTGCACTGGCAGAATATATTTTTCACACCAAATCTGTTAAAAAGATTCTGGTCCATATTGCCTCCGGTATCACGGCAATCATACTGCTGATATTACTTTGTCTTCCTTTCGGGCTGCAAAATGTCATCAAGCAATACACCGATACCTTGTCCTCCTACCCATATGCTGCAGTCAATGCCTGCAATGTATGGGGTCTCTTCGGACAAAATTGGATATCCCAGGACACAAAACTGGGCTTTTTCACTTACGCACAAATGGGTACCTTGAGCATACTTCTCACCACCTTTTTTGCCTTTCTGATCTTCTACACTCTTCGTAAAAGATCAGATCGATATTATTTAACAGGAACTTTTCTTGTGCTCTCTGTCTTTCTTTTTTCTGTCAGAATGCACGAACGCTATTTGTTCCCGGTGATGCTTTTGCTGATGTTTACATTCATCCACAATCAAGAAAAGGCATATATGATCCATTTCTGCACATTATCCATCTGCCATTTCTGCAATGTATATTATGTACTTTATTATTATGATCCGGCAAATTATGACAGACGCAGCCTCCCGCTTTTGTCTGTTTCTTTCCTGACCCTTGCCGGCGGCATCCTGTTCTACTATACGTTGCTTCATTCTGGAAAAAACAAACCTGCGGCATTACCTTTTGTCTCTTCCTTCTCAAAAGCAGACAAAAAGTACATAAAACTGACAAACACTCCGAAACTTTCAGACCACTCAATGGGGCTGAATAAGTGGGACATAATTGCCATGATATCCATTTGCCTGTTTTACGGCATTTTTGCATTCACCAATTTAGGCATTACAAAAGCACCTGTCACAGAATGTGCCTTTCCTTACAATACATATTTGGAGCTGGATACAGCTTCAGATTCTGAAATAACCAATATTTACTGGTACCTGCTAAACCACCAGGATATTAACTGTCGACTGGAGATAAAGCAAACTTCTACAGCAGATTGGGAATATGTACAGGATATTACGCTGAAAAGCGTATTTAAATGGGACACTATTACCCTGCCAGCCCCCGCAGTCTCTGTCAGACTTACCAATCTGACAAAAGATGCTCATATCGGTGAGTTGGTATTTACCGATGCCTCCGGCAATCCTCTTAAAATGGCACAGGAAGAAACCTATGATACATTGTTCGACGAAACAGATACCTTTCCCGGCACTTTATCTGCCCAGACAGGCACTTATTTTGATGAAATCTACTATACCAGAACAATATATGAATTTCAGCACGGACTTCCCACTTACGAGAATACCCATCCCCCTTTCGGCAAGATCCTGATCACCCTTGGTGCAATCCTGTTTGGAACTACACCCTTCGGCTTCCGTTTTATGGGGGCTTTCTTTGGCGTGCTGATGCTGCCCTTTATGTACTTGCTTGGCCGCAATATCACCAAAAACCGGGGAGTAGGATTTTTCTGCAGCTTCCTGTTTGCTTTTGACTTTATGCATTTTACCCAGACCAGACTGGCTACCATTGATGTTTTTATTACCTTCTTTGTCATTGTCATGTACTATTTTATGGAACGATACAGCGGTTTGAGTTTTTACGATACTGCACTAAAAAAGACCTGGCTGCCACTGGGCGCCTGCGGCATTGCATTCGGTTTTGGTATTGCTACAAAATGGACCGGAGCTTATGCCGGTATGGGCCTTGCCATTATCTTTTTTCTGCAGATGAAGCACGCCTTTATCATTGCACACTTTAAAGAATATACCCGGAAGACCATCGGCTTCTGCATGGTTTTCTTTGTTGCGATACCATTTGTCATCTATCTACTCTCCTACATTCCTTTTGTGGATCCTTCCCAACCGGGACTATTGGAAAGAATGGCAGCAAATCAAGTAAACATGTTCAATTATCACAGCAACCTAAATGCCACTCACCCATACTCCTCCCTCTGGTATGAATGGCCTACTATGATACGCCCCATTTTCTACTACTCCAGACAATTGGAAGGGGATTTGCGGCTGGGTATCAGTGCATTCGGTAATCCGCTGGTATGGTGGGCAGGTATTCCGGCATTTCTGTATACCGGTTATCTGGCTATTGCCCGCAGAAGAAAACCCGCTGTATTTTTACTAATCGGATATCTAACACAATTTTTGCCCTGGGTATTCGTAGATCGCTGCACCTTTATCTACCATTACTTCCCCAGTGTTCCCTTTGTGGTATTGATGATCGGATACACCTTCATTCAGTTCAAAAAACATTTAACCGCCAGAAGTTTTTATATTCTCCTGGCGGCCTATGCAATGCTTGTTTTTGTGTTGTTTTTAATATTCTATCCAGTACTTGCCGGAACGCCGGTGAGCACGGATTACGTGGATACTTACTTAAGATGGTTGGATAGCTGGGTGCTGGTACTGAATTAAAATCGCATTTCGGATTCTCTACCTCACAAACTTCAATGTCACGATCTCAAAGTTCTTCACAGCCAGCTTTACCTGACCATCCACTGTCTCAAGCGGCTGGATATTTCTCTCTAACATATCGCACAGATACACTTCTTTATAATCAAAAGCAGGGGTCAGCAGTATTTCTGCTTTTTGATCATAGGTTTCATACAGACGTACGATAATGGATTCGTCTTCTTCCGCTTTCTTGATGGTCTCGATCAGCACATTCTCTTTATCACAGCGGATCATGGT
>JAZPYS010000132.1:0-5513 GCA_045544275.1 Acetatifactor sp. | reverse complement strand
AGCGCGAGACGGGGATCGAACCCGCGACCCCCTCCTTGGCAAGGAGGTGCTCCACCGCTGAGCCACTCGCGCATGTTTTTATATAAACAGGCATTTAAGCCTGTTAGGAAAGGAAGAAAAAGAAATTAATATCTATATATGAACATCACCAGACATAAGTCTGAGTGATGGAAGCGGGTGATGGGAATCGAACCCACGTATCCAGCTTGGAAGGCTGGTGTTCTACCATTGAACTACACCCGCATATATATAAAGCATTTGGCTCGCTAAAGCCTCCTGCGTAATGCCCAGAACCGGAATCGAACCAGTGACACGAGGATTTTCAGTCCTCTGCTCTACCAACTGAGCTATCTGGGCCTTTGCAATGAAATCCTCGTCGCTTTGGACACGACTGAAGTCTGTTTCACGACATGGCTTATTTTATATGGCAACAGCAGATTTGTCAAGTACTATTTTAAAATTTTTATTGTTTTTTTATTTGTACAATTTTACTGATTTACCATTCCTTTTACAAGCTGTAAAATAGCTTTTATGGTGCATTATCCACAAAACTCATATATTCATAATATTGCAGCAGGAGCTTCACCACTCTGCTGTAGCTGATCATGCCGTCCTTGACCCCATTGGCTTTTAAGACCGTTTCGGTAAACGCATCCGACACTTCATCTACAGTTTCTGTATCGAGTACTGCCTTATCCTCGATGCGATCCCATTCTTCCTGGGTCAAAAATACATTGTCGTCATGTACCTGCTGCAGGATTCGCGGCTGCATAATATAAGTATCCCAGTCTTTCCCAACTGCTTTGTAGTAATCATTGTCCAGATAATTCAGGACGCTTAAATATCCGCTGTACTGCATGACCGGATCCTCTGTTCCGATACAGGCCAGATAGCTGATAAAATTAGCCTCGTCTTCATATATATATCCCCTCAAATGGGCCAGCTCATGACACATAGTGGCATGCTTGTTCATGATATACATGGTATCATTATAGTTGGCTTCCATAGAAAAGGGAAAATAATACCCACACATATACTGCTGGCTGAAAAAATCTGAGGTTGCCAGTGGCTTGGGGTAGGGATAATAGCCATCCAACTGATCATAATCTTCTCCCAGCTTCTGCATTGCTATCACAGCTTCCTGTCGAATATCTTTGTGGTAGATAATCTCTCCTTTTTCGTTCCTCTCCATCAAGCCACTCAACTCATTACATTTCTCCACCACCAGATTACGCACCTTGATCAAGTCATCCAGTGTATACTCCCTTTCGGAGGTTCCAAAGTATTTTTCTGAAAATGTAGATGCATGGTACAAAATTGTGCAATTCAAGGTCATGATCATGCACACGATCAAAACAAGCCATACATAAAAGGTCATGTAATATCGGCTGAAGCCTCCCTTTTGCCGACAACTTCGGCTTCCTCCGGTCACGGCTGTTCGCTCCTCATTTTTCCCGGTATTGCCCAAAGCCGCCATCAACCTTCCCAGACCGGCTGCAAGCATTACCGCCACAAACACTACTGTCAACACCACTGCTAAAAACAGCATAATTTCTCCCACTGAGAAAGGAAACAGATTCATAACCCTTCCATAGGTATTAACCCAAACCGGAAAGACATATTTAATATAGGCATCGCAGAACACCGTACTGTTCCAGGCAATCACGTTTAACAAGATCACCACTGCGGCCAGTACCGCATACACTATATGACTTTTCTTAACTTTGTACAAACCTTTTATCATCTGCAACACTCCTTTGCAGGCATCCCTGCCTGCCCTGCGCGGCTGTCGATTTCGGCGGTCACTTATTCACCTTGATCCTTGCTTTCTTCCAGACACCTTTACGATACAGTATATATAAAATCACTGCACCGATACCATTACTTACCACCACAGAATACCAGACACTTCTGACACCCATATGAAGTATGGTCTCACAGAACCACAATGTGGCAAAACGGAAAATCCACAGTCTTGAAGCTTCCATGGCCATAGTGACTTCTGTATGGCCGGTACCATTGAATAATCCGGTGGAACAATTATATATCCCGTTGGTAAAACACCAGAACGCCATGATACTCAAGAAATCCGATGCCATGGCAATCACCTCCGGATCTTCACTAAATATTTGTACAAGTCCTCTGGACATAAAATCCCTTGACAGTATCATACCACCTATGAACAAAAAGACTACACCCATATTCATAGCCACTTTATACGCTTTTTGGGCCCTTTCAGGCTGATCTGCTCCCATGTTCTGACCTACAATTGTGGAAACAGCAGAACCTACTCCATTGATCGGCATGGTGATCAAGCCATTCAGTTTATTGCCAATACCATAGGCCGCCATTGCCTGACTGCCATATGCAAAAACATTCCGGCTCATTAACAAAAATCCAAACTGCATGGAGCTGCCACCCAATGCAGTAGGTAGACCAATTCTCAAAATGAGCTTCAGATTTTCTTTCTCCACTCTCATAAATCTTCTATGCAGATAAATATCTTTGCCGGGCCTGCTCAAGATCACAAATGCAACTATGGCCGGCACCGCTTTTGCCAGCAAAGTAGCCAGTGCCGCACCTGCTGTTCCCATGGAGAATCCCACCATTAACAACGGATCAAGAATCATATTCAAAGAAATACCGCCCAGGTTCAAAAGCATGGGTTTTACCGTATCTCCCTGTGCTTGATTCACTGCTGAAAAAATATTCACCATGAATAAAAATGGCATATCCCAGATGACGATCCGCATGTATGTGACACTGTGCCGATAGGTCTCCCCTTCTGCCCCCAGCCAGCCTACTATGTAGGGTGTCATCAAAAAGCAAATGCCGGCACAAATTACACTGAAAATCATGGCGCAGGTAAATATCTGATTGGCCATACTGTTTGCCTCGTCCGTTCGCTTCGCACCCATATACTGAGCAATCAACACCGAACCGGCAACGGTGATTCCCGATCCGAAATTGATAATGATATTCTGCAGCGGTGTAACCAGATTAATTGCCGCCAGCTGATTCGTACCAATCTGTCCCAGCCAATAGGTGTCTGTCAGATTGTACATGGTCTGAAGCAGGCTGTTTATGATTACCGGTATCGCCAGTGACAGTATCGCCTTCCATATACTGCCCCGAAGAATCAATTCTATATTATGTTTAGGATGTTTCTTTTTCAATTTATTACCCATGTTATGTACTTCCCTCATATATTCTTGTGGCATGCCGCAGCTTAAAAAATGCGCCGGGCCTCCCCCGACGCATTTTATTATCTCATACTATTTCATATATCTCAAGAGAATGTTGCTTATTTCCATTCTGCATATTCTGCATACTCTTTCCAGATATTACAGATCCAAGTCTTACCCTGATTCAATATAATTTCATTGCCATCTTTATCAAAGAATATATTTGCTGCATTGTCATTTGCACGTTTCCATGTGCCCTCAATCACCTTGCCATTGGTAAAAATAACTGCATCGCCTTCACCATGCACACCAAATGCAAGGTAGTCGTTTGCATCTCTTACTTCGCCATGGCAGATTTTAAAGATAACATTGCTTACTGCAATCTGCTCCTCATTCATTTCGTCGATGTGGGCTTCATTAAACTGATATCTGTAGTACAGACCATCCTCTTCATTATAATCAAACCATGGTTTATGGCTGCCGTAACCGCCCTTATTGCTTTCACTCCCGCCCGGATAGATCATGGTTGCTTCTTCATATCCTTCGTACTCTGCTTTATGTCCGTCATTTGCAAAGGTAAAAGCCTGCTCAAAAGTATCCCGATACTCCGTTGCATAACCATGACGCTCTACTGCGTCATTGTATCCGTCAATAAACATATATCCTGTGTATTCCTTGGCATAACCCGGTCTGCTCACACGATCAAATGCTTCCGAAGACGGATTGTGAATGCCGGCAAGTGCCTGGCTGACATTGTCGATTCTGTCGCTTGCAAGCAATTCTTCCACATAAGGAACTGCGAGCCCCCAGTTACAGTAGATGGCATCGTATGCCATTGCTTCATATACGAAATAGTCACGGCTGCTTCGAACCGGACCCACTCTTTCCAGATCATCATAATCTTCAATGAACAACATCAAACGACTGATACGTCCTTCTACAGGTGCTTCATAAATAATGCTTGCCTGAGAGATGCCGTACTGAGGAAGCAGCGCAGAGTTATTGCCCACCATAACAGCCATGCTGCGGCGGTTTACAACATCTGCATCTTTCCATTCACCTGTAAGATAACTCTGCATCATACCATCTTTTTCATAACGTTCTGTAATAACAGCCTCTTCAGCAACTTCCCCGCTTTCCTCTGAAACCTCTCCGGATGCCTCAGAAGTTACTTCTGAAGCAGCGGTTTCCACCGTCTGTGATTCTATGGTCTGTATAGCAGGTGTATCCTCTGAATTACCACATCCTGCCAATGCACAAGCTGACAAAATGACAGCTGTCAATAAATGTAATTTCTTCATTTGCAAAATCCCTTCATTCTTTTCATGATAGCCGCTTTACGACTTTCAATTATCCTTAGACAATCACATTTATTTTATCCCGAAACACCTCATTTTGTCCACTTATTCTTTCAATATTTTCGAAAATCTTAAAAATTGCAAAGAAAATAACTTTTTTTCTTATCTTGCTTCCCTGCCCAGAATCTGTCCACAGGCAATTTTCATACCGGAATCACCACCCGGCTGACTCCTGAAATCGTCGGGCATGGAATGAATGATAACTGTTCTTCCTATGACTTCTCTGACACTGAATCTGTCTGTCAGGAATACCTGAAATGCATAGCCGTTATTGCCGAATAAGGGAGGCATATCACCCGCATGCTGCGGATGCATGCACTGATCAGGATTGTAATGCTCCCGTGCATCTGCAAAAGGATCCGTCATATTGCCGCTGCAGGAATTGCCGCTGTGAATATGAAATCCAAAAACAGGGTTGTTGCAGTTTCCGCTGCCGCCCGCCTGTCTGCCGCCAGGTAAACCGGTTGGCAGGCCGAAAACTTCCGCCGCTACCAATACACCCATCCGCATCTGATAGAACATGATACGGCCTGTAATGTCAGGATATTCACTGCCACCTCTGACAACCGCCGTGGCATGGGGTCTCTGCCGAAGTATTGCACAAAGGTTTGTTGCGGAACTCATGCCGCCCATATTTCCCGGCATCATGCCGTTCATGCCGGGATTCTGCATGTTGTTTCCCGGGGACTGCATGTTGCCGCCGGGTCTCTGCATGTTGCCCGGGGACATACCCTGGCCCGGTGTGGGCGGCATGCCCTGACCCGGTCTCATGGTTCCGTCTGGCCTCATCCCTGTCCCCGGTGTGGGCGGCATGCCCTGGCCCGGTGCAGGGGGCATCGGACCACCCGGAAACATACTGCCCGGAGTGGTTACCCCCGGCCTTGATTCGCCCATGCCGGGTACAGGCATTCTCTGATTTATTTCACTCATATAATATATACCATCCTTTATAATGTAGTTATATATTATA
>JAZPYS010000131.1:0-124162 GCA_045544275.1 Acetatifactor sp. | reverse complement strand
CCCGGAATGACCAGTTGTTTCACACTATTTTTGGCCTTACGAATTCCGGATACCACACCTTCCCCTCTGGGAGAAGACAAAAGCACATCGTATATACTCTTCTTCAATCCCTGATAGCTTTTGGCTGTTCTGATATTGTTCAAGTATTTTGAGACACCGCCTACATTTTCAGAGATAGACATATTATTATCGTTCAGAATTACAATATAATTTGTCTCAAGCTTTGCAGCATTGTTCAACGCTTCATAAGCCATACCGCCGGTGAGAGAACCATCACCGATGACTGCAACTACAGTATGATCTTCCTTTTTAATATCTCTCGCCTTTACCAGACCGAGCCCCGCTGAGACAGAAGTAGAACTGTGCCCTGTATCAAAGGCATCACAGTCACTTTCCTTTCTCTTCGGGAATCCACTCATGCCATGAAACTGGCGCAAGCTTTCAAAACCCTCTCTTCTGCCTGTCAGCAGTTTGTGGGTGTAGGATTGATGTCCCACATCCCAGACAATCTTATCCTTCGGAAGATTCAGTGATAAATGAAGCGCCATGGTCAATTCTACAGCACCTAAATTAGAACCAAGATGCCCTCCCGTCACACTGATTTTTTCTATTAAAAATTGTCTGATTTCCTCAGCTAATGCAGCATAATCCTTTTTTTCAATCTGCTTGATATCATTAACCTGTTTAATCTTCTCCAGCACTTTTACACTTCCTTTGTTTCTTAAAAACTATTTTGATCTGTTGATCAAAGAATGAACCAGTTCCTTTAAGAATACATTATCTCCCCCAAATGAATCTATAATACCGATTGCTTCCTCTGATAATTCTTTTACATGCTTTTTACTGGTTTCAAGACCATTTAATGTAACATATGTCTGTTTGTTGTTTTTTTCATCACTGCCGATTGGCTTACCCAACTCTTCCATAGTACCAATTACATCCAAAATATCATCCTGAATCTGGAATGCGATGCCGATGTTATAGGCACATTTCTCAATACGATCCACTTCTCTTTCACTTGCACCTGCCAGTATGGCTCCGATCATCATGGAGGACTGAATCAATGCAGCAGTCTTGTTCTCATGGATAAAGAGAAGTCTCTCTGTGTCGATGGTATCCATCTCCTCTGACTCAATATCCGCTGTCTGACCGCCGATCATACCGTAAATACCGGCCTTCTTCGCAAGCACCTGCATTGCCTTTGAAATACCATACATTTTTCCTACATTCATAGTATCCGGTTCGTCCTGCTCCCCAGGAAATGCCTTTAATGCAGTCTCAAATGCGTAGTTTAGCAGACCATCTCCCGCCAGAATACCAAATGCTTCCCCGTATACTACATGGGTGGTCTTACGACCCCTTCTATATTCATCGTTATCCATTGCAGGCAAATCATCATGTACGAGAGAGTAAGTATGAATCATCTCAATGGCTGCCATAAAGGGCTCAATTTCTTTCCCCTTGCCACCGAACAGCTTGTATGTTTCCTGCATCAGCATGGGACGCAGTCTTTTTCCGCCTGCCAGCATGCTGTAATTCATTGCTTTGATCACAATTTTCTGATACCCGGTCTCCTCAGGAAGAAATTTATCGATAATCTCTTCAATCTCTTTGACTTTATTTTTTAACTCAGCTTGAAAATCGCTCATATCTTCTCCTAATCCAGCTCTGTGAGCATACCATCTTCACTCAGCTTCAGTACCTGTTTTTCTACTTTATCTATCTGATCATTACACAGCTTTAATAGTTTCATGCCTTCGCTGTATGCAGCAAAAGCACCTTCCAATGAAACATCATCTGACTCCAAAAGGGCAAGTGTTTCTTCTAACTTTGCAAAGTTTTCTTCTATGGTCATACTTTTTCTGCTCATTCCCTTTTTTCCTCCTGCACTTCCTGCACCAAAGCTTTCATATAACCGTCCGTAACATATATCTTGACCTGTTCCCCTGCTTCCACATCTGCAACACTTCTGATATTTTTATTGGAATCATTTTCCACATAAGAATATCCACTGTTTAATTTCTGCAAGGGAGATAAGCCTTTTAATCGCTCTATATAAATCGCCAGTTTATGACGTCTTTCGGAAATCTGTTTCTTCATCGCTGCATCTATCTGCTCCTCAAGATTCATCAAAAACATACGTTTTTCTCTTACTTTATTGGCAGGACTTAAATATCTAAGCTGCATTTCATATGCTCTTGCCTGCTCTTGTCGGTATCGTACCTGACGGTTCATACTCCTCGTCAGCAAGTCCCTGTAAGTATCCATTGTCCCCATTAGTTGCCTGAGATCATAAACTGCCAACTCTGCGGCTGCCGACGGTGTAGGTGCCCTCATATCGGAAACATAGTCTATAATCGTGGTATCTGTCTCATGTCCTACTGCCGAAATGATGGGTACAGAGCAGTCAAACACAGCCTGCGCTACAATCCTCTCATTAAAAGCCCACAGATCTTCTATAGAACCACCGCCTCGGCCTACGATCATCACATCCACCCCATGACGCTCCAACGCATGGATACCATTTACAATACTTTCTGCCGCCTGATCCCCCTGCACGATAGCGGGATACAGAATGATCTGTACATAGGGATTCCTTCGGGTGGCTATCTGAATAATATCACGGACTGCCGCCCCCGTATCCGCTGTCACTACACCTAAGGTTTTGATGAATCGAGGAATGGGCTGCTTATAGTCTGCTGAGAACATCCCCTGTTCTTCCAACTCACGTTTCAACTGCTCAAACTTTTCATACAAAAGCCCGGCACCATCCAATACAATATGCTTTGCATAAAGCTGATATTTACCATCTCGCTCATATACATCGATGGTACCGCCCACAATCACCTGCTGACCTTCCATCATACGGAATTTCAACCCCTGACGATTGCCTGCAAACATAACACAATTGATGGTTCCCTTTAAATCCTTTAACGTAAAATAAATATGTCCAGAAGAATGATATTTGCAATTGCTGACCTCTCCTTTTACAAAGAGCGAATTGCAAATATAATCCTGCGTGAACATATTTTTAATATAAGCATTTACCTGTGTTACAGTATAAATATTACGAGCCATTCATTAACCCTGCTTATTCACAAATTTCGCCAATACGGCATTTACAAATCCTCCCGATGTCTCCTGTCCGTAAACCTTTGCGATTTCAATGGCTTCATTGATTGCTACGGTAGCCGGTACATCGTCATCGAACATCATCTCAAAAACAGCAATGCGAAGCACTGTCAATTCCACTTTTCCCATGCGAGAGGTATTCCAGCCTTCCACCTTTTCATCTAACAACTTGTCGATTTCAGGCAGTTTTTCCTGAATTTTATCATACTTGTCTGAAATCGCATTCATTGCCTTTTCTGTATACTCTATCTCTTCATCCTGAAAGAAAAGCTTGATCTGTTCAGGCATATCCTCCAATGAGTTAAACTCTACCCGAAACAGTAATTTAAACAGCTGTTCTCTCTGCTCATGTCGTCCCATAACAAACTCCTTAGTTGTCTCATTTTGCACTGACTGCAGTGTTTTACTGAAGCTTCACTCCCGCAATGCGGATATTCACTTCTTTACAGTTAAGGCCTGTCATATTTTCAATGGCAGCCTTCACTTTATCCTGAATCTTTCTACTGGTAACAGGGATGTTGTAGCCATATTCCATGGTCACTACCACATCAACCACTACATTGGATTCTTTTACTTCTACTTTAACGCCTTTTGCAATATTCTTAACGCCAACCTTACTCATCAGGTCATTGGTCAGGTTATTCCCCACTGCCGAAACACCCTCCACCTCAGATGCCGCAAGACTTGCAATCATTGCAACTACATCGTCAGCGATCTGCACAGCGCCGATGTTCTCGTCTTCCTGAAGTATCAATGTCTTTCTATCTGATTCCATATCCATCCCTTTATCCTCCATACATAATCATACTATATTTATATCATTATATCATATTTCATACCGTTTTGTCACCCAAAAGCATCTTAATTATTTGTTAATCTGTCTAAATTCCGGCATTCATCATTTTGGATTATCTTCGTACACAGCATTGCGAATGCGTCCACAAAGAATCACCCCAAATCCCTATGAACGTCCGAATTCAGACAGCACCAATCCTTTATTCCGATCCACCGTCATTCCGATACTCCATGAATTTACAAACAGAAGCAGTGGATTGCCCTTCAGATCCTGAACACGTTTCATATCAGAAGTGCCAATGATCTTGCTTACATCCACTTCATCCTTGTTCTCGATCCATCTGATATGTTCATAAGGCAGATTTTCCAGTCTGATTTCCACATTATATTCATTTTCCAGACGATACTTCAATACATCGAACTGCAGCACACCTACTACACCTACGATGATCTCTTCCATACCGGAATTGATCTCCTGAAAAATCTGGATGGCACCTTCCTGAGCAATCTGATGGACGCCCTTGATAAACTGTTTTCTCTTCATAGTATCTATCTGACGCACTCTGGCGAAATGCTCCGGTGCAAAAGTCGGAATGCCTTCATACTGAATCTTCTCCTTAGGCATACACACCGTATCACCGATGGAGAAGATACCCGGATCGAATACACCGATAATATCTCCTGCATATGCTTCACTTAAGATCTTACGCTCGTCCGCCATGATCTGCTGGGGCTGGGATAGTCTCATGACCTTGTTTCCCTGCACATGACGCACTTCCTGACTGGCATCAAAACGACCGGAACAGATTCGCATAAAAGCGATTCTGTCTCGGTGTGCCTTGTTCATATTCGCCTGGATTTTAAAGACAAATGCTGAAAAATTGTTTTCTACAGGATCAACAATACCGATATCAGCCTTTCTCGGAAGGGGTGTTGTGGTCATCTCCAGGAAATGCTTCAAGAAAACTTCCACCCCAAAGTTGGTAAGTGCGGAACCGAAGCATACCGGGGTCAGTTCCCCCTTCTGCACTGCTTCCAGATCAAATTCTGCACCTGCACCATCCAGCAATTCCACTTCTTCCAACAATTTCTCAGCAGCTTCATCACCAATCAGTTCCCTGAGTGCTGATTCTTCCGCTACAGGGACCACTTTAGTTTCCCCTTCTTTTGTACCTTTTTCGGTATCAGAATATGTGATGACACTTTTGCTTGCTCTGTCGTACACGCCTTTAAATGCTTTACCGGAACCAATGGGCCAGTTGATAGGACATGTTGCAATGCCCAACTCTGTTTCAATATCATCTAACAATTCAAAGGTATCATTGGCATCACGGTCCAGCTTGTTGATAAAGGTAAAGATGGGAATATGTCTCATGACACATACCTTGAACAGCTTTCTGGTCTGTGCCTCTACCCCTTTTGAAGCATCAATAACCATAACCGCAGAGTCAGCAGCCATCAAAGTACGATAAGTATCCTCCGAGAAATCCTGATGTCCCGGTGTATCCAGAATATTGATACAATATCCATCGTATTCAAACTGCAGTACCGATGAAGTTACGGAGATACCTCTTTCCTTCTCGATCTCCATCCAGTCTGAAACCGCATGTCTCGCAGTGGCCTTTCCTTTTACACTTCCCGCCAAATTGATGGCTCCGCCATATAACAAGAATTTCTCTGTCAATGTTGTTTTACCCGCATCCGGGTGTGATATAATTGCAAACGTTCTCCGTCTGTTTATCTCCTTTTCGTAATTTCCCACGTAATTTTTCCTCCTGAATCTATTTTATGCTTAAATAGGACTTTTTCCGGCAAACTGAGGCGTAATACCAAACAGCTTAAGCACTGCTGCTCCGATATCCGCAAATGTATCCCTGGTTCCCAGGTTGCCCGGTTCAACCGTCTTACCATATATAAGCAGCGGTGTATACTCTCTGGAATGATCTGTAGACTCTATATACCCCGGATCACAGCCATGATCTGCAGTGATCATCAATATATCTTTTTCCTGCAGTCCGGCCATGATCTCAGGTAGCTTCTCATCAAAATAAGCCAAGGCCTTTGCATATCCGTCCACATCATTGCGGTGTCCGTAAACAGAATCAAAATCTACCAGATTCACAAAACATAACCCATCAAAATCTTTTTTCAGATATTTTAATGTCTTATCAATACCATCTGCATTTCCCTTGGTATACACAAACTCTGTAATACTCTTTCCGGCAAATATATCCTTAATCTTCCCCACACCGATCACATCCTTACCGGCATCTTTTAACTGATCAAGCATATTTACACCCGGAGGCATCAAAGAATAATCATGTCTTTTAGAAGTCCTGCTGTAATTTCCGCTTTCTCCGATAAATGGTCTTGCAATGACTCTGCCCACACCATGTTCACCCACCAGTATCTCTCTTGCAATCTCACAAGATCTGTACAATTCTTCTATAGGAATGATTTCCTCATGTGCTGCAATCTGAAATACACTGTCCGCCGATGTATACACGATCAACGCACCGGTCTTTACATGCTCATCCCCGTAATCCTTGATCACTTCTGTACCGGAATATGGCTTATTACACAGTACCTGCCGTCCGGTCCTTTTTGAAAATTCATCTAATATCTCACTGGGAAATCCATCCGGATAAGTAGGCAGAGGTTTACCGGAATAAATACCGGATATCTCCCAATGTCCGATGGTGGTATCCTTACCTTTGGATGCTTCCTTCATGCGGGCATAGGCTGCAGAAGGGACAGACTCCTTTTCTCCCACTTCCACACCGTCAATATTAAAAAGGCCCATCTTTGCCATATTCGGCATGGAAAAATACGGACTCTTCGAAACACTCCTGAGAGTGTTCACATCTCCGTCACCATATTCTGAGGCATCTTCCATACGACCGATACCAAAACTGTCCAGTACAATCAAAAAAATCCTTTTTTTACTTTCACTCATAGATTTCCTCCTTAGACAATAGAAACCCAATATATTCGATAGTATATCACATTTTTATGTATTGTACACGTAATTTTTTAAATTCTGACAGTCTTTTCCTTTATTGTACCACTGTGCTGATAATAATATTCTCTGCGCCTATATCTGTCTTTCTTTTCACGATATCTTCAATCTGTGCCCGCTGTGCATCAGACAGGGACAACGCATTAACAACCACGTCTACCGCACCGCCGTTGATGCTCACTACAACATCTGTAAATCCTTTCGCCTGCAGAAGCAATTCTGCTGCCGCCTCCTGCTCTGCAATTTCTGTCATTTCAACCATGGTATCGATTGCTTCCTGCTTCTGCGCATCTGTAATACTGCTGCTGTTGATGATCTCCAGAAGTGTCTCCTTATTTTTAGAACGTACCTGTTCCTTTGCAAGCTTTGCATCAGAAAGTACCGCTACACCTGCTGCCGATGTAAAAACAGCTTCACCCGGAATTTCATCTTCTTCGGGCTGTCCTTCCGCCAACGTCACATTACCATCATTTTCACTTCCTGCTGCCAGTCTGGTATCCATATCAGTATCCAGATAGTTTTCTGCAAATTCATTACCATCTGTATCCAGACTATCAATATCCGAAATATCTGAAAACAGATCATCTTCCACCGTAAAAATTTCAGTAATTGTACCTTTTACTCCATTTTCTAAATGATTACTGTTCGCCTCTACATCTTCCGTAGGATTTGTTCCTGCAAACTGCAGATATCCTGCAATTGCCAGCATAATAGCAAGTGCTGTGATCATAAGCTGATTTCTCTTAAATAATGTTTTCAATCTGACTTCTCCTGCTCTTTGTTTTACTACTTCATTTTATGAGCTTGTGAAATAATATATTCACACTTTACCCATCAACTTCCCGTAACCTTGATCTTGTGCAATTCAATACCGAATAGAGCCTGTACTGCTTCTGTTATATGCTGCGTAACTTTCCCTGTCCCGGCTCCCTGGGCAACTACTACCACACCTTCCACCTTAGGATATGCGGTCTTAATCACATAATCATTTTCCATGATCAATTCTTCCGATTCCTGCAGCGTAATCATCACATATACTTTTCCAGCCCCTTTTATCTTCGATAAAATGTCTGTTAACTTTTCCTCAAGAGATGTAATATATGCATCGGTTCCACTTTCCTCCTGTTTTTGTTCTTCCTCCGGAACATTGCCCGATGTTGTCCCCGTCTGTATTATCTGCTCTACACCAAACTCTGATACCTCTTCATTTTCTTTTGTCGGCAATGCTATCACCACCAAAAGAATACCTGTCAATATCAACACCAACAGATTTTCCTTCTGAAACCATTTATCCATGTGATACTTTTCCAGAAACCTTTGAAAACTGCCCATTCTATTCCCCCTCTCCTTCAGCTGCTTCCGAACTTTGCAGGGAAGCAACATCAACATCTTTAATCAACAGACTCCATATATCCGCTGCATCCATCTCTATATTATAGGCTTCCTCACTAATCTGCGTCAGCTTTCTCTCCATTTCATCTACTCTCCTCTGAAGCTGCCCTTTTTCCAATAGCCCCAAAAAACTTCCCAAAGGCTCCATAAGCTGCACCAAAATCATTATACTTACCAGCAGACGCAAATATTTCACATATGTACCATTCGGTTTAAAATGTATCATCATTTGTGCACAAATCAAAAAGATTCCTATGGTTCTGATGTCCTCCAACCAATCACTTAACATTTTTCCTCCTACATAACTCTGCCGGTAGTCATTGCTATTACCGATATACTGATCAAAAACAATAGTACCCCGGTTGCAGCCGTACGGAACAACAACATACACGCTTCTCCCATCCGATTGGTACAGGCAGTCAATCTTTTGTCACTGACCAGCCCCAATATAGCTGCCGCAATCCGCAGAATCCAGGCCAATAAAAAGATATACATGAGAGGAGCTGCACAGATAGCCATCAATACCAGCAGACAAATGAGACCTATACTATTCTTGATGATCACAGCAGCCCCAAGTACAAGCTCCATCGCCCCCTCTGCCGCATTTCCTATTCCCGGAATTGCAGAGATCACTTTTTGAAGAATTGTAGACTTTACAGAATTAATTGCCGGTGTGATCATGGACTGAAATACACTGATACCTGTAACAATTCCCAATGAACCTTTCAATGCAGTGCCGATTCCTTTGCCTATCAGTTCAATGAGCAGTACCAGCTTTTCCTCCACCCATACACCGTTCATCATAATCAAAAACATATATACCTGCACGAAGGGCAGCACCCCCTCCTGCAAAAAATGCTCCACCATATAGATCAATACCAGCATCACCTGATAGGTAACAGAAACTGTGCTTACCCCGGATGCCACTCCCACTGCCAGCATATAAGTAGGGATCATAAGTTTCATAAAGAGCACAATATTCTCTAATAATTCCACAACTGCTGCGGCAGTCTCCTGATAACATTTCATTAAAATTGTCATGAACAGCAGATACAAAAAGAAAAAGCTTAAATCAGATATCTGATGTTTATCGAATATTTCTACAAAATGGGTGATCAGCGAAGATGCAATTCCCAAAATTAAAAGCCATATCAATATATTTTTCAAAGAGTCAAAATACTCCATAAACCCCGTCACGCCGCTCTGCATCAGTCCTGAGATGCTGCCGATGATATCCCCTTGCATAAACTGTTCCAACAGTCTGTTCAAAGATATATTATGTTCCGGAAAAAGTTTGTCCAATTCCTGCTGAATTGTATCAAATCCATAATTCTCCCATATACCTTCCGGGTCGATCATTCCCGCCATATACATCCCCCTTATCATATGATCATCCCATCCAGTGTCTGAATCACCGCCAGCAGAATAGGCAGGCCTGCAAACATTACTGAAAGCTTACCCAGTATCTGGATTTGATCTGCAATACTTCCATATCCTGCATCCTTGCAGATCCCTGCACAAAATTCACATATATATGTAATACCAATGACCTTAATCAGAATGGTCAGATAACTTTCAGCACCTGAAAAATATTTTTTTAAAGTCTCCATACTGCTGACAAGATTCCTGAATTCCTTCAGAACAAATCCCATTACCAGTATCCCTATACCCAGTCCAATGTAGGTGGCATATTCGGGTTTTATGGTTTTGAATTGTATTGCCAACATTACCCCTGCCAGACCAAAGATACCAATCTTCAAAATTTCTGCCATTTTTTCACCCCTTTTTTCAATTATCAAAGCGAAAACAGCGCCTGCACTGTCGCAAACAGATCGTAAATATACGGTACGATCCAACTTAACACTAAAATCAGTGCCGCCAGACTCAGTAAAAAAGAATGTTCCTCCCTTCCACTGTGTTTCAGCACCTGACACAGAATCGTCACCAAGATTCCCACCGCAGCAATCTTAAAAATCAAACCTACTTCCATCTCAAACCTGTCCTTTTCTACAGCAAAATCAATACCAGCAATATACCGCTCATGGTACCGAGACTGACTGCCAGTTTACTTCTCTTTTTTAAATCTTTCTCTTCTGTACCCAATCTGTCCATCAGCTCCGCTCTCCCTCTCTCTATAGACTTAAGCTGCATCCATTCATCTGCATATCCCACATCCGAAAAGCACCTGATAAAGATCTCTTTTTCTTCTTCCATGGGAATCTCTCTCAGTCCCTGCTGCAGAATTGCCCTGCTCATCTCTCCGAAGCTTACTCCTGACTCTTGCCGGGAATCCTCATATATTTCCCGAAAAATCTTCCCATAGGGTAACGGTACTTTCTCACAAATTCTCTCACAACACTCAGGTAAGGTACTTCTCCCATAATCAATCTCACTCATGACCATATCCAGTATCCGGATCATCTCTTTCAAATGCCAGACTTTTTGCTGCATCTTTGTGCTGTACCAGATTCCCATGCCACTGCATCCGGCCAGAATAAACAGATACCCTGCTATCTTTGAAATATACATATCCACACATCCCCCTCTTCCCTTTTATAAATTTCTTCCACAATAAACTGCCCGTTCTTCCTGCTAAGTACAATGCATCTTGAAAAGATATCGCCTTGTCCCGGAATACACATATTTCTACGCTCCACATAATCTTCCATCCCTGCGCCATGCATCGTAGCCAACAGCCCTGCGCCGCAATATGAGGCATATAATAGAGACTTCCATTCTTCCGGACCACCCAATTCATCAATTGCAACAGCCCCCGGTGCCATGGAGCGAATCAGCATCATCATCCCTCCTGCTTTTGGGCATCTGTCCAGCACATCTGTGCGAAGTCCCACATCATTCTGGGGACAGCCCTGGAAACATCCGGCTATCTCTGACCTTTCATCTACAAGTCCCACACTGATACCTTGTCCATATGTATTTCCATCGGATACCTGTCTGATCATATCTCGAAGCAACGTCGTTTTGCCACATCCGGGTGGTGATATGACCAATGTATTCTGCAGTCTGCCATCATCATATATATAGGGCATCACCCGATTCGCTGCTCCTTTTATCTCATGGGCAATTCTGATGTTCAGGCCACTAATATATTTTAATGTTCTCACTCCCTCCTGCTCTGTCATCACTGCCTGTCCCGCGATTCCTATCCTGTGTCCCCCCTGCACGGTAATAAATCCCTGCCGCAGTTCTTCTTCAAACGCATACAAGGAATACCGACAGATATGATTCATGATGCATTTCAATTCTACTGCACTTAACAGTTTCGCTTTATCCGGCTGATCCGTGAACATTCCCTGCCTGTTTAAAAATCTTTCCTGTCCCTTCTCTATTACATAGACAGGACGATTTACTCTCAGGCGTATCTCCTGAATCATCTCCTGTCTTTTAGAAACGATTTGAAAAATTCCTCTAAATTCATCCGGGAAAAGATGCAATATATTCTGTGTTGTCATTGTCCCACTCCTTTATCCCAATATATGAACCATGTATCAAAATAAATACATGATTTTAAGAAAAATAGCTTTACATCCAACCTTTTAAATGTTATATTTATATTACAATAATAGTAATGATTATTGTTTTAATAATTGGAGGTGTGATTATGGGAACTACAAACAATGCGCAGGTAAGCAATTTAGTGAATCTTCTGGACGGTTATGTATCCAAAGGCGGTCATCACCTGAATGTGAACGTACTGAACAAAGATACCCTTTTAGATGCTCAGAAGCATCCTGAGAATTATCCTCAGCTGACTATCCGTGTCAGCGGATATGCCGTAAACTTTATCAAGCTTACTCCTGAACAGCAGGCAGATGTTATCAGCCGTACTTTCCACGAAGCTGTATAACCTCAACTGCTTACAACCACAAAATACCGGGCTCTTTACTGAGGCCGGTATTTTTGTATAGCATTCGTTTTTCAATCGTGTTATAATCTAACTTGTCAGCAGGAAAACAAGCGGCAGCAAAGCTGACATTTGTTTTCATCTGACAAGTTAACGACAGACCGCAGGACTGGAGTTTCGGGCGCAGCCCGAAGTCAGCAGGAAAACAAGCGGCAGCAAAGCTGACATTACAACAAATAGAAAGGCTTATATCATGCAGATTATTATTGTAGGATGCGGCAAGGTGGGCTATACTCTTGTCGACCAATTGAATAATGAAAACCACGATATCGTAGTAATAGACACGAATGAAGAAAAAGTACGCAGCATAACAGATGAATTAGATGCAATGGGTGTAGTTGGTAATGGTGCCAGTTATCAGACCCTGTTGGAAGCCGGTATACAAGAGGCCGATTTGCTTATTGCTGTTACCAACTCAGATGAACAAAATCTATTATGCTGTGTCATTGCAAAAAAAGCCGGCAACTGCAAAACGATTGCTCGTGTAAGAAATCCTATCTATTATGGTGAACTGGATTTCTTAAGAGAAGAACTGGGGCTTGCCATGATCATCAATCCAGAACTTACTTCTGCCTCGGAAATTGCACGTCTCTTCCAGTTTCCATCTGCTATGAAAGTGGATACTTTTGCCAAAGGCCGTATTGAAATGATTCATTTCAGAGTTACAGGTGATTGTAAGCTGAAGGATTATCCTTTGATTAACATACGTACTTCCTTAAAATGCGATGTATTGGTATGTACTGTTACAAGAGGTGAACAGGTCATTATCCCCCGTGGTGATTTCGTATTCCGGGAAGGCGATGTAGTGGCTATCGTCACTGCTCCCAGCAATGCCAATATATTTTTCAAAAAAATCGGTATCAATATCGGGCGTATCCACAATGTCATGATCGTAGGCGGAGGTACTATCGCATATTATCTGGCCAAACGTCTTCTTGATGCCGGAATCGACACCAAGATTATCGAAAGTGATTTCGACCGTTGCGAGCAGCTCAGCGAACTATTGCCTGAGGCAACCATCATCAATGGAAATGGCATTGATCAGGGACTCTTGATGCAGGAAGGCCTTGCACAAACAGAAGGCTTCGCAGCTCTGACCGGTTTGGACGAGGAAAATATTCTCCTCTCCCTTTATGCAAAAAAAGCATCCCACGCCAAAGTTGTCACAAAAGTGAACCGTATCACCTTCAACTCCGTGCTGGATGACCTGAAACTTGACAGCATTACATACCCGAGACTTCTAACCGCAGACTCCATCATTAAATATGCCCGTTCCATGAACGCTTCCTTACACAGCAATGTAGAAAACCTTTATAAGCTTCATGAAGGACGAGTGGAAGCATTGGAATTCTACATTAAAGAAGATAATGAACGAATTACCAATATTCCTCTGATGAACATGCGCATCAAGAAGAACATTCTGGTCTGCTGTATCTTCCGCCATGGCAGGGTAATCATCCCCGGTGGGCAGGATGTACTGCAGCAAGGGGACTCTGTTGTAGTAGTACTGACCAATGAACGGCTCCATGATATCAAGGACATCCTGATAGAATATAGATGATTTTGAAAGGCACATACTTATGAACTATAAATTAATTGAATATATTATTGGCTGGATACTAAAATTTGAAGCACTTTTTCTGCTTCTTCCTATGCTTGTAGGTATGATTTATGGAGAACATCATATTTCCTCTATTTATTTGATAATTGCTTTAATCTGTTTTGCGCTGGGTGGTATATTGTCCTACTTTGGCAATTCCAATTCACCCCTTTATACCCGCGAAGGCTTTGTATCCGTTTCCCTTGGTTGGATTGTACTCAGTTTCTTTGGGGCACTTCCTTTTGTTTTCAGTGGTGAAATTCCGAGTCTAACCGATGCTTTATTTGAAACAATATCCGGGTTTACGACTACCGGAGCCAGCATTCTATCTAATGTAGAGGCACTTTCTAAAGCCAGCTTATTCTGGAGAAGTTTCACCCACTGGATCGGCGGCATGGGAGTATTTGTCTTTGTAATGGCTATCATGCCAATGATGGGCGGCAGCTCCATGAATCTGATGAAAGCAGAAAGTCCCGGACCATCTGTTGGCAAACTTGTCCCTCGTGTAAAGGACACCGCAAAAATTTTATATTTAATTTATATTGTGATAACTGTAGTCGAAATTATTCTCTTGTTGATTTGCAGGATGCCTTTGTTTGATGCTCTCACCACCACGTTTGGTACAGTCGGCACCGGTGGTTTTGGCATAAAAAACGATTCTTTGACCAGCTACTCTCCGGCAATTCAAAATATTGTTACTACTTTTATGATTCTCAGCGGCATTAATTATTCCGCATATTTTTGTCTGCTTATAAAAGACATCAAAGGTGCCTTTTCTATAGAGGAAGTTCGTGTATATGTGATAATTATTCTGGCATCTGTCGGTATTATCAGCATAAATACCCTTCCACATTACAGCGGAAACTTTAGCGTAGCCCTGCGTCATGCCTTTTTTCAGGTAGGCTCCATCATAACAACTACCGGATTCGCCACTACTGATTTTGATGTCTGGCCGGAAGTTTCCAAGACCATACTGATCATCCTCATGTTCATAGGTGCATGCGCAGGCAGTACCGGTGGCGGTATCAAGGTCTCACGTGTGACACTCCTGACCAAGACCATCCGCAAGGAACTGTCCATTTTGAGCCATCCCAGGCTTGTGAAAAAAATAAAGGTAGATGGACATGCCGTTCCTCACGAAGTTATCCGATCTACCAATGTATTTATTGCCGTATATTTTATTGTATATTTTATCTCCCTGTTATTGATCAGTATTGACAATTTTGATTTTACTACCAACTTTACCGCCATTGCTGCTACCCTCAATAACATTGGACCGGGACTGGAAATGGTTGGTCCCACCCGGAACTTCTCCATATACTCCACATTTTCCAAGTATGTGCTGATGTTCGACATGTTAGCCGGACGTCTGGAGCTGTTCCCCATGCTGATCCTCTTCCATCCTTCCTGTTGGAAGAAATATTAATAATTTTTCAAAACATTCTGAATCTGAATCCGCTTACGGATCATCAGGCTCAGAATGTTTTTTACTTCTCCTTCACTTTTTCTGGCGATATTCTGACGTAGTCCCTGAAACTGACGTGAAAAACATTCAAGTCCCAACTTTTCGGACGTCTCAGACATTCTGCGGCAGGCCATCATGGCACTTTCCCATCGTTTTCCGTTTACTGCCTGTCCCAAACGCATGAAATCAAAGCCGTTTATGAATTTCTTTAATTCCATGATATATTCTTCTCCGTAATTTTCTGTTCCGGTTTCAAGATTGATTCCACAGAATTTGAGCTGTTCCATTTCGGTGCCTATCCTTCCTTTTTCATTCCGAAATCTCTTCGTTTTACAATCCACCATTAATAAACCTTATTCACATAAGTCAAACGCGGCACCTTTCGCCCATGGGCTTCCCACATCGCATCTGCCGTGGTGATACTTTTTATCCAAGACTTTTCCATCACCTTCTGTCACCTGAATCTTCATACGACTGCCTTCCGCTGCCACATAACCATCCAGAAGGGCAATGATGGCATCAATATCCTGTTCTATTATTTTATCTTTTTTCATAATAATTTCCTTTCCGGCTGTTACCGAAGTGCTTTGCGGATATTTTCCTTTCGTCGCTCATTTAACTTATCAAACAACTCCATCTCCTGCTGTGAAAATCCTTCAAATTGAATTTGCTCAAAGTCATTCATCACAATCATTAACTCCCCAAATATTTGCTCAGCTTCAGGTGTTGCTACAAACTCCCTTGCCTCATCCCCTTCCTGTGCTTCCAACAACCCCTTTGCAAGCAGTCGCTGGATTGCCAGGGTCAGTGTTCCTCTGGATATACCTAAGATTGCGGCAATCTCTTTGAATGTACACTTTTCACGTATCTGTCCATAATATAAAAGCACTTTTACATCAGCTGTAGTCAAATCATTTCTGAAGGCCGCCACCTCAAGCAGCCTGTCCTGCAGTTTTCTCTCCCGATACAATTCAAAGAAGAATCCTTCACCTTCCTGTACCCCCTCGCTGACATTGGTGCGTTCATCCCCCAACTTATAATTACCCGGCAGAATCGTCGGTGAAACAAGCCCGTCCCCTGCAGCATCTACTAAAAAGCGGAATACCTGCAATTTTCTCTTCTCGTAATCATCTTCTCCGAATACATCCTTATAAAAATCATTGTAATATGCAAAGACTTTTCGTTTCATCTGAATCGTCTTCTTCATACTCATCCCTTGAGAAACCAACGAGCCCTTGGTCTTTACATAATAATAAACCGGAACCTTCAATGCATAAACATGCTTCACATGCCGGATGTATTCCAAATTAAACATAAAATCCTCGCACCAGCTGACACTGCTGTCCATTCGCAGCTGATTCTCCTCAATGATGGATCGTTTGTATAATTTGTTCCATAACACCCCATAATAGAAATCAGCCGGCTTCTGCATCATATTCTCCGCAAAGGTAATCTGATCCACAAGTCCATCTTCATCAATAGCTCCCTTCTGGGCAACTCTCTCACCAATCACACGATAAAAATCTGCAATCACCATTTCACAATCATATTCTTTTGCCGTACGTATGAACAATCCTGTGGCATCCGGCGTAATCCAGTCATCACTGTCTAAAAACTGGATATATTCACCTTTTGCCAACGCAAGTCCCTGATTTCGGGTATCAGATACACCTGAATTTTCCTTGTGCACCACTTTAATACGTTTATCCTTTGCTGCATAATCATTGCAGATCCGACCGGACCCATCACTGCTTCCGTCATTTAATAAAATCAATTCAAAAGCTTTATAAGTCTGGTTCAATATACTCTCTATACACCTGTCCAAATTTTTTTCTGCATTATATACCGGCACAATAATACTTACCAGCGGTTTCATTACATACCTCCTGCTACAATATCCTTCCCCCACTGTGCAAAGCAGTCAACTGGTCCCCCATAATGTCTTTCATGACATCGAAAGCTTCCTCGCCTGTACAATGTCCGGAATAAAATACAGTTCCCTTCATCTCACAAAGCATCTTTGCAGTGCTTTTCACTACCTCCTTTTCCGCCGTGTCCAGCGCTCCGTTCTTCTTCATATGAAATCCTGTGATTACCATATCCGGATGAGCCCCGTAAATTTCCTGATACCTGTCCAAAATATTCACAATTCCGTTGTGGGCACAGCCACATATAAGTATGCTCTTTCCGTTTTCTCTGATGACCAATGACTGCTCATGATCAAATATATCCTGTTGTAATTCCTCACCCACCAATATTTTCAGGCTCTCGTTCCCTTTTGGCCAAAGTCGTCTGCCGGACACCCCTGAAAACAAGGTTACTTGTTCATCCAACACTTCATATTCATTGGTATATTTTATCTGAGGAAGTTTAAAAATCCTCTCGTCCATGCCTATATATTTTGCACCGGATGCTTTTAAACTATAATATGCTTTTACCGCCGTGGGCCGCATATAAATCGCCGCCCTATGATTTACGTTTACAAAATCTAAAATCCCACCGGCGTGATCATAATGTCCATGACTTAAAACCATCATATCCACCCGAGACAGATCGATCCCCAACTGCCTCGCATTCCGCAAAAAGGCATCACTGGCTCCTGTATCCATGAGAATCCTATGTTTATTGGTTTCGATATATATACTCAGTCCATGCTCACATGCGCATTCGGAGTTCCCCGGTGTATTCTCCACCAAAGTGATCAGTTTCATATATTTCACCTATCTATATTACAACATATGGGCACGCAATTCCTCGCCGCTTAACGGGCTTAAATATGCAGGCGCAATATCAAAAATCGTTTTACATCCGGTCATGCCTTCCTGCTTCATGCGAAATGCCGCTCTTGCACATGCCACAATCACAGATGCTGTGAATTCCGGATTAGAGTCCAGTTTCAGGCTGTACTCAATGATATGACTGTGTTCCTCATTCCAGCCGGTCTTACCACTTCTGATCACGAAACCTCCATGAGGAATACCACCGTGTTTTGCCTGCAGTTCTTCTTCTGTGATAAATTCAACCGTAGTGTCATAATCTGCAAAATAATTGGGCATGGTTTTGATTTCTTCTGTAATTCTTTCCAGATCGGCACCTTCTTTTGCCACCACGAAACATTCTCTGGTATGTTTCTGGCGTGTAGTGAGTTCTGGATTTTCGCCGTTTCTCACTGCTTCCAGCGCACTTTCTACGGGAACGGTATACTGCTTTGCATTGGCTACCCCTTCCACTCTGCGGATTGCATCGGAGTGTCCCTGACTGACACCTTTTCCCCAGAAAGTATAGTCATTTCCCACAGGAAGAATGGCATTTGCATAAAGTCTGTTCAGCGAGAACATACCCGGATCCCATCCACAAGAGATTACTGCGATATTTCCATTCTTTTTTGCTGAGGCATCTGTTGCCGCAAAATGTTCCGGAATCTTCGCATGGGTATCGAAACTGTCAACCACATTAAAATATTTTGCATATTCCGGGGTCTGCTTCGGAAGATCTGTAGCACTGCCGCCGCAAAGGATCATGACATCGATCTGATCCTTCATATCCAACGCATCATCAACAGAATACACTTTTACACCGTCTGTTAATATCTTCACTGTTTCCGGATTTCTTCTTGTAAATACAGCCACAAGCTCCATATCCGGATTCTGTGCGATGGCACATTCAATTCCTCTGCCTAAATTACCATATCCTAAAATACCAATTCTTGTTTTCATAATCTCCTCATTTCTGCGGCTTCCATGATTCTATACCGCCTTTATAAATTTACCTTCTTATTTTACATCCATTCATTAAAGAAATAAACCAGTAAATTATACAATTTCATTTTCAATCCTGCCAATTTTTTCTATTTCACAGACTACCACATCTCCCTTCTTTAAGAAACATGGCGGCTGCATACCCATACCTACTCCTGCAGGTGTTCCCGTGGCAATCACCGTTCCTGCCTGAAGGGTCATCCCTAAAGAAAGCTCGGAAATGGCACCTGCTACGGTTTGAATCATATATTTTGTATTGCTGTTTTGACGAAGCTGGCCATTTACGTAGCTCTTAATCTCTAAATTCTGCACATCGTCGATTTCATCCGCAGTCACGATACAGGGACCCATAGGCGTAAATCCATCCATACTCTTACCTACATACCACTGTTTATGTCTGGTCTGCAGATTTCTGGCACTGACATCATTGATCACCGTATAACCAAAGACCGCATCCAGAGCCTCTTCTTTGGAAATGCCTTTTACATCTTTATGTAAAATTACACCCAGCTCTGATTCGTAATCCAGACTGTCCACAAGGTCTTCATAAGAAGGAATCCCTTCCTTAGGTCCTGTAGCTCTGTTCACTCTTTTGGAAAAATAAATGGTATATGGTCTCTCTCCTCCAAATGCCTCTTTTGAATACATCCCTGCTTCTTTTGCATGCTCATCGTAATTGATCCCCAGACAGATCACATCCTGTCTCGGTCTGACAATGGGTGCTAAAAGCTCCAGATTATCGATATTATATGCTTCTTCGTTTATCCCTTTTTCTGCCATTTCATAGAGATTCTGCTTCTGCTGTGCTGTCATGTTGCAGATCAGATCATTCATATCTACAAATTCCAGTCCCAGATCCTTTACCAGGTACGCTTGCTTATCCTTACCAAAATTGACAAGAATTTCCTCATGTCCATCTATTAACGCCGTATAAAGTTTCATAATATACACCCCTAAAATTTTTTCTTTCAATTATCTTACACTATATCATTGCTTTTTTCAATGGAAAGTGATATATTATGCAGGTATCTTGATTAAAAATACATATAGGAGGCAAGACATGAAAAAATTAATTGCACTTGGATTATCCCTTGTAATGGCAGCATCTGTTCTCGCAGGCTGCGGTGCCAAAGAAGCAAAAACTACTAAGGTTATCGAAATCGAACTGACACAGGAAGAATATGCATTCGGTGTGGATAAAACTCAGCCTGAATTGCTTGAGAAGACCAACGCATTTATCGCAGAGATCAAAGCAAACGGTACATTCGATGAAATCTGCGACCATTACTTTGGTGATGGAACCCCTGTAAAAGTAACTTCTGCTGCATTAGACGAAAGCAAAGACCAGCTGGTGGTAGCTACCAACGCTGCATTTGAACCTTTCGAATACACAGAAGGGGACAGCTATCTCGGTATCGACATGGAAATCGCTGCATTACTTGCTGATTATTTAGGCAAGGAGCTGGTTATCCAGAACATGGATTTCGATGCAGTATGTCTGGCAGTTGGTCAGCAGAAATGCGACATCGCCATGGCTGGTCTGACTGTAAAAGAAGACCGTAAAGAATATGTAAACTTTACAGATTCTTATTACAATGCTGCTCAGAAGCTGATCGTAACTTCTGACAACACTGAATTTGACAGCTGTGCTGACGCTGCTGCTGTAGAAGCAATCTTAAATAGCAAAGATTCTTCCGTTAAAGTAGGTGTTCAGAACGGTACAACCGGTCAGTTCTACTGTGAAGGTGACGCTGACTGGGGCTTTGCAGGTTATGCAATGGAAACTGTTGGTTATAAGAACGGCTCTATGGCTGTGCAGGATTTATTGAATGGCAACATCCAGTATGTTGTTATCGACTCTGCTCCTGCAGCATGCATTACAGAAGCAATCAACGAATTACAGTAAACTTGTAACTGCTCAGTTCAGATTCTGCTCTGAGCAGTTACTTATATACTGAGAAAAAGAGGTTTTCATGGGTGATTTTAGCCGTAAGGTAGATAAATTCATAGACATATTCATCAACCAGAACGGATATGTGAAAGTTCTGGAAGGCTTGCAGAATACGCTTGTCATAGCCATTTTAGGTCTTATCATCGGTATTCTGATTGGTACCATTATTGCTACCATCAGAGTAATTCCGAAATACAAACTGCTTCCCAGAATCCTAAATGGGTTCTGCAGCTTTTATGTAGGCCTGTTCAGAGGGACTCCCATCGTGGTTCAGCTGTTGGTATTTTATTACGTTATGCTGCCCCTTTTTGGAATCCGTATGTCCGGACTTCAGGTCTCCATATTAGTATTCGGATTAAACTCCGGTGCTTACATATCCGAGATCATGCGAAGCGGTATTCTTTCCGTAGACAGCGGCCAGATGGAAGCCGGACGTGCAGTAGGCCTGGGATACTGGACCACCATGCTTAAGATTGTCATTCCTCAGGCAGTGAAGAACATCCTTCCCACCCTGGGCAATGAATTCATCGCATTGATCAAAGAGACTTCCGTCGTAAGTTTTGTCGGTGCAGCTGACTTGTATGTTGCCTTTAACTACATCGGAAGCAACAGCTATGAATTCATGGTTCCATACCTGGTAATGGCATTTATTTACATCATCCTGGTATTGCTGATCAGTTTAGGAATTAAAATTATGGAAAGGAGCCTGAGAAAAAGTGATAGACGTAATTAATCTTCAGAAATCATTTGGTAATGTGAAGGTATTAAACGGCATCAATGTGTGCATCGAAAAGGGCGATATTGTGTGCGTCATCGGACCATCAGGTTCCGGAAAAAGTACCTTTCTGCGCTGTTTAAACTGTATGGAAGATCCTACAGGCGGACAGATCATCTTCGGTGGTGTAGATATTGCAGACTTCAAAGTCGATATCAATATCCACAGACGTAAGATGGGGATGGTATTCCAGCATTTTAACCTGTTCAACAACAAGACGGTGATCCAGAACATCATGCTGGCTCCGGTGTTTGTACAGTGCCAGGACTTAAAAAAAGCAACCCGTAAAAATACCCTGATGAAGTTTACCAACCTTTTTAAGAATGCTAAAAACAAACAGGAATTGATTCCGATCACCACCACAAAGGCACAGATCAAAGCTGATGCCCGCACACATGCTATGGAGCTCTTAAAGAGAATCGGACTGGAAGAAAAGGCTGATGTGTACCCTTCCACTCTCTCCGGCGGTCAGAAGCAGCGTGTGGCTATCGTCCGTGCCCTTGCCATGAACCCGGAAGTCATCCTCTTCGACGAACCTACCAGTGCTCTTGATCCTGAAATGGTTGGGGAAGTATTAGATTTGATGAAGGCTTTAGCCAAGGAAGGCATGACCATGATCATCGTTACCCACGAAATGGGCTTTGCTCGGGAGGTTGCCAACAAGGTACTCTTCATCGATGAGGGACAGATCTTAGAAAGTGGAGAACCGGAAGAATTCTTTGGCAATCCAAAGAATCCGAGATTAAAGGAGTTTCTGTCGAAGGTGCTGTAATCTATAATTGTATCAAAAGATAAAGTGTGTAATCCAGTCATCACGGATTACACACTTTATCTTTATTTCATTCATGATCTTCTGCCAGCATAACCATGCACCGCTTTTTATAGCAGGTAATTCTGTAAGTCAGCTCCTTGCGGATTACCTTTTCTATCGCTTCGCCTGCCATCAGGTTCTCAATTTCCATTTTAGTTGTCGCATCTGCCATGCCGATAAAGTGACGTATGATATCGTTGCCGTGCCGGGCATTCGTTATGAAATCGATTAAATAAACGGTCTTCTATCCAGTACCAATTTTAACGGCTTTTCTGTATAAAGGTATCCCGGCAGAAATTGTTGAATTTCAGCCACACAGCATACCGTACCAAACAACATATGTATATCATCGAACCCGGATGGTTGATCCGGATCTATTGCCATTAATGCATCCAGATATGAATCAGCAAATTTTCGAACCACCTTTTTACAGTCATCAAACCGATGACCACACTGCCTAAGGGCACGTGTAATACAGTATACCCAATCTACCTCAATGAATCCCGTAGATTTACCAAATTTATCATTCAGATATCCCTTCTCGTACATTTCTATGCAGCTATCAATCATCTTTTCCGGGTAACGCAGCGGCATTCTTGCATACTCATGATTGAACAAATAGTGGAAAGATGCAACCATATCCATCTGTCTCGGCCGCTCTTTATCTGTGTATCCCTTTCTCCACATACCGGTTTCCGGATCACTCTCATTCCATAACCATTCAAAATACCAATCGTTCCATTCCGGTGTGGCCTCGCCTGCAAGATTAAGAGCTGCATAGATGCCGGCACCTTTGTGAGAACCACTCCACGAAGAATCCTTCCATGGCAAAGATTCCAGTAATTTATATAGTCCATCCTTTGTCTTATACATCTCCAGTCCGGTCAACGGATACAGAGGTTTTACATCAAAAAGTTCCAACGCCGCAAGGCAATGTGCTGTAGTATGCATAGGGTAATGCGTATCCTCATAAAACATTCCCGTCTCCTTATCCTGCATATTCTGTAATATTTCCACCCATTTTTTTCTTTCCTCCACATCTGTAGGGAATTCCCCTATGGTATAGAGAATATTTGCAGCATCGGCACAGCCATATTCATTTGCCTTCTGTTCACCTTCCTTGTGGGTATATCTTATGTATGCACCTGTTTCGATTTTATGTGCCTCCACAGACTTTTTAATATTTTTAATCAGTGCTGTAATGTCTTTTCTATCCAAACTCATTGCTTTTTTCCTTTCCTACCAAATAAAGAAATCGCTTCCTCTTAACTTCGTCAATGCCTCTACAAAGAAGAAATCCCCATAAATAATCGGAATATGTAATCCATTTTTTTCTGTTTCATTATGTGGATATCTTTCGCTTCCCATCATTACCAGAGCATCTTCACTTTCGTCATAATTGCAGAAGTGTTCATCACAAGCCTTTAATATATTGATAGCAGCTTCAGCGTAGTATCCTCTTTCCTCTTCAGAAACACACTTGGCAATTTCCAATAGTCCGCACGCAGTACAAACTCCGGCTGTACTGTCATAATATATGGGTTCTTTTGGTGCACTAAAGTCTACCACCGGAAGATAATTGGTTTCTTTCACATGTTCAATAAAGTACTTTGCTGTTTTCTTAGCAGCTTCTAAATATCCCTGTTTTCCAACATGAATATAAGAAATTATTGAGCCGTAAACAGCCCATGCAAGACCTCTTGACCAGCAGGAATTTTCATCAAAACCCTGACCTCCCAGAACACGTCTGACTCCAACCTTATCAATTTCATGATCCACAATATGATTGACACTGCCATCCTCTCTGATATGATCACGTATGGCCATCTCCATATGTCTCATGGCAATTTTTTTGAAGCGTTCATCCTCCACTTCCTCAGAAGCCCAATATAATATCGGCAAATTCATCAAACAGTCTATAATAGAAAATCCGGCATTTGATGAACCGACCCAGTCATTATTCCACGCACGGATGAAGTCTCCATCAATATTATATCTGGAAAAAAGAGAGGTTGCCGCATAATAATTTCTGACAAAAGAATTCTCATTTCCCGTAATGCGATAATTCGCCCCGCTGGTCAAATGCCACATAAATCCCACATCATGATGCAGCCTTCTCACTCTCTTTAGTGCTTCATCCAACAACTCCTCGTTTCTTTCAGCCGTCTTACGATATTCTTCATTACCGGTAGACATATACATCAGCCACATCATACCGCCCCAGAAACCATTTGTCCATAAAGTGACATTTGTCTGAAATTTGTCATCATGCTCCCCATTTACACTTGTATAAGGGATTTTATTGCGACTCTTTACAGCGATACGGCTTAATTTCTTATCTACCTTATCCCATGTAGCATCTATCCACTCCTTATTCTGCGCTATTATATCTTTCATACCCTATCCTTCCTTTCCCGATTTTATATTCCCTTTACATGAAAAACTGTATTTGCCCTTTTGATCATTATGGTTCTTTCCGGGCTGCAAGAAACATTCTTCATATGGATTTCGCCGTCACACCAGCTTTGAATCAATGCCACATCACTTCCGCCCTCAACCACAATATCTTCCATCGTAATATTGTCAAAATTACAAACCCAAAACATCGGAGATTCTTCATAACCTTCCCGAACAGTTAAGTTCAACTGATGAAATTCTGCTGATATATATAGATCCTGATCTCCATACAAAACAGCAGGTTGTGCAAGATTTTTAGCTGTAATTCTCTCAAAACGAATGTTAGCCAATGGACGATTTGACTGCCATATTTCGTTACCGGAACGATTATAATGAAGCAATTTATCCGCACCTTCTACTGTTGTATCTGAAATCACGATATTTCCCGGCTGATACGGAACATCAAGTGAATAATCAGAAAAATAAGTAAACGCACTCAGCATATTGGTACGATGTCCTTTCCGGTGAGATGGAGCACTTGTCCTCTTCTCTTCAGCAGTCATACTTCCTCTAAATGCATACCGGCCTGGTGCAAAAATGTGGCAATTCGTTATCATCACATTTGCCCCTCCAAACCGAAAACCGCTGCACGCTGAGTTGATTTCACAATTATCTACTAATACATTAAGATTTGCAAAGCCCGCTACACAATCGTCTCCTGTATAAAAGTTACTGTTCCTAATAACAATATTCTCACATGCGTTCAGATGAATACCATCATGCCCAGCCAGTACCTCAACATGATCCATCGAAATTTGTGAACAGCGATAAAGATTATGTGCCCAGTTACCACTTCTTTGAACGCTATAACCTCTTAATTGGATATTTTTGCAGCGAAAAAGAGATATTGCATGAGGCCCGCGATAGTGTTCTTCGCCCAACTCATCAAAGCAATCATTTCCATCTATGGCAGATCCTTCCTCTCCAATAATTCCAATATTTTCAGCGTCAACTGCACGAATCAAACCATTATGCCATCTGCTGCCGGGCAAACGTATAAATTGATAATCTCTCTCCTTATTATCCGAAAGCTCAGCCCGATTATGCAATATATCAGTTATCTCTACAGGATCAAAGGGTTCCAGCTCATCCTGAAGCCAGCCATAATAGTCTTCCGGATTTCTTGATCCAATTAATACTGCATTTTTTAATAAATGCAATGTAACATTTGAACGCAGACGAATTCCTCCTGACATATAAACCCCTTCTGGAATCTCTACAATACCGCCCCCTTGCCGGAAACATTCGTCTATTGCAGATTGAATCGCATATGTACATACACTTCCGTCACATTTGACACCATACTCCAAAATAGATATTTTTTTCATATTCATTTCCCCTTTGTTTGTTATGAATAACTATAAGATTACAGGAACATACATGTTCCAAAAAAGCATAGAATAATCCCGGTCAAAAGCCTCTGTGTTATTTTTTCTCCAAAAAATATCCTGCCCGATACAGAACTGAAGATAATACCTCCGCCTGTTACAATGGGATATAAGACCGTTGCAGGCAGACTCTTTGCTCCTGCAAGCTGCAATATATATGATCCACCAAAAAAGACTGCCGAGATTACAATTATGAAAACACTCTTAGAACTCAATTTAATTTTCACTTCCTGCTTCTTTTTTACAAACAATAACCCCACAGAGCAAAGAAGAAATTTAGCCAAACTGTTCAAAATGATAAAATCAATTGTTGACACCGCATTAACATTAATTTGATGCTCTTTTTGCAGTACACTTACAAATCCGTTTAAAATGAATACTGCTACACACATCAAAACATGTTTTCTACTTCCACTCTTTCCATCTGTGTTTGAAAGGATTATGGACACAATAATAACTATTAACCCTATTGTTCGTAACCATGAATAGGATTCATCCAAAAAAAGTAACCCCCACACATAAGGAATTGTCATACCACCGGTCATCAAGAAAATAGTATACAAAGCTACTTTTTCGTTTCTCATGATTCTGAATCCGATCATGGTATAACCTACTGTCAACAACGCCACAAAAACTGCCATTACCGCAGAATAAATATTTATATCCAGCCGGAATCCGTTCATGCCCCAGAAGGCTACCGCCAAAATCATTCCAAGAGAACCATTAAAAATGAGTCCCTCTCTCATAGCAGTTCCGGCCTGTTGCTGAAACATTTTGTTAGTAACAAAAAGTGCAACCATTAGTATTACAGAAATAAAAAGTAATATGTAGTCTGTCATTTTACATTACTTCTCCATTAAAGTATTTTCTCTTGTTCTATTACTTCAGATATACTCTTTGCCATAAAATAAAATCCAAGGTCTGTAGGATGACACCCTTCAATGGTACAATCTTTTGCCAAATCACCAAATATCGACATGCCATCTATAAAATAAACATTTTTATCACCTGCATTTATTGCATTGACATATGTGCGGTACACAATTTCTTTTCGCTGCTCAATGCTTTCACGGAAGCAATCTGATGGAGCAGATAGGATAATAATTGGCAGATCAGGCTTAGCTTCTCTGATTTTTATAAACATTGGCTCGTGAGTTGCTTCAAGGTGAGCGACCGTCGGTGCATTGTGATCATAATCCATAACAAAACAGCACATATCAAGGGTTGATATATAGTCTGCAATGGAATCTTCTCCACGAGCACAGCCGGCAAATCCGAGATTTATATAATCACAATTAAACTTGCGTGATACAATAGCTGTATAACCTGTTCCGGGTCTGGATGCACTTCCACCCTGTGTAATCGATGAACCGTAGAACACCACCGGCTTGCTATTAACATATCTGTCTCCGTGCAAAAGTTTGCTGCCATCCTTCAGACCAACATATATATCACAGACTTGAGAGAAACTCGGAAAATTAATTATATATTCCCTCATCCCCTCTCCCTTAGGATAAAATATACCCTCATATTCTGTGCTGCCATCACCCGGCGGAGAAAATGTGCTTTCATAAGTATGTACACCATTATCTATACTATAAACGTCAAATCCCATGCAGGCAACAGATGTAAGACGTGGAGAAGAAGTATACTCAGAAAGCTTGACCGAAATAGCAATATATGATGAATCAGTTTTAAAACGCACTCTTCCTCCAGCTGTTATTGTATGTAATGCAAAAACTCCTTCGCTAGTATTTTGGGCAACATCTGTAGGCATACGTTTGTATTCTTTATACCCGTCTCCACTATAAAAGCCATATATATCAAAGGGCTTATTACGGATATCATAGAAAACTATATCCTTTTCCGAAAGTTTTGTTTCGCTTTTAAAATTTTTATCTATTGTTGATATGTCACGCATTTTGCCACCTCATTTTCCTTTAAATATATGGACATGAACATTTTCAAAAAGTCTATCAGCCTTTATCATTTCAGCATAAGCCATGATATAAGGACCAATCCCCTTACCCTCATTTACCTTATATAAATCAAGTCTTTCATAATTATTATTGCCTGTTGCAGATGCTACCAAATAAATATCTTTAAGTTTGTTATCCTTCAATTTCTGCTCTGTCATACAACAAAAAGCTTTCAGTGCAGCATATATATATATGCCCTTTTGATCCACTATCCATCCCATCCTGATCGCCTTTAAAATGCAATAAATAATCATGGCTGTGCCACTTGTCTCTGTCCGGTTCATTTCCGATAACGGGCGATCCACTATGTTTCGCCACATACCTGATTCGTCTTGAAATCTTAGCATGTTATCAATGAATTTTTTTAAGTCTTTTTTCATCTCGTCCAAATGATCCCCACACATATACTCCATGACATCCACTTGAGCCATTGCGTACCATCCTATGGCACGAAGCCAGAAAAACGCACAGTAATCATCTTTGTTGTTTGCAGCATGATAATACAAACCATTTTCAGCGACCATATTGTCAGCAACCCATCGGAAACGTTTATAAATTTTCTCCAGCTGCTCTTTATCATGTACCTTCCATGCATGTTTTGCCAAAAAAGGTTGCGCCATATAAATACCATCCAACCAAACCTTATATTTAGGTGCCTCCGAATTGTACCACTTATGCCAATAGTTTCCACCTATTACTTCTTCCGTATAATCAGCATTTAATATCACCAGATCATTATACAGTCGTTCACAAACCTTACAATGTCCACTTCCACCCAAAGCACCATTCATATTTAAATCACAGTAATCCTCCAACAGACTGGCTGATTTATAACAATCTAATCCATGGTACAGAACATAACCGGCATGCTCATTAAGCATATCATCTGTAATCATAGACTCAAGATAGTCTTTAATATAAGTTAAATATTTCTCATCTCCTGTGCCTTCAAAAATGTATTTTAACCCTTCAAAAACAACTCCATTATAATAACTCCAAGAATAAAGATAATTCTGCCCATTTTCTTTACTACGGTGTTCCATATCCCAGCTGAAAAATCGGTCTCCACTGGTAACAATCAAACCTGGAAGATTTTCAGAAGAATCCACAGTTAAATTTTCAATAAACTTTTTTGCTTTTAGCAAAGCATCCCTTACTCTGTCTTCAAAATTAATCTCCATATAAATAATTCCTTTCATTTTTTTCACGATAGTCAGAAGGCGTAAGCCCCAACTCCTTTTTGAATTTTCTACGAAAACTAGAAGGATTGAGATAACCAACTTTTACACTTATTACATCTACAGATTCTTTTGTCGTTAATAATAACTCCTTTACCTTTTCCAAACGAAGCATCCATAAATATTCTGAAAAATTAAGTCCTGTTGCTCTTTTTACCAATAGACTTGCATAGGCCACACTGATATGAAAATACTCTGCAACATAAGTAATAGAAATCTCTGAATTTGTATAGTTCTCATCAATCAGCAATCGTACTTGATTATCAAGATCATATTTTTGCTTTATATAGTCAGAAAATTGTTTAAGAAGATGTTTTACATTTATCTTAATCGTCTCCTTTACTTCACTATACGGAAAACTACAACAATAATATAATGTCTCCAAATAACACTCCTTATAAAGATCCATTTTTATATTACAGTCATTCATAGCCCTTATAATGGCATACAGTATATCGGTCAACACGTAACGTATAAAGAACTCCGACATTTTTTGTGGTTGTTTGAAAGAATCAATAATTTGAAATAACTTATTAATACATTGTTCCGCACCCACAAAATCGTTAATCGAAAGAACAGATGTCAGTTCTGCGATCAAATTATGTGGATATTCCATTGTATTTTCAAAAATTGCAGATCCTATATCTTCTACAAATACTATCGGATTTTCATTACATATTTCACCTACACTTCTAGTGGTTTCATACAATGCCGGAATATCCATCGGAGATACCGAACTCTTGCTGACCACAGAATAACAACCATATTTTTGATACAATTCCTTCAACAAAACAAGAAATCTTTTATGCACATCAGAATCCGTTCCTGATGTGCATAAAAGGAACATTATTGTATTTCCTGTTGTTTCCAAAATAACACATGGCATATCCTCTGAAAATGCATCCTGAAACTCAGTGATTATTTTCTCATGGGAAACAATTTTATTAGATACTTGCATGTTCACTACAAAAATTTTATTATCTGGTTCCATGCAAAAAAATTTATCAATATTTACTGATGTACTTTTTACTTCAGCCTGATTTTCAAACATAATGGAACCTAATATCGTCTTTTTCATAGAACACTGATATCGCTTCAATTTTTCTTCCATCTGCTCATTCTGCTGCACGGTTTTAAAAAACACCTGTTCCATAAGATTCAAGTAATTACCATTTCTTTTCTCTCCTGATGCAACTCTGTGTACCAACGCTCGCAACGGAAAATAAGTACAATACATGGAACACAAAACAAGCAAAAAGCAAATGCTACTCAAAGCCATAAATATCTTATAAATCGGCTGAAATACTTCATTTACCTGTTTCATCAGCATTTCATTTGAAACAAGTGCCAAGATAATAGATTCGGTAGATTTATTATTAATCACGCACAAAGAATTGTTGTTGTCTATATAATATATCCCATCTTCCTCCTCATACAGATCTATATGAGGAAGCAACATTTCTGTGTTCCAACCTGCAATCAATCTTTTTTCGCTATCTGCTATTGCAATAGCTGGTATCTCAGCTGACGACATGCCTTTACACAACTGTTTGATTTCTCGTTGATCAATAACAAAAAACACTATATGCTTGTCATATTTAGAATTGCTTGGAAAAAAAATGAGGTAATTACTATCCTCATTTTCCAGATAAATTAATTTACTCGATGTTCCATTCAAAAATACTGAATAATCAAAATCCAAATAGGAATCATCAAAAAAACGAATTATATTATCTGCATGAGATGTTAATACACCAGGCGACAATAAAACGTCATCTTGACTATTATAGTATACAATAGATTCAATATAAGTTTTTCCCGTGGCATATTTATTAAGCTCTTGATAAAGCAGATATTTAAAATATTGTCTATCAGAACTCTTCGAAGCCAACATATTCATTTCAGTTTTCAAAGCAACGTTAATTGTTTCCAATCCATTCATTTCATCAGCAAATTGTTGCGACATATTAAAAAGTCTTTCTTGCGACTGAACAATTAACTGTTTATAATACAAATCAGTAATCTGATTGCGTACAATCGACAAAAAACCGAAAAACAATACTAAAAATATCAATAAATAAGAACATATGTATTGAACAAGTGTCTTGGAAAAGAAATTATATATTGCCTTCTTTAAATTCATGCTCTTCTAACCTTTCATTCACAAATAGGTTAATTAAAATCACACCTCACGATACAACGATAGACTCGCGGGTACACACTAACCTTTTATTGAACCAATCATCATACCTTTCACGAAATGCTTCTGAATAAAAGGGTAGATGCATAACACTGGAATCATTGCAATAATAATTACTGAGTATTTCATCGTTTGTGCCAATCGCATCTTTTGCTCTACATCAGCAGCATCCATTCCTGCTATATCATTCAATTGCAGTTGTGTCGTTAACAGTAAATCTCTAAGAATAGTTTGAAGCGGTCTTAATTTTTTATCATAAATATACAACAATGCTGTGTAATAATCATTCCAATGAGCAACAGCATAATATAGCATAACTACAGATAGAACCGGCTTAGATAATGGAATTACAATTCGTGTTAAATACTGAGCTGAATTAACACCGTCTATTGTTGCCGCTTCGTACAAGGATTCAGGAATGCTGTTTCTAAAATAAGTTCGTGTAATAATTACGTTGTAAATTGATACTGCCCCCGGAATGATCATTGCCCATCTATTATCCAATAACCCTAATTTATTTACTACTATGTATGTAGGAATCAATCCGCCATTGAAGTACATTGTAATCATAAACATTACCATAAAAAATTTCCCAAGCATAAAGTCTTTTCTGGATAATGGATACGCAGCACATACAGTCATAAACATATTGAGTATGGTACCAACAACCGTATAGATTATTGTATTACCATATCCTACCCAAATCTCTCCATGTTCTTTCATCGTCTCATATGCATCCAGAGTAATTCCTTTCGGCAAAAGCAATACTTCTCCAAATAGAACGAGATTAGGGTCACTTATTGAAGCAATCAAAACAAACCACAATGGAAATGCAAAAATAAAAAGTAAAATTAACATAATGCTTAGATTAACAACATCAAAAATCTTATCCGAATAAGTACGTTTAAAAACTTTTAGGTTCTTATCTTTTTTCAAAGCTTTTCACCCCCTTAGAACAAACTTTCATCCGTAATTTTTTTGCTCAATATGTTAGCGGATACAAGTAATACAACATTGATTACCGAGTTAAACAATCCAACAGCTGTAGAAAAACTATAATCAGCATTCACCAGACCAAGCTCATATACATATGTAGAAATAACTGATGCCCCACTTTTATTCAACGAATTCTGTAACAGATAAACTTTCTCAAAGCCTACATTCATGAGTTTGCCAAACTCTAATATTAAAAGCATCATAATTGTAGCTTTAATAGATGGAATATCGATATGGATTATACGCTGAATCTTAGTCGCCCCGTCTATAATCGCCGCCTCATGCATCTCATAATCTACACCGGCTAAAGCCGAAATATATATAATGGCACTCCACCCCATTCCCTGCCAAACACCAGATAAAACATGAATATGCTTGTACCACTCTGGATTCGCAAGAAAATTCACAGATTCTAACCCCAGAAATTCACGAACAATATTGAATACTCCGTAATTCGGTGCAAGAAAAATAGAAATCATACCACACACAACTACTGTAGATATAAAATGCGGTGCATATGAAATCATTTGTATTACTTTTTTCAACTTATGATGCTTCAGATAATTTAATAGCAATGCAAAAATAATAGGTATCGGAAATCCAATTAGTAAACTATATACACTTATTTCCAACGTATTTCTAAGTAATTGTAAAAAATTATAACTACTAAAAAATCTTCTGAAATGTTCTGTGCCCACCCAAGCACTCCCCCACATTCCCTTTTTAATGCTATAATCCTTAAATGCAATTTGTATTCCGTACATAGGGACATAACTAAAAATAATATAATATACAACCACAGGCAAAATCATCACATAAAGAATCCAGTTCTTTTTAACATCTTTTCTTAATTGCCTCCAAAATATATTAGACTCTCGTTTCATACTATTCCTTTCAAAGAAAAAACTGCACTATTCTGTTACAAACAATATAGTGCAGTTTTTACTCAATTAATTTCGAGCTGCCATACCATCATCATATGCTGTTTTGTAAATTTCATACAATCTTTCTACACCCATTTTTTCCAGCGTATTCAGATAATCTTCCCAACTCTCCTTCAGATCCAATTCTCCAATAATGACTTTTGCTGTATATTGATCTACATAACCTTCAATGTCTGTTTTTAAAACAGAAAGCTCCGCCTTATCTTCACTTGAATACTTCATTACGGGAAATGCATCTTGACTATGTTCTACAAGCTTTTCACGTTGTACATTTAAATATGACTCATCCTCATCTATGAGAGGACTCATTAAGCTCGTCCACGCTTTTGGCATTAAAACCGGTATTGAAAATCCACCCTGCATGGGTACATTAGCTCTCACGGTATCAATATTATCTCCATATTCATTTCCGACAATCCATCCCCATGTACCATCTTCATAAAATTCATAAGAGATGCCTTCTATACCCATATAAGCAAGCTTACCGCCCTCTTCAGAATACAGATAATCGATCCACGCTATCAGTACTTCCGGATTTTCACATTTATCCGAAATACACATAGCACCAGAAGTTATACCGGAATCCAAATACGACTTTCCATGCCATGGCATAATCATAACATAATCATCATCATTGTCACGACCTACCATCTGAAAAGATGCAGTTTCTGGGAAACATCCCATAATATCCGCACTCTGTCCAAGTGCCTGCAAGGTTGCACGATCTGTTGTATAACAATCTTCATAAATCAGACCTTCATCATATAGTTTAGCCGCAAATTCCAAAAATTCTTTATAGCTTTCATCTTCAGCAAGATAGACCAATTCCCCATCGGATTTTACCGCCAATCTAGTAGAATGATCATAGCAGTAATCTTGTAAATTTAATAATTGCTTTATATCCTTCGCCGTATTAAGTGCAAGCGGAATCTCATCATCAGGATCTCCATTACCATTAGCATCCTTCTCTTTAAAAGCTACCAATATATTATAAAAATCCTCAATGCTTTCAGGCTCTGACATTCCTAAATTATCAAGCCATTTTTTATTAATCCAAATTGGTACTACTGTTCCACGCTGGCTGGAAATCATAGGTAATGAATAAATATGACCATCTAAACTTGCGAGGTCGCCCCATGCATTTCTCTCATCCAAAACAGCACACAAATTAGGAGCATATTCACGAATCATATCTTCCAGAGGAATAATTTCACCTTCTTCAGCATATTTCTGTACGTCTGTAAAATTATCTTTTATAAAGAAGTCAGGATATTCACCACTGCTAAGTAATACATTTCTTTTTTCCTGACTTTCCTCCGGTAATGTAGATATAAATTCAATCTCTATATTGCTATTCTCCATGAACTCCACAAAGCTTAAACGCTCTGACAAATCTGTACCATTATACTCTGATGTGAACGCAGTAAAGGTCATTTTTTCTGTTAACGGGAAAGTTATATTATTCGATTCTTCCTTTTCTTTTTCAACACTGTTTTCTACAGATGTCTCCTCAGATACTTGAGATGTTTTTTCTTCAGTCGAGTCTGTTGAAACAGAATCACTATTTCCACAACCTACAAGTGTTCCTAAAGATATTGCAGATGCAATCACTAATGCCACTATTTTTTTATACTTCATAGTTCCTCCTTTTCATTCTTGTCAGAAATAAAATAAAATTTAATTGTTATCTCCTATACGGGCGCCTCTTATGAAGATGTTTACATTATACCTTTGGTTTATAATTATCGTCAACTTACATTCCTTTAATCCTTCCTGTAAAAAAATGTAATAGCTTGGTGTTTTTTTAGAAATATACAAAAACATCCCACAAAAATCTAATGCATAATAAACATTGATTTTTTTGGGATGTCTTAACCTTACGATAATACCGGCTTAATACCAAATCCAAATGCAATCTGCTTCCCAGATAATCTATATGCATCCTCTAATTTCGGGCCACAAGAATTTGATCCAATACCGGATACCTTGTAGTCGTTTCTCAGGTGTATCTTAATAACGCAGCTGTACTGTATCGTAATATATTAATTTCCATGCCTTTCTGTGACGTAAATTCCAGTCTGCCAATCTTCAGCATCTTCACTTCGGTATGATTACCATGTTCCTGAGGACGCACATAATTTACATATTCCTTGTCCGTATTGCTGCTGTACATACCCACAGGCGTCCAATTGTGCATATCACAGTAATTCTCCACAGGTCCTCGTCCATAATAGGTGAACTCTTTTGAACCCTCGGGAAGTTCAAATTCGTACCCTAATCTTGGCAGCCAGATGACATTATCACGTATCTGTCCTTTCAATGCATAAGTAACTTCTCCCTTATGGTAAACAGTAACTGTCTGTTCATAGCGCATGAAAGGCATTCGAGAAACACCTGCTAAAGATCCAGTCAACCTAATCACAACGTCTTCTACATGACAGTCATATACCTTTGAGAAAGCACAATCTAAATTCTCGCCTTCCCAGATATTGATATATGCCCATTTATTAATGATGTTGCGGTCGTTGTCCGTAGGTGCCCTGAAGGCGGAAAGTACGGATTTACCAGCTAACTGCTCTTCTCCATCCACCACCATACTTGTGAATGCGCCATAATGCTTGGAGAAGGTGTATGAGAAGCCTTCTCCGGAAATATAAATATGGTAAGTATCTTCCGTCATCGCAGCATTGCCGCATGCAGTTACATAGCTCTCATCTGAAATGCCTGCACATTTTGCAGCCTTATTTTCCATCCTCAAGCAAGGCAATTCATGATGGGTCATTGTCCAAACCTTTCCATCCTTAGTAAGCTGCGTATTCAAATACACACCATATGCACACTCCGCTGCTTCATAAGGAATTTTATCCTCAGCAGTTGTGTGCGGATCTGCAGACAGAACCATTTTTTCTTCATAAACCGCTTTGCCGTCCACTTCGATCTGAACCATAAATTCGTATTCATCTAAATTGGTGAAATCCAGACGGTTATATACACGCAGCACACCGTCTTCATAGGTGGTTTTGATCGGTTGATATGCAGCCTTGGCTTCTAAAGACCCGGCTTTCAGGGTACGGTCGGCAAACACCAGACCGTCACAACAGAAGTTACCGTCATGGGTCAGCTCACCCTGGAAATCTCCGCCGTATTTCTGCACGCCATCCACAGTTACCACATGATCAGCCCACTCCCAGATACAGCCGCCGATCAGCTTGGGATACTTATCAAACAACTCGCTGTAATAATAAACGTCTCCGGGGCAGTTCCCCATAGCATGGGCATACTCGCAGAGGAACACAGGCATATTGATATCATTTGTCTGTGCAAATTTCTCCAAATCTGCCAAGGAAGGATACATACGGGAATAAACATCCGCATTGTGGAACTGCCCCTTGCAGGAAGCGTCCTCACAATGAATCAATCTGGAATCATCCCGCTTTTTTGTCCATCGGATCATTTCCACATGATTGCAGCCGTGGCCGCTCTCGTTGCCGGTAGACCACATCACAACGCAGGAGTGGTTCTTATAATTTTCCACCATAGACTGCATGCGCTCTACATGCTCTTTTTTCCACTCCGGTCTGTTGGCCGGCCAATCATTAGAACCCATATCATAGCCATAGGACACATCAGAAAACCTGCGCACAAATCCGTGCGTCTCAATATCAGTCTCTAACACCACATATAAACCGATCTCATCGCACATCTGAATAAACTTCGGAGAAGGCGGATAGTGTGAAGTTCTCACACAGTTCATATTCAGTTCCTTCATCAGCATCAAATCTGCCCGAAGCTCTTTGTCCGTCTGACACCAACCACGGTATTTGCTTGTATCATGGTGATTTGCACCATGAAGCTTTACAGAAACACCATTTATCAACAATTCATATTGATCAGATACTTCAATCCTGCGAAGACCGGCTTTCAGGGAAATGATTTCTCCTTCACGCTCCAACTCTACCGTATACAGGAAAGGCTTCTCTGCATTCCACAGCACAGTATTTTCCGGCGCATAGCAGAAAGTATCCTTCATCGTATCCTCTATCAGAAGCTTATCTCCTTCCAATACACGCACTTTGGCCTGGCCATCTATCTGAATATGAATCCCGTTATCCTCCGGAATCATCTCCACATCTACGATATGGCCCTCCGGTCTCTGCAAGAGATAGCAATCTCTGAAAATACCATTAAAGCAGAAAAGATCCTGATCCTCTAAATAACTGCCACAGCGCCATTTTAACACTTTCACACGAATTGTATTGGTTCCTTCTTTGAGTAAATCCCACGTATTCCCCATTAATATAAAGGAATGGGCAGGATGCCACACCTTCCAATACAAAATATACCTTGCCCCACTTCTTCGGGATTTCAAATTCCCGCTCATACACGCCACAGGGGTTATCATCGGGCACATAGGGCGAATCACAGGGATATGGATAATTAATATTTGTATAATTTGCATTCTCATAACCCAATATCTGCCAGCAGGATGGCACCGGGATGGTATCCCAGACTTCAATCACTTCCAGCATATCAATATCTTTAGGAAAATAAGCAAATTTCCAGTCCCCATTCAAAAGTCGGTACTCTGACACTCCGCCCGGTATGTAATAATTTCTGGGCGACAGTCTGTTTTTACTGGTCTTTTCAGGATTCTCATAAATGATACTCTACAAAAAACTGCCGCCCCGGCAGCTTATTCAGCCACTGTTGCAACAATTCTCTTCTCTCAATTATTTCACCAGCATCCAGGCTGCCATCTTGCTCTCATTTGTCCAAAGCTTGCCGGCAGATGCGTAATCCGTTACATGCATTTTACGTCCATCTGCAAGTGGTACTTCCAACTCTAAAATATTTTCATATGGTGCGATCTTGGCCTCAGGGAAGGTCACATCCACATAACCATCTTCTCCCACTGCGATCTCCACAGCCTCATCCACACTGTAACCCATCCGGTTCTCCTGTGCCAGCGTGATCGGTCCTCTGCGAAGTGCCATATGATTCTTTGCAATAGGATCTTCCTCATCGTATGTAGGAATCATATAATTTGCGCCCCATACTACATGATTCATCAACACCTGATGTCCGTATGGAATCGGTCTTAAGCACTCTGTACGCATATCTAACAGCAGTTCCATCACATCTCCTGCTGCCCAAACTCTATTCAATACCACATAACCATCGTTTATCTCTGCAAGTTCACCGTTTACTGTTAATCCGGTACGCTTACTCCATGCCGGAATTCTGAGTTTCAATTCAAAACTTTCAGGTTTTTCAATGTCAATATATACTTTTATCCTGCCGGTTACGGGATAGGTTGTTTCCATCTTTATTACCAACTTGTTGCCTGACGGAGTGGCCGTCTGTATACATCCATCAAAGAACAGATTTAAATCTATGGATTTTTCCCTGTTTATCAGTGTCATCTGAGGAATCAATCCCAGTCCTGCGGCACCAATGCATGCACAGCAGCCATAATAATGGTTATCTGACATAAGCTTCAAACCACCGATGCCGTTGCCCCGAGTCCCCGCTGTCAAAGGACTATAGCTGTCAAATGGCAGTGCTTCAATAGACCAGTCTGGATGATTCTCTAATACGGTAGGTTCGATTACCTTCTCCGTATTAATAGCCCCCAAATATGCATTGTACATAGAGATCTCAAAGGCATCCACATATTTGCTGTCTCCGGTCAATACAGCAAGGCGATAGAAAAACTTCATCAAAGTAACCGTCACACAGGTTTCCTGCATAATCGCACCATTGTTGGTATTAGCCTGTCTTACCGTAGAATGATCAAACAACTCGTGCGTACAACCGCTGCTTCCGATGATGGTAAAATCGCTTTCCAAAATCTTATTTGCAAAGTTTATGATACTGGTCTTATACTTTTCCTCGCCGGTCACATAATAATATTCAAGCAAACCTTCAAAACAGGAAGTCATCTCATATGCCTTGGTCACAGGATACTGATATGGATATAATTTATCCTCATAAGCCAAATCAAATATATTGACTACGTCAGTACCGCCGCAGTTAACGATATATGTAGCAAAATCAAAATACTTCTGTTCCTTTGTAATATTGTACAGTCTAACAATCGGCTCCAATATAGATGCAGAGTTCAGACCTCTCCAATGTCGGGTGGCCTTTGTAATCAGCTTCTTGCCCTCCTTAGGATCGCCAATCTTAGTCATGATATAATCTACCTGACGGCACATGCTGTCCACGATCTGGGCTGATAATTCCTCATCCTTACAAATCTCTAAATAATACTGCATACCAAGCAATACATATTTACGGGACCAAAGATCCCATCCGTCAAATTCATGATGGATCGCATAACTGCTGATTCTGCCATATTCATCCTGGGCAGTCAGCATATCTTTGACCGTATCAGTCAGAACCTGATACAGTTTCGGATCCTGAGAATATCCATATACAAAACATGCACCACGCATCATTTTGCCCCAATATTCTCCTCTCCAGCCGGCTTCATAATCCGCATCCTCTTCCTTGAACTGCTGTACGAAACGCTTCCAGAGATCCACTCTCAAAAGCTGGAATTCCTCGATATAATGAACTGACTTATCAATGATTCCATTAAATTTATAACTGTTACCCATGCTGCCCGCATCCTCGCTTTCCTGCTTTTTTTGCTATTCTAAGCGAAAAGCCCATTTCATCCTATAGGAAATTTTTACTTTACAGTAGGGATTTTTTACGAAATTCGGCAGGTGTCTCATGATAAATATCTTTAAAATTTTTATAAAATTGCTTCTTATCCGAGTACCCCACCTGATACATGATTTCATCATTACTGAGAGAACTGTCAGAAAGCAATCTGGCAGCCTCCCCCATCCTCTTTTCCTTGATATACTCTGACAGACTGACGCCACATTGCTCCTTAAATATCCTGCTTAAATATGCCGGATTGTAAAAGGTATGCTCCGCAACTTCTTTCAGCGTCAACTTTTCAAAACATCTGGAATCAATATAAGCTAAACACTCCGCAATGATACGATTGATGCAGCTTAAGTCTGCAACATTTGTTTCTCCGTTTTTCAATTTCCGCAATATTTTAGAGTACAGAACCCTGCTGTATCCATTGAGGATGGACCGGTAGCCCAGACCTTTTTCTCTAAACTCTTTCGACATATCCTCAATGATCTTCTTTATCTCCCGATACTCATTGCCCTGAAACTTTACAAGCTGCGTGAGCTTTGTCCTCACTTCCGAAAACTCCCGGAAAAGAGAAATCTCAAAAATATCATATATATTTTCCGAATTCATCAGCTCCTCGCTGAAAAACTCCGGAACATACAGCAGATTATAATAACGAAAATCTTCGGATACAGCCCGAAAAGCATGGGTCTGTCCGTAATTTACAAACAACAAATCTCCTGCCTCAGCCTCATAACGCACACCATCGATCTGCTGTTCACATGTACCTTCCACAATAAAAATCAATTCCGCAAACTCATGGTTGTGGATGTCACAACCTCTGTCTCTGTCCATATATATGATATTAATATTTTCTTTTGGATTCAAATAATCCTTCAGTTCAAATGTACGCATTAGATTACCTCATTTATATGATGTCCTAATTGTAACATCATTTTTTGCACAATACAATGGATTATTCTTATTATGAATCTGTCATTCTATCCTTCGCACATTTCTATACAACATATTTGTAGATAAAGAACTAACCAAATACAGATTTCCAGCATAAAATGTAATAAATACATGAAAGCAGGCATAAAATGAAATATTTGTACTTCATCATCCCAGCCATCTTTTTACTGCTTGTTACACTCCTGATCATCCTGCTGCACTTTAAGAAAAAATCTGTGATCCAAAAGGTCCGCAGTCTGACAACCTCCCAGAAAAAGGAACTGCTGGATCATTTGGCAGAACCCATTGGATACTTCTATGATCCCTATCAGGACATCTTCGCCTCCCGACACGATGCACCGCAAAAGCTTTTCGGCTATATGCATCTTTTTGACCTGTCAGCTGCATACCTGAACATGATTTTCGATTACGAGACCATTTATTTCGATTATGGTCACAGAACATGGCTAATTGAAATGTGGAAAGGTCAGTATGGTATTAATACCGGTTGTGAATTAGGCATCTATTATGCTGATGAGATCATTCCGCCGGACAAATACCGTTCAGCACACTTTCAGGCGGTTGCACAGAGGGATATGCCGGATATCTCTTTGCGCTTGAACAGACACTCTCATCAGCCCATAAGGATTGCTCAGATGAAGGGACCTCACTGGTGGCTTACCATCTTCAAAATGGGGCTTTTCACAAAACCGGAAGAACTTTTTGTAAACACGTCCATCCGCTTTAAAAACACTGCAATGCTATATCAGTTCCTGCAAAGTCTACGAACCACCATGCCGGACACCTTTTATAAAGTTAACGGGTTGACTGTATATTTTACTTTTAATCACAGCAAAAGAAAGTACAATCTTTGGAAAAAATTTATTCGCCGTATGGCACTGATTTCCTGCAAGATATACTGTAAATGGTTCCGTTATATCACCCGCCCCTTTGACGCAAGCGGTGATAAACTACTTTATCTTTATTATTATCTTCCATTTACTGTGAGACATTTAATAAAACCAAAGAAGCAGAAAGCATCAAAGCACAAACCATCTAAAAGCAAATAAATTGGGAGGGCATACGCATGAGCTATATCAAGAGACTTGACCATGCTTTTGAAAACGCTCCCTTTCTGCCAATCACAGCCCGCACTAAATATGTTTTTTTCAGTGATTGCCACAGGGGCAGCGGCAACAACAACGATAATTTTTTGAAGAATGCAGGCAGCTATCTTGCAGCACTACAGTACTATTACCAATATGGTTTCTGCTACATCGAAGTGGGTGACGGTGATGAGTTGTGGGAAAACTACACGCTTGATCAAATTATGGAAATGCATGAAGATGTCTTTTGTCAGCTGCGTCAATTTCACAACGCAGGACGACTATATATGCTCTATGGCAATCATGATATCGAAAAAAAATATCTGGACCCGATTTTTCCTGATATGAAATACTATGAAAGTGTCATACTGAGATCTGAACATCCAGCAGTCTCTCTTCATGTCACCCACGGTCATCAGGCTGACTTTTTCAATTCTGCACTCTGGAGACTGTCCCGTTTTCTGGTTCGCCACCTTTGGACACCTTTAGAAAATTTCGGATTTTTAGACCCTACCAGTGCTGCCAAAAATAATACCAAAAGGGATAAAATCGAACAAAAATTTATAAATTATTCCAAATGCTCCTACTGTAGATTTCTGGCCGGACACACTCACCGACCAAAGTTAGGGGATGAACATACCCCCTATTATAACTGTGGAAGCTGTGTCCACCCAAGATGCATCACTTGCATCGAACTATGCGGCTATCAGATGTACCTTGTAAAATGGTCTGCATGTACAGAAAAAAGCGAACACTTTGGCAATATCTATGCCCAGTGTCCGCCCACCTTTCCAGTATATATTAAACGGGAAGTTCTGGCCGAAGAGACGCTCGCATAAATAATTTATATTCTCCCTCGTCCGAACCCTCATGTTTCTCCGTGAATATAATATTATAAACCACAAACTCAGGAGCTAATATGGATACAAGATGTAACTGCTCTGACAATATCACTATCGGGAGAATCCTGGATGTTGACAGAGAATTTCGCAATTTTACCACCATCAGTGATGGCAACCGTTCTTCCATCATACGATTCAATGTACCGGAAAATGCACGGATATTTGACATTTTCGGCAGGTGTATGAACTTTTCACGACTGACCCCCGGTATGCGTGTTGAGGTACGGCATGCATCATTTATGACCATGAGCATACCTCCCCAGACAACGGCATTCGTGATCAGGGTTATCAGATAGCACTATACAGAAAAATCCCCCTTCCGAAATTTATCCGGCAGGGGGATTCATAAGTTTAATCTATCAACTTGTAAATAAATATCTGATAAAAACTATCATCCGTTTTAAACGTATCTTCGCCTAACCACTTCAGACCAATCTCCTCTGCATTTACAATATATACGGCAGATAAAATATAATCACAGCCCAAATTTTTCAAAGCCTTTGTATTGATTCGATAGTCCACGATATAGCATGAATCACGTCTTACATTGATATATCCGGGCACCTCTGCAAAGAACAGATAACATCTGTTGCCCCAGTCATCATAATAACTTTTCAGCCAATCATTTCGCTCCAGTTCCGGTGCGATGACTTCCCTGAATTTATGCTTATACTCTAAGTCATAGTTGTTGGAATATCCATCCACGCAAAAAAATCCATGGTAAAGAGCGGCAGCCGGTTCTATACCTAAACTTGCTACTTTATATTCAGATTTTTCCAATCCTTCTTCTTTCTCTATGTAAGCTTCTACTTGATCTAATATCCCTATTGCTAAATAATCAGAGTAACTGATATTATCATAATCTGGCAATAGCAACTCTTGTACGCACGGTTTGATCCATGAACTTTTGAGTATAATAAAACCAAAACATAAGAGCATTGGTACGGTAAGCAGATACCCTGTCCATTTAATCCAACCTTTGAAATTCCAAAGTATATCTAAACACAATGCAAATTCTATATACCATAATGCCGGAAGTGCCCATATTATTCTACTGATTTTAAAAGCTTTTAAGACGCCAAGATGTTCTCTTACAGAAACACCGATATGGCTGTCTGTCAATGCTGCAACAAAACATACTGCCATGATAAATAACAGTATCCCGGTCATCAAAGCTCTTTTTTGCTTCACCCTTGACCATTCAACACCCGAATACTTTTTCAGATATTTACCACATACCCAAAGCATCAATGCTACAATACATGTCAGATATAAAATCCATACATGATTATCTGAACTATGATAATCGTTATTTCTTAGATAATTCCAAAATAACGTCCACAGGTTTTCTCCATTCAAAACCAATTCACTTTTATGGGACTCATTGCTTTCGATAAAGCCGAACATCTGCCCCAGCAGAGAAATATTTTCAATAATATAGATACACAACATCAGGAAAAAGCCGATAACCAAATCCCGGTGTTTGCTTATTTGCTTAAATAATGCAAGCAATATCAACCCTAAAAGCCAAAAGCCCATCCACGCAAAGCCACACAGTACCAGAGATGACAACATTGTATAAAACCCAATATAGGCATAACTCCACACTCTATGTTTTTTACGATAAAGATACAATATTGATAAAATCAACATGGGGGTTCCGTAAATTGATAATCCATGCACCGGAAAAAAAGGTGCATATGTAAAGAACATTGCTGATGTAAATGCCACAAGTCCATTATTGCTCACTTCTCTTGACAATGCATACATTCCCACATAAGCAATGATCTGACAAATAAACTGCAAAGCCATATAGGCTGTAAAGGGGTGAAAAAGCTTAAAGAATATAACAGCAAATGGTGCCGGAGGCGTCATAGCAGTTTTTGATGCGCCGTTCAAGAACTCAGGAATTATATTGCTTCCGCTGAACAGATATTTCGCCTGATAAATATAATTTATAAATTCTACATCCAATTGATCATGATATGGTATAAAAGAGTCTTCTTTCAAGATTATATACGGAACAAAAGAAAAAACTACTACTGCTAATCCAATAAAGAAAACGTATTTATTTAAATTATCTTTCGTATTATTCATATACTCAATCCACCCCCCCTCAATCCCAAACAAAAGATTGAGGGGGGTGAAATCCACTAAAATGGTTTATTTGTTATTCAATGCAGCCTGTGCTGCTGCAAGTCTTGCAATCGGCACACGGAAAGGTGAACATGAAACATAGTTCAAACCTACTTTATGGCAGAATTCAACGGATGAAGGATCTCCGCCGTGCTCACCACAGATACCTAACTTCAGTTCAGGACGGGTCTGGCGGCCTTTTTCAGCCGCAATCTGTACTAACTGGCCAACACCAGTCTGATCAAGTCTTGCGAATGGATCAGATTCAAAAATCTTAGCCTGATAGTAAGAATCTAAGAATTTACCAGCGTCATCACGTGAGAAACCGAAAGTCATCTGTGTTAAGTCATTGGTACCGAAAGAGAAGAATTCAGCTTCTTCTGCAATAGCATCTGCAGTCAGTGCTGCACGAGGAATTTCGATCATGGTACCGATAGAGTACTTGATGTCGGAATTCTTTTCAACCTTAACTGCCTCTGCAGTTTCTACTACGATATCCTTAACATATTTTAATTCTTTCTTTTCGCCTACTAAAGGAATCATGATTTCAGGAACGATATCATATCCCTTTTCTTCCTTTACTTCAATAGCAGCTTCCATAACCGCTCTGGTCTGCATTTTAGCGATTTCAGGATAGGTTACAGCAAGACGACATCCTCTGTGACCCATCATAGGATTGAACTCGTGAAGTGCATCACATTTTGCCTTCACATCTGCTACAGTCAGTCCCATATCTTCAGCCAATGCCTTGATATCTTCTTCAAGAGTAGGAACAAACTCATGAAGAGGTGGATCTAAATAACGAACGGTCATTGGCTTTCCTTCCAATGCTTCGTACATAGCCTTAAAGTCTGCCTTCTGGAATACGATCAGTTCGTTAAGAGCTGCTTCTCTCTGTTCTACTGTATCGGAAAGGATCATCTTACGGATCTTCGGAATTCTCTCTTCACCGAAGAACATATGCTCTGTACGGCAGAGACCAATACCTTCTGCACCGAGTTTAACAGCATTCCTGGTATCTTCAGGAGTATCTGCATTGGTACGTACTTTTAAAGTTCTGAACTGGTCAGCCCATGCCATAATACGTCCGAAGTTTCCACCTACGGAAGCTTCCACGGTCTTGATGTCTCCCTTGTAGATCTTACCGGTAGAGCCATCCAATGAAATGTAATCACCTTCGTGGAATTCATATCCGCCAAGTGAGAATACTTTTGCTTCTTCATCAATCTTGATTTCACCGCAGCCGGATACACAGCAAGTACCCATACCACGTGCAACTACTGCTGCGTGAGAGGTCATACCGCCACGAACAGTCAAGATACCTTCTGCAGCATGCATACCTTCGATATCTTCGGGAGAGGTCTCAAGACGAACGAGAATAACTCTTTCTCCGCGGCCGCCCTTACCTGCTGCCTTAGCATCTTCTGCTGTGAAGTAAACCTTACCTGCTGCCGCACCGGGTGATGCAGGAAGTGCAGAACCGATCACTTCGCCAGCCTTCAATGCTGCTGTATCAAAGGTAGGATGCAATAATTGATCCAAAGATTTTGCTTCAATACGAAGAACTGCTTCTTCAGGAGTAATCTTGCCTTCATCAACCAAATCACATGCGATATTGATTGCTGCCGGAGCAGTTCTCTTACCATTTCTGGTCTGTAAGAAGTACAATTTACCTTCTTCAATGGTAAATTCCATATCCTGCATATCACGATAGTGATCTTCAAGCTTGTTAGCAATTGCCATGAATTCTGCATAACATTCCGGAAGATCCTCTGCCAACTTGGTGATAGGCTGTGGTGTACGAACACCGGCAACTACGTCTTCACCCTGAGCGTTGATCAGGTATTCCCCATAGATACCCTTTTCACCGGTAGAAGGGTTACGTGTAAATGCAACGCCGGTACCTGAGGTTTCACCCTTGTTACCGAATACCATACACTGTACATTTACTGCAGTACCCCAATCACCCGGGATATCGTTCATACGTCTGTAAACAATCGCACGAGGATTGTCCCATGAACGGAATACTGCCTTCACAGCACCCATTAACTGCTCAACAGGATCCTGAGGGAAATCAGCACCATTCATAGCTTCTTTATAAACAGCTTTGAACTTATTTGCCAATTCTTTCAAATCATCGGCTGTAAGTTCTGTATCGAAATGAACACCCTTTTCTTCTTTCATTTCGTCAATAATCTTCTCAAAAAAGGACTTTGGTACTTCCATAACTACGTCGGAATACATCTGAATAAAACGACGATATGAGTCATAAGCGAATCTCGGATTGCCGGTTTTCTTCGCAAAACCTTCCACCGCGATATCCTTCAGACCTAAGTTGAGGATCGTATCCATCATACCAGGCATGGAAGCTCTTGCACCTGAACGAACAGATACAAGTAATGGATCTTCGGTATCACCGAATTTCTTGCCCATTAACTCTTCCAGATCTTTGATGTTTGCCAATATCTGTTCCTGAATCTCTTCAGAAATTTTCTTACCATTGGCATAGTAGTCGGTACAAGCTTCTGTGGTAACAGTAAAGCCTTGAGGAATCGGTAAACCCAGACTGGTCATTTCTGCAAGGTTTGCTCCTTTGCCTCCCAGCAGATTTCTCATGTCTGCACGACCCTCTTTAAATTTGTACACCCATTTCTTCATACAATTTTGTCTCCCTTTTTTTTATTTTTTTTTGACAAAAACGTAAGCCCACATGTCTGTCTTCCCCACAAAGACAAACACATCCATCAATACTTATTAATTATAGCAAGCCTGTCCAAAAACATCAAGCCTTTTCCGCTAGAAAGCGGTTTCATTTGGTGTTTTTTGCCAATTTCTTAGTCAGGAATAAAACTATCGAATATAAACCAATCAAAATGTGCCTTTGCAGCTTCATATTCCTTCTGACTTTTAATGGTGTACGCCACTGAAATATTATGATACAATCCGGTGGCAATTGTTCTGGACAGATTGTCATGGTGTTTATGATTGTAAGCAATAAAATCCGGTCTCGCATAAAAATTCAAAAGCAAATGTTCCAGCACAAAATTCAATGCACTCTTCTTTGTACCTCTTGAATACAACTTTTCCGCCAGCTGGCCTCTCAGCACTTCTCTTCTATTTTTTCGATACCACGCTACAATAAGCGGATTAAAGGATTCAATACAGTACGTACCCTTGTACTCACAAAGCAGCGGATCAGTGACCGGACATACGGATACATCCGTAGTCTCCCCTTTATATTCCACGATCAGAGGAACACAACCATCCACCAGCTTAAGTACATCTGCAAATTTAGGAATTTTTTCTTCGGAATCATATAACCTGAACTGCTGCAACTGGTCGAACGTAAAATCGCATATCTTTCCTGTCACCCCGCAGACTCTATCCAGTGTCCCGTCATGAAACACCACCGGTATCCGGTCTAAAGTCAGCTGCACATCCAACTCGATTCCGTACCCTGCATCTACAGCCTTTTGAAATGCCTTCATGGAATTTTCCGGTGCATTCCCTGCATTGTCATGGAGCCCTCTGTGTGCGTATAACCAGCCTTCAAACGGGGTGGTGTCCGGTCTGCCGAACACACGGGGCATGATCAATAACAGATATAACACTATGATCAAAAGGATGAATACCAGGATAATCATCAATATAGCCTTCATATAAACTTCTTAATCCTCTACATCAAAATTTTCCAAAATATCTCTCTTCTTCTCCGGCTTCACATCTCCATGACGCACCTGTGTCATGGTCAAAAATGCCAACAGCGAGAATACCAGCGCATATGGGAACAGGGTCATATATGAAACATGTTCCAACAATATTCCCGATAAAATCGGTGTAAAAATCTGTGCTGTCATAGAGAAAGTATAATATGTACCTGTAAATTTACCGATATCAGCTCCTTTACTCATGGCAACGATCATGGGATAAGAGTTTACATTAATTGCCGCCCATGCCACACCGATCAATGCAAATGCGATATTGATCAGGGGATGATACTGAGTCACGAACATAGCTGCCGCATAGCAGGATGCCATCAACAGTACACCGCACATAATGGTCTTTTTACGTCCGATTTTACTTGCGATATGGCCGATGGGAATATAGCTTAAGATAGCTGCAACGGTAGCTACCATAAGGCAGTCTGCAAATCCCCCACCTTCCAATTTCCATACCTCTACCGTATATCTGGAAAACGCTGTGGTTACTGCATTATAAGCTGTAAACCAGAAGAAAATGGATACCAACATAAAGATCATACTTCTCTTGACTTCGGGAGTCAGTACGGTCTTTTCCGTTTTGTCACACGCCTCTGCGGTCGTCTTCTCAGCTTCCTCCGAAGTCTCGCCTGTCATTTCCATCTGCTTGTTCTCTTCCAATTCCTCTGCTGCAATCTGGGCTGCAATCTTTTTCTCACGAATTGTTGAAACCAACACCAAGATAGAAACCACCATAAAGATTGCCACACTCATAAACAAAGCTGTATAATCCGGTCTTGTACCCCTTCCCACAAAAAACTTGATCATAATCAAAGAATACACACCGCCCACTGCACCTAACAGATTAATCACTGCATTAGCCTTGCTTCGCAGTCTGTTTGGCGTCAGATCAGGCATCAGTGCCACTGCCGGTGAACGATACAAGCCCATGGATATCAGCACCCCAAATAATGCGCCTATGAACAATGGCATATTTACAGCTTTATCCGCAAAAGGCAGGATGCACATAAAGCATACCGCCAATGTGGTTCCTAAAATAATAAATGGTGTTCTCTTCCCCAGCTTCGTATCCACTTTATCAGAGATACTTCCAAATACCGGCAGCAGAAATACCGCCAATACATTGTCCAGCGCCATTACAACACCGGTAACGGTCTCACCCAGCCCAAAGGTATTTTTCAATATCAGAGGAATGATATTGTCATACACCTGCCAAAAGCTGCTGATGGACATAAAGGCAAGACCGATCAAAAAGGTTCGTCCATAATTCAATTTTTTGTTCATAAGATTCCCTCTCTTGTTTTGTTGTTAAGATTATCCTAACATTTTCCAGTCCAAAACACAATGAAAGCCTTTATATTTTTCACAAATTTTGCCGGAACCCTTGCAAAATCTAAAGATTTCTGTAAAATAGTACAAGGAAATATATGGCTTTATTATTAGATATTTTAAAGAAAGGTTAATTGAAATGATTAGTGCAAACAACGTGACCTACAGAGTCGGAAAAAAGGCTTTGTTCGAAGATGTTAACATTAAGTTTACAGAAGGCAACTGCTACGGTCTCATCGGTGCCAACGGCGCAGGTAAATCTACATTTTTAAAGATCCTGTCCGGTGACCTTGAAACTACAAAGGGTGATATCGTGATCACACCCGGTCAGAGACTTTCTGTCCTGGAACAGGATCACTTTAAATACGATCAATATCCGGTAATGGATACTGTTATCATGGGCAATGCCCGCCTTTATGAAATTATGAAGGAAAAAGAAGCAATTTACATGAAAGAAGACTTCACCGATGAAGACGGCATCCGTGCCAGTGAATTAGAAGGTGAATTTGCGGAAATGGACGGCTGGGAAGCTGAATCCAACGCAGCTATGCTTTTAAACGGTCTTGGTATCGATACGGAATATCACTACTATCAGATGGCTGATCTGGACGGCAACATGAAGGTAAAGGTTCTTCTTGCAAAAGCTCTGTTCGGCAATCCTGACATTCTACTTTTGGACGAGCCTACCAACCATTTGGATCTGGATGCAATTGCATGGCTGGAAGAATTCTTGATTGATTTTGAAAATACTGTTATCGTAGTATCCCATGACCGTTACTTCTTAAACAAGGTCTGCACTCATACTGCTGATATCGACTACGGCAAGATCCAGCTTTATGCAGGTAACTATGATTTCTGGTATGAATCCAGCCAGCTGCTGATCAAGCAGATGAAGGAAGCCAACAGAAAGAAAGAAGAAAAGATCAAGGAATTACAGGAGTTCATCTCCCGTTTCTCTGCAAATGCTTCTAAGTCCAAGCAGGCAACCTCCAGAAAACGTGCTTTGGAAAAAATTGAGTTGGATGAAATCAAACCCTCCAGCAGAAAATATCCTTATATCGACTTTAGACCTGACCGCGAAATCGGTAATGAAATCCTGTTCGTGGAGCATCTTTCCAAAACAATTAATGGAGAAAAGGTACTGGATGATGTATCTTTCATCGTAGGGCATGACGACAAAATTGCCTTTGTAGGCGGCAATGAAATCGCAAAGACTACACTCTTCCAGATCCTTGCAGGAGAAATGGAACCGGACGAAGGAACCTACAAATGGGGCGTAACTACCTCTCAGGCTTACTTTCCGAAGGATTACACAGAAGAATTTGACAATGAATATACCATCGTAGACTGGCTGACAGGCTACTCTCCTGTGAAAGACGTGACCTATGTACGTGGTTTCTTAGGACGTATGCTTTTTGCCGGTGAAGACGGTGTGAAGAAGGTCAAAGTCCTTTCCGGTGGTGAAAAGGTACGTTGTCTTCTTTCCAAAATGATGATCAGCGGTGCCAACTGCCTGATCTTTGACGAACCTACCAACCATCTTGACATGGAGTCCATCACTGCACTGAACAATGGTGTTATCAAGTTCAAAGGCGTGATTTTATTCTCCTGCCATGACCATCAGTTCGTACAGACTACTGCAAACCGTATCATCGAGATCCTTCCTAACGGCAAGATCATTGACAAGATCACTACTTACGATGAATACCTTGCAAGCGACGATATGGCTCGTAAACGTACTGTTTATACTGCCCGCAAAGAAGAAGACGAAAACTAAGATTTATGAAAGCAATTGATTTACATGTACATTCCAATAAATCTGACGGAACCTACTCACCATCTGAGCTGGTTGATTACGCCATCCAAAAAGGATTGGCTGCCATTGCACTGACTGACCATGACACGGTAGAGGGATTAGACGAAATCATAACCTATGCTGACAGACTTAGAAAAGAAACCTCTGTCTCCCTCACCGTAGCAACTCCGTACAGTGTTCCCGAAATCGTCCCCGGCATCGAATTCTCCACAGAATACGAAGGCAAGGATGTGCACATTTTAGGATTGTATATTGATTATAAATCAGCGGATTTTCAAAAATCCTTACAGGAATTTGTGAACTCCCGGATTCTTCGAAATGAAAAGATGTGTAAATTATTACAGACTGCCGGTATTGATATTACCTTTGATAAACTGCAGGCTGAATATCCCGGCAGTGTGATCACCCGTGCACATTACGGAAGTTATCTGTTAAAACACGGCTACATTAAAAACATGAATGAAGCCTTTGAAAAGTATGTGGGTGACCACTGCCCTTATTTCGTTCCTCGTGAAAAGGTTACACCGGAGCAAGCAGCCCAGCTGATTTTAAAAGCAGAAGGTGTGCCTATATTGGCACACCCTCCACTTTACCACATGAGTGACAGTCGACTGGACAAATTAGTTGCGTTACTAAAAGATGTCGGTCTCATGGGCATCGAAGCAGTTTACTCCACTTACTCTTCCAGTGAAGAAAGAGACATGCGTCGGCTTGCCCAAAAGTACGGCCTGCTGATTTCCGGCGGAAGCGATTTCCACGGAGAAAACAAACCCAAATTAAATCTTGGAACCGGATACGGGAAGCTGTATGTGGATTATAGTGTGTTGGAGGAGATTAAAAATGCTCATTCAAAACCGGAGTGATCAACTCACTCCGGCCACATCCTCCAATGAATTCACCGGCGGTAAACATTGGTGCCCCCGGCACACATAAAAAGTCATTTTATCATTTTTCAGCTTGTATTTTTCTGAAGGTTCTTCCACAATGCACACAGCATTCAGTGAAATCATACAGGATACATTCCCAGGAACCTGCTCTCCTTTTTTCACTACAATAATCACTTTTTCTGATAGTTCATCAAAATCTGATAGAGCAATCAGGAACATCGCATATCCCGCAGGGTACTGCCTTGCTTCCGTGCTCATAAAACCCAGCTGCCGTACTGCATAATTTCCAAATCGATCCATACCCGTAATGAGGCTTAGTCGCACTAAATTATATGCCATCAATGAATTCCCGCTGGGAACTGCACCATCATACATTTCTTTGGGCTGTAGAATCAATTGTTCATTCTGCTCACCATACAGGAAAAATCCATTTTTTTCTTCATCATAGAAGTCATCGATTGCCTTATTACAGAATTTTTCTGCATTCTCCAGATAAACGATATCCAAAGTTGCTTCATACAAAGCAAGCAAAGCAAAAATCACATTTGCATAATCATCCAAAAATCCCTTGCTGCTATGCTTACCTTCCCGATAGCTGACATATAATGTATCATTTTCACAAAGACTTCTCATGATGAAATCCATAGCCTCTACCGCTGCTCCCAGATAAGCTTTATTTTCTGTAACACGGTATAAATGGCACATTGCAGTAATCATAAGTCCGTTCCATGAACATAATATTTTATCATCCAGATGTAATGCATATCTCTTTTTGCGGTATTCGTAGATGGCCGGCAGAAAAATATCCATGTCTCCATTTCGATCAGTATTTTTCAACAGATTCGGAATATTTTTACCTTCAAAATTCCCCCTCCTGGTTATATCAAAATACTGATTAAATTTATTTCCGGTCTCTTCGCCCAGAACTTCAATCACTTCAGAGGGATCAAGCAGATAATATTTCCCCTCCACACCTTCACTGTCTGCATCCTGAGCACAGTAAAAACCGCCATCCGGCGAAGTCAACTCCCGTAAAACATATGCGGCTGTTTTTTCTGCGATATCACAATATATCTGATTCTGTGTCAGCTGATACGCCTTGCAATATGCAAGAATCAACAATGCATTATCATACAACATTTTTTCAAAATGAGGAACAAGAAAATACGGATCCGTAGAATATCGGCTGAAACCACCACCAATATGATCGAACATTCCGCCACGATACATTTGCAGTAAGGTTTTTTCCACCATTTCCATTGCCCTTTTATTCCTGCTTTTTTCATGATACTGCATCAAGAACAGCAGATTGTGGGGAGTGGGAAACTTGGGAGCATCTCCAAACCCACCATGTCTTTTATCAAAGGAACGTTTGTACAATTCAAATGCACCATCTATAAGTCCCACATCTAATTTATCACTAACTACATCTCCCATATAAATGTTTCCTGCAGCTCTAAGACTTCTGTTCAGCAGGGAATGTATTTCTTCTGCAGACTCCAGTAAACTTCCCTTGTCGGTTTTCCATGCTTCTTCAATTGCTGAAAGCAAGTCTATAAAACCCACCTGTCCGTATTTGGGTGTCTTAGGGAAATATGTCCCTGCAAAAAAGGGCTTTTGTTCCCACGTCAGAAAGATCGTTGTAGGCCATCCGCCACTTCCTGTTAGTTTCTGACATACTGACATATATATACTGTCAATATCTGGCCGCTCCTCTTTATCTACTTTTATGGCTATAAAATTTTTATTCAAAATTTCTGCAACTTCCTGATCTTCAAAGCTCTCATGGGCCATTACATGGCACCAATGACAGGTACTGTAGCCGATGCTCAAAAGGATGGGTTTATCCTCCTCCCTGGCACGTTTAAATGCCTCATCACACCATGGATACCAATGTACAGGATTGTCAGCGTGCTGCAATAAATAGGGACTTGTCTGGTCTTTTAAATGATTCTGCATACTTCCTCACATTCTGCCTGACGGCTTATTTGTTTATAAGTTAGTATGCAGTTAAGTAGCTATTTTATCCAATTTTGAAATAAAAAGGGATAACTGTTCGCCAGTTATCCCTTTTTATCATACATATTAATCTCTACTCTTAACCTTCCACAATCAGATATCTTCCGTCGCCTACATCGAACACTTCAGCTGCCTCCAAAATCTCGTCACCGTCAGCACCATCCATGTCTATGCCTTCCTCCTCAAAGAACTCGATCACTTCCTCAACAGAATCCACCACCACAGCCAGACATTCCTCCAGGAAATTTTCTGCTTCCTCCATGGTTTCTGCTACTTCTTCCGGAAAAAGCTGTAATTGATTCTTCAAAAAACATCTTAATACCGCATCATCATATTCATGCATATGCGTTCCTCCCAACAATATAAGTATTCAAGTTTTTGAAGCCATTCGCTTCTTACATACATAATGATAATTTCTTTACTGTATATAGTCAAGTATATGATAGCGACTATATCTATTTTATACTTTCAATTGCATTTGCTTTACTTCTTGATAAAGTCTTGCCATAGGAAGTCCTACCACATTATTGTAATCTCCCTTAATCTCTTTTACAAATCTTCCGGCAATCCCCTGAATGCCATACGCTCCTGCTTTATCCCCTGGTTCCCCTGTTCCGACATACCAGTCTATCTCTGATCTGCTCATGGGATAAAAGGTAACTTCCGTGCTCTCATAAAAAGTCTTAATGATTGTCTGACCACACTTACGTATGCACAAGGTCACCCCTGTATACACCTGATGCGTGTCATCCTGCAGATTCTGCAGCATACCGGCCGCATCTACAGAATTCTTGGGTTTTCCTAAAATCTGCCCTTTATCTGCTACTACTGTGTCAGCTCCAATGACCAGCACATCCCCCTCCGTCTGCGCAAACACAGCACGAGCCTTCAACTCAGACAATTCTTCCACGATTTCTCCTGGATGTGTTTTTGTAATGATTTCTTCTACCTGACTTACCTGCACAGAAAACTCCCAGCCAAGCTGACTTAAAAGCTCTCTGCGTCTGGGGGAAGCCGATGCTAATATAATTTTCAATTTACATGCCTTTCCGGAATAAACACTCGGCTGTCGTGTACATCTTCCTGCTGCAATGCCTGTGCTGCATTCACTGCATCCTGGCAAAATGCATCCTGGGCACAGAACAATACCTTACCCCGTTTATCCACTTTTTCATAAGTTCCATCAGGCTGCATAATATGCGCCTTCGTAGTATCCTTTAAGTTATATTCTAAAATTTCCCAAAGCTGATTCTTTAATTCTTCCGCCTCTACCGGGAATAGTATTTCCACTCGTCTTTCTAAGTTTCTCGGCATCCAATCTGCACTTCCACAGTATATTTCCCAGTTATCATCATTTCTAAAATAGAATATTCTGGAATGCTCCAGGAAATTGCCCACTATGGAACGCACAGTGATATTTTCGCTGACGCCGGTTACTCCCACTTTCAGACAACATATTCCTCTCACAATCAGATCAATCTTAACACCTGCCGCACTTGCTTCATATAGTGCAGCAATGACATCCTGATCACACAAAGAATTCATCTTGGCGATGATTCTTGCCTGTTTACCTTCCAGAGCAAAGTTCTTTTCCCTCTCAATAAGACTTATAAATTTATCTTTCAGCCATAATGGTGCAAGTGCAAGTTTATTCCAGAACAACGGCTCTGAATAACCGCTGAGCATATTGAACACAGCTGTGGCATCTTCACCAATCAATTCTGAGCAGGTAAGCAACCCTATGTCAGTATACAATTTTGCCGTGGCATCATTATAGTTTCCGGTTCCGAGATGCACATATCTGCGGATGCCGTCCTCTTCTCTTCTGACTACCAGAGTGATCTTACTGTGAGTCTTTAATCCTACCAAGCCGTAAATTACATGACATCCAGCTTTTTCCAGCTTTCTGGCCCACACAATATTATTTTCTTCATCGAAACGTGCTTTCAATTCCACCAATACAGACACCTGCTTGCCGTTTTCAGCGGCCTGAGCCAATGCCGCAATGATTGGTGAATTGCCGCTGACACGATACAATGTCTGTTTGATCGCCAAAACATCCGGATCAGATGCTGCCTGCCGTATAAACTCTACTACAGGAGTAAATGTCTGATAAGGATGATGCAGAAGGATATCTCCTTTTCTAATCTGCTCAAAAATATCAAAACCGACCGGCAGTCTGGGTACCAACTGAGGCTCATATTTTTCCAACTTAAGGTGCTCAAATCCGTCCAGACCGTACATCTTCATTAAAAATGTCAGATCCAAAGGACCATCGATCTCATAAATATTGGCAGACTCCAGATGCAGTTCTTTTTTCAGTATTTTCAGCAATCTCTTATCTACGCCATTCTCCACTTCCAGACGGATAGCTTCACCCCACTGTCGCTTTTTCAACTGCTTCTCAATTTCCTTTAATAAATCTGCTGCTTCATCTTCATCAATGGACAGATCTGCGTTACGCATGATCCTGTAAGGGTGTGCACATACAATATCATAATTCAGGAAAAGCTTTTGAATATTTCTCTCAATCACTTCTTCCAATAGAATGACTTTTTTCACATAATTCTCTTCTTCCTCAACCGGAAGTTGAATGATTCTGGAAAGCACACTAGGCACCTGAACAGTGGCAAATTCCAATTCGTCCTTCTCCTCTTTTTTGCGCACCAATGCTGCAATATTCAAGGATTTATTTCTGATCAAAGGGAATGGTCTGGAAGAATCCACCGCCATGGGGGTCAGCACAGGATACACATTCTCCTGAAAATATTCGTCCACAAACTCCTCTTCTTTTTTCGTCAATTCTTCATGCTGCCTGATAACATGCAGACCATTCTGATTCATCTGAGGGATCAGGGAACGATTATATGTGCTGTACTGCTGGCTTACCAGCTGATGAATTTCCACACTGATCTGATCCAGCTGCTCTGCCGGTGTCATTCCAGCAATATCCGGCTTATCATATTTTGCATTTACCATATCCTTTAAGGAGGCAACCCTAACCATAAAGAATTCGTCCAGATTGGAGGATGAAATACTTAAGAATTTCAATCGCTCAAATAATGGTATATTTTTATCCCTGGCCTCGCTTAATATCCTCTGGTCGAAAAGAATCCAGCTTAGTTCTCTATTGTAATATAATTTAGGATTTTTATAATCTGCCACTGCTTAACGCCTCCCTGACAAATATAAATCTATTTATAGTTTCTTTCTCTGCCTGATCACAGGCCTTACACTGAAAACTTCCTGAAAGAAAGAAGCTCTCTTTTCAAATAACCCTTTCTCTAAGGAAATATCCACCTGAGAATCCACAGTCAATATCAATTCATCCTCTTTCAATTTTGCCCGGATTTCCTTCAATTTTTCCTTATGGCTTCTGTCTAAACCATTGGCAACCCGCAAAATTGCAGTCAGCTTAGCCACGATCAGATATGCCTCCTTGGACAACTTCGTGTTCTGCGCTCTCATATCCCGATAATAAATAAATGGAGTATGATTAAAACGCACCACATTGGCCACAATTTCCCTCTCCGCATGGGATAGACCGATGATTTCCGTGGCCATGATAATATGATAGGAAGTTTCTCCGATATCTACCATACTGATATATTTTCCACAATCATGGAGGAGTGCTGCCAGACGCAGATACAATCTCTCACGGTTGCCAAGACCGTGAAGTTTCTTAATGCTGTCAAATATCGTCAGCGCAATATTTTCCAATGTTTCGCCACGCTTTTTGCTTCCCATATAACGCTTGCTGATATTTCTGGCACAAGCGATAATATCTTTCTCAAAATCATGATCACAGGAAAGCAACCTGTGCTTTTCAGCATATTCATAAGCAATACCATCACATAAAGATACACCGGGTGCCCAGATATTCTGAGCATTCATCAACCCCATGACATTCTTCACAAGCAGGGAACTGATGAAAGTAAGTGTAGCATATTCCTCTGATACATTCAATTTTCTGGCAATCTCCGGTATACTGCTGGTTCTGAGAGATTCCAGAAATTTCTCATATTCCACCAAGCTGACAATGGCTGAACTGCCGATCTCACGGATCTTTCTGGCCAAATATACAGACAGGTAGTCATCCACCACAATCAGATTCTTTATAACATAATCCTTTAAATACAGCTTTTTAAATGTTCCCAACTGTGCCATTGCCATTTCATCGATAAGACATTCATACTGACTACCGGTTACATTGATACGATTGATCCATGACTGCATGCGCAGCACTCCCAGCTTAATATTCTGAGTCGCAATCAGCATATCCTTGTCAAAGAGGGAAATCTGAATACTGCCTCCACCGATATCCACGATAGCAGTACCTTCTTTAATGATATTATTAAACGTCTCCCCAGAAAACGCAATCGCTTTATAATCCAAAAAGCGCTGCTCCGAGTTACTGATAAACTCAATCTTAATACCTGTGCGCAGCTCAATCTGATCCAAAACAATGCTGGTATTTTCTGTCTCGCGAATCGCACTGGTACCATACGCCTTATAATCATCCACCTGATAGGTCTTCATAATAGCTGCAAATTCTTTTAATGTACGGCACAATTCTTCCATTCTCTCGTTACTGATCTTGCCCTTGTTGTATGTATCATAACCGAGGGAGATTCTCTGACGCAAATGTTCCAGCACGCGGCTCTTATTCTTTCCGGAAAACTCCACAATCTTCATGGAGACCTCAAAACTTCCCACATCAATTGCCGCAAATGTCTTAACGCTCATTTTTATCCTTCCATTCCTAACAGATAATCAATAAACTGTTGTGCCGTTCTTCCTGACAGTCCACCATGAGCCAGCTCCCACTTATTAGCTTCTGCCAGCAATTTTTCCTGCTCCATGGTAACACCATATCTGTCCGCAAGCACTGAAACGATATGCTGGAACTCTTTCTTGCTGGGGGAGCCAAAATAAATGGTCACACCGAATCTGGATACCAACGACAATTTCTCCTGCACGGTATCACTGGTATGCATATCCTGTCTGATTTCCTCTTTATCACTATAATTCTCACGAATCAGATGACGTCTGTTAGAAGTTGCATAAATCAATACATTCTCCGGCTTCTTCTCGAGTCCGCCCTCAATGACAGCCTTCAGATATTTATACTCAATTTCAAAATCTTCAAAACTCAGATCATCCATATATATGATAAACTTATAATTACGATTTTTAATCTGGCTGATACATGCATACAGATCCTGAAATTGATGCTTATAAATCTCAATAATACGCAGCCCTCTTGTATAATATTCATTTGCAATCGCCTTGATACTGGAAGACTTTCCGGTTCCTGCATCACCGAACAATAGACAATTGTTTGCCTTCTTTCCGGAAACAAAAGCTTCCGTATTGTCTATCAACTTCTTCTTGGCGATTTCATATCCTACCAGATCATCCATATACACATGGGCAATATTTAAGATCGGCTCTATATGCACACCTTCTGACGTATGAACCACTCTAAAGGATTTGTGGAGTCCGAATTTCCCCACACCATACTCCTTATAAAAATGGGTCAGTGTTGCCTTCATCTCATCCGGTGTGCTATTCTCCTTGAACTGTTCCGCCAACTCACAGATTCTGTTGCAGATACGCTTATTATAAACTTTACTTTCCTGCTTGCTGCTTTGATATTCTTCCAGCATAAACCACTCAGGCACACCTAAAAGCTCCGTCATGGGTGTAAAATCATAATCATAGAATTCCTTAAAAATTACAATATCATGCAGCGCTGCCTGATTGATACTTCCCTCAATTTCTCCTCTGATTTCACAGCCCATACTATAACTATTCTCGTTGTTTACCAGCAGATTTGCCAGATAACAATGCCACAAATTGCCATGAAAACCATATTTACCGGCCTGTTCGATCAATTTATGAATGCACTCATATAAAAGCGCCGCCATATCCTCTACATTATAATACTCGTCATCATAATGCTCCATGAGCCATGCCATATCATAAAGCAGATCCCCATCCTCAAATTCTCTGTATACGATCAGTTCCTGTTCTCTCATATCTCCTCCTAGTAATTCCCCAGAACCTTCATGTTCATGGCTTCTTCTCTCAGCCCCCTCAGTGCATTCTTTACTGCCCCGTCGGCCAGATTGCCCTCTATGTCCACAAAGAAACGGTATTCCCAGTTGCGCTCTTCGATAGGACGGCTCTCAATCTTTGTCATGTTCAAATTATTGTAAATAAAATGGGACAGAATATGATACAGGGAACCACTTCTGTGGGGTACTTCAAAGCAAAGACTGATCTTTCCTGCATCTTTTCTGAAAATCTTCTGGTTAGTGATGATAATAAATCTGGTGGCATTGGTACTGGAATGGTTTACACCCTTCTGCAGGATTTCCAGCCCATAAGTTTTGCCTGCATGTTCACTGGCTATGGCTGCCTGTGTCTTATCCCCATCCTCTGCAACCTTCTTTGCTGCAAACGCATTGTTTTGCATACTGATCTGCTTCCAATCCTTCGCAGATAAGTATTTTGCACTTTGCATCAATGACTGGGGATGTGAATAAACAGTCTTAATCTCTTCCGGCTTTGTTCCCGGCACACCCAACAGACAATGTTCAATCTTAATGATCTGCTCTCCAACAATAAAATTCTCAAATTCAACCAACAAATCATAAATCTCATTGACAATACCTGCGGTAGAATTTTCGATAGGCAGCACTGCAAAATCTGCTCTTCCTTCTTCGATACATACAAAGGCATCCCGAAAAGTATCCACATGAAGCCCCTCTATTTCATCTCCAAAATACTCCATCATGGCCATCTGGGAATATGCGCCTTCCGCTCCCTGAAAAACAACCCTTGCCTTCTTCGTGTCCAATTCATCCACACCGATAAACGGCAACTTACCGATATTGCCGCTCTCTGCCAGCATCTGATACTGAAGTTTCCGGCTCATGGACATAATCTGTTCAAAAAGCTCCTCAATGCCCCGACTATTAAATTCATTATGGGTCAGAGATTTGACCGTTGCAATTTTCTCCTGCTCCCTCTGTTTGTCAAAAACTTTTTTTCCGGTTCCGATCTTAAATTCCGCAACCTGCCTGCACACATCCATACGTTCTTCATAAAGCTTAACAATCTGGGAATCGATCCCGTCAAGCTGTTTTCTAAGTTCCAGTAAATCTATCATTTTCCTCACTCCATTTCTTCTGTCCTTCCCTTGAGGCATATAATCGTTTGTGATTATCTTTATAGTTTACCGCAAAATTAGCAGTTTGTCCATGCCTTCTGTCATGTAAACATTCAAGTCTCTGTCTACCATATAAGCCTGCACCCCATACGCCTCGCAAAGAGACAGACCTGCATCCTTCCCCAATATAAAACATGCCGTGGAAAGTGCATCACTTAAGATACCGCTTTTACTGACAATGGTTACACTGATCAGTCCACTATCAGCCGGATATCCTGTCTTTGGATCCATAATATGATGATACCTTTCCCCATTTTCTTCTACATATCGTTCATAGTCTCCCGATGTGGAAATACACCAATTTCCCCTCAGCTGCAAAACGGCAATGCTTTCTCCTTTCATTCTGGGATGCTGTATAGCCACTTTCCAGCAATTTCCGTCAGGCTTTTCACCATAGGTAAGTATACTGCCTCCAATGGAAATAACCGCTCCTTCCACTGCTTCTCTCCCTGACAACAATGCAAGTACCTCATCACAGGCGATACCTTTCCCTACTGCCCCCAGATCAAATTTCATTTGTGCGGGCATATAAATCCTGCCGTCTGCTATTTTTACCTTTCCAAAACCAGTATCATTCAACACCTCTTGCAGCATTTGCCTGTCAGGTATTTTGAAACCGTCTGTTTCCGCCCCGCTTTCTCCTTGCTCCTTGCCTAAAGCCCGGCCATCAATGTCCCAAAGTCTTGTAACACTCCCCAGAGTCACATCCAATGCACCTTCACTTTTTTTCCATACATCATCCACACACTCTAAATATTTCTGCATCTTATCCGAAAGCGGATATCCTGTGGTTTCGTCTGACTGATTTATCTGATATACTTCTGAGGTCTTTTCCCGCCAGGATAAAGTTTCTATTTCCAAAGAAACCAGGAGCGACATGACTTCCCGGGGAATGTCTTGCCCTACACCGGCTTGGTCCATATCCGAACGTACATACAAAGTCTGCTGTACAATTGTTCCCATGGCGGTATCTGTGCAGCTCAATTTTTCGCTTTGCTGTATACCACACCCCCCAAGCAGCAGTGCCACGACCGGCACCATAATAGATATCCATTTTCTTTTTTTTCTGATATACTTCATTTTTTTTATCCTTTTTGATATAATTAATGCAATTTATGAAAGAGGGAGGAAGTTTATATGAATGGTAAATTAAAACTACGTGCTGTGGTACTGACGATTTCGCTTGTGCTGATCACTGCTATTCTCCTTTTATGGACACTTCCTCATATAGTAAACAGGGGCACCTACTACACCGCATATATCTATAAAGATGGTACACTGATTCAGACAATTCCTCTGTCAGAAATCAAGGATGTACAACAATATATCATCGGCGATCCTGATTCCGCTTATAATACGATTGAAGTCATTCCGGATTCTATCTGTATCTTACATGCCAGCTGCCCTGATCAGATATGTGTTCAACAAGGTTATATCTCCAACTCCCTTTTCCCCATTACCTGCCTGCCCAACCGCCTGGTAATTGAATTAAAAGCGGACAAGGTAACCTCTGATACAACTGCCGATGCAGTCACACACTGAAATAGAAAGGATCATGTCATGAAATCTTCCGGTTTTTCTGCCAGACGCATTGCAAAACTGGCTCTCTTTACCACCATAGCCTTGACCATATACTATGCAGAAAGTCTGCTGCCTCCCCTTGTTCCCATACCGGGCATTAAACTTGGTCTTGCAAATATCATCACTCTGGTGTTAATAAAAAATGCCTCCTTCAAGGATGCATTTTTCGTTCTGCTTATGCGTATTTTCATTGCAACCTTTTTGTTCGGTCAGGCCATGAGTCTTTTCTACAGTTTATCCGGTGGATTATTAAGCCTTTTTGCTATGTTTTTGGTCAACAAATTCCTGCAGGGTTCCTTTGATCCGATTACCGGTATCTTTGGTGCACTGTTCCATAATATGGGACAGCTGCTGACCGCAATGTTAATCGTTTCCTCCGCTGCACCACTGGCTTACCTCCCATTTTTTGTGCTGAGTAGTCTGATTACCGGGCTTTTTACCGGCTTATGTGCCCATTATGCCACATCAAAGCTTACTGTTCTTCGCAATCTCCATTAATCTGCGGATGAAACTATGGGGTCCAAAGGCTATGACCACATCCTCTTTACCGGCCAATAATCTGCTGATTTCCACAGCCTCCTCCGGACTGTCCACCGCTGTCACATTGGCATGGACTTTTGTTACTTCTGCAGCAAGTTCATAACTACTCAATGCTCTGCTTTCTGCCTGTGGTGCAACAGTAATGATCCAATCTGCATATTTATGAGTCAACCTGATAATCTGCTCATATTCTGCATCACAGGTCATGGCTATGGCAAAAATAATTCGCTTATTTGCAAAATAAACTTCCATGGACTGCACCAAATTTATGGCATGATTTATGTGGCTGACACAATCTACTACAAAATATGGTTTCTTGCTAATAACAGAAAATTGTCCCGAGCAAGACGTGGCCAATAGACCTTTCCGCAATGCTTTTTCCGAAATCTCATATCCTTGCGTTCCCATCTTTTGGAGTATTTCTATAGCAAATATTGCAATCTGTATCTGACTTACTCCCACCTGTGAAATTTCTAAATTCTTCCACTCTCTATAATCAAATTTCTGTTTTTCCAAGCCGTACTTAATCTTCCTTGCAGCAGGCAAATCTATCATACAATCCGTCTTTTCGTTTTTATCCTCTAACAGAACCACATCGCATTCCTGCTGTCTGAAATACCAAAAAGCCATGGCTGCTTCTACATCCCCGGGTGCAGGATGAGGATGCCCTTCTGCCACAATTCCATCACATATTTCCCTGCACTTTTCCGTCAGCTCACAAAATCCTTTTTTACTGATCATTCTGCCGCCAACTTGAAAATGTTCTCTATCTTCAAATACGTCAGTGGTAACGTATCTTCCCACTTTATAACCGGCACATTTTAAAACCGTACCAACATAAGCAGATACTGACTCTCTGCCAAAACAACTCTCTATATGTACAAAAGATAAATCACTCTGTGGATTTCCCAGTTTTTCAAATAATCTTTTGCAGGAATCTGCTTCATTATATTTCACTGTCTTCCCCCATTAACCGAGAATAATTTTCCCGCTTCTGAAAATACTAAAAATCAACCAACCACCCCTATCATTCACTCTGAGAGGATAAGATTTATGAAACACCTGATTAAAAATTTTGCCAAATGCGGCCTTACAGGCTGGTGTATGGAAATCATATTTACATCCTTAGGAACACTGCGAAAAAAAGAATTCACCTTAAAAGGTACTACCTCCATCTGGATGTTCCCAATTTATGGCTGTGCGGCATTTTTATCACCGCTCTGCCGTTTGCTCAAAAATGCGCCCGTATTTCTGCGGGGCATCACCTATATGGGTTGCATCTTTTCCGGAGAATATCTTTCCGGATATTTTCTGAAAAAACACAAGCTTTGCCCCTGGGATTACAGCGACTCCCGTTTTAACATCAACAGCCTGATCCGGCTGGATTATGCCCCATTCTGGTTTTTGGCCGGCCTTTTATTTGAAAAACTGATCTTACCATCTAAGATCAGTTCCTCATAAATGTCTTATATAATATCCTAAATATTTGCAAAATTTTTATGTTTTTCGGACCGGTGCAGAAATATTCCATTTGGGGACGCTCTCACTCCGTTCTCGGACGTAGCGGACACTAAGAAATTTTCAGCGTTTACACTCGAAAATTTCAAGTGCCGACGCCTCGAAAGGCCCCTGCATTGAAATATTGCTGCACCGGTCCGAAACATAAAACATTTTGCGATTATCATTTTATATATTATCCGTCTCTACGTACAACTCATCGGATCCGATATCCAGCATATTTACAGTGCGCCTTTTCAGTCTTGCATTTTCAGACTGCTCTAAAATAAAATCTTTGACTGCTCTTGCATTTTTGATATGTTCAAGAATCAGCTGCGGATGTGTGGTATCGCCAGTAAAACAATTCACCGTACCAAGGCCGAAAAGCCTTTCGATCAGACCAGTAGACAACTGTACATCCTGAATTTTGTACATATAACAGTCATTTTCAATCACTTTGAAAAATCCCTTATTAATGGTAAGCACATCTTCCTTAATTGTATATTTGGTAAAAGTAAAAGGCAGACCCAAAAATAACCATCGTTTTCTTTCAACAAATTCAACACTCATGGTTTCTCCTCCTTAAATTCTCCCATATTGCACACCTTTAAGTTCTTATTCATTATATACTTTTTTTAAGCAGGATGCAAGACATACTCTTATCAGTCATTAGAATAATCCTAAAATCACTCCTCCTTATCCGTATAAGCAGCTATCATTGTAAATGTCTGAAATCTGCGCATCATTGCAGTTTTTATTTGAAAGTAACCATTCAAACACCTCTGGTTTGCGATAAGTATCGCTCCAGGCATCATGACCTGCCTCCGGATAAATTGTCAGCTTTGCATGACCTCCACATTTGTTTACAGCATTTACCATTTTGGAAGACTCTTCCAAAAAAACCGATTTATCTTTCTGTCCATGGAAAGCCCAAACCGGTACATTGATCAGTCTATCCGCATTCCAATACATGCCTCCGCCACAAATAGGTATAATTGCAGCAAAACATTCCGGCATGCTCATAGCTAACTGCCAGACTGCATAACCACCCATACTTACACCCATCATATAGATTCTGCTCTTATCCGCAAACTTTTCTTCCGTAATCTTATTTATAAAGCGCTTCAGTGTCTCATACACGTCAAACCAGGTATTCCCCTCACATTGAGGCGCCACAGAAACAAAGGGAAACTCCGGCAATTCACTTGTTATTGTGAAATAAGGATTATTGATGATCTTATTTATATCACCCCCTCTGGACCCGGCTCCATGCAAAAATAAAAGTACCGGATATTTCTCTTGCTCAATATACCCTTCCGGGTAATTTACAAGATATCTCATGTTTTCAAATTGTTGTATTTGGTAGTTCATATACACAACTCTCCTCTCTACATTATCGTAATGTTTTTATTCCTCTGTATCTGTGTGCTCTTTCAGTATACGTCATAGAGACATTTCTTTTCGAGAGACATTCTTTTGGATTCTTATCATTTTCTTGGAAAACGAAGACTTATTACACAAAAACTTCTCAGGAGAAATTTTCTTCTGAGAAGTTTTTTATTATCTTACACCTGCCAATCCATCTCACCGGTCCGGATTGGTTGAATTATGGTTTCATATATTTCCTGCTTCTTCGGATCATATATGGTAATCACATAATCCTCGCCGGCCACCACGTAACTGCGTCCATGGAGCATACCATCCTCATCCAGCCATACATCCACCAGATCAAAACCTCCCTGAGAAATATGTCTGGATGTAGATACCACCTGCTTTTTACCGGTATATTTCCTGACAGCTAACACTGCTGACCCGTAAGCCGGCAATGTCAGAGTAATATTTTCTTTTATTCTGCCTAAAAATGTATGCTTCCAGTAATCGTAGACCAAATATTCTCCCTCATCTAAATGAAGGTCTTTATCAAAATCCACAGTCAGTGTTGCACTTTCCGTCAACAGGTTTGTCACCTGTACTACATTCCACTCTTCAAAAGGCTTTGCAATCTGCAGGTTGGTGATCACATATTCATCACTCTTTCCCAGTTCCCGGATGTCCATAGGACGGATATCTAAAGGCGGCAGTGCGCGTCGGATCAGTTCCACCCTGTCCATAGGCAGCTCCCGCAGATCATCCCCCAATGTCAAAGGCAGCCCCAGTAAAGAAATAAAGGAAGTCCTGGTGATGGCCTGGTCTTCATTGTTGAACTCGGGACGGATCACTAAATTATCCGGATCACAGTAAAACAGGGTGTTATGGTATGAATAAAACCGCATGATACGCTCCAGGAAATTCAGGATGAACTCATCCCAACTGAAGATATCACCGCCGATTCTTGCAGCATCAAAAATATCACTGGCAAATAACACAGCTCTGTCCCACTCTCCTGCACAGGAAAGCATATAGAAATCTTCCCCAAGAGTATCTCTGGCAATCTGCACCACACGGTGAAGTGCCTGTTCCGAAGTAAGCTCCGGATCTGTCAAGGAAGAATGGAAGATGTCCGCATACTCTAACGATATGGGCAGGCAATCCCATTTCAACGCTTCATAGCCCCATTCCTTTACCTGTTCAAAGGCCTTTGGCACAAAATCTTCCAAATATGCTTTATTGGTCAGATCAAAGAAATATCTACCACACCAAGTCACCCTGTCTGCATAAATGGAATGTTCATTCTCTTCCATAAACTCTGTGATGATCTGCTCATTAGTAGGACCAACCCATAGGGAAGGAATAAATCCCTGTTCCCGTATCTTATCAGACACATATTTCAGACCATTGGGATATCTTACCGGGTCCGGACTAAAATAATGAATTCCGGGTTCCCCCTGCTCCACATCAAAGCCGGAATGATACCATTCCCAGTCCACCCAGACGGTATTGGCCCCATAATCTGCAAAAAGCTCCTTCTGCTTTTCGGTATTTTCCAGTACCGCATTTTCACAGGCTTCAAACTTTACAGCATACCAGGTCATCCAACCGGCAGGTGGTGTGGGAAAGGTACTGTTCTTGTTGATAGGTTTGTATTTTACATGGAATCGATTTGCATACACATTCTCCTCTACCCATAGGGTCAATTCGTTCCCTGCCTGAAAACAATACTGTTCTTTATCAAAGTCATACCTCAGTCTTAAGTATTCCGCCTTCAGCCGCAGGGCACGGTCTGTCTCCCTGTCAAAAAGGCTGTCATCGATTTTAGAGGCTGCCGGACCATAAGCTGACCTCAGATCGTTTCCCTCACGGTCAAGGGATACCGCCAGAGCACTGTTTCCCTTACCAAATATTAATCCGCCGAAAATTACTGCATTATAACCGGAATCCCCTAAATCTGCTGTAATCCGGATACCATCCCTTTTCACTACAATGCACACTTGTGCTTCCGCCAGATCTGTGGGGCCTTTTGTCAGCTTAAGCTTCAGCATACACTCCGCTCCGTTCCAGTTCCGCTCATACTCTGTACAGACTTTACCAAAATCTGCAAAAGTATAGGTATTATCATCTTTTTTAAATCCCACTGTCACAGATTCTGCAATACGTCCCACCGGGGTATACATACATTCCGCTCTCATGCATTCGTCTTCACCGTTAAGACGCACTGCATAATCAAAATAATTGCAATACCTGTTTTCAGGCTGCTTCGCCACATTATACATACCACTTCTCCTCCATTTTTATTTTTATCTTCCTTGAAAAATCTATCTGCAACCAGTATAAACCGATTGCAGATAAATTTGGAGAGACACTATTTTGGATTACTGTCAATTTCTTGGAAATGGAATCACTCTTGGACAAATCCTTGTCCTCTGACATTTTATCGAACAATCTCAAATGTTTCTTTATTATAGTCAACAATCACTCTGGTTCCATTGGCATATACTGTTTCATATACATTATCCTGCAGTTTATGATGCTGCTGAATAAATTCATAACGTTCCGGTTTCAGTAAATCATAGTCTTCAGACATGATTTTAATTTTTGCTACACTGTCAGCTAATTGTTCATCTGTATCGCACAGAAAATCTTCCTTTCCCATCCAGTTATTGTTCTGAGCAAAATTTGCATAATAACATACCAATGGTCTGCCGCCCAATTCAAGACATTTCAATCGCATGGAAGCTTTCTTCGTCATATAATTCAGCGTAGCTGTAGAAGGATTGTATAAAACAATTCCATGGTATACCATATGCCAGAATGGAATCTTTTCATCACAGAGACTACAATTGTTCTCACTGCCAATCCTGAAATCCGCATACATACAGTAATCCATACTCTCTGCTGCAAAGTCATAACCCGATTCTGATGCGAAACCACCAAAGTTCTTTCGACTTAACTCCATGATTTTTTTATACCACCGCGCAGACTCTCCCCTATTTAGAGGATGTTTCGGGTCATAACATTTTAAGACTGCTAAAATGGTGATCACATCAATATAATGAATTCCCTCAAATCCAAGCTCTGCTATTTTCTTTTGATTTGGTACTTCAAATTTCTCATACTGTCTCTGTGGACAGATTTTGTGAGGTCTTCCACCTGACCAACAATATGGACGCTTATATAGGCTTCCGTCTTTGTTCTTCAGCAGATACTCTTCATCAAAACAGTCTGCAATAGTGTAAGCTGCTGTGGCATCATCATGACACACAATGCCGTACTCCAGATCATGAACTTTTTGAATCAGTTCCTTCAGTCGTTCTTCTCCGCCAAGCAATGGTTCTACCGGGAAAATCTGTGGGAATCTGCCATCATGCCCCTTGCTGTTCCATCCAACCAGACAAAACTCTGCATCCCCAATTTCCTGACGTTTGAATTCTTCTGCAATATCTCCTACCCGATCAAAGGTACAGGCTACATACATTTCCGGCTCGGTCTCCGGGGTCTGATACTCCACAGGGGAAGGAACCGGCTTCCATCCTTGACGTACCCTGACTTCAATACTGTCGGCTGCCTTTGCCAGACGTTTATCTGCCGCACATCTTTCCTTCAGAGGCACACAGCCCTTTCTGGTCAGCATATATTCACGATACACTCTTGCCATGGCACTGTAATCAGACTCCTTCAAAAAGTGATATTCTATCTCTATATTTTCATGTGGTATATCCCCATCCATAAAGTAACGAAGATAGGTATAGTACATTCCATCCTTCACTCCCAACACAGTAGTAAAATCGCACCGCAATGTGGTAGCAATTCCCAGGATGGCATCTGCTCCTCTGCTGAAACCATAGCAGGCAACATAGGACAACTCTGCTACCAGCTCAGCATTCTCTCTATCTGTAAACCTGGTCAGATTGGTACCTTCCGCACCGGCATTGGTTACAAAATACCCTTGATCTCCTACACTCGCAGTGAAGTAGTCATACATAAAATCCACATATTCTACATCCACAATGGTTTCTTTGGGGATTCGTGCTATAAATCCCCAATCATATTCTTTAATATCAGTTTCAATAATTTGGATTTCTCCATTTTTTAAAAATAATCTTGACTTCACGTTCTCCTCCGCTTACCAGACACGATACTAAGATAATGTCTCAAGCATAACTGAAATTCTTGCAGCCAATTTATGTTTTGTCTTGGGATGAATATCATCATTTTCACATACATCTGATGAAATAACTGTTTGTACAAATGGACGCATGGATTGCACCTCTAACTGTGCTTCTTGAATCCGTCTCCAGCCCTCGTCTGCTCTTGGCAGATAGTCGGCTATCTGAACAATAACAAAAGGCAGCTTTTCATTTTGAAAATCCTTTCGCCATATATCAATCAATACACACAACTCTTCCGCATAAATCAATCCTTCTTCTGGCGAAGCATCACTTTCTCCCTGATACCACACAACTGCAGAAAGAGAATATGGTATGACCTGAGAAATTGCATATGCATACAATGTCCCGTTTCCATTCCATGCACCATGTTCCTTAAATATATGCTCCTTATGTTTTATTGGAGCTTGCACATTTATATTATCAAAGCTTCCCCTTGGTACCCAGCTCTCTATTATAGATGCACCCTGATAGCATACAATAATGCCTATTGCCACATTTTTATTTTCTTGGATCCGGTTTCCAGCAAGATATGCCAAAGCAGACCATTCTGTCACAAACTCTTTTTCACAAAGCACCCAACCATGATCCGGTGAATAGTAGTCGGTCTTTTCAATTCGATCCGGTGAATAAAGTCTGAGCATGTTATTGGACTGATACATCTCAGGTGGTGTATTGGAGGCTTTCATCTTAAACTGCATATTGGATTGCCCGGCAAACAAATACACCTCACCTACATAAATATCCTCCAAAACAACTTTCTCTTTCCCCTCAATAACCGTCATCGTATATGGACCACCATATTCCATAGGCGGAAATTCAACTATCCACTTATGATCAATAGAATCTGCCGTTTTTACCATTCCTGCAAATTCTATTTTTACAGTTTCGGTCCCTTCTCCATAAATTCTAATTGGAAGGTTATGCGGAAAGACCATATGTGAAGTAAATATTTTATTCAATTTCATGAAAAATTCCCTCTACACAGCATCAAATACTCTGACATAGTCCACCACAAATTCATCCGGCAGTTTTGCTTCAAATAGCTCTTTTACCGGTTCACCGGCCCAAACATTGGCATCTCCGGCTAAACCTGCACTTGGATTGGTATTCCGAAATGCTCTATTGTATCCATGACATTCTGTTGACACCAGAATGAACTGCTCCACATCAGAAACAGGGAATTGCGGCGCCATCTGACGTCCCACTTCTTTTCCGTCATAATAATAGATATATCCTTCTTTTGACCAATCAACCGCATATGTATGCCATCCATCTTCTGTTTCCACATAGGGAACTCTGAAATGTCCCGGCCATACTGCTTCTTTTCCATATCCATTATATCCGATTCCGCACAACAGTAGGCCCTCTGTATGCTGCCTGTAATTTTCCATGATATCACATTCTATACCACATTGAGCCGGATCCGGATGGGAACCAATACCGGGAGCCTGAAGCCAGAACGCTGCATGCCATCCGGTATACTTAGGGAGTTTACAGCGAATTTCATAATATCCATACTTATGCATAAATTTGGGTGTAACCCTTTTACCAAAAGGCCAAAAACGATCATTACTGTCTTTTGGAATATCATAGGTTAATCCACCTGTCTGAAGATGTGCTGATCTGAAAACGCCATCCTTATAAAGCAATGGAATATGTAAATTACTCTCCCCATCCATATATACCTCATCTGTAAATGTTGGAGACTTTTTTCCCCAGAAATATTCTCTAAAATTCCATTTGCTTTGATCCAACTCCTGTCCGTCAAACTCATCGCTCCAGACAAGCTTCCATTCTTTATCCTCCGGCAGAAAACTAGGAATATGTTTTTCTACTTCATACTTTTTCATTATAAATACCTCACAATCTACTCACTATCAGCCTTTCACACTTCCGACCATTACACCCTTTACAAAATGCTTCTGCACAAATGGATATACGCAGAATAAAGGAGCTGTAGAAACAACAATCATCGAATACTTTAATATCATCTTCATATTCTGCATCTGCAGAGCCACCTCAGGATCCACCATATCAGCACTTATTTCACTCTGCACTAAAATGTCTCTTAAGAAAATCTGCAACGGATATAACTTTTTGTCTGTCAAATATAAAAAGGCATTAAAATACGAATTCCAATGTGCAACTGCATACCACAAAGCAAGTACTGCTATGACTGCTTTTGACAGTGGCAAAACCACCTTACTGAAAAAAGTCACATCGTCACAGCCATCAATCTTTGATGCTTCCAGCAGTTCATCCGGTATATTACTTTCAATAAAGGTTTTGGCAACAATCATATTGTATACACTCATTGCTCCCGGAATAAGAAGCGCCCAAATAGTATTCAGCAATCCTAAATTCTTCATTAATATGTATTTGGGAATCATTCCTCCATCAAAAAGCATGGTGAAGGTAAATACAAACATAATAGCACCTCTACCTCTAAGCCTCTTTCTTGCTAAGGGATATGCACACAATAATGTAATCGCTAAATTGATCAAAGTACCTACCACTGTATAAAAAATAGTATTTCTATACCCAATCCAAACACTTTTATAATTAAAAACCGCCTCATACCCCTTTAGGGAAAACTCCACAGGATACAGCCAGACAGCCCCTCTGGACAATGCTGAACCGGAACTAAAGGATGCTGATACAACATAAATAATTGGATACAGTACCAAAATTAACAAAATAAACGTGATTGTATAACAAACCCCATAATAGAATCTATCATTCTTATTCATATCTGCATCCTCCTACCACAAACTCGTATCGCTAAGTTTCCGCGAAATTTTATTCACTACGGTAATCATAATCAAATTGATTACAGAATTGAACATTCCTATAGATGTAGCATAGGAGAAGTCAGATGTACCACTAGCAGCTAGACCTACCTGATATACATATGTTGATATAATTTCACTTGCGGAAAGATTTAATCCATTCTGCATTAAAAATACCTTTTCAAACCCAATGGTCATGACTCTACCCATACGCAATATCAACATCGTCACTATTGTAGGAAGAATTGCAGGAATATCTATATGTAATACACGCTGAAAACGTGTTGCACCGTCAATCTGTGCTGCTTCATGGTATTCAGGATCCACGCTGGAAAGGGAAGCCGTATACACAATACTGTCCCATCCAAAATTTTGCCAAACTGCTGACCAGACATATAAATGCCGAAACGCAGATGGAGAACCCAATATATCTCCCGGATACATACCGGTCAGCTTCTGTCCTATGATGCCGTAAAGTCCGGTTCTTGAATTGAATACCTGCAAAATGATACCAACCATAACTGTAACCGAGATAAAATGCGGCAAATTCACAATTGTCTGCGTAACTTTTTTGAACTTTTCATTTTTTACACTGTTAAGCATTAATGCAAAACATATGGGCAGAGGAAAACCTGCAATAATGGAATATGATGACAGAATCAATGTATTTTTAATTACTCGTCCACACTGATATGACTCAAAGAACCTTTTAAAATTCTCCAAGCCTACCCACTCACTGCCAAATACACCCTTTCTGGCACTATAGTCTTGAAACGCAATTACCAACCCTCCCATTGGAATATAAGAATATATTAAAACATAAGTCAGAGGCAACAGCAAAAAAAGATACAGCTGCCAGTCTCTGCGAATATCCTTTCTCAGTTTATATGATTTCCCTTTCATTATAATCATCCTTTCAAATTCCAAAATGTGCTGCACAAACCTATGAATTTGTACAGCACATTTTAGTACTACATTTACATTATTCCGCAAATACTATTTGTACAGGCGATCATATGCAGCTTGGTATACTTCAAGAATTTCTTCGTATCCAATTTTTTCCAACTCAGCAATATATGCATCCCAGTCTGCATCAATATCTTTATTTCCTGTCAGGAATGCACTGGTCATTTCGATTACATATGTACCTAATGTTGCTTTAATATCGCTGACCTGATCTGTTTCTTCTACTGTCAGTGGAATAGTGGTTACAACTTCTTTTCTGGCATATGTATTACCATCAATGATTGCCTTATTTGTCTTATTTGTATTCAGAATCTTCAGTTCTTCTTCCGGTGTGCTTGCCTGAGCCAGCATCGCTTTTCCGAACAACGCAGTTTTAGGAACAATCAATGGACCTGCCTGCAGGTAACTTCTGTTTTGTACATCACTGCCACCCCAGAATGAAGTATCATCATAAGGAATAAACGTCATTTCACTTCCTTCGTATTCAGGAATATATTTTGACTTATCATCAATTTTTGCATCTTCCCAGTAATCCCAGTCCTGACCTTGTTTACCCCATCTGGAAGAAATACTGAAGGATTCCTCACACATATAATCTAACACAAGGAACGCTGCGTCCGGATTTTCACAATCTGCTGAAATTACAGCTGCTGCATAAGGTAACTTTGGACTATAAAATCCGTTATATTCCTCTGCAGGGCCAAGTAAGGCAGAAACATGGGTATATTCTGATCTTCTCTGTTGATCACTACCCTGATAATACCAATTGGTGAAGGCAAATACTACCTGCTCTTCCGCATACAATAATGATTCATAACCAGCCTTGTCCTGTGTCAATACCTGTTCCGGAATCAGACCTTCATCAAAGAACTTCTTGATATATTTTAATCCTTCTTTCCAAGCATCTGAAGTATATGCAAAACTGATCTGACCATCTTCAAGTACACGATATTCTGAATCACCGGAATATACAAATGGATTCATCAGGTATTTAAACCATTCACTGTTCTTGTCAAGACTATATCCTACATAACCGATTTCGTCAGCTTTTCCATTTCCGTTCAAGTCGGTTTCTGCAACCAATTTGCAGATTTCATAAAATTCTTCCGTAGTAGTTGGCATTTCCTTTCCAAGCACTTCCAACCAGGGTTCGTATACCCAAAGCTTAATATATACTTCACTGCTGGGGCTCTGTAATAATTTAGGCAGTGCATAAATCGTTCCATCAGCCAGCGTCATATTGCTGATAATGTCAACACCGGTACTTTCACTACCTGCACGAATATTCTTGGAATAATCTGGATTATCATAATATTCGTTCAGTGGAATGATAGCTTCTTCATTCGCCCAGTTTACGTAGCCGTCTTTTGGTGGATCAAAAATAATATCCGGTAATGTATCTCCGCCATTTACCATTACATTTAATTTATCTGCGTAATCGCTCTTCGGGAACGTCACAAACTCCAGATCCACACCTAAATCTTCTTCGATCTTTAAAGTCATCTCGTTTGTATTATAATCTTCGATTTTAGCATGCTCAGGAGCAGCAATCGTCAGCTTCACACCTTCTGTGATAGATTTAGGATCAAATTCCTTCACTTCCTCACTTACCGGTGTTGACTCTGCAGCAGAACTTGACTCTTCTACAGAATCTTTTGATACTTCTGATTTCTGTTCTGTACTTTCCTGGGATTCACCACATCCTGCAAGTGCAGATGCAACAAAGGTACAAGATAATAATACAGCTAATATCTTTTTAACTTTCATTTCCGATTTCCTCCTTAAATTTTCCAAACTTTTTGCCGTGCACAGCTGTCTGTGCTTTAACAATACATCAATTTCAGCAAATTTGCATTAGGATACTTACGGAAATAGGATGAAATTAACGTTTTCGGCTTTCCAAATACAGAATGACAAATCTGTTTCCTGCATGAAAAATCTGGTTTTTCCACAACTTAGGTTGCGGTACAATGAGGAAAATGCTAATATAAAAACACCAATAAGAAAGGAATCCATTCAGAATGAAAAAACGAATGAGAAAAGAAGTATCCATACCGGGACGCTCTGTTTTTCGCTGGTTTCTGATCAGCTTTTTGGCTACCTCCATTATTTTCTGCCTTTCGCTATTTCCTCTGATCATATATTGTCAGAATGTATTTACGGAACTGGAGCTAAAAAAGAGCAGCCAGCAATTAGATTCGGGAATCGCCCAACTGGAAAATACCATTACCAGTATCCTCAGTTCTTCACAGACGTTATCTAAAGATCCACGTTTTGTGCCGTTGCGTTATACCGCCCCGGACTATACGTCCATCGAAGTATCTGTGCGTAATCAAATGAAGGACTATCTCAACGGTCTGGTTTTTCCGCTGCCCCTTGTAAAAGATTGTGCCTTACAATTCACCCGGGATATTGCAATAACCACGACCAACACTTTTTTTAATGATTACTTCAGCTACTATCCAAACTTTTTTCAGGTGGATCAGCTGGATAATGAAGCATGGCTTACACTTCTTGAAGAGAATGGATCCGGCTTTTTACCTGTACACCATGTATACTCAAAGAGTGGTGATGTCACTAAGGAATATGATGCTCTTATCTACTCTGTTCCCTGGACAAAGAATTCCTATATATATGCCTGTTTAGATGTAACGGATATAAAAAGTGTACTGATAGCAGAATCAGACTTAAACACCTGCTATCTGACCATCTCAGATAACAAAGGAAGATGGCTGTATTCAGACTGCCCAAATACAGCTTCTGAGTATCATACCATTAGGAAGAAATCCTCTGCGGGAAACCTTTCCGTTACCATACATATACCGGAGACTGTTTTTACTGCAAAGATGAAGCCTTTATATCTGTTTTTGTTCGTTTACTGCAGCATCTGCATTTTGGTTCTGATGATCACAATCATCATCAGTTCACGAATTTCCACCAGGCCATTGCTGAAGATCATCACCATGTTAGAAAACAGCAACAGACTGCAGAACAATGATAAAATAGAAGAAATACCGAGAAATCCTTCTCACTCTATTAAATATGGGTTTCATTATATACAAAACCGTTTTGAACAGGCTGAAAACCGACTGGAACAGTACCACAATACAATTCATACCCAACGTAAGGTTCTTCAGGCACGTTTCCTGGAAAAGGCACTTAACAGCCAACTATCCACCGCCAAGGACAAGGAAATGTTCCATACTTACTTTCCGGATTTTCCGGAAAACTTCTGTCTGGTACAATTACGACTTTTAGAGCAGCCGGATGGAAACGGCAGTATTTATTCGGATGCCTTGTATATCCTGCAGTCTTTTTTGCAAAGTGAACTGCCGAATGCATACCAGCAACAGATGAATGATATGGAACTTTTGCTGATCATTGCAAATGCTGATTACAAAAATTATGTACAAACCTTGAATTTCCTCATTAATAATATAAATCATGAGGAACCTTCTTATCATGTATGTGGTATTGCAAGCAACTTCTATCAGTATATCGAAAACCTGCCTACTGCATACAGACAATTACAGGATCTTGACGGACTCAGCTTCCCTGAAAATATGTCTCAGGTATGTACTTTTACGGATTATCCATATGCTGCTGATAATCATTTTCATATGGCTGATATGCTGACTCTTTATACTGCTATCAGCTACGGCAATCGTGAAATGGCACTTCAGAAGCTATACAGCTGCTCAGAAAAACTGAAAGAAGGCAACAGGAACATTTATGAACTGATCCGTTCCATTTTACTATGCATTAAAATGGAGCACCCGAATCAGCTGATAAATATAAATATTCCTGCATATACTTCCAGCAAAAAGCTATATTCCACTTTAGAAAAGACAATCCAGACATTTTGTGAGATCATTCAAGAAGAAAAACATACAGCCACAGATCCTTTCGTTCAGGAATTGGTTCATTATATTGATGAACACTTTAATGATTATGGACTTTGTCTTTCTGCATTAGAAGAAGCATTTAACTGTTCTTCCTCGAAAATTCAGAAAGCCTTTAAAAACAATCTCCAGATTACAGTGTCTGATTACATCGAGAAAAAAAGAATGGAACTGGCAAATGAACTGCTTTTCCAGAAAGAAAAAAGCATTACTGAAATTGCGCTGGAATGTGGTTTTTCCAATTCCAACTCCTTTTATAAAGCTTACCAACGAGTTTACGGAATCAATCCTTCAGCCGTACGGGAATCAGCAAAAAAGACCAACTCTAACTAACAAAAGCCAGACCACAATATGGGTCTGGCTTTCGCTTTTATAATTCCTCCTGCTTTTTATCAATTATTCCCCCCGCATATCACGCTCGCTTTTACGGTAATCTGCAGCATTGATACCGAATTTGTCTTTAAAGCTTCTTCGAAAACCGGATGAATCCACATATCCTACCATTTTTACAATATCATTAATATTGTAATCTGTAGTGCGAAGCAACGTTGCTGCTCTCTCCATCCTGACTGATGTAAGGTATTCAATATACGACATGCCCAGCTTTGTGCGGAAAATTTTACTGACATAGGTCTTGTTTACTTCCCCCACTGCAGCAACCTCTTCATAGGTCAAATCACTTCGACAATAATTTTTTTCAATATATTCAATCATTCTGGTGAAATGATCCTCTTCCTTCTTTACTAGACAACGTTTCATGATGTCCATGACAGCCTGTACAAACTCTTTTTCATCTCCAATATCTGTATTCAGACATTCTTTCAACATAACCGTATTTTCCACAGTATTTTCCGAGTTTAAATGTTCTATCAGACACTGCATAATGGCATATCGGATATACTCCCGATTTTTGGTAGTACATTCTTTCATCTGACAACTGTCCAACATATAACGGAACCACTTCCTTGCCCCATTCAGATCCTTTTGCTGCAAAGCCTCAGAAAATCTTTTCAAGCCGGAAACATCTGGAAGCAAAAAATAAATATCATGAACTACATTTTCCCAACAGCCACAAAAATCGGGAATTTTCCCTGACACCACATGTTCCAACACACTGATTGCTTCACTATAGGCACAGTCTATCAATTGCGGATCAGTATATACCCTACTCATCCCAATCCTGACTTTGCTCACATTATGCTGATGCAGATGATTTCGAAGTTCTCTGGCAAGCATTTTTCTGCTTACACGATTGCCGTCATTGGTTGGCAGCCCATACAAGAATACTACAAGCTCCAGAGATTCATGAAGCAGTTGTACTCTCAGACAATCCCGCAGCATGGGGGGAAAGTTTTCTTCTGTTAATCTTACAGATGTACTGATTACCCCTACAAAAAATACAGCGGGACAGCTTTGAAATCCCAACTCCTGAAAAATTCTTTGAATATGCTCCGGATCACTTATCAAACCATTAAATATCATATACGAATTCTTATCCCGTAGTTGGGCAGCACTCTCAAGTGCACGCTTCTCATGCTCTTTCGCCTCACTCAACCCTGCCACAATAATATCCTGCAACTGACTGAACACATTCCCCTTTGCAAAACGATTCGAAAAATCTCCTCTGGCAATCCGCTCCAATTGCATGACCTCTCTCAACCTTCTGTTACTGATGATCCAGGATAGAACTGCTGAAAAAACAATTCCTACTACGATCAGAACACTATTAATGAGCAGCATCTGACAAACACCATTGTCAAGACTGAACAATTTCTCCTGATATAATCGTATCGTCATATCCCCGGCATAGGTCTGTGCCTCCACCATATCGTATCGATTACCGGACAGTCTCTTTTGGAACATATCCATTGGCAGCACATAGACTTTACCCATTTCATTACAACCTATTGCCAAGACACTTCCGTCCTCTGCTTCCAACATACACCATTGCCTCTCGCTTGTTAGATGAAACATTTTAATCACTTTGTCAAAAGAAATCAAAAAATGAACAGACAGCATTTTTTCGGCACTTTTTCTGGGCACATAGCTGTACATCATATATCCATCTGTATCCGGTCTGTATAAAAAAATTAAATTTTCTTCACCATTCTCTAATACTCTTAATCCTCTGGTAACACTTTCATCAATACATCCCAGTTCTTTATTGAACAAATTTTGCTTACTGGTCATCCCTTTTGGTGCATAAACATACTGCTCTCCGTAATACAGGAATATCTTACTGATCTGGTTGTCAAAATATTGCTTCATCTGGAGGGTCTTTAAGCCATTCACCGTATCACTCTCATTTCCCTGCATCTTTGATGGAAGCAGTTCCCTCATCTCAGACAACAAAATACTCTCCTCATAATAAGCATATCTGTTTTCTTCAATCTTCGTGATAATATTGTTCAACTGATTGGACAGAGTGATATCCTCCATTTTCTGCATTCTCTCTGCAATGATTCCTGCCATCAACATACAAACCAGTAATATGGGAATAATCAGGCATAAATGAGTAAAGATAAACTTTGATAAATAACGTTTTTCCTGTAGCATTTTTCATCCTCCTGTTATTCCATTTTACCACATAATCTTTTAATGAAAAGGACAAGGTTAATCCTTTTACGGTCTTAACCCTGCCCTAATGAAACTGATCACTGCGACCTGTTATAATGCCATATATCTGTCGTAAGCTGCCTGTTCGATTTCTAACAATCTTTCAAGACCAATCTTATACAGCTCTGCAACATGTGCTTCCCAATCTGCATCAATATCTTTTGTTCCGGTAATAAATGCAGCTTTCGCACTTAACAGATAAGTATTTAAATCTGCATACAATGTTGCACGTTCCTTCAATTCCGCATCAGTATATTTTACCAGTGGGTAATCATCTACAAGAGTAACACCGCTTCTGATAACTTCTTCTCTCAATACATTACGGCCTGCATTTGCAACAATTTCCGGATCACGTAATTCTTCATCTGTAACTAAGTCCAATACTGCAAAAGAACCGCCATAAGACAAATCCATAGGTGTAAATGCATCAATCGCTCTTAAGCTGTTATCCCAGCCAACAGAACCGGTATATGCATTTTTGTATTCTGTAAATTCACAATAATCCACACCAAAGAATTCTGTCCAGTCAAAAGTAATTCCTTCAAAACCGAAACGTGCTGCAATATAGCCTTCCTCTGTATAACACCAGTCTAAGAATCTGCAGATTTCTTCCGCATATTCTGTATCCGCACTTACGGCCCAATCGTAATTGGTTGCAATTCTTTCTGTCAGAAGCAATACTCGCTCATCACTATATTCACTGGTAAAGCTTCCTACCTGAGACCAGCTCTCCACCTGCAGCATTCTGTCCTGACTTTCGTTTGCCTCAGGCAATGTATTATTACCAGTGTTCATACCAACCTGTCCTGCTGTAAATTTAGAAACCAATTCGGTACTGGAAAGTGTATAAGGATTCGGCCCCATCAGTCCATTCTCATATAACTTGTTCATGTATCTCAAAAAATCTTTATAATTTTCTGAGATATCACCTAAAGAAACTTTACCGTTCTCATCAGCCATCAGATAATAGGACGTATTCCAGCTGTAAATACCAAATGACCATAAAATCGGATTTTCAGTGAGTGTAGAACCTACTCCATATCCAAATGGAATCTCGTCAGAAGGATCTCCGTTGCCGTTGGCATCCTGCTCTTTAAAGGCAACCAATACATCATACAGCTCATCCAGTGACTCCGGCATCTCAAGCCCTAAATTATCCAACCATCTTGTATAAAGAAATGTTGGCTTCTGCACGCCGCATTCCACATTATTATTGATATTACATAATGCATAAATATGACCATTCTCATCCTTGAGTGCTTTCGCATATTCCGGATACTGATCCATAATTGCTTTCAGATTAGGCATAATATCTAAGTATTCGCTGAAATCAAGAAAATATCCGTCTTTTCCGTACTTTGCAACATCACTTGCAGACATATTCGCTAATGCAAGCATATCTGGCAGTTCATCAGATGCCATCATCAATGTAAGCTTGGATGACCATTGTTCTATGTTATATGTTGTTGCATCAAATTTAAGTCCAAGCTGTTTTTCATATTCGGCAAATTGAATCGTGTCATTCCAAATATTATCGGGACGATCGTTTCTACCTGCTACAGTTATTGTTATCACTTCGTCTGATATACGGATAGAATCTTCTTCCTCTGCCGTACTTTCCACGGAAGCTTCAGAAGACTTTTCTTCTGAGCTAACAGCAGTACTGTTTTTCTCCTCCGACAAAGTATTCTCAGACTGTGCTTCTTTTCCACAGCCTGCCAGCAGTCCTGTAGTCATTACTGCTGCCATGAGTACTCCTAATACTTGTTTCATTCTCATAATGAAACCCTCCTTTTTTAATTTTTATGTTTTAAAATACATTAAAACCAACATCATTATGAACAAACACAAACATCCACCGCCGTCATCATACGAAGCTGTGATGAATAATTGTCCAATAAGTTCTTAGAAGGAACTGCAATTTTTACCGCCTCATCCATTCTGCCCAATTTTTTCAATTTGGCAGTTCCCAGAGGATGATAAGGCAGGATTTCAATTGCTTTAATGCTTTTGTATTTGTTCGTAATTTCCGCACACCCTTTCAAGTGCTCTCTCGTATCATTGTAACCCGGAATCAACGGCAGACGCAGAATGATTTCACACCCAAGTCTGTCCATTAATGCTAAATTTTCCCGAATCAAATGATTGTCGACACCTGTAAACGCCAAATGCTTTTCCGGATCACTCTCTTTCCAGTCAAAGAGAAAACAGTCAACCAAGGGAGCTATTTTTTCAAAATCACTTGATGGGGCGTATCCACATGTTTCCACGCATGTATGTATATCTTTATTTTTTGCAGCTTTCAGCAGATTTTCCAAAAAATCAATCTGTTGCATGGGTTCTCCACCTGATATGGTCACTCCACCACCGGACTGAATATAATACACCTCATCCTTAAGCACTTCCTGCATGACAGCTTCCACCTGACAATCACGCCCCGCTGTTTGAATAGTACCGTCAGACTCGGAAAGGATCTCACAGAATGGATTTTGCGATTCCGGATTATGGCACCATACACACCGCAGAGGGCATCCTTTTAAAAATACGGTTGTCCGTATTCCGGGCCCATCATTCAGGCAATATCTTGATATGTCAAAAATAGTTCCGCTGCTTCCCTTCATCCCCTATTCCTCACAAAATGTTCTATCAATAACCGTTTGTCGCAATTCTTTCGTCAGCCGGGCAAAATATTCAGAATATCCACCGATACGAACAATCAAGTTGGGGTATTTTTCGGGATGATCACGTGCCTCCAGCAATTCTTGCTTCCCCACACAAGTAACCTGCAGTTGCATACCATTTTTATTAAAATATCCGTTAACCAGATGCTTCAAAGACTTAACTGCCTGATTTGTATCCAATTTAATATTCAGTACCGGAGTACCTGGCATTTCTTCCAGAGAAAGCGAGGCTGCACTATTGAGCATGGCCGTTACACCATATTTATCATTTCCGTGAATGGCTCCTATAGAATCACATAAAGGTGTTCCTGCCCCTCTCCCGTCGGGTGTCGCCCCAACACTTCTCCCTGCCCATACATAAGTAGTAAACTGTATGGATGCGGGCAGAAACTTACCGCCTAAATATGGTGTTTTTCCTTCAAATGCAGAACAAATATCTGTGGATAGACGTTTTGCCATTTGATTCGCCTGTTCATGGTCATATCCATGCCGTGGAATATTAGGATATGTCATAAATGTTTCTCCACTATCCAGTTGCTTCAACAACGTGCCTGCATCGATTACTTTATCCATATATACAAGCTGTTGTATCACCAGCAAAGAATCCAACACATTGATCAAACCGGCAAGATTTATGATACTCCAGCTATATCTTGCACCACCATTGTTAAAATCTTTCTCTCTGTCGATACAGTCATCCACAAGGAGTGTGCGCATGGGCTGAGGTCTGTATTTTGATCTTTTTTTCTGATTCTCGCTCACAGCATCCATCACAGCCTCAACTACTTTATAGCATTCCCGTATGTATGCAGCATAGAAATCATCAAAATCCTTACACTTAGGAAGTTTTTCTCTCATAACCTTTTCAAATATCATGGCCAGATTGATACCTGCATCACAAGAACCTACATTGCTTATTCCGGCCAACATTGTTTCTGTACAACCTCCTCCGCAAAACCGCATGCGGTCTTCCTTAGGAATATCCGGAAAAAACCTGTGCAAAGCTTTCTGATAGCCGTATTCATTATAAAAGCTGGGGTTCCCCCCTCCGGAACAAACAGTTTCTATAGCAGCATCCCAAACTTGTCCAGGCATTTCAGGTGTTACTCTCAGTTCAAGGCTTGGACGCCTTATTCCTTTAACAGCTTTCAGGCATTGTATTGTAAGGGGATTATACTCCGGTCCCAATGCCCCCGACCAACCATCATTGGCATCGACATTTTTGAAAAATTGCCGCAAAATGTCTGTCACATCTTCCCCTTTATAATAATCAATCAAGTCTGCATCCAAGCGTCCGATATCGTCACAACCATCCATATAATAGATGAAATTCCAGCCTACCAGCGCCTCATACAAGGTATCTGCCGGTTCAAAAGGTACTTTCTTAAGTGCAGCATACAACTGGGCTGCCTGCGGATATCCCTTGAGCATTTCCAAAGCACGTCCATGAAAACAACGTATGCCCTCCAAAACGTCTAACAATCCATTTTGGATATCCGGATCCTTTATGGCTTCAACCCGTTTTTGATATGAATCTAAGCCCTCACGCAAAATACGTTTAAAATTTGGAAATGAGTGGGTGTACATTTTTCCACCCACGGCATGTCCTTTAGGCAAGTTTATTTCATAATCAGACAGCTCCTGCCGTATTACTTCTGCCACAACCTCATCTGCATCAGATAATCTTTGCCAATCTATTTTAACCGTATAGGAATAATCATGAGCAAAACAAAGCCCTGCATCAAAGGAATTACAAGGATACAGCTTCTCACCACTGTATATCGGCATACAGCGTCCTTCTAAATAACGCCGCAACCCTCTTGCATAGCGTACAAACATGGAACTATCGGGCAATTCAAAAAAACCGGCTGCATATATTTCGCCCATATTTATAAGCCTTTGCTCAATATCTCTATAATTTGTCATATATCTATCCCTTTACGCCGCCAAACATAACACCTTTTTCAAAAAACTTCTGCAATTTAGGATAAATAACCATCATTGGAAGGGCCGCTACCACAATGACACAATACTTTGCCAGCTCAGCATTCTTAATCATTTCAAGCAGGATTTCAATCTGATCCGGATCTGTTGCGCTTTCCAATTCAGTTCCAACCAACTGACTTAAAATCAATATTTCTCTCAGGAAAAGCTGCAAGGGGAACTTATTCCGATCATTCAGATAAATCATCGCACTAAAATATCCATTCCAATGTCCCACACCATAATACAGTACCATTACTGCCATAAGTGCCTTTGACAATGGCATAACGATTTTACTGAAAATCCCGAAATCATTACATCCATCTATTTTTGCCGCCTCTGTTATTTCATATGGAATCGTATTTGCAAAAAATGTTCTTGCCACGATCATATTGTATACTGATAATGCTCCATTGATCAGCATGAAAATTCTGGTATTTATCAGCCCGAAGGATTTCGCATTCAGATAACTGGGAACCAAACCACCACCTATATACATTGTGATCATAAAAAATATCATAATCTTATTTCGACCTATGGTCTCATTTCTTGACAATGCATAGGCACAGGGTAAAGTTACTGCTAAGTTCACAAGGGTTCCTGCCACCGTGTAAAATATTGTATTTGCATATCCAATCCAGATACTGTGATTAGAAATCACGTACTTATATCCTTCCAATGTGAATCCCACCGGAAGCAAATATAATTTTCCTGCTGCTACAGCCTGGGAGTCACTGAAAGAAGCACTGACTACATATATGATCGGGTATGCAGTCGCAACTAAGACAAAACCTAATATCAATATTACAATCAACTCAAAAAAACGACTGCCATTTATATATTTTCGAAATTTTTTCATATTGTTTTCTCCTAAAACATACTTGTTTTTGTTATTTTTTTAGACAACCAGTTTGCAGAAATCAATACCACTGCATTGATTACTGTATTGAAGAGCCCCACAGCTGTAGAAAATCCAAAATCTGATTGTTCCAAACCTACTTTATATACATATGTTGCAATAATTTCCGAACTTGACAAATTGGTATCTGTCTGAAGCAGATATGCTTTTTCATATCCAACACTTAATAGTGATCCACATCTTAAGACAAACATAACCACAATTGTCGGTAATATCTCTGGTATATTAATATACCAGATTTTCTGTAATCGGGTCGCACCATCTATATCCGCTGCCTCCAGCAAAGATTTTTCTACAGAGGATAATGCAGCATAATATATGATAGAACTCCACCCCATGGTCTGCCAGATTCCACTGATTACATAAACCCACTTAAACATTCCGGGCTCTTGCAGGAAATTAATACTCTCAAATCCGAGCAAATTGATGATCTTATTTATAAATCCGCTGTTTGGACTAAGGAACAAAAACAACATACCACACATAACAACTGTAGATATAAAGTGGGGTGCATAAGATACCGTCTGTACCACCCCTCTGTATTTATCACTTTTGACCTCATTTAACAACAGAGCAAATATAATCGGAATGGGGAAACCCAAAATCAGCGACAACATACTGATTGTAAGCGTATTTTTCATGATTACAGGAAACCAGTAAGAATTGAATAATCTTTCAAAGTTCTCAAACCCAATCCATTCGCTGCCCCAGACACCTCTTTTCAGACTGAAATCTTTAAATGCTATTAATATGCCATACATAGGTTTATAAGAAAATAAAGCTATGTAAAGAATTGCCGGCAGCATCATTACATATAAACGCCAGCCCTTATACATTTTTTTCAAAGTCAGTGAAAATCCCTGCTGTCCTTGCTTTATACCACTTTTCATAAATGTCCTCCTTTTTGTTTATGCTTGATGTCATCATATCAATTTCTTACATATACACCAAGATTCCATATTTTCTTCACTTTTTCAGTTCATACAAAAATCGCACGATTTTTCTTCCTTTTTTACATCAACAATGTCTAAATTACGATTTTTGCACGGTTTCTTTTCACAGAAGATGTAAATTGACACATTTTTTTAATGTTTCTTCAGGAGCTCCTTGATCTTATTACCGGTTTCCTCAAGGGAAATATTATGAAGAACACTATAGGCAGCTGCTAATCCTGCTGCTTCACCGGTTCTTGCAGCATTTCCGCCCACCCGATAATTACCATGGGCATAAACATCTCCACTGATACATCTCCCGGCCATCATAAGCCCCTCTACATCCTGAGCAATCAATGCACGCAGCGGTATCTCGTAAGGATATGCTTTAATTCCCAATCTTTTTTCAAGGTCTTCTCTTCCCGAATCCGCTCTATATTGATGAATATCTACACCGTATGTAACCTTGCACACACCATCATCATGGATCCTCCCGTTTAGCAAATCTACTTCACGAGTTATGTAATATTTCCCCTTTATTCTTCTTCCTTCACGTACACCGATGGCTGCAGCAGAGCTTACTACATGTATATCTTTCCACATTCCGCCAAGACTTCTCAAAGCTTGAACATATCCGAATAACTCTTCTCTTGCATGCATGGTTGCCTTTGTCAGGTCATCTGCATCCAAGGAACTAACACTGTACTCATGATTTGCCATTAAGGAAAATAAATTGTTCTCTTTTGATAGGGGTGCTATCAAAGTACCTGTATAAGACGGTTCTATCCCCGCTCTCCTCATTTCATTTAAAACACATACATTATGAGGCAAATGAGGATTCCTTTTATAAAGGTCCTCCAAATCATCATTCTTCACTCCTGCAATATGCACAATCATAGACATTGGCTGCATCTTACCCTGATCATTGCCTAACTCATAACAACAGCCTGCGTATGCACCCACATCCCCATCTCCGGTGGCATCTATGATTACCTTGCCTTCAAAATATTCTGCTCCGGATTTGGACTCCGTCACAACACCTGTAACTCGCCTGCCTTGTCTCACAACATCTGTCACTAACGTATAAAATCTAACATTTACGCCTGCTTCTTTACACATGCTCTCAAATACAAGCTTTGTCCGCTCGGTATCTGCTGCCAGATATGGTCTGCCATATCTCTCCTCATATCGCCCCTCCGCACAGGACTGTAATTTTGATGCAATTTCATATACAAGTCCAGGCTTTGTATCTATGTCCGCAATCCATGTGAGCAAACCACTGGTCCAAAAGCCGCCCAATTCGCCGTTCCTTTCTATGAGCAGTGTTTTGGCACCTTCCCTGGCTGCAGAAATAGCTGCACATACTCCGGAAGGACCGCCACCGCACACAATCACATCATAGTCACCGCCATACTGACAGCTTCTGCTTATTTCCATTCTCTTCATGCAAGCTCCTTTCTGATTATTTAACCATTATTGTAATCTTGTTTTTTGTCAGGCAATCTTTGCCGATGTAAATATCAAACGCTCCCGGTTCTACTACATATTTACCGGATTCGCTATAAAATCCCAATTCATTCCATCCTAAACAAAAATCTACTTTTATACGTTCTCCCTTGCGAATCAAAGGCTTTTTAAATGCCTTCAATTCACGCAAAGGTCTCATCATAGAAGCCACCTTGTCGTGAATATACAGTTGAACAATTTCCTTGCCGTCATATTTACCGGTATTCTCTATCGCAACTGAAATCTTAAATGTTTCGCCTTCATACAACTCTGCAAGTGTCAAGATATCTCTATCCGCTTCGGGTCTGCTATATTCAAAGGATGTGTAAGACAGACCATATCCGAAAGGATAATAAGGGTCGGAAGCACCATCTACATAGCAAGCACTTTCTCCGTAATAGCAGTTCACAGGCTTTCCGGTTGAAGTCACATTATAATAAAGTGGAATATGACCGGATTTTTTCGGAAATGTAATAGCTGTTTTTCCGCTGGGTATCTTATCTCCAAAAAGAATATCACAAACAGCATTGGCGGTTTCACTTCCGGAGTGCCATGCATACAGTACAGCATCCAACCTGTCTGCGACCCCCTGCATCGCAATGGGTCTGCCACAGAAAAATACACCAACCACCTTTTTTCCGGTAGCTTTTGCCCTGTTTATCAGTTCTTTTTGATCCGTGCTTAAGGAAATATCCGCAACCCCTCGATTTTCCCCTGTTGTCTTATCGCTTTCCCCCAATGCCAAAACAATGACTTCTGCATTTTCCGCAAGTACATCCACATTATTGTATATGTAGGGGGCATCCTTTTCATATAACAGATTTCCGTTCTCTAATTTACTGTTCATAGCCTCCAGCAAGTTCGGTGTTTCTTCTGCCTTGCCATCCAGCGTCCAACTACCAAGCAGAGCACGTCGTTCTTCCATAAACGGACCTGCCAGCACCACATTTGCACTCTTTTTTAAAGGAAGTACCCCTTCATTTTTCAGCAAGACCATGGACTCAGATGCCAATTCTCTGGCATCCTTCAAATGTTCCGTTCGATCCACAACCGTTTGCTCACAATAAGGTTTTTCAAACAATCCTTTTGCAAATTTTATCCTTAAGATTCGTTTAGCCGCTATATTAATGGCTTCTTCAGAAACACTGCCGTCTTTCACAAGCTCCTCAAGATTTTCTATATAACACCTATCGCACATGTTTAGATCCAAACCTGCATTAACAGCCAGTCTGGCACAATCCGCTCGGTCTGCTGCCACTCCTTGCCTTTGCAGTTGGGAAACTGCTCCCCAATCGGATACTACAAACCCTTCAAATCCAAGCTTACCGCGCAAAATATCTGTAAGATGCTTTTTGCCTGAAGTAACAGGCTGGCCACTGATATCATTGAAAGACGACATAACAGTTCCCACACCCGACTCTACTGCTGTACGGAAGGCAGGCAGATAATAGTTATAGAGATTATAATCCGAGATTTCCGTTCTATGGTAATCTCTTCCCCCTTCACTGGCACCGTAACCAATATAATGTTTTGCACAGGCAACCATACTGCTTTTATCAGTTAAATCTTCTCCCTGAAAACCTTTAACCACAGCTCGTGCCATACACATTCCCATATATGGATCTTCTCCGGGGCCCTCAATCACTCTGCCCCATCTGGGATCACGACTCAAGTCAATCATCGGAGAAAAGGTCCAATGAATACCGTCTGCACTGGCTTCTTCTGCAATATTGCGGTAACACTTTTCTGTTAAGTCCTCATTAAATGCCGCAGCATTAGCCAAAAGGATGGGATAAACTGTCCTATGACCATGTATGACATCTCTTCCATAAAGCATAGGAATATGATTGGGACTTTCCTCAACCGCTACCCTCTGCAGCTCATTATATAAAACAACATTTACATGTCCCTGCTTGTCATTACCGGCCGTTGCACTGCTCGCTAAAATGAGTGAGCCAATTTCCCCTCTGCGAATCATGCCTTTTAGTTCTTCTACTTGATCCTCTCTTAGCGGGCCGGTAATCTGATTTAATTGACCAATCTTTTCCTTAAGGGTCATTTTGGACAACAACACATCAATTTGCCCATCAAATTTCTTATACATAAATACCTCCTCTTCCTTTTCACAAATCATACAATCTTTTTTTAACGCTTCCAAGATTTCAAAATTATAGAAAATCTGTCTAAAATGCAACAAAAGCACGTTCCTCCCGCCCTTTACACATATGATGACTGCGGAGTGCAAATTTTGCTCGAAAAAGAGGTTTTTCATCTGCCAAAATATCCACAAAAAAACAGGACTGCCTGTCCTGTTTTTCTCATTATTATATTCTGTATAATTTGCGATATCTTGAAGGAGCCATATTAAAATGCTTCCGGAATGCCTTTATAAATTGAAATACATCCCCATATCCCACAGCCTGAGCAATTTCAGTTATAGATTGACCTGTTTGTTTTAAAAGCAGATCTGCATGCTGCATACGCAATCCGGTCAGATATTGCTTTGTGGAAATACCTTCGCTCTCAACAAATATGTTACGCAAATAAGCACGGCTTACATGAACATATTCTGCCACTTCATCTACTGTTAAATGATTACAAAAATTCAGCTCCATGTATTCTTTTGCCATTTTAACATATCTGTTTTCTTTCGCCGGATGCAGACTTGTCCTATAATCATCATGCATGGAACTGACAACGTAATATAAAGCTTTACCATATTCCTGATCAAACAATTTATCATCATCATTACATAATTGATCCACCAGCAAACCCAGCTTTTCCGGTGAATCATATGAGAATATATAATGATTCATCTCATATTGATTTAGAAATTCATCCACATCACGTCCCTGTACTTTAAAATAAATATACTCCCAGGGCATCTGTTCGTCCGGTTTATACCTGCACAATTTTCCTTTTTTACATATAAATGCCTGTCCTGAACATAGCTCATTTCCATTAAATATCCCTTTTCCATTAACAATATAATGTACCACATCTCTTGGGAAAATAAGATTAATTTCCTTTTTTTCAACACTGGTCTGCTCTCTGATCACTGTTGTCGCATATATATCTTTCATAATATCACCACATACGATTTTAACATATTTTCATACTATTTTGCAATAGTTTAAAACCACACAAACTTTTATAATATACAAATATCATAAAGAAAGCGAGGTATATCAATCATGCAATCTAAAGTAGCATTACACTTTCAGCATCCTGAACTGGAAAACCCGGCTCTGACTCACATTAACAGATTGCCGCCCAGATCCAATCTGATTCCGGCACATGAAAGTGGCATTTACTACAAAAACAAAGAAGCATCTCACTTATTGCAAAGTCTGTGCGGCAGCTATAAATTCAAATATTGCGAATGCGACTGCATACAAGACTTTTTCATCATGGATTATGATGATCGTAACTGGGATAACATCGATGTTCCATCCATGTGGCAGTATAGAGGTTACGGCAAGTGCTGTTACCCCAATACCAATTATCCGATTCCATTTAACCCACCTTATGTAAGCTGTCCAAATCCGGTGGGATATTATCGTTGTACTTTTTCAGCCTGTCCGAGAGAACGAACGATTCTTCACTTTGGCGGTGTGGATAATGCCTTCTATGTATATCTAAACGGGGAATTTGTAGGTTTTTCAAAAGGAAGCCGCATTCCGGCAGAATTCGATGTTTCACACCTGATTAGAGAAGGTAAAAATCTCATTGCAGTAAAAGTTTTTACCTATTCTGATGCAACCTATTTAGAAGGCCAGGACATGCTTTTAGCAAACGGAATCTTTCGGGATGTTTACTTACTCCACACCGAAAAGATCTCCCTCTGGGATTATAGAGTCACGACTGATCTAAAAGGATTTCAGCTTCATCTTGAATTAACAGAGTGCAGCCCTGAATACATGGTAGAAATCCAAATCGGGGATAATTTTCGCATATTTTCGGCAGATAAAATCATTGATACTTACTTCCCTATAGAAAATCCCCGGCTCTGGAACAATGAAGAACCCAATCTTTATTCCATGGTAATCAGAATCAAAAAGAATTATGAAGTAAGAGAAGTCCATTCTAAAAAAATCGGCATGCTTCACTCCTGCATTGTAGGAAAACACCTTCTGGTAAATGGAAAGCCTGTTTATATCAAGGGCATTAATCGTCATGAATATGATTGTGATAACGGGCGGGCGATCAGTGTGGCACTCATTGAAAAAGAATTAAAAATGATTAAAGCCAACAATATCAATGCCATTCGGTGCAGTCATTATACCAATCATCCTGCATTTTATGAGATATGTTCTGAATTGGGCATTTTCGTCATGGATGAGGCAGATTTGGAGACACACGGCTGTAGTGTCACTTCTGACCAAGGCTATCTGTCCAAGTGCAGTGAATGGCTTCCTGCTTATTTAGACCGTGTGGAGCGTATGTTAAAGCAAAATAAAAATGAAGTCTGCATATTCATGTATTCCATGGGAAATGAATGTGGACAAGGTGAAAATATGCTTGAATGCCTAAAATACGCTTTGGCCTATGAACCTAATAAAGTATCCATCCATGACCAGCAAACAACCAGAGACGAATTATTCTGCCAACCTTGTGGGAAATATGACTTTATTAAAAGAGCCGGATATCTTTCTGCAGACCACTTGCAAAAATTGATTGATGCACAGTCTGTCAGCATGCAGATTGAATATGCTCATGCTATGGGAAACAGCCCCGGATTTTTAGAAGGATACCAGAAATTTGTATATGAAAATGACAACTATTTAGGAGGTTTTGTGTGGGAATTTAAGAATCATGGTTTTCACCAGGTAGATGAACGCAACAATGATTACTATTTATATGGCGGAGACTTCGGCGACAAGAACCATCAAGCCAATTTTTGCTTAGATGGATATCTAATGTCCGATGGAACCCCCAAGCACACATGGTACGAACTGGGTGAAGTATTTGCACCTGTATATGTAACTTATGATGGGCAAATACATCTGAAAAACACCTTTAATTTCCGTAACCTAAACACACTTACGTTGAATTGGGAAATTTTAGAAGATTTTAGATATGTAAAAGGTGGCAGCCTCCGGCTTCCTTCTGTGGCACCCCACGAAGAAACGATTCTGAATATAGATATAGCTCCCGACCACTATCAACCCGGTGCAGCTTACTACTTAAATTTATCTTTCTATGACGGTACAATACTTACAGGTTCTCATCAGATAAAACTGCCTGTAAGTATCGCTCCAAAAGCATATATAGCATCAGAGTTTGAAGGAGAAATCATTATGGAGGATCAGATATTTACTGTTTTCGGCAAAGACTTTACAGTTTCATTTGAAAAGGGTATCCTCTGCAACTATACCCTACATGAAAAAACATTGATCGATCAGACATTTACCTTCAACTTATACAGAGCCCCTACAGATAATGACGGCATTGTATGCATGCAGAATCCTGCTTTTCATCGCAGTGCTTTAGCATGGAACAATGCCTGTTTGGATACAATTCGTTTTGTGCCATCAGATTTTTACGGAGAGCGCCTTTCTGATATGGTCATTTGCCGTGCCACAGGCAAAGTCCTTCCTTTGGCAAAATACTATGGATTTGACGTGGAAATAGAATATCATATTTATAATAATGGGCTGATTTCAATCAGCATGAAAGCAACGCCTTACGGGAATTTCCCGGAAACACTGCCCCGTATCGGACTTTGCTTCCCTATTAATCAAGAATATCGTCAAACAACCTGGTATGGAAGAGGTCCCCGTGAAAATTACTGCGACTGTAAAAAAGTTTCTCCTGTAGGCCTTTATTCCAAACCTATTCAGGAAACTTATACCATATTTGACATGCCTCAGGAAAGTGGCAATCACGAAAACACTTCCTTTGTCATGTTGAATAGTCCACAAGGGAATGGATTAGCCGTAATCGGCTGCAGTGAATTTGCTTTCTCATACCATGACTTTACATTAACCAATCTGACGAAAGCACTGCACAAGAATGAGCTTGAAAAGGACAATTATAATTATCTGTATATTGATTATAAAATGCGCGGCCTTGGCAACCATTCTTGTGGACCTGATCCTGAGGAGCCATACGAACTGAAACCCCATGCTTTTACATTTAGCTTCGTACTGTATGGAGATATTTCATTATCTCAGGCACTGAATTTGAAACGGACTGACTTCGGTATTTCCACCGGACCATTAAATTCCACAACATTCTTCCAGTCATCTTCTTCTGAGCAGGAAACTGCTTTACTATAGTATGAAATGTGAAAGATTTATTTGCATAGATTCCTTTCTTGTGTTATCATATTCATAGATGCAGTTCCTGCCCTTTACAGGCTCTGCACAAATAGGATACACATACGGAGGGATTACAATGACCGCGAAAGAATGTATTAAAGGACGCCGCAGTATCAGAACATTTTCTGAAGAACCTGTTTCTCATGATTTGATTGCTGAAGTTGTGGAGACCGCATCCTATGCACCCAGCTGGAAACATACACAGATCGTTCGTTATATTGCTGTAGAAGGTGAGTTAAAGGACAAGATTGCCGCATGTACTTCCGCTTACGCCCGCAATGGTGAGATCATTGCTGCTGCTCCTATGGTCATGGTAGTGACTATAATCAAGGGCCGCAGTGGTTTTGAAAGAGATGGTTCTTTCTCTACCCATCGTGGAGAAGGCTGGCAGATGTTCGATGCCGGTGTCGCAAGTGAAGCATTTTGTCTTGCTGCACATGAAAAAGGTTTAGGTACCGTTATCATGGGTATTTTTGATGATGATAAGGTAGCTGAATTGTTAGAACTCCCGGAAGGAAGAGATGTAATTGCTTTGATTCCTGTAGGTTATCCAGCTGAAACTCCAACCGCTCCAAGAAGAAAACCGGTTGAAGAGATGGTGACCTTCAAATAAGATACATAAGTCGAAGGGACCTCTCTTCGACTTTTCTTTAGCCAACTTACCCAAATAATTATTTCAGGAGGAAAAGTATGAGACATTTAATGAGTCCGCTGGATTTTACAACAGAAGAACTGGACAAGCTCTTCGATCTGGCAAATGACATTGAAAAAAATAAGGAGAAATATGCGCACATCTGCGAAGGAAAAATTTTAGCAACATGCTTTTATGAACCAAGTACCAGAACGCGTTTAAGCTTTGAATCTGCAATGCTGCGTCTGGGCGGTCAGGTATTGGGCTTCTCTGAAGCAAGCTCCTCTTCTGCCGCAAAGGGAGAAAGCGTTTCCGATACCATTCGCGTCATTTCCAGCTATGCTGACATCTGCGCCATGCGCCATCCAAAAGAAGGTGCACCTATGGTCGCTGCAGAAAAATCCCTGATCCCGGTGATCAATGCTGGCGATGGTGGTCATCAGCATCCTACACAGACACTGACCGACCTGCTCACCATCCGTTCTCTCAAGAACACCCTATCAAACTTTACCATCGGTCTATGTGGCGACTTAAAATTCGGACGTACCGTACACTCCCTGATCCATGCATTAGTAAGATATACGGGCATTCGCTTTATCTTCATCTCTCCTGAAGAGTTGAAAGTACCTGATTATATTATTGAGGAGCTTGAGTCACATGGCATTCCATATGAAGAAGTAAGCAGCCTGGAAGCTGTTATGCCTCAACTTGACTTTCTGTACATGACCCGTGTACAAAAGGAACGTTTCTTCAATGAAGAAGATTATATCCGCTTAAAAGACTTCTACATTTTAGACAAAACAAAAATGGAATTAGCAAAGCCTGACATGTTGGTACTCCATCCCCTGCCTCGAGTAAATGAAATTTCTGTAGAAGTAGACGCTGACCCAAGGGCCGCTTACTTCAAGCAGGCACAATATGGTGTATATGTGCGTATGGCACTGATTCTCACACTTTTGGAATTGGCATAAGGAGGGACGATTATGTTGAATGTAGGAAAAATTGAAGAAGGATTTGTATTAGACCATATCAAAGCCGGCAAAAGCCTTTCCATCTACGAACATTTAGGGTTGGACAAGTTGGACTGTACTGTAGCAATCATCAAAAACGCCCGCAGTGAAAAGATGGGCAAGAAAGACATCTTAAAGGTAGAGTGTGATATTCACAATCTGGACCTTGATGTACTTGCGTTCATCGACCACAACATTACCGTAAATGTCATCAAAGCAGGTGAAATCGTAGAAAAAAAAGAATTAGTACTTCCTAAGATGATCAGAAATGTCATCAAATGCCGCAATCCCCGCTGTATCACTTCTATCGAGCAGGAGCTTCCTCATGTATTCCTGTTAGCTGACGAGGTAAAAGAAGTATACCGCTGCAAATATTGTGAAGAAAAATATTCTGACAAAAATAAGCTGAAGAACAGGAAATAATGCATATACTTTAAAGAATGATTTCATTTACGAAAGGAGTCTAATTATGGAACAGATTTTTGAAGCTATTAACAATGTGTTTCGTTTTGTCACTCCTGTATCAGATTTTTTCTGGGATTTCCCTACAAATTTCGGCTGGTACAGCAACATACCGATTATCGGTAACTTCTCACTGGCGATCATCCTTTTAGTAGGTTCGGGAATCTTCTTCAGTTTCCGCACCGGATTTATTCAGGTAACACATTTTAAGAAAGGAATTAAGCTTCTGACCCAGAAGAAAACAGAAGAAACCGGTATCTCCTCTCTTGCTGCATTTTTCCTAAGCTCCGCCATGAGAGTTGGTCCCGGCAATATCCTGGGAGTAACCGGTGCTATCGCTGTAGGCGGTCCCGGTGCACTGTTCTGGATGTGGGTATCTGCATTCTTCGGCATGGCTACCGCTTACGTAGAAGCTGTACTTGCTCAGATTTTTAAGGAAAAGAAAGATGATGAATTTATTGGTGGACTACCATTTTATGGCAAGAAACTGCTGGGCAACAAAGCCTGGGCAGGCATTGCTCTTTCTTTAATGTACATCATCTATGCGATGTGCTGTTTACCGGCACAGGGCTTTAATGTAGTAAGCTCCATCGGCACCATGGCTGAAATCGTTACCGGCACTACCCTTTCTACCACCTCTGTCTTCTATTACATAGTTGCAGTCCTGGTAGTTGTATTTACCGGCGTCATGGTATTTAAAGGCATCCGGCAGGTTACGAAAGTAACTGACAAAATGGTTCCTGTCATGGCAATTCTTTACGTTGTTACCGTATTACTTTTGATTGTATTAAATATCAACCGTATCCCTTACTTCTTCGGAGCAGTATTCGGCGGTGCCTTTACTTCTGAAGCAGTATTCGGCGGTGTGTTCGGCACTATCCTTGCTCAGGGCATCAAGCGCGGCCTTATGAGTAACGAAGCCGGTCAGGGTACCATCACCATGGCCGCGGGTGCTGCAAGCTGTGACCATCCTTGTGACCAGGGTATTGTTCAGTCCATCGGTGTTTTCCTGGATACCATCGTTATCTGTACATTAACCGGTTTCGTAGTTGTTATGGCACATGTCTGGAGCGGCTCTGAATCCTCAAGTTGGTTTGCAATGGATCGCTTACCGAAATTCCTTGCATCTGCTGCAGAACTCACACCCGGCACAGCAATGAATGCAGCCGTGACTTTCCTGATCACTTTCTGCTTCTGCCTGTTCGCATACACCTGCCTGATTGGTATGATCAGCTTTTCCGAAATCGCTGCCAACCGCATCAGCCGGAAAAAATCTTTTTTAAACGGCATCCGCATTCTGGGACTGTTCATTACTTCCTTCGGTATCCTCTGCTCCATCGCAGGGTTGGATTTAGGAAACCTTTGGGCAATCTCAGACTTAGGAAATATCTTGATTGTATTTGCCAACGTTCCCTTACTTTACCTAGGTGCAAATTATGTATTCAAGGCTACCAGGCATTATAAGACAAAAGATGCCGGCAAATTTGATTCTTCTGTGATTGGCACTGAATGTGAGTACTGGGACAACAGAAAGTAATGGTCTGATTTTCCATCAAAAAATACCGCTTATACGGAACTTCCAAAGTTACCTATAGGCGGTATATTATTTATTGTTTTGCATTGTATCCTATCCGCTATATTCATAACATATACCGCCTTTCTTTATTGATAGATATATTATACCTAAAACAGCGGTTGCCTTACCACCATTACAGCTTTGAATATTGTCAACCTACAGTTGCAAGTTCTTCAATATTGGCCTACTTGAATTTATCACTATGATTCAATATCAATTTCGTACTTATCATCAATAAGTATATAGTTTACTTTGTATCTTTGCGCAAGTTCTAAAATCTGTATATTATCCTCTAACACACTTTCCAAAGTACACCATTCGTCATCGATACGATTTTCAATGACACTTGCATATGCCTTTATGTCGTCAAAATGCTTTTCTATATAGTTCTTACTCATAACAAGACAGTAATATCTGATATTATCAAGATATTCCTCTTCAAAATCGTTTTTCCACTCAAAAGGAATATAACAGCCTTCAACAATTAGATTTTGCTTGTTTTCTATGGCAGTTTTAATCATTTCACGGACAATCGGCCATAAATATTCTGTCAGTTCAGCTTCATCACTTATTGGAGTAAATTCTGTGTTTCTACTTCGGATTAACCCCATTTTCAAATGGTCTATGGACAAATACGGATATTTATATTTTTCAAGCATTTGTTGAGCAAGAGCAGTTTTGCCTGTGTGCGATGCACCTGTTATCAAAATAATCATTATTATCATCCTTACAAAAATTCTAAATTTGCCTATAGCATATACATCCCCAGCTTCAGATCTGTTACAAACAGAAAAAATATTTATTTATAGCCAGATTGCTATTCCATTTTTCTTGGGGATATGCCCCATATCTGCGTTTTACATCCCCCATACGTTCTTCAATATCCAATACACCTTCTGCTCCGGCTAAAGATCGCACAATTGAATGAGCTTGTCGTAATCGTCCATATTCGTTGCTGCCAATGCATCTTGAATCTATGTATGCTTTATCTGAATCCAAATCGCTACATTCCGCTGCAATTTTTTTCTGCACAATGGGCGGCCACACGGCTATGATTCCCCCATGGTTGTAGGTATCTATCCTGACAACTTTCTGTAACTTGAGAAGTATATTTTAAATATTGCTTATTGTATACATCTAAATCTTCCACATATAAAATGTCACAAGAACTGACCTCCCCATCTTTGTTCTTTACAATAGTATTAACCGCAATTCTGTCATATTGCATAAGTTTATCACCAACAGGAAGTATGTAAAACTCTTTTATACTCACAGCAGCTTTCCCAATGCAATAATCCAGAAGCATGTTAAATTTCATATGTTTTCTTTTACTAACTTTAATCAAATTTGTTACATCCAAAGTTTTAAAAAAAGTTACCATTGGATTTGGAGCTTTCATCCAAAATTCATATGCCATGGCCCTTGTTGTATCTTTGGGTTGAATTTCTTTTACCATTATATCCTCCAATGAATATATTTATCGTATTATCAAAATACACTTCATGTACATAGTTTCATTATTGGTTCCATAATCTTAGCAGTTAGGCATAGGGATAATTAAATACACGCTGATGCCTAATTGCAATGAAAGAAATAGAAAAATAACACAAAATTGGTTGACATAATGTGGTTATTTTCCATCAGCGGAAAAATATTCGCCTGATGCCTAAAATCAAAAGATTTTTAGGCATCAGGCAGTTTTTTTATGTTTCTATGGAAAATGTGAATTAAATCCCAAATTGGCATGGAAGAGAAAAGTAATATTATTTTTCACGCATCAACGCCTCTAAGTTGGTGCAATAGCATATATCTTCCCTGCCGCTCATCATCTGCAGGAATTCTTCAAATCTGCCCCATTCATTGTGAATATCAAATTCATAGGCATGTCCCCACACATAGAAAATCTGAGGCACATCTGTTTGCAGATTTAAAAACTGTTCACCCATTTCAAACATTTTATCCATCTCCCCATGATGATATACACTGGGCTTAAACTGATAAAGATTGTCCTGTGGTTCAAAATTATGAGAAGACACTGTAGTTCTAGCGTACTTGATACCGGTATGATTCTTTATAGTCTCTGCTGCAAAGTCGTTATAATTAATACCGCCGCCGGGATAGGCCATGCCTAATACTTCATAACCGCAAAGATCACTTAAGTTCAGTCTGTCCTGCTCTACCTGGCGGATAATTTCTGCCGCATCGTCTACCTGTGACAAAGTCGGATGTGTCAAGGTATGTGCTGCCACCTCATGACCGGCATATATGTACTTAATATCTTCCTTTTTGTTCTTAATGTGGGTAATTCTGACGCCCTCTCTGACCAAAGCTCCATCCTTTCCCAATAACTCGCTGTTCAGATTGAAGGTAGCCTTCATGCCATACTTATTGAACAATTCAATGAGACGAATATCCTGTGTCACACCATCATCATAACTGAATGTCAAAAATTTCTTCTTATCCATATACTTGCACCTCTGCACAAATTTTCCCTTTTTTTGTCTCGTATTTTATACCTGTATAAATAAACTTACCGCAGCCTCGTAAATTTACCACTTCTCCCTCTTTCAGAATCCTAGAATTATTCTCACAAAGCCTGCCGTTTACATATACCTTCCCTGCCCTGAAATGTTCCAGGATATCGTTTCGGGACTGATTGTATACCTTGGCAAGACACACATCCAGCCGCAGGGATGGAAGCAACAGCTCTTTGGCCTCCGGTACATCTTCCGGCAGATCTGCGATCTTAGCAACCACACTGCATTTTACAGGCGTATGTCGTACTTTATCCAAATTGGTACAGATATATTCCGCAATACTGTCTAAACAAAACAGATAGGCATCCTTGTCTGCAGTTTTGATATCTCCCAACGTACTTCTTTCAATCCCTAAGTTCATCAAAGTCCCTAAATAATCCCTGTGAGATAACTTTTCTGCAAACTTAGGTGCTGTAGGCTGGATATGGACACAGACAATCGGATAATCTTCCTCGTAACCTAAATCCTCCGGGGAGCCGAAACGCAGTACCTTTCTCTCCGCAGTATCCGTACCGCCCCACAGAGCGTAGGAAACATATCGAAGTTCACTCTCCGATTTCCAGAAAACATCCTGCTCACTTAAACCTAAAAAGCCTGAAAATGTATAGATATTCTGCTGAAAAGACTTATCAGCCAGGTCTTTTATTCTGTTTTTCAGCTGTTGTTCTTCCTTTTGTGATTCCAGAGCCATATCTGATTCCCTTCCACTTGCAGAACATTTCTATCCCACTATACAAAACTGATGATTTCTTCTTTAGGTGCCTTGGTTTTCACTACACTGCTTGCATGCAGAATGGGACCTTCCCCTTTATAATCTGCCCAATATTCCTTGCTGATGGCAGCCGTGACTTCTACCCATTCTTTATCCTTCAAACTGTCTGCACCGGCATACTCACAGGCAAAACCCAGAAACGCCATATCGTCCGCACAACAGGTCATAGCCATACGGCCGGGTACAAAATAATTTTTTGCAAATCCTTCCGGTCTCAATACCATGCCTTTGAAGCGAATGGTTTTGCCAATGTATCTGTCCAAATGATCCAGTGAATCTAAATACCAGATACCATAACCCTGATTGTCCAGCTCAATGATCGGTTGATTTAAATCATAAGGCAGGTCCTCTTCAAAAATCTCATCGATTTCCCCCTCGGAATCCTCAAAAATCACATCTGCACTCTGGTTTACAGCCTTGATATTTCTGCGATAAGATGCCAGATCCTCAATTCCGTCACAACGATTAAAGATGATCATCTCACTTTTTCTAACCATCTCAGCCAACAGAGAACGCATATTTGTATAATACATCGGAAATGTGGAGCCATCAATGCAGGTAATCTGCTGCTCAATCTTCCAATGCCATGGCAGCTTCATATTTTTGAAATTCCACATACCATTGTACTCTATAATAATACGTTCCGGATTGTACTTCTTTTCCAGTTCCAAAAGATTCGTTGTATTGAAGTCTTCCTCGTCCTCAATCCATTCTACTACAGAATTGGTTTTTTTCAAAAGTACCGGATCATATTCAATCTCGCCTTCCTCGCAGGCAATAATCAATGTCTTGCCCTTCGTACGAAAATATGGCTGCGCAATCGTATAAGTGATAAATTCGGTCTTACCACTTTCCAAAAAACCATTTATCATATAAACAGGTTTCATAAACATCCTCCTGATTTTCAGTTTAAGATATATATTAAACGCCGAAAAGTCCCGCCAACTTTTCTTCCTTCATCTGCGCACCGATCACACACAGTTTACCGGTCACTTCTGCTTTACCGGTTCTGATATCATGTTCTTCCGGAACATAGTCAAAGTAAATCCATGTACCATCTTCTGCCGGAACCATACCTTTGGAACGAAGAATCATACCATATTCGCCGCAGTCAAGTGCTGTAAGTATATTCTCGATAGCTTCTTTGGTAAAAGTCTTTGCAGTTTCCACACCCCAGCTTGAGAAGATTTCATCTGCGTGATGTTGACCATGGTGGTGGTGATGATCATGGCTGTGTTCGTGGTCATGATGTTCATGGCAGTGTTCGTGATCGTAATGCTCATGATGATGTTCATGGCAGCCACAGGTACAATGTTCGTCATGCTCATGGTGATGGTCATGATGATCTTGCTCATGACAATGCTCATGGTCGTGATGCTCATGATGATGTTCATGGCAGCCACAGGTACAATGTTCATCATGTTCATGCTGTGTATGTTCCAGCAACTCCTTCATCATATCTGCCAGCTTGTCCTGGCCCTCGATAGTCTCCAGAATATCCTTGCCATTTAGCTGCTCCCATGGAGTTGTGATGATGGTGGCTTCTGCATTGTGCTCACGAATCAATTCAATTGCTTTGTCCAGCTTTTCCTGAGAAATCTTTCCTGTTCTGCTCAGGATGATGGTACCGGCATGTTCGATCTGATTGATGAAGAACTCACCAAAGTTTTTGATATACATCTTACATTTAGTAGCATCAACTACAACAACAGCACTATTGATCTGCACATCCAAATCTGCAGCCACATCTTCCACTGCCTTCACAACATCAGAAAGCTTGCCTACCCCTGATGGTTCGATCAAAACTCTCTCCGGCGTGTAAGTAGACAATACTTCCTTTAAAGACTCACCGAAATCACCTACCAATGAACAGCAGATACATCCGGAATTCATTTCTTTGATTTCAATGCCGGCTTCCTTTAAAAATCCACCATCGATACCAATCTCACCGAATTCATTTTCAATCAGAACAACCTTGGTATCCTGTAAAGCTTCCTTCAATAATTTTTTAATTAAAGTTGTCTTTCCTGCTCCTAAAAAGCCTGAAAATACATCAATCTTAGTCATTTAAAAACCTTCTTTCTTTTTTTACAAGCACAATTTATTATTACTCACTGTTTCTTATTTTCTACCAAATTTGGCATCTTGTCAATACATGGAAAAACGAAATGTTTCAGATATTTTGATTATTCCCAGACAATCACATCATATTCCGATGAGATTACTGATGCCGGCAGAATCGCCACATTGTTGTCTTCGTCCATTCCGCACACAATACCATAAAATATCCCTGCTTCATCGAAAACACCACCCCCGGACATGCCCGGTGCTGCTCCTGCATTTCCAACCATCATATGACACCCAAAATCTTCCACATAGATCCATTCTTCCAATACATTGCCGGATATTTCTATCAATTCACCGGCTGCATTACATCCACGCAAGAATATCTCATCCAAATCATCCTTTTCACTACCCGGCATATTCTGTCTGGCAGACCATTTTGCATCTGCATTTCCTATTCTTAGGAACGCCAGATCCAGATCGGGTACTATCACTATATCTGCTATTTCTATGTTATTTACACTCTCTTTTCCCCAAACCACTTTTGCTTTCTCGGCATCCCTCACAACATGTGCCGCTGTAACAACAATCACTTGATCCTCCACAGCTTCATAGATTACACCACTTCCGCTTTGCCCTTCACACACGATACGGACTACCTGCGCACTTTCAAGATCCATCTCTTCCATTCCACAGCCGGTCAACAACAGCATACACAATATCACAGCAAGAATAATCACTTTTCTACACCTCCATGAAAGCTCTCTGATACATAAAAACCCGGAAACACTTTTCTACTGTTTTCCGGGTTTTTATGAATGTAAGCAGAACGATAAGCCGGGTTCTGTCGTTGAGCGATCATCTATCTAGAACGCCTGTCGCCAGACGTTTCAAGCGACCTACCTGAAAGCAGGTCGGGCAAACCTATTGCTTTCTGCTTGGTCTTGCTTCGGATGGGGTTTACATGGCTCCGACTGTTACCAGTCGGACGGTAGTCTCTTAAGCTGCCTTTCCACCCTTACCAAAATGGAAAACCACCTTGGCGGTATATTTCTGTTGCACTGGCCTTGGAGTCACCTCCACCGGACGTTATCCGGCATCCTGCCCTGTGAAGCCCGGACTTTCCTCACCTGCACTTATGCAGCCGCGATCGCCTGTTCTCCTTACACAATTTTGTATTTTACCATGCTCTTACAAGTATGTCAATTTTTTTACACAGTGTTGTCTCACTTTCACATCCGATTGTTTATGTTTTTTATTATAGAATCATCAAAAGTCTCACTTTATGGGACATCTACAAATAATCATGGAGCTTCGCTATGCCTAAACCAACCTCTTTATCCGGTAAAAAAAATCTGATCAGCAAAAATTTAATTAAGGCTAGATTAAATAAAGGTCTTTCACAACGTGGTCTCGCCCGCGAGCTTCAGCTTGCCGGTTATGACATGGACAAAAATGTCATAACAAGAATCGAAACCGGACAACGCTATGTGACAGATATAGAGTTGACGGCGCTTTCCAAAGTACTCAATGTTCGCATAGATGTTTTAATTGAGGATGACAAAGAACTATAGTTCTCCTAAACTTTAAAACAACTTCCGCCTACAAATTCCCTACAAATAGAATTTCTGGGCAGTTCCTCACTGCTGACACCCAGAAAATATTCTAAAAACTTAAGTAATCGTTTTGCTTCATAATATTCTGGCATATCTTTTGTGATTCCAAAGAGCAACGGTTCTGCAAATTGTTTCAAAACTGCCAGTTCATAAATTAAAGCAGAATTGAACATTGCATCCGCCTCCTCCTGATAAGGGAAGATGTTCTCTTCTTCGCCTCTTCTCACTGAAGGCCACATTTCAATTGTACGTCTGGCATTAGTTCCTCTTGTTCTGGCATCCCGCACCATCCTGCGAAGCAGTCTGCCGTCAGTGGTGGGTACCCTGTTATGTCTGTCAATATTTACACTTGTAAGTGCACTGATATAAACTTTATATTTACTTTCATCCGGCAGCGAGTAAGACATCTTTGGATTTAACCCATGAATGCCCTCAATCACCAGCAGATCATCCTCCTGTAGTTGTTTAAAATTGCCGTTATATTCTCTCTTTCCTGTGATAAAATTATAAATCGGCAGTTCCACACGTTCCCCTGCGAGCAATCTGCACATATCAATATTGAACTGCTTTACATCGATGGCCTCCAGACATTCAAAATTCAAATCCCCGTTCTCATCCTTGGGAGTCTGGTCACGGTTCACAAAATAATTATCCAGCGCAATGGGGTGCGGATTTTTTCCAAGTGTACGCAATTGAATTGACAACCTGTGGGAAAAACTGGTTTTTCCGGAACTGGATGGTCCCGCAATCATAATGAATTTCACATTCCCTCTTGCAACAATGTCCTTTGCAATTTCTCCTATTTTGCGTTCCTGTTCAGCTTCCTGTACAAGGATCAGTTCACTGAAAGATGCATTGCATATTCGATCATTCAAATCTCCTACTGTCTCCAACCCTACTTCGCTTCCCCATCTTTCAGATGTCTGTAATGTTTTAAACAGCTTCTTTCGCTCCCTGAAGGGTTCTATTGTGGTAGGATTCTTCTTCCCCGGCAAAAGCAGCATAAATCCTTCTTCATAAGGAATCACATCATACCATTTTACATACCCTGCATTGGGCAGCATATAACCATAATAATAATCCAGATAACCGTCAATCTCATAGATATTTACAAATGATCCTCTTCTGTATTTAAACAACTTAACCTTATCAGTCATTCCTCTTTCTTTGAAGAGTTCCATCGCATCATCCATTTTGTAAGACTTTTTCATGAAAGGAAGCTTTTGTTCACAGAGCTCACCCATACGCATCATGATTTTTGAAGCATTTTCTTCTGTTATATCAATCATATGACGTGGATTGATATAGTAACCGTTTCCTACCGCAAATTCCACACTGCAGCTTCGCGCCACCTCTTCTCCGAAAATATCATTCACTGCTTTCAAAAAGAGCATGGTAGCTGTTCTTACATAAGTCTTGTTACCAATATCATCTTTCATTGTAAAAAAACGAATCGTACAATCCTTTTTCAAACGCTTAAATAATTCTTTGATTTTTCCATTCACCGCAACAAGTCCGATTAAACCATCATGCTCATCCTGATATTCATCAGTAATCTGCTCAAAAGTAATTCCCTGTTCATATTGTTTCATCTTTCCGGCAATTTCCACAGTAATCAGCATACACCTTCTCCTTTCTCTTTCATCAGTCTTCAAAATAACGTAAGGCCGTACAGATCTGCTCAAGCATTGTTTCCAATTCCGGTAATCTAGCCAAAGCACGTTCGCCTTGTTGTTCCTTTAATTTTACCATAAGTGTCTCTGTTGCATCTCTGGAATGTTCCAGATATTGCTTTAATACAGGATGTTTATGTTCCAGCAGATATTGACCAAATCGATCAAAAATCTGCTGCTTAGGATTTGATTCCGACACAGCATCCACTGCTCCCGGTATCACCTTCATCATGGGATAATACTTACCATCCTCCAATACCATATCTTCTTTTATTATATGATAACCATGTGTCCTCAAATACTTCCGGAATTGGGCAATCTCCGACTGGGGCTGCAAAATCAGTTCCTTCATTGCCCTAGCCTGCACACTTCCTTCTTCCAGTATCTTTATCATCAACGGACCGCCCATACCGGCACAGACCATCGCTTCTGCTTCACCGGCAGTCAGCTTTGTAAGTCCATCAGAAAGTCTGGTTTCAATCTGTTTTTCCAATCCATATTGCTGAATATGCTCCTGTGCCCCCGAAAGAGGACCGCTCCTTACATCCATGGCAAATACTCTAGATGCAATCCCGCTCTGTACCAGATATATGGATACAAATCCATGATCACAACCTATATCACAAACCACCAGTCCTGGCGTGACCAGTTTGGTCAAAGCCTTCATTCTATCCGAAATTTCAACAACATTCCTTTTCATTAGTCCAAATAATCCTTTAACTTTCGACTGCGGCTGGGATGACGAAGCTTTCTTAAAGCCTTCGCTTCAATCTGACGGATTCTCTCACGGGTAACATTAAACTCCCTGCCTACCTCTTCCAAAGTACGAGCCCGTCCATCATCCAGTCCAAAACGCAGACGAATTACTTTTTGTTCTCTTTCAGTCAAAGTCTCTAAAACCTCCAGCAATTGCTCCCGTAGCAACGTGAATGCTGCAGCATCTGCCGGAATCGGTGCATTTTCATCCTGCAGAAAATCTCCCAGATGGGAATCATCCTCTTCGCCAACCGGTGTTTCCAGAGACACCGGTTCCTGACTGAGTTTCATGATATCCCTTACTTTATCTACAGGCATGTCCATCTCCCTTGCGATTTCTTCAGGGGTCGGTTCTGTACCCAACTCTTGCAAAAGCTGTCTGCTGACTCTGATCAATTTATTAATGGTTTCTGTCATATGCACCGGAATCCGAATCGTTCTTGCCTGATCTGCAATCGCTCTGGTAATTGCCTGCCTGATCCACCACGTTGCGTACGTTGAGAACTTATACCCTTTCCGATAATCAAATTTCTCTACTGCTTTAATCAAACCAAGATTCCCTTCCTGAATCAAATCCAGAAATGACATTCCTCTGCCCATATATTTCTTGGCAATGCTGACTACAAGACGTAAATTTGCCTCCACCAAACACTTTTGGGCATTTTCATCCCCCTCTTCCCGTCGTCTGGCCAGTTCTATCTCTTCATCTGCACTTAATAGTGGAACCTTACCAATTTCTTTCAAATACATTCTGACAGGATCTTCCAGATTGACTCCCTCGGGAACAGACAAATCGATGCTTTCAAGATCCACTTCATCTTCCTGGGTCAGCACAATATCACAGTCATCAATGTCTATCTCTTCCAAAGCACGCATAACGATGACATTACTCTGCTCCAAAGTATCCACAATCTTATCAAACTGTTCGTCCTCCAATGGCATTCCTTTAAAGAAATCCACGATTTCTTTATACTCTAAAACATTTTTCTTCTTCGCCATATTCAGAAGTTCCTTGATCTTCTCTTCATACTGCATCTGTGTCTTTTCATCCATCACTTACAGTTCCATCCTTCCTGCTTTCCCTAATTAATCTAGGGAAATATGAATCTTCGCCAACTCTTCCAATGCTTTTTTTCCTTCAATTACTTTATTGAGTGCACTCACATCTGTACCCAGTCTGGACGTATAATATTCATAACTGTTCTTTTTTACCGCATATAAAATATCACGAAATGCTTTTTCACGTTCTTGTTTTGTATTTATTTCCGGCAAATTGGTATTAAACAGCTCTGCTGCCAATCGCTGTTCTTCCTCATCAGAGAACATACTGATGATTGCTGCCGGGTTATAATTCCCCCTTGCCAAATCACTGAACAGCCTTTCTGCAACTTTTCGATATAGTTCATCTGTAAAATCTTCTACTGAAATATATCTGGCAATCTTCTGATATAAAGCCGGTTCATCCGTAATCCATGTGATCAGAACTCTCTGAGACTTTTTATGATTATCTTCCGGCTTCGATTTCTGCACACTCCCTGACTTAGGCCTCTCCACCGGCTTGGCCAACCCGGTCTTTGCTGCATAAGTATTTACCAGTTTTCGCAGATTCTCAAAACCTATATGATATTTATCTGCAATTGCCTCCAAATAATTCTCTCTTTCCACATCATCTGCAAAATTACAGAGTTTTTTTGCAATTTCACGATAAAATTTAGTCTTTGATTCCGGATCTTTCAAATCAAAATCCCTCTCCAGAATCCTTACCTCAAAATAAAAACTATTCTCTGCATCATCAATTCTTTTTTGAAAGGCATCTCTTCCTTTGCTTTTTATAAATTCATCCGGATCTTTGAACGGCTGCATATTGATGACTTTTGGGGTCAATCCTGCATCCTTCAATAACCCGATGGCTCTCAGTGCTGCCTTCGTTCCTGCGCCGTCACTGTCATAAGCAATCAGCACATTTTCGGTATATCGCTTCAGTAGATTTGCCTGCTCTGCTGTAAATGCAGTTCCCAGTGATGCTACTGCCTGTGTAAAACCTGCCTGATGCATGGCGATTACATCCATATATCCTTCACAGATAATCATATTATTGGTTCGGGCTGTCCTTGCAAAATTTAATCCATACAAATTGCGCCTTTTATCAAACACTGGCGTTTCCGGAGAATTTAAATATTTAGGTTCCCCATCCCCCATGACTCTGCCGCCAAATCCTATGACTCTGCCGTGAATATCTGAAATCGGAAACATAACTCGGTTCCAGAACTGACTGCTCAAACCATTCCTCTCAGAAAAAGTTGCCAGACCGGCCTCAATGATCAGCTTGTCCTCAAAACCTTTTTGTTTTAAATACTGCACCAGATATTTACCACTTTTACCGGAATACCCAAGTCCAAACTTCTTCATCGTTTCCTCGGAAAGTTCCCTTTTCTTAAAATAACTGCTGCCGATTTCCCCATTCGGTGTACGAAGCTGATAATAAAAGAATTTTGCTGCCTCTTTATTAATTTCCATAAGTCTGGCTCTTTTATTCTCTTTTTCCTTCATTTCTTCCGTATATTCCAATTCCGGAAGATTTACGCCGGCCCTATCTGCCAACATCTTGATCGCTTCCGGAAATGAATAATTTTCATAATTCATGACAAAAGTAAACACATTGCCGCCCACTCCGCATCCGAAACAATGGTACATCTGTTTTGCACCATTCACCGCAAAAGAAGGTGTCTTTTCATTATGAAATGGACAGCACCCCCAGTGATTTGCTCCCTTTTTCTGCATGCGCACATATCCGGAAATCACATCCACTATATCATTTTTTGCTCTGACTTCTTCTACCAGTTCTTCCGGATAATACATCTTCATTACTCCTCCTCTGCAAGCTTATATATGCCATGTTTTTGGTATGTAGATCTCTTCATATTTTGCAATTGCAAAACGATCACTCATCGCTCCCACATAGTCACAGACCACTCTCTCTTTCGGATGACCTTCTGAAATAAAATTCAAAAATTCAGCAGGAAGATCATCCACGTTCTTCATATAATATGTATAAAGAGTCTCCATCAACATCTCCGCTTTACCTTCCTCGCTTTTTGCCTCCGGATTCTCATAAACGCGCTCAAACATGAAAGCTCGTATTTTCGCCATAGCCTCTGCCACGGAATCTGACATCATGATATCATTCTTCCCCATACTGGTGGTCACAATATCATGAATAAAATGACTCAGCCGTTCACCGGTGTTGGAACCAATCACATCCACAATATCCTTGGGAACATCACTTTCCTTCAGAATACCACCACGAACAGCATCATCCATATCGTGATGAATATATGCAATCTTATCTGACAGCCTGACAATTTTTCCTTCCAATGTATGAGGATTACCTTTTGTCTGATGATTTAGTATACCATCTCTGACCTCCATGGTCAAATTCAGGCCTTTTCCCTTTTTCTCCAGATAATCCACTGTTCTCACACTCTGCTCATCATGTGCAAATCCCAAAGGACAGACCCTGTTCAATGCCCTTTCTCCTGCGTGACCAAAGGGTGTATGGCCCAGATCGTGTCCCAAAGCAATCGCCTCTGCCAGTTCTTCATTCATACGAAGTGCTTTTGCAATGGTTCTTGCTGTCTGAGAAACTTCCAGTGTATGAGTCAGGCGTGTCCTGTAATGATCTCCTTCGGGAGTCAAAAACACCTGTGTCTTATCCTTCAATCTTCTGAACGCCTTACAGTGAATAATCCGATCTCTGTCCCGCTGAAAGACAGGTCTGATATCACACTGTTCTTCCGGCTTAAGTCTCCCTTTAGAATCTACACTGTGTGACGCATAAGGACTTAAATTTTCTCTTTCCAACTGTTCAAGATGTTCACGTATCGTCATCGTATCCACCTTTCCTCAAAGTACAAACTCACCGTAACTACTATTTATAACTTAATATTCGCAAATTTTGTCCGAATTCCTTTTTTATTTTAAAAAAAGTTCATCGACAAATGTCAAAAATAAATTCTGCAATTCTATCCATTGCCGCATAGGCCTTCTTTAAAGGCGACATCTGGAAAACATGCCACATGCCTTCATAATGATCCATTCTCACAGAAACCTTAGCCGCCGTCATCTTCCTGTGAAGTCTGGCAGCATCGCTGTATAAGACTTCATTATCTCCCACCTGAATATATGTGGAAGGAAATCCCTGAAAATCACCAAATAACGGTGAAATCTTCGGATCCATCATATCACATTCCCCTGCATAAGCAAAACGAGCCTTATCCAGATATTCCTCATTTAAAACCGGATCAATATCCGCTTTTGTCACATGAGATTTACCGGAACAGGTCAAATCTGTCCATGGGGACATAAGTACCAGGCCTCTGGGCATCAGTCGTCTTTCCTCCTTCAAGGTGTGCACCAATGCCAGTGCCAGATTCCCTCCTGCAGAATCCCCTGCTATGATCACGTCTCTTGCACCATATCCTAAAAGCATCAAATAATCCCAGACTTTTACTGCATCCTCCAAAGCTGCCGGATAGGGATTTTCCGGAGCCAACCGATAATCAAAACACAACACATCCATAGACGTGGACATAGCCAGCTTTGAAGTCAACGTCCTGGCATACACACAGCTTCCGGCAGAATAGCCCCCGCCATGACAATAGAGAATAATATATTTTTTCATGTGTGCCCGGTTAACACTGATCCATTCAGCCCGCATATCACCAATTTGAAACTCTGTATAAGTAATCTCTTTTGTATTTCCTAAAATTGCTCCTATGCTTTCTTGAGATTGCCTTTGTTTTTCCAAATCAGAGCTTGTTATCAGACCATGGGCAAGTTTTATAAGCTGCATGAGATTCTGATTCTTATTGCTCATCAAATGCTACCTCTCTTTCATTAAAAATGAAGTCTTCTCCTGATTTCATTGCGCAGTCTTCTTCTGCAAAGCAATGTAATGATCATAATATCCACAATAACACATACCGTAGCAACCACAGCTGACCACGTGGCCAGCCAGGTTCCATGCAGATAATGGTCGATCAAAAGCTCCAGCCCGGTACAGATCACCCCCAAAGCTGTAATGCCGCATAATCCTCTCCAAAGGAAAGACTTTGGCAGCATCCGGAATAACAACGCAACAATTTCACTGATTACCGTCAACAAGACCACAATAGGAATCCCCAGCCCATAAAACCAGTTATTCTCCTGCGTCAGCCATGTGATCATATACAAATACAGAACCACAGCCACACCATCCAACAATATAGACAGATATATAGATGCTTTGCGATAAATACAAAATGGAATCATAATCACCCAAAATACAAAGCACACACCGATGACCGGTATGGACCACAACGTCTTGGAAAAGACCAGCCAATTCAAAACACCGCAACCAATAGCTGTTGCAATCAAAACAATGGTAATGAAGATCGCCGCATCCTTACGGTCAGCTTCCTCCACGTCCCCTTTATGCTTCGGAAATGGTGTTGTGGCGAAAGGCTGCTTCAATTCATTTGGATTTAAGACAGGGGTATTGCATAAGGGGCACTTCTGCAAAGTTTTTTCCAATTCCACACCACAATTCACACAATATGACATAAATCTCTCCTATCTGTTACTTTCAATCTTAACATGAATGCCGTCCTGAACCAATTTTCTGAAGAAAAAGCGTTCCACATCGGTTTCAATAATACTGCTGGCAAAATTTATGGTCAGTGTACCATTGTAACTGATGATCGCACAGTTGGTTCTGGAAGAAAAAGGCTGCCCCATATAAATATCAATCCGTTCCACATGAGGCACCATATTTTCCGGCAATTTCAACAGGCCCATATTGGTAAGTCCTGCAGAAGAATTCCTGTCCTGAACCTTCGTATAAAACTGTCTGACCACAAAATCCTTAATGAACAGTGGTACTACACGAATAACCGGATTTTTCTGGGTCATGGCATTGGTAGTGATATCTCCCCGCAGAAACTTCTCATTGATATGATACTGCATATAATTATGCACATGCTGCACAATTTCTTCAAATGTATACTCTCCCAGCCTCGGATCCACCCCGGGGTATATCATAGTGATAAAATTACGGAGTGTGATGGATGGAAAGAATCTCCTTAAATTAACCGGCATGGCGATCCTCACAGGTTTCAATCCAAAGTGGTGCTCACTCAACTGCTTCTGCAACAAAGCATATATTAACACTGCATTCAGATATTCCGTCAAGGTTGCACCATACCCCTTTGCCACCTTCATGACTTCTGCCACAGGCATAATACCATCAATAATATTTAAAGTGTAAAAGGGCTCTTTCGTACCTCTTACACGGTAGGTCTTTTCTCCCGGCCTGGGCGGACATACCTTGGCATTGGCATATTTCATATAAGCATCTTCCAATTCACCCGGATCAGGACTTTCATTGATATCAAATACCAATCCCTCATTGGATATTTCATATCCTAACAACCTCAGATAAGTTGCAACCATAGTCAGAAATACACACATACCGCCGTTACCATCCCCCAGACTGTGGTGGGCCTCAAGAGAGATACGATTCTGATAATAATACACCCGGATCATATATCTGTTATTGGTCTTATAATGCATAGGCTGCATGGGATTTCTCACATCCTGCTGCACAAATGGCCCCGGTCTGTTATTGGGTTCTAAATATCTCCAGAAAACACCCTTTCGCATAGCTGTTTTATAAGTTGGAAATCTGGGTAATGTCATATCCAGTGCCTGCTGCAGTATTTCAGGCTTTACTGCTTCTTTTACCAGACAGGATATTCGGTATACCGATGAAAAATCCCTTCTCTGCAGCGTGGGATATACAATTGCAGACAAATCTAATTTATACCAATCCTTACGTTCCTTCATGAAGTCTCCTCTAAGAATCCCAATGGATCCCCTTCTTTACTGTGAACGAAATGCATGAGCATATATGCACACATAATTGCTACATTTTCTTCTTTCAAAATACGCCTGCATTCTTCTCTATCAGCTAATACGATCTCAATATCCTCCGAGCCTTCCTGCCCTGCATTGCTTGGAATCCCACTACAATACCCATATACTGTACCGCAGCATTCATCTGTCATACCAACAGTTGTATAAAAGGGCCTGGAATATCCTTCCGGCGCCTTCTTCGGTTCAAAACGCAGACCTGTCTCTTCATATATCTCACGAACAGCCGCTTCAAATATATCCTCTCCCGGCTCCACCAGCCCTGCGGGAAATTCATAGATATAATCATTAATGGGATAACGGAACTGTCTGATCAATACGATTTTATCCTTATTTTCCCCGTAAACGCTGTAAATAATCACACCGTCGCTTTGCGTATTATGGCTGACTGCCTTCAGCTTCTCCGCCTCCATGTTTCTGGATGCCACAAAATAAGTGCCTGTACTTCCATCCCTGAATACAGAATCAAACTCATAAATATTTAAATATTTATTATTCGTCTGCTTTCTTACTTCATATACTCTGTTCATGCATTCTCCAATTCTTCTTTGATCTTCTCTGCTATCTTCTTCATATTCTCCGGACTCACTTTAGCCTCCTTGCGGTCATAGGTATAGAAACCATTGATCTCATCTTCTACATCACTTACCTGTGTGTATATAGATCCACATAAACCATACTTAATATATGGGAAAACCAATTCTGAATACCTATTATAAATACGTTTAAATAAAGCCTCTTCATTTTCGCAGGCACCATATCCGTAGGCTCTTTCCGCAAAAACATGATCCTGCACAGCGTAGGAATAACCGCCAAATTCAGAAAGAAACATAGGCCGCTTCCTTGGCTTTGGCTTACGTGGCCCAAAATAAATATGCACACTGTCAAAATCATTCAGCTTCCCGGTGAACCACCCTGAAGTGGAATCATATAGTCTGCTCGGATCCTGGGCCTTTGCCTCTGTGTACAGTCTGTCACTCTCAAACTGTCCCCATCCTTCATTAAAGATGGTATATGCCACAATACTGGGATGATTGTAAAGATGCTCAATGGTCTCAGACATATGCGCCTCAAAAAGACGCTTCTGTCTCTCGCTTATCTTCCTGCCCCTGTCATTTTTCCTGGTCAGACCAATGGTCGGAATCACCGTATCCCTATAATAATCATAGTATCCATTGCTGACCATATCCTGCATCACCAGCATACCATGTATATCACAATAATAATAGAAACATTCCGGCTCTATCTTAATGTGTTTGCGGATCATATTCATACCGATTTCCTTCATGCGAAGTACATCCCGCTCGTACTCAGCTTCTTCCGCCGGTGTAAAGATACCATCACTATAATATCCCTGATCCAATACACCATGCATAAAAATAGGTTTTCCATTGAGACACACTCTGTTGATTCCATTTATTTCTTCAATCGAAATGGTACGCAGCCCTGTATAAGATTCCAGCTCATCCTGTCCCGCTGTAATCAGCAGTCGATACAAATACGGTTCCTCTACAGACCAGAGTCTCGGTTCATATGCTGCTCCGTCTTTTGTCCGGATCTTAGTCAAATCTATATAAATATCATTTTCCTTAGTTGATACTTCGTAAATCTCCCCATTATGCAAGACAACCTTTATCTGTTTTTCAGCATTTGCCCGGGCTATATTTATCACAAAAGCAATGCGAAACCCTTTCCTGTCCGGTGTAATCTTCAGCTTCTCCACGTAGGTCTCCGGCACCTGCTCCAACCATACACTCTGCCAGATACCGCTGGTGGGCGTATACCACATACCGCCTCTGTCCTTGCGCTGTTTGCCATAAGGAAAGTCTCTATCCAAGGTATCTGTAACTTTGACTTCGAGTGTATTGTCCTCTTTCGGCGCAAAAATCTCCGTAATATCAAAGAAAAACGGGAAATATCCACCCTCATGTTTACCCAGATATCTTCCGTTCAGGTAAACTTCTGCAATCTGATCTACTGCACCAAAGTGCAGCAGTGTCCTTTTACCGGGTTCTGCATCAGGCCAGCCAAAGTGCTTTACATATGTCATATGCTCTTTTACGACTCCCGCATAGTCAGCGAGAATGGATTCCGGCACAAAGGGCACCCGCACAGAATGTCCATCCAACTCCCACATCCCATTCAGACTAAGCCATTTATCACGTTTCATTTGAGGTCTGGGATATGCCTGCCACACATCCTCCAGACCTTTTATCTTCTCCCCGGCCTCTGTCATTAAAATAAAATGATTCCCCGACTTTTTACCCATTTTCTTACCTTCCAAATACCTATTTCATTTTATGCTCTTTCGGAACCTAATTTGTCAATAACCTGTCTCTTCATCTTAATGAGGAACAATGTCGTCAATATTGCGGAAGCAACTTCTGCAATGGGGAACGCCATCCACACAAAATTTACATTACCCAACTGCGCCAACAGATATGCTGCAGGAAGCAAAACTACCAACTGACGACAGATAGAATTGATCATACTGTATACTGCATTGCCCAATGCCTGGAACAATGAACCTGTCACAATACAAAATGCCGCAACCGGAAAATGCACACAGATAATCCGCAGTGCCGGTACACCCATACTCAACATATGCTCTGATGCATCAAACATCATAAAGAGCTTGTCCGGAATCAACAGGAAAATCAATGTTCCCAAAGCCATAATGGAAACAGCAAATACAAGACTCAACTTATAAGTCTTCATCATGCGTTCCTTCTTTCTTGCACCATAATTGTATGCAATAATCGGAACCATACCATTATTCAAGCCGAATACCGGCATGAAAATGAAACTCTGAAGCTTGAAATATACACCAAATACCGCTGTTGCAGTAGAAGAAAATGCAATCAAAATCTGATTCATGCTAAAGGTCATAATTGAACCGATGGACTGCATAATGATCGACGGTACACCTACCTTGTAAATACTGCCGATGATCTGTCTGGAAGGTCTGAAGCCTTTTAAATTAATATGCACTTCTTCATTTTTCTTAATATTAAAGATACACCCCAGCACACCTGCTGCGATCTGACCGATTACCGTGGCCAATGCTGCACCTGCTGCTTCCATTCTCGGGAAGCCAAACAAACCAAAAATCATGATGGGATCAAGAATCAGGTTGATCACTGCCCCTACCATCTGGGTAATCATAGCATAAAATGTTTTACCGGTAGACTGCAGCAAACGTTCAAATATAAGCTGCGCAAAAAATCCCATGGACAAACAACACACAATGGTCAGATACTGAATACCATAATCTAAAATCTCCGGATCCGATGTCTGAGCAAAATAAAATGGTTTTGCCACAAATATACCCAACAACAAAAATAGGAAATAGCTTATGGCAGCCAGAAAGATACCATTGCAGGCGGTTTCATTGGCCCGTTTATAATCTTTCTCTCCCAAAGATCTGGACAAAAGTGCATTGACACCCACACCGGTACCGCCTGCCAATGCCACCATCAAAGTCTGCATGGGAAATGCCAGAGAAACCGCTGTCAATGCATCTTCACTGACTCTCGCCACAAAGATACTGTCTACAATATTATAAAGAGCCTGCACCAGCATAGACATCATCATGGGTACGGACATGGATATCAAAAGCCTGCCCGCCGGCATAACGCCCATCTTGTTTTCCACTGCAGGCTGGTTTATTTGTTTCATTTCTTTTTCCGTCATTATTACATCCTCGTCTTTCAAATCACATAAGTATACACCTATATCGAACTGACCCCCTATCATATATTCTATGTATTATTACCTCTTCTGCTTCTTAATTTCAGAGATATTAGACAGCAGTGTAAACACAAATGCCGTACCTATGGCAACCACCATACAAATCACCATGGCAAATCCTTTTCCTTCATTTGCCAATGTGGGCGCAATAAAGGTCGGTACATACGCTGTACACTTTACCCCCAGCGCCCCTACAAATGCCCCTGAGATGGTAGCAGACAGGATACCACTGGCAAATACTTTCTTACTGGAGAACATGAACGGATATGCCGCCTCTACAAATGTTCCGAAGAACAAATTGATGCAAAGTCCCGGTACAGATGCTGCCACATCCCCTTTCGCTCTCGGTTTCACAATATTTGCAAGAAGAATACCTGCACATCCAAGTACCAGACCACACATATCGATGGCACCCAGGAAAGAGTTGCCGGTAGTCTCCATCTCCAGCAATACAATAGGCAGAATTGCTGCATGATAAACACCACCCATAATTGCAAACCAAATTGCAAAACCGGCTACCGCACCTGCTAAAATCGGATTGAATGCAAGTGCCATATCAATAATACTCTTAATACCATTGCCAAGCCACAATGCTACCGGAGCAATCAGGAACATTCCCACAAACCCAGCAGCCAGACCTGCCAGACCGCCTGCACAGATATTTGCCGTGGTGCCCGGAAATTTGTGACCAAGACAGAACTTAATGATATAGTAAGCAAGAATACCTGCCAGGATACCGGCTGCCAGACCACCGATCAAACCGCCGTCAGTAGACATAGTCCCTGCAATAATACCTGCAACCACACCTACTTCATCAAGTCCGGATACCTGCTTTGCAGCAATTGCCGCAAGAATCACAGGAATGATACCTACCAATGTATTAAATACTTCTTCCAAAACGGAAAATGCCGGAATCTTACCAAGCGCCAGACAAAGTGCCATAGCAATAAATCCAGGCAGGGAAGTCATCATAATACCTCGCAAGTTAATTCTCTTCCAGACATTTCCTTCCTGTACCTTTCCACCGGAAGAACCGATGATCGGATTGTATTTTATCTTCCATTCTTTTGCAAATGCTGATACAAATGCAATTGCTCTGGTACGGTTTGTGGTTCCTGTTGTACCGGACGCTGAAACCACATTACAACCCATAGACTGTGCGCCGGCAACAGATGTACCGCCAGTTCCCGCAACCGGAATTTTCTTCTCTGCCGCTGCAGCGAGAGATTTGTTATTCACATTCTGGGGATCACAGCTTAAAATTACCAACCCCTCAATCTCGTCATTTTCAATCATTGCGGCAAGCTTTTCATCATATCCCTTCGCCTCACGATTAATTCCGATCAGATTCCCTTCTGATACGATCTCTACCGTTTCACCACTTAATACATATAACTTTGCCGGTGCATCATCATCTGCACCATCCATAGACCCTTCAATTCCAATGAACTGCACAAACGCAAGCTCCATTCCGGCTGAATCAGCCTGTATCTTTATCTCGTTCAGCATTGCCTTGGGATTATCGCCACCCTGACGATAAAGGTTTCCGCCACTGCTTCCTATTACTGCTAACTTTTTCATACTCTCCACCTCACTGCATTAATCACATTTTCTTCTATATTAATTCTGCAGCCAAAGCCTTTAGCTGATGAATACTCTCCTCATCCAAGGCAGACATAATCTTAACATGATTCTCAGCAAATGTCAGATTCTTGCTCTTTTCCAACATGCCTTTCATGACTTTAGCTGCAAGCGGTGCCCAACTGCCATTTTCGATGAACGCAACAGTACGATTACTGAAATTACGCTCTGTCAGATGATGAATGAATTCGCGCATAAACGGAAATACCTCACCATTATATGTTGTAGTAGCAAGCACAAGCTTGCTGTACCGAAAGGCATCCTCCACGGCTTCTGCCATGTCACATCTTGCCAAATCGTTTACAACCACCTTCGGGCAACCATTCTCTTTTAACATTTCAGCCAACTGCAGGACTGCTTTTTTCGTGTTACCATATACAGAAGTGTATGCGATCACAACACCCTCCTCCTCTGGCTGATAGCCTGACCAGATATGGTACAAATTTATATAATATTCCAGATTCTCACGCAATACAGGACCATGCAAAGGACAGATCATCCGGATATCCAATGGGGACGCCTTCTTTAATATATTCTGTACCTGTACGCCGTATTTCCCCACAATGCCGAAATAGTAACGCCTTGCTTCGCAAGACCAGTCTTCCTCAATATCCAACGCACCAAATTTTCCGAAGCCATCTGCTGAGAACAATACCTTGTCAGTGCTGTCGTATGTGACGATAACCTCCGGCCAGTGCACCATCGGTGCTGTAAGAAAAGTCAGATTATGTTTTCCCAGCGTGAACGTGCTGCCTTCTCCCACAATGATTTGTCTGTCCGCATAATCATTGCCAAAGTAATTCTTCATCATTGCAAAAGCCTGTCTGGAAGCCACGATCTCTGCATACGGATACTCATTGACAAACGCCGCAATGTTGGCAGAATGATCCGGCTCCATATGCTGCACAATTAAATAGTCCGGTGTCTTCTCTCCCAACACTTCCCTGATATTCTCCAACCATTCCTCTTTAAATCCGGCATCCACGGTATCCATAACTGCAATTTTCTCATCCAAAATCACATATGAATTGTAGGACATGCCGTTAGGCACAATGTACTGCCCCTCAAACAGATCTATCTTATGATCATTTACACCAACATACTTAATATCGTCCGTAATCCTCATCACGCATTCTCCTTTTTCTTCTTCTCCATAACAAGTATATCACAAATTCAGCTTTCGTGCGACCTCTTTTCCTATTATGCACTCTTCAACTTCAGTAATGCAATTCCCTTTAAATTCTGTGCCATTATATAGGCGGGAATTTTGTATTGTCCTACTTTTCAGCCTTTTTCATCGAGTAATAGGAAATTACAAAACGGAAGAACCAGAGAAAGACCCCCTCATACCCACTTCACATTTTAAATATAACAAAAAGGCGATAAACACGGCATTTCTACCACATTTATCGCATTTAACATGCAGAAGAAGGGACTTGAACCCTCAAGGTATTGCTACCACACGGACCTGAACCGTGCGCGTCTGCCAATTCCGCCACTTCTGCGTATTCTCTAAGCTTGCTCGCTTGGAACAATGATTATTCTATACGCTTTCATGATATTTGTCAACAGTTTTTTTAAATTTTTTGATAAATATTAATTGTACAAAAAATTTATACAAATTCCCACAAAAAAGTATTGACATTTGAAATGCATAGTGGTATCATATCACTTGTCAGTGAGCAAATGCTTGCAAGGCACGCGGAAGTGTCGGAATTGGCAGACGAGCAAGACTAAGGATCTTGTGGTGGTTACACCGTGTGGGTTCAAGTCCCATCTTCCGCACGAAACGAAAAGACTCAGGAATGAAATCCTGAGTCTTTTTCGTTTCCGTACCGAAGCGTTCCTTGGACCCAGGTCCAAGGTCTCCGCTTCGCTCCGGTCGGCGCAAAACCGAGGTCCCCCGGACCTCGTGCGCCCCATCTTCCGCTCAGTATCATGCCGTATTTATCGCATTTTTTGTTGTTCAGTGTATCACAAAATATAGTGTAAAAATGTTTACACTTTTTTACACTCTCTTGGGGGTTACTGCCTACAATTCGCCAGGTGAGAAATCGACCCATATCCAATCAAAAAGCCTTCGCTCTGTCATGAGCGGAGGCTTTTGATATTCTATTGCCAACTGAAGCATTGTCTAGTAAAATATAGATGAAGTTTCACATTGATTGGAGTGAACACATTGAAAAATCACTATATAGATCCGTTTTCTGAGGCTACAAAAAATCTTGCATATCGTTTTGATGCTGCAACCATAACCAAAGATTACAGCACACTGTCGTTACTTGTGGATGAAGCTATTGAGTTAATCAAAACTGAATCTGCCGCATCACAATC
>JAZPYS010000130.1:0-33004 GCA_045544275.1 Acetatifactor sp. | reverse complement strand
ATCAGACATTACTTACATTTCCACAGCTTCTATCAGGATCAATTCACTGGTCATGATTCCCAGCATATGCGTACTGACACCATTCATCAGTAAATCACGTCCGGTAACCACCATGGTCTCACCGGTGTTATCCAACGTGACACGATAGGTATTGGAAGCATCTATACCTCTGGGAATGATATTGACACTCTGAATCTTTGCACCGGGCACAGTAAGCACCGTAATGGCAGCCCGTGTCCTGTCAGCAGAAGCAAGCTCTAATGCAGAATAACCGTCCTTACGCACTCCCGGGATGTCCTCATTGTGATGATACATGCGTGAAGTAGGAAGCATCGGTCTGATGAAGCTCTTATACACTTCTACACTGTGTCTGATAAAATCTCTCTGCTGCTCATTATACTCTGCTGCTGCAGGCGAAAATACATTCAGGGTCAGATGACCAAGCATGGCATTTCGCATCTGATAATCCAGCGAAGCAAACGCATGACATCCCATCCCAGCAACCAGACGATCCATTCTCTCAGGTGGAAGCACCAGTGAGATACCGTTGGTAATATACTGTGATCTGGGAGCCTTCTGGCAATCAGATACCCATGTATGATTAAAGCTTTTAAGGAATTCCAGATCCAGACGTCCACCGCCGCTGGCACAGCTTTCAAAGATCACGTTAGGAAAGCGCTTTTTCAGTCTATCATACATAGCATACACTGCTTCATAGTGCTTCACAGTACCGTATTCATAGCGCTCTCCCTCTTTTACATATTGGTACTGGTCACTGTTAATATTGTAATCCACCCGGAACAGGTCCAGCTGGTAGTCTTCTATGATACGAGCCACCTCAGATTCCACCCAGGTTCCCGCCTCGGGATTGGTAAAATCAATAAAGCCGGGTACAGTCTTTCCGAAAGGACGCTTTTTGAACCATTCCGGATGCTCCCTGCAGATTTTTGCGTCAGCACCAAGCCGCTCCGATTCCATCCACAAACCGAACTTCATGCCGATGCTATGCAGATACTCTCTCAGCTCCCGGATGCCGTTGGGATAACGATCCTTGTCAAACTCCCAATCGCCGGTGCGTTTCCACCACTCTGTCTCTTTGTCAGGCGGACAATACCAGCCTGCGTCCACAATAAATATTTCTGCACCCAGGGACTGCATCTGATCCGCAAAATGTTTGCTGGTCTCCATGGACATATCATGCTCCGGTCCCATTCCGGCTCCAATCAGACAGTCATCACCATTGGCCTCTGGCAGATTGAGTACAGATCTTCTGATGTGGTCGTAGCCTGCATTTACTGCATCGTCCAGCGTGCCAAAGACAGCCCCCATATGTACCTTGGGTGACACATAGGTCTCACCGGGAGCAATCAGACGAAGAGGATGATAACCTGTCACAGACATTTCAAAGGATAGAGCCACCGAATCACTCTCATGGCAGGCATTATAGTCAAATACAAATTCATAACCGGAGCTCCAGCCCATCTGGCCAAAGTAAATCATACCTGTCAGTTTATTTCTCAGAAAGAATGCAGGATAGCGATGGCGTCCTCTATGAAAACGTCCTGCTATCGTTGTCCTGTCAAAGCCCAATGGCTTCCACCAAAAATCACCTTCTGCATTAGCATAGCTGTTATGGAAGTAGCCCACCTCATAAGCATCTTCAGGACATGTATCAGAATCGTAAATACGATAATTTTTCATTTGTTCCAAAGCGCCGCTTAACACCGACATTTTAGACAGTGCCATGTCTTTGTCAGACAGATTGGTCACCTCCAGCCAGCGTGTCAGCACTGGCGTCCCATCCAGCAGGGTATGCACTTTGATCTCCACCGGCTTGATGGTGCTGACAAATGTCAGGATCACTTCCTGACTGCCGTTCTCTGTCTCTTTCTTCTCATAGCTTTTGAATTCCAGAAAAAAGTCCATACACTCGCCATCCAACTCCACATGGAAGGAGGTAGGTTCAGCATAAGCCTCCGGATCCACATAAGTGGGATAATTAGACAAAACATTTAAGGGATAGCCGGCAGCATTCCATCCCCCTGGTATCAATGCACCGTCTAAAAAACGTTCTTCATAAACAGTCAAACCACTGCGATAGCAGTATACAGGCTCTCTTTGATTGCGAAAAAAAACATTTACATAGTTCTTCTTATTATATTCTACACTCATAACGATCCCTCCATATGCTCCTTCTTTTCTATCAAGCAGAGCCTAAAAACTCTGCTTGAATATTCTAATCCAGACAATCAAATATAGCGATGGGCTCAATTTCCAGTCTATGCTTCAGCTCTGTCAAATCCTTCTTGTATGCACTCTTTTCAAATTGATCAAGGTTATGCATCGGTGAGGGATTATATCCCGCATTAATTCCCATAAATTCAAAATTTGCATGCATTGCACATGCAATATCGTATTTACACATCAGTTCAACAATCGCATTGGCTGCAAACACATCTCTTTGCGCCCCTTCAATGTCCCCATTAAAAAGTTTATCTTTACATCTCATATATAAATCCGGCATCACATTATAGGTCCCGCCAATTGCTGCATCTGCTCCATATATTAAACCGGATAAGATCATCTCATCAAAACCGGTAAATACTCGAAATTCTTTTCCAAGATGTTCTTTAATCCTTCCCATCATATAGTGATTCGGTCCGGTAAATTTCACCCCTGCCACCTTCTCAATCGTATTCAATTCTTCAAACATCTTTACAGAGGGTTCATATATGTGCGTCTGTGCATATACGATTAATGGCAAATCAGAGGCATCTGCAATTCCGGCATAATACCTCATCATCTGAGGCATTGTAAGCTTTCCATAATATGACGGCACTGCGGAAACTGCTGTACAACCGCTCTTTTGTGCTTCCGACGCCATCTTCGCCGAAAGTCTGGTAGAAACCGCTGCGATATGAGCCATTACAGGTACTCTCCCATTTACCTGTGCAGTAATGGTATCAACTACTTCTATTCTTTCCTCACTGTCCATATAAGCACCGGTTCCGTTTGATCCTGTCAGGTAAAAACCGCCGACTCCCATATCAACCAGCCAATCTACCATTTCTGCTGAACATTTTTTATCATAGCGTCCTTCCTTATCATAAGGGGTCAGTAAAGCCGGTATTATCCCGTTGAAATCATTAATTCGATACATTTTCTTCTTCCTTTCTATTATACGAAGCGGGCATTAAGATTCCCCAATACCCGCTTTGTCTCTATGTGCAATTTAATGAACTAACTATCTGTTCTGATATCTTTCGTATGCAGCTCGCTTAATTTCAATTAACTCTTCCATACCCATCTCTTTTAATGTCGCTTTGTACTGAGCAAAGTTATCCAACGATTCCGCACCGGTTATGAACTTAATCAGCATTTCTCCAACATATGTATCAGTAGCACTCAGAATTTCACTTTCTCTTGCTGATTCCTCCTCTGTCGGGAAAAGTGGCGGAACACAACGTCCTTTTGAATCAACTTCACTCCATACTTTCAATGCGTCCTTCATAATATCCGTAGTTAATGTCTGTTCATAAGCTCTTGCATCCTGAACACCCCAATATGCCAAATATGGTTTAGCATAATTTGAAAGTGCCTGTGCAACTGTCAAACCATCCGGATTGTTTAAAATTTCATCGGTAAAGGTGGGGACACCATCTTCCATAGTATAGCTTACCCCTTCTATACCGAAATTCATTAATAACTGACCTTCTTCTGAATAAAGATAATCAAGTACTCTCATTGCAATTTCCGGATTTTCACAAGATGTTGTAATCACTGAACGTTTTGTTGACACTTCTGCTAAGCTATTTCCAAACTCTGCTGTTTCTCCCTTTTTAAGTGTAGGGAATGGAGCGGCTACAAGTAAATAGTTCGGATCTTCCTCCGCCATTGCCTGGTTATATTTACCAAGAGCTCCTGCCAATCCTCCAAAACACGCACCGGAAGTTCCATTTAACATCTGTGCGTTAATTGTGGCTTGATCATTCACAGCAAAATTATTGTCAAACAATCCTTCCTCATACCACTGATGCATTGTTGTCAAAAATTCCTTATAGGAATCTTCATAAGCTCCATGATAAATTTCACCATCATATACATACCAACCAAGCATCGTATCCCATGCGCCGATCATTCCGCCTACACTGAACGCATAATTATTTAAAGTGAGCGGGGCTGTTGCGCCTTTTTCTTCTTTAAATGCTTTCAATACGGTATACCATTCATCTACTGTTTCCGGTACTGCTAACCCCAGATCATCCAACCAGTCTTTTCTGAGCATTAATCCGCCTGAAGAAACAGTCTGCATATATGGCATAGCATAAATGAGTCCGCTGTCTGTTTTCAACCATTGTTCATACTCAGGATTAGCACTCTCAATGTACGCATTGAAATTGGGTGCATATTCCATATAATCATTTAATGGAATAATGTAGCCATCCTTAATTGCCATCTCGGTTCCACCAGGGAAGCTTGCCCACAACTCTTCATCGATAATATCAGGCAGCTCTCCTGATGCCAACATCAAATTAACCTGCTCCCGATAAGTATTACCTTGCGGATAACATATAAATTCAATTTTTACACCGGTTCTTTCCTGAAGCACTTTTGCAAATTCCGTTTCACCCTGATTATCTACAATTGTAGCTGTATTGGACTCCAACGGAAGCATCCAGGTCAATGTTACATCTGTGTCCATTGGATAACTGAACTCCTCTTCCTGTACAGTTTCACTTTCCTGAACGGATGTACTTGTCGCCACAGAAGTTTCAGACTCTTCCTTCACTTCCACATCTGTAGTTGTATTTCCGCATCCCATAACAGAAATAGTCATAGCAGATGCCATGGAAACAGCAACCAATTGCTTAAACAACTTTGATTTCATAAAAACCTCCTGTTTCATTTTCATATTTTTATAATTAAATGTGCAGATATATACATACTATATTTTATTATAAATTGCCTTTGCACATAGAGCTTAATATTCCATTTTTGTATGCTCTATCCGCCCATTCATTATACAGTCTTTTCAGGGCACAGTTAGCCCTTCACAGCCCCAATCATGGCACCTTTTGCAAAATATTTCTGCAAGAAGGGATAAATACACATAACCGGCAATGTTGCAACCACAATAATAGCGTATTTTACAGTTTCTCCCACCGCCTGCACCTGATCCAAATCCGCTCCTGCCATGCTGGATGTATCATTTTGTATCAGAATATTTCTCAAAATCAGCTGAAGCGGATATAGCTTAGCGTCTTGCAGATAAATGCTGGCATTAAACCAAGCATTCCAATGACCGACTAAATAATACAAGAAAATAACCGCCAATGTTGCTTTCGAAAGAGGCATGATAATCCGGAACAAAATGGTAAAATGCCCGGCACCATCTATCCTCGCAGACTCCTCCAGACTATCCGGAATCGATTCAAATCCTGTCCTTAAAATAATTAAGTTAAATGAACTGATTGCCGAAGGCACTATAAGAGACCACAGAGTATTGTACAAACCATACTGCCTTATGGTTAAGTAATGCGGTACCAACCCTCCACTGAAATACATCGTAAATACAATAAACATCATAATAAAATTACGGGTATACAAATATTTACGGGAAAGAAAATACGCTGCAAATGATGTTAATAGCATATTGAATATCAATGACACCGATACAACAAAAAATGTGTTGCAATACCCCCTCCAGATCTTCGCATTTTCCAAAACCCTTCTGTATGCATCCAAACTGAATCCTGCAGGGTGTAACAATAATCCGCTTTCCGCCATTAGCAAATTTCCATCACTAAGAGATGCAAATATCACATACAACACAGGATATAACTGAACAATAGCTAATCCTATCAAAAATAATGTGTTAAACACAACAAATACTTTTCTGCTAAAGCTTTCCTTTATCATACTCTCCTCCTACCAAAGACTGGATTCTGTCAATTTCTTACTTGCCTTGTTAGCCAATGTCAGCAAAATAAAATTAACTATTGTATTAAACAGTCCTACAGCAGTACTATAACTCCAGCTATATTCCTGAAGTCCTTTACGGTATACATAAGTACTGATAATGTCTGCTGTTTCATAAATTCCTTGATTATATAATAACAACACTTTCTCAGAGCCTATACTCAATAAAGATCCGATCCTTAATATCAGCATAATGACAATCGTCGGCAAAATGGATGGCAAAGTAATATTGAGCACAAGCCGCCATCTTCCTGCACCATCAATTTTGGCGGCTTCGTACAATTCCTGATCGACCGCAGATAATGCAGAAAGATAAATGATGGAATCCCACCCAACATGCTGCCATATACCCGATATTACATATATTGCAGTAAAATATTGGGGTTGAGCAAGCATAGTTCCACATTCGAGCCCCACCATTCCCAGTAACTGATTAATCAAACCGGTATCCTTCGTAAATATCTTAACCAATCCGCAAACTACTACTAATGAAATAAAATGAGGTAAATATGTAATGGTCTGAACACTCTTTTTAAAATGTAAATTCTTTACCTCATTCAATAACAATGCAAGAACAATGGGTGCCGGGAATGAAAACAGCAAAGAAGAAATACTAATACGCAATGTGTTCCTCAATATTCGCTCGAAATATACATCATTAAAAAAAGTTTTAAAATGTTTTAATCCAACCCAATCGCTTCCCCAGACCCCTTTTATGGGCTTATATTCTTGAAAAGCCATTAAAATACCGTACATAGGTTTATAGCAGAATAACAAATAAAAAATAATAACCGGCAAAATCATTAAGTATAACGAAGGATTTTTGCGAATATCATTCACTACATTATTAAAAACGCTGCTAACCCCTTTTGTCTTTCTTTTTTTCTTTCCTACTATCATTTACTAAAGTATACCTCTCTTTCCATTCAATTATTTAGAACTGTTTTGTCCGTCCTGTGTTCCCTTTTATAACACGCTACCTTTGGGCCTTCAAGAGACAAAATATTATCACAGGTCAATTTATATTAATGATCTTCTTTCATATCACAGGCCATTTTTATTTGACATGACACTTTATTCCAGTTTCTCTCCACTTCTTGAATTATAAGTTAGCTTTCATTATAATAATTCTGTATGAAAGTCATATACTTTTTGATAATCGAAAGGATTTTCTATGAAAAAGCTAAGCATCAAATTAATCTGGACCTTTTTTTATACATTAACCTTGCTTATTCCGTTAAGTACTACACTTACTTTATTTCTTAGAATAAACAGCATTCTGAAAACAGAAATAGAAGAAAAAAACTATTTTCTTCTACAAAAAATGGAACAAAATATTGAATTGCAGATTTCGTCTGCACAGATTGCAGTTAATGAAATTTATTTAAATGAGAGTTTTCTACAAATATCAAAAATGAAACTTCCGTTATCTGCTGCCGATAAATATGTTATTTATGAATTCGTTCAAGACCTAAGGACATTGAAAAATGCAAATAAGAATAATTTTGAATTTTTACTATATTTTAGAAATATTGACTGGGTGATTGCATTAAATACATCCCGTGACAGTCGCTCCTATTACGACACTTTTTATGGCAATGCTGAACCAAGCTATGAAGATTGGAAAAAAAATGTTTTACAAAACAACAATTCCTTGTTTTGCATAAATAGTAAATTATCGGGAAATGAGCCCACCCTATACTATGCCTGCCCTATTACTATATCTAAATCAACCAACAATATTGTAAATATATTGATTGGGCTGGATTACAGTAAAATCATCAAAGAATATCACAATCTTTATTCTTCTGATGATGGAACTCTATTTATAACTGATATCAACGGTAATTTGTTAACTTCAATTGGAAATTCCGGTATTCAATTTTCCGAATTTAATCAACCACCTGCGAATAGCTATGAAGCGGATATCCAGATAATCCATGGGGAAAAGCATGCCATACTTACTTATTTCTCCGAAAAAAGCAATCTGCAGCTGACTTATATACTCCCATCCAAAATATATTTATCAGAACTGAGACCGGTATACATCCTTACTACAGCAGCTTATGCCTTTTCTATAACAATTGGTATTATTCTGATATTTTTTTTCATGAAGATAACTTACCGCCCTGTAAACGACTTGGTCAACATATTCAATCAAAACTATACGTTTCAGCACAATGAATTTGAACTGATCAAACATGGTATTCAAGAAAACCACATGCAGAAAATGTACTACCGTAATATCAGCAATCAACAAAAAGACATTATACGACACTATACAATTCTGCATATACTTCATGGACTGTTAACCGGAAATAATTCTCTGGAGCAATTATTTTCAGATTTAAACATAAAGCAAATATCCGATAATTTCGTAGTAATTGCCTGCCATTACTATAATGCACCGTTAGAAACAGAAGCTGAACATTCTTCCGGTATCCTTACCACATTCAGAAACATGGCTGTTGACGCATTAATAAGCTCCGGCAATACCGTCTTTGATACCATCATTGACAACGAAATTATTATTATTGTCAATATCCCTCCAAATGTTTCAGATACAAGAAACATTCAGTACACCATGCAAAAAACATACAACGAAGCAACAACACTATATCATATACCTTTTTTTATACTACTCAGTAATATCCATAATAATATTTATGGAATTGCAGATGCGTACGATGAAATAAAATGTAGTTTGAGCTCATTTACCAAAAATAAACCGACTGGAATTATCTGCTATCATCAGCTAAACGTGCAAAATGCAGAATATTATTACCCTTTGGAGAAGGAACAATTATTAATTAATTATATTAAAAGCGGTTCCCAGAATCAGGCCCTCTCCCTTTTGAACAACATATTTCAAGAAAATTTGAAAAATAACGTGCTTCCCATTGAGCTTGCAACATGTCTGGCTTACGATATTACCAGTACCATTATCAAAGCAATTGAACAGGCTCCTCCCACCAGCAAAGCTGGGAATTTTAGAGCAATTAACCCTGCTTACCTGATATCAAAATGTAAAACAATAGAAGAAATGAAAGAAACTCTTCACGAATTACTCTGCTTATGCTGTACTCATATCAGCGTAAATGATACAGACAGTCCAGACAAATTAGTAACAGACGTCAAATCATACATACATGCAAACTATACCGATGTAAACTTGAACGTTTCCGCCATTGCAGACTATTTTTGTGTACAGCAAAGCTATTTGTCTAAAATATTTAAGAAAACTACCCACATAGGTCTGTTAGAATATATCAATACTTACCGACTGAACCAATCTGCTAAATTACTATTAGAAACATCTAAATCAATTAATGATATATATGCAGAGTCGGGATACAATAACTACAGGACCTTTAGTAGATTGTTTTTAAAATATTATGGCGTATCTGCTCAGGCATACAGAAATATTAATCACAATGAGAACTCAATTGAAAATAATCAAGACAAAAGATAGTTGAGATATAACGAAAAAACAGACTGGCAAATCACTTTCTCCTGCCAATCTGTTTTTCTTTTATTGCAAATATTATCTATTATTGCATATATTTTTCTATCAAAGACTTCCTAACCTCTCAAACAAATCCTGCACCAGCTTATCCCTCCTCACATGATACACGTAATTAATCATATGTCTGGTAGGGTCACTTCCGTAATGGTGATCATACTCCGGAATAGGACTGGGGATCAGAATGCTCTTTGTAAAATCCCCGGTCAGCCATGCCACAGCAGTCACATCCCAGATGATACGTGTCCATGGTTTACCTACTGCGTAAGTAACTTCATCTATGGTATGCTGTACTAAATAATCACACAACTCATTTTTGCCCTTCAGCCAGTAGTTCAGCTCCGCCTCGCTGATGGTAAATGCAGAAACCACGCCCATGCATGGCAGCTGTACCAGCGGCACGCCGCAGCCAAAGACCACTCTTGCCCCGGCTACATCCTGATACATATTAAACTCTTTTGTATGAGGCCAGTTCAGGGCATGTCCGCCCAGCCATACCAACACGATCCGATCGACGATCTCGGGCTTCATAAGGATGGCAGATGCCACATTGGTGATGGCACCGATGGCTACCACATACAGCGGATTCTCAGCAGTATAATTCATAGCAAGCTCACACAGATGCTCTGCCGCCGGGGAAACCACCGGTGTAGTCTCATCCGGCAGATATTCAGTGGAACCTCTGTATACAACTTCTTTCAAATCATCACGCTTCATCAGCCCTAACAAATGCAGGATTTCTTGATAGCTCCTCTCCATGCCATCTGCCGGACTGTCAGAGTGGCTATTGTAAAAAGGAGCTGCATAAAGTGCCTTTACATTCAGCTTTTCCCCATAACTAAGCATATATGCTACTGCAAACTGGTCATCAATTTCATTATAGGTGTCTGTATCTAATACAACGTCTACTTTTCCTTTTGGTTGCTGTAAGTTTTTGATTAACGTTAAATTATCCATTTTTCTCCTCTTTCCTGAATTTCAAATGTATGCTTGTGAAACTGTGTTAATATATTGTTTAAAATTTGTTATTCATTGATATCTTCCTGTATTCCTTCGGTGACATCTGATAATATTCAGAAAATATCTTCCTAAAAAAGCTGCCGTTGCTGTAACCTACTTTTCCAATGATTTCTTCCACCGTCAGTTCTGTGTTACAAAGATAATCTGCTGCTGCACGGCATCTCTCTTTCTGCAGCAAATCTGAAAAACTCATGCCAAAACACTTCTGAATCCATCTGCCGGCATGATCTTCATTGTATCCCAAAAGGCCTGCTATATCTCCAAGCTTTATGTCCGACAAATGTGCAGAAATATAACTTTTCACAATTTCTTCCCGCTCCTTTTGACTGTCAATCACACCCGGCTGCATGGTATCTATCAATGCTTCCACTTCTTTATATGTAGGAATAGAGGATGCTGCACCCTTTTTAGATACGGCGATTGCCGATGCTGCCGACGCCCGCTTAAGAACCTCCGGCATTTTCAGTTCACTGCAGAGTCCCGCCACAAAATACCCGGTAAAAGTATCTCCGGCAGCTGTGGTATCCACTGCTGATACCTTATATGCCTGCTGCCTGTATAATTCTCCGGCCTTTAAAAAGATGCTGCCTTTTTTACCAAGAGTGAGCACTACCTGTAACTGCGGATATTCCTTCTGCGCCCATACTAAAAAATCATATGGATGCTCCGAACCGCACCACTGCATGGCTTCCGTCTCATTCAACATCACACAATATAAATCATTTAGATTGATTTTTTTCAATGTATCCTTAAAAGGTGATGGATTTAAGATGATTTTCATCCCTTTTTTTGCTGCTTTTTCAACCAAATATAAAAGATTACTGATTTCGTTCTGAAGCAGCAGAATGTCACCCTTTTCAAACGGCACCAACACCTCATCAATATATTCCTTTGTTACCGCACCATTGGCACCACGATAAATCACGATGGAATTCTCACCATGTTTATCCACCTGTATAATCGCCTGTCCGGTGGGTTCTTCCACCGCCAAAAGGTTACTGATATCTACGCCAGCCTGCTTTAATATTGGCCGAAGCATGGTATCATCCGTTCCGATACAACCTGCAAAGTACACCTCTGCCCCGGCTTTGGCAATAGCGATAGACTGGTTCAGTCCCTTACCTCCCGGAAATTTTGAAAGTCCATCCGCAACCAACGTCTCCCCCGGCTGTACTATATGGTCTACATCATATACATAGTCAATATTGCAGGAGCCAAAATTTAGAATCTTCATAGGCATGCCCTCTTTCCGATGTAATTTATACTTTCATTATATACAATGACACTGCCATAACTCAAGCTCTGAATACTGGAAGAAACTGACGGATTCCGACTTTGAATTTTTTATTTTTATACGACATAATAAAAGAAGCCCATCCCTTATTTAGGATAGGCTCCAACTCCGTGTTATCTTATAACATGTTATCTCATAACTTTATTCTCTATCAGCTCTAAGGCTTCCCTGCAGCCCTTCTCCAGATTACCATCCTTCGGATATTTTAATTCAATCACGATTCCGACTTCTCTACCTATAATACAGTTCCAACTTTTCTTCTGCATTTTCCTTTTTCATCTCAAATTTCTCTTGTAATCGCTCCAATACACTCTCCCTCTGCAAACCACATTCCCTTAACGTCTCTATAAAAATGGCAATAACACTTTCTTCTGCACGTTTCTCTATTTCTTCCTTTTGCTTCTCAGCTTCTTCTATTTGTTTTTCTGTGGCCTCAAGCTGCTTCTCCATTTGCTCTTTTTCAAAACTCAATTTTCCGAGCTTCTCATTCAACTCTGCAAACTCTCTTCGCCTCGCCTGCACATCTCCCAAATCTGCATTTTCAAATAATCTTGCCACGTTCTTCTCCCTAACCTTTCCGACATTTTCCTCTGCCTCTGCAATAGGAACATTTGCCTTCAACTGAAAAGCCATCAAAATCCTTACAATAATATCTTCTATGTGTTTCGGAGTATTCGCAAGGATTTTATTTATCTTTGCTGCCGGCAGCTCACGGAATTCTTTTACATCTTCCAGTTGCTGCATTTTATTAATTAACATAATCAGAGAAATTTCATCCTCTTTCGAAAGAAGATCCTCATTACTATATTTTTGAATTGGCACCAAATAATATTTAAAATCCGGTATATACTCTCCGAAAATATCACTTTTATTTACCCTGCTTTTGAAATCCATAGGAGCAGTCCACTCTTTTCTTCCCTCATAGTACACAATCGGCAATATCGGTGGATATTTGAAGTTCATTTGTCGGCTGATGCCCTTATGCTGTTTCTCCATTTCTTTTTCGTAATCTTCCCATATATATATCATATATCGGAAGATCTGCATACAAACATTAAACTCTACTTGCGTTTTGTGTTCGATGAGGGACACTAAAAAGAACGGCGGCTCATTCTCCTGCCCTTTCTTCAATTGCACACGCTTCACTCTGTCTGCATTGCGCTCCTCTGCAAATAACGGCACGAACTGTTCTGAGACATCCTCAATATCTGCCGAAGTCACATCTTTCATCCCCGGCAGATCTATATAATTCCTGAGAAACTGGGAGCACAATTCATTATCTCCAAAAATCAGTTTTCCGCCACTGTCTCTCACTTCTGAATTTAAAATAATATCTTTGTTTTGTACTTCATTTACTTCTTGCTGCATAGCATACCTGTCCTTTCTTTTATCCGGATTTTGTATCTGTATCGGTCAAAATCCGATCAGCGGGCTGCTATGTCCATATAGGCATTCGCCCGCCATAAATAATGAGTATCTTGCGGGCGAAACGCCCAGAAATCAATCTTTCAAAAAATAATTGATTAAGATTTTTAATAGATAATAGAATCTGTTAAATCTATACGTTTAGTATACACATAGCCTCAGAAAAAGTCAACAAAAAGTTGCAATTCATGTTGCATAATATAAAAAGAAAAGATTTCAAATCATGCAGGAAAGACTATATAACAGAGGTGCTACAGTATAACGAATTTCAAAAAGTCGCAAGCAACTATGCCTTAAACACAGTCACCTACGACTTTTTCACTTATCTTTTATGACAAAATCTTACTTCAACACAACCTTATCCAGATGCCAGATCTCATCCACATACTGCTGAATGGTTCTATCAGAGGTGAACTTGCCTGCACTTGCAACGTTTAAAATTGCACTTTCAGCCCATGCAGCTTCATTCTGGTATGCTTCTGATACCTTTTTCTGTGCTTCCGCATAGCTTCTGAAGTCCTTCAGGATGAAGTATCTGTCTGCCTTATCGGTGCTCTGTGTATTCAACAGAGAGTTGTATAAGTGACGGAACAGCTCTGTATCCTGTGAGTAGGTTCCGTTAATCAGCTGCATCAGAACTTTACGGATATCCTGATCATTATTGAAGATTTCCATTGGATCATATCCGCCGTTGTTCTCGTAGTGAATGACTTCATCAGAGCTTAAGCCAAAGATAAATGCATTTTCTGCACCCACTTCTTCTACGATTTCCACGTTAGCACCATCCATAGTACCTAATGTCAATGCACCATTTAACATAAACTTCATATTACCGGTACCTGAAGCTTCCTTGGATGCTGTTGAAATCTGCTCAGAAACATCTGAAGCTGCGAAGATTTCTTCTGCGATAGCTACGTTATAGTTTTCAATAAATACAACCTTGATCTTACCGTTAATAGAGGCATCATTGTTGATCACATCTGCAACGGAGTTGATCAGCTTGATGGTCAGCTTCGCATTGCGATAGCCTGCAGCCGCCTTTGCACCGAAGATGAATGTTCTTGGATAGAAGTCCATTTCCGGATGTTCTTTGATCTCATTGTACAGATACATTACATGAAGGATGTTCAGTAACTGACGTTTGTACTCATGCAGTCTCTTAACCTGTACGTCAAAGATAGAACGAGGATCTACTACAACACCGTTGTGCTCAAGGATATATTTTGCAAGGCGAACCTTGTTCTGATACTTGATGTTCATAAATTCCTGCTGTGCCTTTGCATCAGAAGCATATACTTTCAGCTTGCTGATATGGGGCAGATCGGTAATCCATTCATCACCGATATGAGCCGTTACCCAGTCAGCCAACAGCGGATTGCCGTGTAACAGGAAACGTCTCTGGGTGATACCATTGGTCTTGTTGTTGAAACGTTCCGGGAACATTTCATAGAAATCTCTTAATTCCTGTTTCTTTAAGATCTCGGTGTGAAGTCTTGCAACACCGTTTACAGAATAACCTGCAACGATAGCCATATGTGCCATCTTCACCTGTCCATCGTATACGATAGCCATCTTACGGATCTTTTCCTGTACGTTTACGCCGGTACCAGCATATTTCTTTTCAATATCCTGAATGAAACGACGGTTAATCTCTTCCACGATCTGGTATACACGAGGAAGCAGTCTGGAGAAAAGCTCGATAGGCCATTTTTCCAGTGCTTCTGACATAATGGTATGGTTGGTATAAGCACAGGTCTTTGTAGTAACTTCCCATGCTTCATCCCATTCCAGACCATACTCATCCAGCAGGATACGCATTAATTCCGGTACTGCTACAGTAGGATGGGTATCATTTAACTGGAAAGTTACTTTTTCATGGAACTTGCGGATATCATCATGATTTCTCATATACTTTGCAACTGCTTCCTGCACAGATGCAGAGATAAAGAAGTACTGCTGTTTCAGACGAAGTTCCTTACCTGCATAGTGGTTATCATTTGGATATAATACTTCTACAATATTTCTTGCCAGGTTAGCCTGTTCAACAGCCTTCTGGTAATCACCCTTATCAAATGAATCCAGCGAGAAACATTCAACTGCTTCTGCATCCCAGATACGCAGCGTATTTACAATGCCGTTGCCATAACCAACGATGGGGAAGTCAAACGGAACAGCCTTAACAGACTGATATCCTTCCTGAGAGAATACATTTCGGCCGTTTTCATTGCGGATTGCCACATACCCCCCAAACTTAACAATCTTTGCATATTCCGGACGACGAAGCTCAAAAGGATTGCCGTCAGCCAGCCAGTTATCCGGTACTTCCACCTGGAAACCGTCACGAATCTGCTGTTTGAACATACCGTAACGATAGCGGATACCACAACCATATGCCGGATAACCCAAAGTAGCCAAAGAATCAAGGAAACAAGCTGCCAGTCTTCCCAGACCACCGTTGCCCAGTGCCGCATCGGGCTCCTGATTCTCAACCATATTCAGGTCAATGTTCATTTCAGCCAATGCTTCCTTCACATCATTGTAAGACTGCAAGTTGATCATGTTGTTGCCCAGTGCACGACCCATTAAGAATTCCATGGACATATAATATACCATCTTTGGATCTTCCTTTTCGTACGCTTCCTGGGTAGCCATCCAGTTATCTACGATCTGTTCCTTGATTGCATAAGAAACTGCCTGAAAGACCTGCTGAGGAGTTGCCTCCTCAAGGGTCTTACGGAATAAATTTCTTACATAATCCTTTACATTTGTCTTAAATAATTCTTTATCAAATTTTATTGCATTTGCATCAATTGATTTTGGTGCGTTTTTCATATGATCCTCCTAAAAATCCCTTATTGCTTTTCAATACCAATGGTAGCTTTTTCACCATTGATATCCCACTGCCTGCTTACGGTCAATTCTTCTTCAGTCACAATTTTATCAGCCAAAACCTTTGCAGAAATAGATGCCTTATTTTTCGTAACTACTGCAGAAATTTTATCATTTCCCTTTACAGAAACCTTGATATGATCCATCACTTCGAATCCAGCTTCTTTACGCATGGTCTGGATCTTGCTGATCACTTCGTATACAAAACCTTCTTCGATCAGTTCTTCCGTCAGATTTGTATCTAAAACAACTGTCATCTTGTTGTTTTCCTCAGATACATAACCTTCCTTCTGAGCCATATCAATCAATAAATCATCCTTTGTCAGTGCAACAGCCACATCTCCTACCATGAAGCTTAAGCTGCCGCTGCTATTCAATTCATCCATAGCAGCATTGCCGTCCAATGCGGCAAGGTGCTTCTGAATGCCGCCAAGCTGTTTGCCATATTTCGGTCCTACGGTTCTCAGCTGTGGCTTAAATGTATAAGAAGTAAAGTCTCTTACATCATCTGTAAATACAACTTCCTTCACGTTCAATTCTTCCTTGATAATGTCAGTGTAGAAGCCATCAAGGGTCAGGTCCGCCTTGATATACATCTTGCCGATGGGCTGACGATTCTTGATTGCAGCAGCATTACGGCATGCACGACCCATAACAACCGCTTCCAGTACGTCTTCCATGTTCTCTTCCAGTTCCTTGTTGATCATCTCTTGGTTCACTTCAGGGAAACTGCACAGATGGATACTTTCAGGAGCCTCCTTATCCACACTTCTTACAAGATTCTGGTAAATATCTTCTGTCATAAACGGAATCATTGGTGCTGCTGCCTTGCTGATGGTCACCAGTGCAGTATACAGAGTCATATAAGCATTGATCTTATCCTGCTCTAATCCCTTTGCCCAGAACCGTTCACGGCTTCTTCTTACATACCAGTTACTCATTTCATCTACAAATTCCTGCAATGCTCTTGCAGCTTCCGGAATTCGATAATTTTCAAGGTTATTGTCAACCTCTCCTACTACTGTATTCAGTTTGGACAGTAACCATTTATCCATTACCGGCAACTTATCGTATTCCAGAGTATACTTGGAAGCATCAAAATCATCGATATTTGCATAGAGTACAAAGAAGGAATAGGTATTCCACAATGTGCTCATGAACTTACGCTGACCTTCTACAACAGCCTTGCCATGGAAACGGTTGGGCAGCCATGGTGCAGAATTGATGTAGAAATACCAACGGATGGCATCTGCACCGTAAGTTTGAAGTGCATCAAACGGATCTACTGCGTTGCCCTTGGACTTACTCATCTTCTGACCATTTTCGTCCTGTACATGTCCCAAAACGATAACGTTCTCATAAGGTGCTTTGTTAAATAATAAAGTAGATTCCGCTAACAGTGAGTAGAACCAGCCACGGGTCTGGTCAACTGCTTCTGAAATAAACTGTGCCGGGAACTGCTTTTCAAATAATTCTTTATTCTCAAACGGATAATGATGCTGTGCAAACGGCATTGCACCGGAGTCAAACCAGCAGTCGATAACTTCCGGCACTCTCTTCATCTGCTTACCGCATTCAGGACAAGTGATCGTAATGGCATCAATGTATGGTCTGTGTAATTCCACCGTTTTTGCCGCTTCATTGCCGCTCATCTGAAACAGTTCTTCACGGCTACCGATAGAGTGCAGATGTCCGCATTCACATTCCCAAACATTCAGTGGTGTTCCCCAATAACGGTTACGGGAGATACCCCAGTCCTGAATATTTTCCAGCCAGTCGCCGAAACGTCCCTTGCCGATAGATTCAGGGATCCAGTTGATGGTGTTGTTATTGCGGATCAGATCCTCTTTTACAGCAGTCATCTTGATAAACCAGGATTCTCTTGCATAATAAATAAGAGGAGTGTCACATCTCCAGCAATGAGGATAGCTGTGCTCAAATTTCGGAGCATCGAATAATAGTCCTTTCGCATCCAGATCCTTTAAAATCATTGGATCAGCTTTCTTGCAGAATACCCCTGCATAATCGGTTTCTGCAGTCATTTCACCCTTACCGTCAACTAACTGAACGAAAGGCAGGTCATACTTACGTCCAACCTGTGCATCGTCTTCACCGAATGCCGGAGCAATATGAACCACACCTGTACCATCCGTTAAAGTAACATAACCATCACAGGTTACGAAATGAGCTTTCTTCTTCTGCTTTTCGCAGATTGGCAGTGCATAGTCAAACAGAGGCTCATATTCCTTGTACTCTAAATCCTTACCAATGTAAGTCTCCAATACTTCGTATGCTGCCACATTGTTTTCCTTGTCAGCTAACTTGCCTAAAACAGTCTCCAGCAGTGCTTCTGCCATATAATAGGTATAACCATCTGCTGCTTTTACTTTTGCATACTTTTCGTCCGGGTTCACGCAAAGTGCAACGTTGGAAGGCAATGTCCATGGGGTGGTGGTCCATGCTAAAATGTATGCGTCCTCCCCTTTTACCTTGAATCTTGCCACTGCAGAACGTTCCTTCACATCCTTATAGCCCTGAGCTACCTCATGGCTGGACAGAGGTGTTCCGCATCTTGGGCAGTAAGGTACAATCTTAAAGCCCTTGTATAACAGACCTTTGTCCCAGATCGTCTTTAACGCCCACCATTCAGACTCGATAAAGTCGTCATGATAGGTTACATAAGGATCATCCATGTCAGCCCAGAAACCAACAGTACCTGAGAAATCTTCCCACATACCTTTGTATTTCCAGACACTCTCTTTACACTTGGTGATGAACGGATCCAGACCGTATTCTTCAATCTGTTCCTTGCCATCTAATCCAAGCAGCTTTTCCACTTCCAGTTCAACAGGAAGTCCATGGGTATCCCAACCTGCCTTTCTAGGTACCATATAGCCCTTCATAGTGCGGTATCTGGGAATCATATCTTTAATAACACGTGCCAGAACGTGTCCGATGTGGGGCTTACCATTTGCGGTAGGCGGACCATCGTAGAAGGTGTAAGTTTCGCCTTCTTTGTTATTTTCCATACTCTTTCTGAAAATGTCGTTGTCTCTCCAAAACTTTTCAACCTGCTTTTCTCTCTCAACGAAATTCATGTCAGTCGATACTTTCTGGTACATACTTTTTCCTCCTTGCAGTTTCTATATATAGTCATTTTGCGTTTAAAGCATTTTCAAAACATTGGGCTTTCCGTCCGGTGCAAATATCATTTCAATGAAGGGTCGTTGCGAAACGTCAGCACTTGGATTTTTCAAGTTCAAACGAAGAAAAATCCTTAGTACTGCTACGTTGAGCACCGAGTGCGAACGTGCCCGAATGAAATAATATTTGCACCGGCCGAAAAAAAGAATATGTTTCGTATTTGTTTATTAAACACAAAATGCCCTGTCCGCAAAAGGACAGGGCTATAGTTTTCCCGTGTTACCACCTGTTACGCATACTCCCATATCTGAACCCGCAGACACAGTTTATATGTTTCCCGATAACGATGGGACCTCGTCAATACCTACTCGCTTCAGATAAGTTATCTTCATCCGCAGTTTCGGCATCGCAGCTCGAAAGTGATCTTCCACATCTCCTATCTCGCACCGGGCTTGCACCCTCCCCAGCTCGCTGTGACTTCTCGAAAGATGTGTACTCTCTTTGTCAACACTTTTCTGTGATGTAAATATTTGTAATATTTCCAATAATTATACGAGAGACAGGTAGGTTTGTCAAGGGTGAGTTTTTTCTATCAGCTTTTCAATCTCTCAAATACTCTTTCAGCATCGCTTCCTGATAAGTGGCTTTCTTCTGCCGAAGCATTGCCTTTTTAATATCTTGCAGCTCCTCCACATGAATCTTTTCTAATTTTTTTAACCTCTCATCAGAAATTTCCACGTTGGATTGGTACCTTTCGTACAAATCCCCACTATATCTCCAAAATTTAAGTCGATCTCCATATCGTTCCTTTAGTTTCTGTGCGATCTGCAGTCCTTCCGGATCAAAATCTCCTGCGTAATAGAACTGTGTCTCCTCATGGAATAAATCCATTAACACTAAGGTAGCCAATCGTATCTGACCGTTTCCACACAAGACGGATTTCTGCGGACAAGTGGTTATTAATTTTGAAAACACTGCCGGATTTTCTACAATATATACGTACTTACCAATTTGTGGTTTTACTAACTTTAATTTCCCCAAAGTCATGAGTGTCAAAAGCACCGGCTCTCTGCGTTCTAAAAAACCTGCCATTCCATTATGCTGCACTCCCTCCTTGTCTATGCCGGAAATTCCATATGCTAATGTATTGTTTGACAAATCATCCTTCAGAAGACCTGCTTTGAAAAAAAGTAAAGCCTTTTCCTCAGAACGAAAGGATGTCAATCCAACATAATTCTTGATATGTGCTTTCAGAAACAAAATCAGCAGTTGTTCCCCTAATGCTCCCGCATCAAAAAAATGTGGATTACCTGTCGTCTCAGCAGCAAATACTGCAAGCAGCTCGTACGAGAGTTTCCCATCCTCAGCAGTCAAAAATGGCAGCTTCGGAATTGCATGCATTAGCATTTTCAGGTTTTCAAGCAAATAACCCGAATGCTCCCGATACTGTTTCATCAATAACAGATACCCATCTCCCTGCTTCTGCAAAATATTTTTCAGCCATGCACTTCCCGGATTTTGCGGTTCTGATTCTATAATCTGTGCAAAAAATTGTTCCCGCTGCAGACTTTCCTGCATTTTCTGTTCTTTTTTTCCAACAAGTTCTTCCCCAAAGTAACATCGCAAAATATCTTCCCACTTCAATCCAGCGAAACGACTGTTTGCCAGAGCTTTCTCCATTGCTGCTGCTGAAACAGTAACACTTTTTGTTCTTAGAAAGTCTTTTTGAAAGAAACCTCCCAACTGCTTTCGCTCCTCCTGATCCAGTCCATAAAGCTGCACACTTCCCCCAAAATGTCCGAGGCTTATATACTTTTCCCTTACTTTCAAAAACAGTTTTTTGTAAACTTTTCTTTCATTAAAATAGGATATACACTCTGTTAACTTCTTCTGTTCCTGCTCATTCCTACTCTGTTCCAAATCCATCATGTGCCAGTACTCGTTCCTTACCATTCCAAATATATTTAATTACCGTTACAAATTTTGCATTCTCCGGACGCAACAGTTGATAGATTGCAAGTCCCGGTACGGTATCGTAATCTCCCCACAGTACCTGAGAATTGATCATGAAATTAAACCTGCACTCCACCATCAGGCGAAACATATCACGAATATTGGTTTCATCCACTCCGGCAAAAGCCTCATCCAAAGAAATAAGTCTCGGAGCATCCTCTCGTGCACCTGCATATTTTGCCACAACGGCAGAGAACAGAGGCACATACATAGCCATGGCCTTTTCACCGCCACTGAAGGTAAAGAAGACCCTGTCAGTCAATTCTTTTTTCTTCTCTCCGGTTTTTTCACATTCTAATGTAAATTCAAACCACTTCCGATAGTCCAATACTTCCCGCATAATTCCATGGAAAGACTGTACCGAATTTCCATCCTCAGATAATTTTCTTGCTTCCTCAATTTTCGATCTGAAATGTAAGGACAGTTTCTCTATCTCTTCCTCACGCATAATCTCTGCATCCTTGGAAAGCAACTCAACTAATTCTTTCGTATCCAATTGCTCTTCCTTCTCTGCCCGCTTATGCTTCCATCGCAGACTTAATTTCAATCCGCTGGACGTATGCATGGTGCCCATCAGCTGATTCATTTTCTCCACCCATCGATTGCTGGAGTGAATCTTCGCCCTGATTTTCTTACTGATGGTATTCGCTAAGATATCCTCAAATAACTCCCGTTCCTTATCACTCAGCAGACGCTTCTGGTCTTCTGCATCCTCACGCAATTTTGCAATCAGTTCCTTGAACTTAACATTCATTCCCCGGTATTTTGCCGTAATATCGGTTCTTCGCATGGATACAGCATCCGTTTCTTCTTCATCAGCCTCCGCAAACAGGGTCTGCAGTGTAAGCTGATAATCTGCAAGATACCCTCTATGCTCATGATAAGCACCTTGAAGCTTTCCATGCAGATCCGCCTGCTTCTTGTTCCCAAACTTTCCCGCCAGCATAGAGCAAACCTTCTCCGCCTGATCTTCCATATCATCATTGATCACAAAATAACGCTCCACATACCCCAATTGGTATTCTTCCCGAAAGCCTGTTTCTAGATATCTGTACTGATACAGACTGTTCTGATGCGCCTCTTCCAATTGCAGAATATCCTGTTCTAAACGCACTGTCTCATCTTTCCAATGTGTCTGTTGTTGTGCAGAATATTCCCGCTCAGCAGGCAGCTTGGCCAATCGTTCCAGACAATAATCCAGCCTTTCCTTGATCTTATCATAATCTGTAAGCTTTAACTGTTCCCTCACAGACTCCAGCTCGCTCTTTAAAGTCTTTGCTTTGCGGGCCATTCCTCCCAACTCATAACGAATGGTATCAAGATCCTCATCCAAAGACTCAAGATTATCCTCCAAACGAAGCATATTCTGTACGCCATTCAGATAATGTCCATGTTCCATTTGAAGATAGGTTAAAAGCTCTCTGTATCTTCCCAAAGCCTGCAATGTATTTGTAAAAATATCCAGTCTTGCTGTGAGATAACATTTACTGCAAATTTCTCTGACACGCAATTCAATCTGATCCAGTTGTGTCTTGACTAAATGTAGTTGTTCCCGCAATGATGCAATCTGCTGATTGATCTGCTCTAATTCGTTGCTATTTTTCCAGAGTTCAAGGGCTGCTGTTTTCAGGTCTGTATCTTTCGGAAAAGCATTCCATTCTTCTGTCAGCGCATTTATGTTATTTCTAAATTGCTGCATTTCACTTTCACATGCTTCCAACTGCTCTTTCAACAAAAGCTTTTCATTTTCCAGCCGGGATATCTCTTCCATGCGGAATTTCTCACGGGCTCTCACACCAATATAACATGCTTTATACTCTTGTGTGATAGTGCCCTCAATAACACCCATCCGATAATTTCCTTTTTCATCGATCCATGTATTTCCGATGTCCTCATGCATCCCCTTTTTATACACACCGATGGAAGACAGAATATTGGAAACACTCTGATACTTCAGAATATCATTTTCAGCGTCCACATCCATCCATTCTAATAAACTCTGCTTCACATGAGCTGCATCACTGAAAATATAACGATCGCACACACCCGGATCCAATGCAAGCACTGCCTCCCGATATTCAGCCGGCACAATCAGTGCATCCAAAATCCCCATCGCAAGCAAAGCCTCCTCTAAGTGGGATGCTTGTGCTTCCTCCATATGTTCACCGAAATCTATTACCTTATAAAACTGCAGATAAGGAATCCCTTTTTCTATTAATAATCGGCGATTGCGGCGTACTGCCTCGCTGCATTCCGGTTCCGGCTCTTTTTTATTGTGCCATTCCTGCAACTCTTCTAAAATCCGCTGATATTCTTCTGACAGCTGTTTCTCTTGCCTTTCCTTTTCGTACAAAGCATCCTTCAGCTCCTGCTCCCTTAAGTCAAAAGAACTTTTCCCCATATTGCGTATTTCATGAAAATCCGTCCCAAAGACATACTTTTCGATCTTTTGCGCAATACACTGCTTAACCTCATCTTTCAAATGCAATTGGGTATTGTCTCTCTCCCATTGATAGAATCTTTCAATAAATTCATCCTTTGTATCATGAAGCAGAACGTCATATTGACGACACTCTTTTTCCTTTTGCTCCTGCTTCCCTCTGCATTCATCCAATTCCTGCTGTTTTCTGTCAAAACGTTCCCGGTAATCCCTTTCCTCCAATAGAATCTCTCTTCCCATCTCCACTCTCTTAGTGTACTCTGCAAGCAGCTGGGCATGGCTCTGAAATGCCTGTTCTTCTTCCGGACTTTCCAACAGTTCCTTTTTCATAAAAGCAAATTCATCGAACGGAACGCCTTCTATTACTTCCTCCATCTCAGCAAGTTGCGCTTCTATAGTCTCCCATGTCTGTTCATTTTCTGTCTGTTGATTATTCCGATTTTTCTCAACCTCCCTATACCTGCCTTCTTTATCCTGCTCTTGTTTCTTTTTCTCGGCAACAGCAGCTTCAGCTGCTTCTACTTCATCATTCAAACGAATTTCCTGCTGTTTGAGCTGTGCCGCATCGCTGTCTCTCAGTGAATTTTCTTCCTTTTTCAGCACTGCTTCCTCTTGCTTAAGCTCTTCATAATGCACGGTTTCTTCTTCCAAAAGTCTCCGGCTTTCCTCCTTTTTCTGCACTAACTCTTTTAAGTGCTTCTTCTGCTTTCTGCACTCCTGTGCAGCATTTTTGAATTGTAATGCTTTATCATACAACACGATCTGATTGTATTGGTCAAATGCCTTTTCAATCTGCTCCGCCGCACGTACACTGTCATCCAAAGTATCTAAATTAGTTTTCTGGTTGTCCATATTTTCAATTGCTTCCGACATAGGACGCAGATCATCTTCTGACAAAGTCTGCAGGGATCTGCTCAAAATCTCATTAATGACAGAAGGTTTGAAATCTTTGGACAATTTAGGAGTACGCAGCTGAATCAACAACTCCAGCATCTCCTGATATTCTTCTATTGTTTCAAAACCAAATAACAACCGATTCACACACTGGGCATATTCTCCCTGTGTTTCCATAACACGTCCGCCTTCGCCCAATCGGTTTTTTAATTCCTGCTTCGTACAAGTGATACGATTTTGCACATCTTTATATAAGAACAGATCCTTTCCCACACGTCTTCCGTCTGTTACACAAAAATACCATGTGTCCAACTTTTTATTTTTTCTTGCACGAATCCCCATTCCAATGGTAGTATAAGTGTCACTATCCGTCCTCTTTAGTTCCATATAAAGATAGCCGGTACGTTCCTCCCGCTCATCGCCTTCTTCCAAAAGATAGTTTTCCATTTTTCTTGCCCGGGAACCAAAAGGATCCAGTCTCTCCGGACGCATGTTTCCATCTAAAAGCAATGGAATAAAACTCTGCATTGTAACAGATTTACCGGAGCCATTTGCTCCTCTTAAAAGCATTCTTCCCTCTAAAAATTCAAATTCCTGATCGTCATAATACCAAAAATCCAACAGTCCGATTCGGTTCAACTGCCACTTACTTTTCATTTGCATTCACCTCAGCACTTATCCATACATATTCTTTCTTAATGTTACTCAAAATCTAAAGGATACTTCCCAATCACTCTTGCCAGAACCGGTCGTATCAAAATATCATCTCGATATTCCTGCACCAACTCCAGGTTTTTCAGATAGAAGGATATTTCCTGATAAAACTCCTCCGTTACCATTTCCCGATACGTTTTAATAAAGCCTTTCCCAAAGCGTTCTTTACATTCTTCAATCAAATTTCGAAACTGCTCTGCGGATATTCGTACGTTTTCATCGTTTTGTACTTCATATTCCCCCGAGTCTACCTTTTCACGAAGCAGATTACCACACAAAAGCACAATGTCTGACAATGTATTCTCCTCCGGAAGACAACGTCCCATACGACATTCCTCTCCTAAAATAAGATAGGCACTGCTCCGATATACCTGTAGTTCACAGGGAAAAATCTCATCCAATTCTCCCTGCAGCATGTTACGATAATTCCTCACATAAGCGAAATCTTCCTCATTTTCTTCCGTTCGGTAAATTCCCATCGTCATCAACAAGCTTCGATATACCCTCTGCCTCCGCACAATTCCACGTTCTTCATCCACATCTATCCATTCTGCCTTCAGAAAATCTGTATAATCCGTATAATCCATAATGTTCTGAGTAAAATTACGCATAAAGAAACGTGACACACCTGTATTTTCATACAATACTTCGCTGCTTTCATCCTTCGCAAAACCTTCTTCGCTGCCGTCATCCATATTCAAAATTCCTACAGATACACAGTATTTCATTACTTTTATCAGATGACGCCGATAACGGTATATAGTCCAGTCAATTTGTTCCTCCTGATACTGCCCCTGCACATATTCTGTAAGCTCTGACAGTACAAACTGCTCTTCTGCCTCTTTATTTTCCAAAAACATTAGGATCAAGCAGAAAAATGCATATTCTATAGGTGCAGTAAACTCCTGAATACCCATCCAGTGTTCAGCCTTCGCAGGAATCTTCTCTACCTTTACAAGATAGGGATTTACAATAACCTGGTAACCCATTTTCTCCATAAGGAACTTTTTCACACTGCCGATTTCATCTTTAATCTGGTAATATAATTCTTTCTCTCTGGATTTTAAAATCCACCTTCTACTCAGAAGTATTTCTAATACATTCCTTTTTTGTTCGTTTTTCATATTTTCCTTTCCCTGCATATCACAAACTTGTTTGTGATACTGCACAAATCCGTGGATTGAAAATTTATTTTCAATCTTGTCACTCATCCTGCAGATTTTCAAATATAATTGTATATGCCGGCATCCGGAAGGTTCCATCCGTACAGGTAAGGACACAGGTTTCACCCGGCGCCTCCAGCACAATGGAGAATGCCTGTCCATCTTCTGTTTTTGCCCGATGCTTTTTGTTTTCCAGCCCCTTTGACAACCATGTAAGAAATATATCTCTGACCTGAGGCTCTATTACCGGCAAAGCAGCAAAATCCAAACGATTATTTTTAATATAGCTTTTTAAGAGTTTTCGCTCATTCTCCAATTTCTGAATCATTGCCTGCCTGACCGCTTCTTTTTCTTTAGAACGGTCTTCTATTCCGGATCTCTTTGCTTTTTCCCGATAATTACGAGTTCTGGGCTGTATCACGATCTCCTGTGGTTCTTCCTCGTAAACACCACTATTAATACTTTCCGTCAGCCGAGGGAAATCCCCTTTTAAGTGCAGCGGTTTCTCTATTCCAAAAACCACTGCTGATAATTTGTGTGCCTCACCAATATCCCTGCATTTCGCAAACATGGATGCTAACTTACGGTATTCTTCTTTCCGGTTGGCTCCATTATTGCTCAGTTCACTAAGTCGGTTGGCATATCTTGTAATCTTTCGTATCACTTCATTGGTGGTATCAAAAACCTTCATAGACTCCGAATCTGTTCCGTTTGTCCCTATAAACCACTTCTGAATATTTTCCCAGCGTCCTTTCATTCTTTCATAGATCTGCTGTTCGTCCAATTCCACATCAATCCTCGGAATGGACAATTCATAAGCTGTCACCTGCTCTAATATAAATTTTACTGTCTCCGGCTGTACCTTTTTCAATGCCTGCTCGATGGATGTCACGTTAATCTGAAGGCTTTTTACAAAAGTCCTGAGATATTCTATCAAACGATCCTTAAACACCAAAAATGCTCTGGTCTTCATCATTTCTTCCGCTTTTACGCTGTTGAGTTCTCTCATATAGTCCTGATAGTTTTGATTGAGACGGATAAAATCATTGTTAAGGTCATTCCACCAGCCATAAATCTTTTCCCTGTCTTTTTCAGGCATTCCCCCTATTTTTCCCAAAGAAACACGAAGCCTTTCAAGAAGCGTCGGTTCTAAAGATCCGCCTTCAATAAACAAATTCTCCAGGCGGATTACCATACGTTCGATTTCAACAGCAGTCTCCGTCAGCTGGTAGCGAAACTTTTTATTCTTAAATTCTTCTATAGATGAAACATGACGTGTATCCTGAATGGTTGCCAAATTCCCCCATTTCGTCAATGTCTCCAAATCCTGTTGGCATTGCTCATAAGTATACCCTATAAAATAAGGATCTTCGATCAATTCTTCATATACCTCTTCCTGATACATCCAATATTTCAATTTTTCATAATTCAAGTAAAACAAACGGGCAATAGAGCGATACCGATCGGTATTTTCTACATCCAGATACTTTGCTTCTCTCACCGGCTTAATCAATTTCTCATGTATTTTCATTTATTCGTCCCCTTGAGATTTCCTTGTATTATCATTCTACATCAGAAGCTGTCCAATATTCAGGACTGATTCCTTCGAACACTTAATTTAAGTGTAAAACTATTATTTCTTTCCGTCAATGTATTTAGATATTTATGCTGTACTTTCCTTTAAAAAACGGCTATAATTAAAATAAATAGTGTATAAATTAGACCAACACGTCTTGACTTTGTCCATGATTTATCATATGATTTAGATGTTTTACAGCTGTCTTGTCAGACAAGACGTGAATATTACAAACACAGCCGCCTTTTCACGGCTGTCCCGAAAAAGTGAGGAATATTATGAGTGCTCAGAATTTAACATTATTAACCGATTTATATGAATTGACAATGATGCAGGGGTATTTTAAAAATCATGACCGCAATGAAACAGTTGTGTTCGATGCTTTCTATCGCAACAATCCCTGCGGCGGCGGCTATTCCATCTGCGCCGGCTTAGAACAGGTCATTGATTATATCAAGAACTTGCATTTTGCTCCCGATGACATCGAATATCTGCGCAGCGTAGGCTGTTTCGAAGAGGATTTCTTAGAATACTTAAGCAACTTCAAATTTACCGGTGACATTTATGCCCTCCCGGAAGGAACTGTTATGTTCCCCAGAGAACCTATGATCAAGGTCATTGCCCCCATCATGGAAGCTCAGTTAGTGGAAACTGCTATTTTAAATATTATTAACCACCAGAGTCTGATCGCCACCAAGGCTGCAAGGGTATGTTATGCTGCAAAGGGCGACGGCATCATGGAATTCGGTCTGCGCCGTGCACAGGGTCCGGACGCCGGCACTTATGGTGCCAGAGCTGCCATGATCGCCGGTTGTGTTGCCACCAGTAATGTTTTAGCAGGCAAGCTTTTCGATGTACCGGTGCGAGGAACCCATGCCCACAGCTGGATCATGAGCTTCCCCGATGAATATACTGCGTTCAAAACTTATGCAAGTATCTACCCTCATGCCTGCACTCTGCTGGTAGACACTTATGATACCATCAAATCCGGTATCCCCAATGCTATCCGCGTCTTTACCGAAATGCGGGAAGCCGGCGTGGAATTTAAGAGCTATGGCATCCGTTTAGACAGCGGCGACTTGGCTTATCTGTCCAAGAAAGCCCGCAAGATGTTAGATGCAGCCGGATTCCCGGATGCAGTCATCTCAGCTTCCAACGATTTGGACGAATTCTTGATCGACAGCTTGAAGGCACAGGGTGCTGCCATTACCTCCTGGGGCGTGGGCACCAACCTGATCACAGCAAAGGACAACCCTTCCTTTGGCGGCGTGTACAAATTAGCTGCCATTATGGGACCTGACGGAGAATTCATCCCTAAGATCAAGCTCTCCGAAAACAGCGAAAAAGTTACCAACCCGGGAAACAAGATCATTTATCGTGTGTATGAAAAGGACTCCGGCAAGATTAAAGCTGACCTGATCTGCCTTGCGGATGAGGTATATGATGAAAATGATGATCTTCTGCTCTTCGATCCATTAGAACCGTGGAAGAAGACCAAGCTGAAGGGCGGCACTTATACACTACGCCTACTTATGGAGAAGATTTTCGAGAAAGGTGAATGTGTTTATACCTCTCCAAAGGTTATGGATATCCGCAAATACTGCCTAAAAGAACAGGACACTCTCTGGGAGGAAACCAAGCGTTTCGTAAATCCTCATGAGGTTTACGTAGATCTTTCTAAAAAACTTTATGATACCAAAATGCTGCTCCTGGATCAAATGGGAGAAAAATAAATACAAAAAAGGTTGAATTTTAAAGTAAATGCAACTTTCTCGAAGTAAATGCAGATAAAACAGTCTTGTTTTTGGAAAATTAACAAAATAAGGCTGTTTTTTTGCTTCAACTAGTATAAAATAGTGGTGAATACCTCCAAATAGACCTAAAAAAGGGCGCGTTTGAGCCTGAGTGAAATTCATCCGATTTTTTCTTCAGGTAAATGCCACCCCTAAAAGTCATGTGATTAGTTTTGGTCATGTTGGGGAGGTTTTTAATGATAAGAGCGAGTTGGGGACTGCGCTCTTGTTAAAGTATGCTTCGAATGTCAAGTGGCTTTTGCGACATATCCTCGCCCAATGGGGCTGCGGTATTTCACATTCCACTTGACATTCTCGGTTTCCGGCTCCTTTTGTCGATGCCGACGGGGAAGCAGTTCTTTACGAACTGTTCCCATAGCCGTCATCTCATTGTGAGCCGGAAACAATGGACAGTTATGATTTCGGGCTCTGCCCGAACCCGACCTCTTGAAAAGCAGTATTAAATTTTGCCTTTCAAGAGAGAAGGCGTAAGATTTACTTCGTTGCTCGGTATCCTGTGACAATTCAAGGCTTCAAGAATACTCTTCTTATAAAAGAACTCAAATGCATCGTAAGGACATTTGTTTCCTAAACTTTCCCTACTGTATGAATTGATGTGATCCATAAGTAATGTGATATCTTCTTGAGTAAGGTTATCAAAAGATGTACCTTTGGGAAGAACATACCGGATGAACTCATGATTTTTTTCAATAGAGCCTTTTTGTCCAGGAGCAGAAGCGTCGCAGTAAAAGATATGAGTTCTTTGGTTTCCTTGTCCGTCAAATTCAATGGCTGTAGGATTAGAGAATTCACTTCCGTTATCTGTGACGATAATCGGCATGATATTCATAAAGACATCACATCGAAGTTCTATGTATAGTTTTTCAAAAATATCAATGACCGATTGGGAATCGTTGCTGTCACGAAGAAAAGCAATCATAAGTTCAGCCTTTACAAAGTGAATGGTCAGTAGGACTTTTCCACCTTTTATACCTTCCACTGTATCCATTTGTGTAATTGGTAAATCAGGATGTTCTTCGCGATAGTTCAGATAATCAGCGTAGGTTCGATTGAGACGGCAGGATTTATCCACCTTGAAATCTTTTGCCTTTTTGCGTTTGCTGTATTTTACTTTTCTTGGCAGGTCGATGTTGCGAGCGGAAAATAAGTTGTAGTCGATTAGTCTGTAGATTGTACTTTCGCTTACCATCAAGGAATCTTTGTTGTTGGCACAGATATGGTTGATGGATTGTCCTCTTCTGATTAAAGGTGAAATAACGCTGTCCATATGTTTTATTTCTGCTTCTGAGTAAGAGATGCCAGACCTGCATTCTGATAATACTGCACGATATTCCTTATCTGCTTCTAGTGGTCTGTAATAACGTTTTTCCAAAGTACAGTTTTTAAGGTCTGGACAAGCGTTGCAGACGTAAGGTGGCATATCTAACTTCTTGCATTTTTCTGCTTCAAAATTCGTACAGACAGAATTACACTTAGAACAAAAAGAACAACGTTTTTTGACTTTATGAATACAATGGGCGCAAAGGGCTGTTTTCGGGCATCCTCTACGATGAACGCACTCGTTGAATGGATGCGAGTAAGCTCCAGACTTTTTGAATACTAAGTGACTCTTGATTTCACGAGAGACGGAAGTACAGTTTTTATTAATTGCATCAGCAATCTTTTTGAAAGAACATCCATCATTTATCATATGATAGATGGTGTATCTGTCTTCTAGTGTCATGTGTTTTTTATTCATAGTGAATACCTCCATTTACCTCCTCATCATGACAGGAATATCATAACATATTTTTTTAAAGTAAATGCAACAGCAGAGGATTCCTGTAGTAAATGCAACCTTTGGGATATATAGGGGTTGCATTTAGTTTGAAAATCAACGTAAATACAAAAAACTGCAAGTGTTTTCAAAAAATGCTTGCAGTTTTTTTACAAATGTGTTATTTTAGTTGCACAAGTAGAATAATTCTTAAAATTCTAATTTTCATGTGGTATTCCACCAGTGGTATCTCACCACAAGTTTCAGTTTGCTTTAATTTGCCATTTTTACAAAGGAGGTTTTTACATTGTGCATGCAAAACAGAAAACAAATTACAGAACAAAATAATGTATTTCTCACTGAAAGCGAAGTATTACAAAGATTACAGAAGTCATCCGTATATTATTGCCGATATCAGGCATTGAACGACGACTGGAAGAAAACTTTCCGGACTTTTAAGCAGTCTACTGAATCGTCAGGTAAGAGTACTTAAAATTCTTCCCACAGAAGAAGTTCTCTTAGACGGTGGTGCTTTTTTCCATCCTTCATGTGTTCTCTTGCAGGTTGTACGGACTTCGTAAGTATAAAAAACAAATAGAAGGAGACGAGGAAATTGCTAAAGAGCTTCAAAACGGAAATAAATCCGACCGGGGAACAGAAAGGAAAGATTGACAGAACCATCGGAACGTGCAGGTATGTCTACAACTTTTATCTGGCCCATAATAAAGAGCTTCATAATAAGGGTGAGAAGTTTATGACAGGCAAGGCTTTCAGTGTATGGCTCAATAATGAATATATCCCTGATAATCCGGACAAAGCGTGGATCAAAGATGTATACTCAAAAGCCTTAAAAAAATCGATCGAGGATGGATGTAGTGCATTTACGAGATTTTTCAAACATCAGAGTGCCTTTCCGAACTTCAAGAAGAAAGGAAAATCAGATGTAAAGATGTATTTTGTGAAAAACAATCCAAAAGATTGTAAATGCGAAAGACATAGAATCAATATCCCTACATTGGGCTGGGTAAGACTGAAAGAAAAAGGCTATATTCCAACTACAAAAGCCGGATGGACAATCAAAAGCGGTACGGTATCAGAGAAAGCCGGCAGATATTATGTGTCCGTACTGGTGGATATGCCGGATACTGAATCTGTCAAAAACACAGGTGAAGGAATCGGAATAGACTTGGGACTGAAAGATTTCGCAGTTGTTTCTAATGTGTTGTTCGGCAAATTAGATGATGCTTTCATTGTCACATTAGTTGAAGCTGTTTCTGCATAAAAAGATACGCATCAGTCAGATTGTTTGACACCGGCTTGTTGTTTTATTTGAAGCTTCAAAATCCCCCACGCACATTAA
>JAZPYS010000129.1:0-98673 GCA_045544275.1 Acetatifactor sp. | reverse complement strand
CACAGTAATGTGTTCAGCTGACATTTACTAATCGGTCGAGGGCTTAACCAAGGTTGGAAAAGTGGAAAGAGGAAGTTATCCGAAAGGATAAAGATGACTTGTAAAGAGATTGATTCAGTGTTCGGTTTTGAGTGTATAATGTAGTATATAAAGTAGACTCTGGGTAAAAACTCAGAGTTTTTTTATTACCTTTTTATTGTATATATTTTGATTTCGATGTATAATCGATATTGATTTTTATATAAAAATACAAGCACGGTAAGGAGTAATATGGAGAATACAATCCGAGAATTGATAAAAGATGCAGATTTGGTATTGATCGGCATTGGTAAGGAATTTGAAAGATATACTTTCCTGCAGGAAGCAGATGTGCTTCAGGCATTAAATAATTTGGCAAAGATTGTCGAGAAGAAAAATTATTTTGTAGTGTCTATCTGTACAAATGATATTGCAAAAAGGTCAAATTTTCAGAGAGATAGAGTGGTACAGCCTTGTGGAACCATTGAACAGAAACAGTGTGCGAATAGATGTGAAGAGGGATTGTCGTCGTTGAGGGAGGCTGAATATGAACAAGTATTACAGCAGGTGAAAACATCAAATGCATCAGGTGAAGGTATGGAAGATTTACTCAATGATTTATCCAAAATAGATTTGGACATTTGTCCAAAGTGTGGAGAAAAATTGATTTTAAATACTGTATATACAGAAAATTATGATGAGAATGGCTATCTCAAAGACTGGTCCAGATACACAAAGTGGCTGCAGGGTACATTAAATAAAAAATTGTGTATTCTTGAATTGGGTGTGGATTTAACGTATCCATCTATTATTCGCTGGCCATTTGAAAAGGTTGCCTTTTATAATAACAAAGCCCATTTTGTAAGAGTGAATGAAAGACTATATCATATGTCTGAAGAAATTAAGGATAAGGGAATTTCCATTCCGCAGAATGCAGTGCAGTGGCTGATGGAGGATAAATTAGATGATAGCAATCATTGATTACGATGCAGGTAATATCAAAAGTGTAGAGAAGGCTTTTCAGGCGTTGGGTAAAGATATTGTCATTACTAGAGATCGAGAAATTATATTGAAGGCAGACGGCGTTGTCTTACCCGGTGTGGGAGCCTTCGGAGATGCAATGGCAAAGCTGAAGGAATATCAATTGGTGGATACCATTTATGAAGTTGTAAATAAAAAGACCCCTTTCCTTGGGATTTGTCTGGGACTGCAGTTGATGTTTGAGTCTTCGGAAGAATCCCCCGGTGTAGAAGGATTGGGTATTTTAAAAGGGAAGATTGTAAGAATTCCGGATGGTAAGGGTATTAAAGTGCCTCATATAGGATGGAATAATTTAACCTACCCCAATGCCGGAAGATTGTTTAAAGAGATTCCGGAAAATTCTTTCGTATATTTTGTACATTCTTATTATCTTCAGGCAGAAGATTCAGAGATTGTAAAAGCGGCAGCGGAGTATGGTGTTAATATCCATGCTTCTGTGGAGCAGGGCAATGTATTTGCCTGTCAGTTCCATCCGGAGAAAAGTTCTTCCGTTGGCATGCAGATTTTACAGAATTTTATTAATGTTGTAAAAGGAGTGGAGTAATATGCATACAAAACGAATCATTCCTTGTTTAGATGTCAAAGATGGCCGTGTGGTAAAAGGTGTTAATTTCGTGAACTTGCGGGATGCCGGTGATCCGGCGGATATAGCAGCTGCTTATGATAAGGCAGGGGCGGATGAAGTGGTATTCCTGGATATAACAGCTTCTTCTGATTCCAGAGATACCCAGTTAGAGTGGGTACGTCAGGTAGCAAGTAAAGTGTTCATTCCTTTTACTGTAGGTGGCGGTATCAGAACAGTGGACGATTTCAAGCGTCTGCTTCGTGAAGGGGCAGATAAGATATCCGTGAATTCAGCAGCCATTATGAACCCTAAATTGATTTCTGATGCGGCTGACAAATTTGGCAGTCAGTGCGTAGTGGTTGCTATTGATGCCAAGAGAAGAGCAGACGGCAGCGGTTGGAACATTTATAAAAACGGCGGTCGTGTGGATATGGGTATGGATGCTGTGGAATGGGCTGTTACAGCGGAGAAAATGGGAGCTGGTGAGATATTGTTGACCAGTATGGATGGAGATGGTACAAAAGCCGGTTATGATATTGCACTGACAAAAGCAATTGCTGAAGCAGTAAAGATACCGGTTATTGCATCAGGAGGAGCCGGAACCATGGACCATTTTTATGAAGCACTTACAGAGGGAAAGGCGGAGGCTGCCCTTGCGGCGTCGTTGTTCCATTATAAAGAGTTAGAAATCAAGCAGGTAAAACAGTACTTAAGAGACAAAGGAGTTTCGGTAAGATTATGAGTATGATTTCCAATGACTGGCTGACAGAGTTGGGAGCTGAATTCAGAAAGCCTTATTATGGGAAGCTGTATCAATTTATAAGGGCTGAGTATGATCAATATCAAGTATTCCCCCCGGCAGATGATATTTTCAACGCTTTCCATTATACGCCATTAAGTCAGGTAAAGGTAGTGATCATCGGCCAGGATCCTTATCACAATGTTGGTCAAGCCCATGGTCTTTGTTTTTCTGTAAAGCCGGAGGTAGAGATTCCGCCGTCCTTGGTTAATATCTATCAAGAACTGCATGATGATTTAGGATGCAGGGTTCCGAATAATGGATATTTAGTAAAATGGGCGAAACAGGGAGTACTCATGCTCAATACCGTGCTGACGGTACGTGCACATCAGGCAAATTCTCATCGTGGCAAAGGTTGGGAGGAGTTTACGGATGCCGCCATCAGGGCATTGAATAAACAAGACAGACCTATCGTATTTATCCTGTGGGGAAGACCGGCACAGATGAAACGCAGTATGTTGGACAATCCAAAACATTTGATATTGGAAGCACCTCATCCAAGTCCGTTATCAGCGTATAGAGGATTTTTCGGAAGCAGGCCCTTCAGCCAGACCAATCATTTCCTAATTGAAAACAGGATCATTCCAATTGACTGGCAGATAGAAGATGTATAGATTATGACAGAAAGGTTGAATTACACAATGAAAAAAGCATTTGTAACAAAAGAGATGGTAGAAGAGATTGTAAAGACATATCCTACACCATTTCACATTTATGATGAAAAAGGAATTCGTGAAAATGCAAAGGCGTTGAAAGAGGCTTTTGCGTGGAACAAAGGATATAAAGAATATTTTGCAGTGAAGGCAACTCCCAATCCGTTCCTGATCAATATTTTGAGAGATTACGGTTGTGGATGCGATTGTTCTTCCATGACGGAGTTGATGCTCAGCAATGCCATGGGCGTGAAGGGAGAGGATATCATGTTTTCTTCCAATGATACTCCGGCAGAAGAATTTGTATATGCGGATAAGATAGGTGCGATCATTAATCTGGATGATTTTACTCATATTGATTTCTTAGAGAAAACCATCGGGCATCTGCCTAAGACTTTGAGTTGTCGTTACAATCCCGGCGGATATTTCTCAATCAGCAACAATATTATGGACAATCCCGGTGATGCGAAATACGGCATGACTACAGAGCAGTTGTTTGAGGCATTTAAAATCATGAAGACAAAGGGTGTTGAAAATTTTGGTATTCATGCATTTCTTGCAAGCAACACTGTGACCAATGATTATTATCCTACACTTGCAAAAGAACTTTTTGAATTGGCTGTGAAATTGAAGGAAGAGACAGGAGCTCATATTACATTTATCAATCTGTCCGGTGGTATCGGTATTCCTTACAGACCGGATCAGGAATCCAATGATATCATGGTAATCGGTGAAGGCGTGCGAAAGGTATACGAAGAAGTACTGATTCCTGCGGGCATGGGAGATGTGGCTATCTATACAGAGCTTGGCCGTTTCATGATGGCTCCTTATGGACATCTGGTAACTAAGGTACTTCACGAAAAGCATACCCATAAGGAATATATCGGTGTGGATGCCTGTGCAGTAAATCTGATGCGTCCTGCAATGTACGGTGCATATCATCATATCACCGTATTGGGCAAGGAAGAAGCCGATTGTAATCACAAATATGATGTAGTAGGTTCTCTTTGTGAGAATAATGACAAGTTTGCCATTGACCGTATGCTGCCGGAAATTGAAATCGGTGATTATATTGCTATCCATGATACCGGTGCACATGGTTTTGCGATGGGTTATAACTACAATGGTAAGCTGAAATCAGCGGAGCTTTTGTTAAAAGAAGATGGCAGTGTGCAGTTGATCAGACGTGCGGAGACACCGCAGGATTATTTTGCAACATTTGACTGTTTTGATATTTATAATAAGATGTTTGAGGTATAAAGATGCGTTATCCAAAAGATTTACAGCCGGGTGGACAGATCGGCTTTCCGGCCCCTTCCTGTGGAAATGGCTATGAGCCATATTTGTCTGCATTTAATAATGGACTGAAGAATTTTGAAAAATTGGGTTACAAGATCAATCCCGGTCCCAATGCTTACAAACAGGATGGTATCGGCATCAGTACCATTCCGGAAGACTGTGGGAAAGAGTTGACAGACATGTATCTTGATGCGACGAATGATGTGCTGATTTCCTGTGCCGGTGGGGAATTAATGTGTGAAATTTTGGAGTATGTGGATTTTGAAAAAATCAAAGTGGCGCAGCCAAAGTGGTATATGGGCTTTTCAGACAATACTAATATGACTTATTTGATGGCCACTATCTGTGATACAGCCAGTATTTATGGCCCTTGTGCAGGCTCCTTCGGCATGGAACCCTGGCATGAGTCTATTCAAGATGCACTGGATTTATTGACCGGAAAAAAGCGGACCATGCATAGTTATGATTTATGGGAGAAAGATTCCGTCAAAGATGAGACACATCCTCTTGAACCGTACAATGTAACAGAACCGCTGGAAATGAAGGTATATGATAAAGGGAAGCTGATCATGGATCCGGCAGCAGCACAGACCAAAGTGCAGATAGAAGGACGTCTGTTGGGGGGCTGTATGGATTGTCTGGTAAACCTTTTGGGTACAGAGTTTGACCATACTGTGGAATTTGTTGAGAAGTACAAAGAAGATGGCATTCTCTGGTTCTTAGAGGCATGTGACCTGAATGTATTTTCTATTAGAAGAGCTATGTGGCAGATGGAGAAGGCCGGGTGGTTTAAATATGTAAAAGGCTTTTTATTCGGCAGACCGGCCAATGGAGATTTCGTATGGACTCTGGACCGCTATCAGGCAGTACTCAAAGTGGCCGCAAAATATGATGTGCCGGTAATCATGGATATGGACATCGGGCATATGTCGCCTATGATGCCGCTGGTAGTAGGAAGTATGGCGAAGGTGGAGATAGAAGGAAACAGCGTCAGCATCTCCATGACATATAAATAGAAAGTTGTTACAAAAAAACAAAAAATTCGAAAAATTCTCTTGCAAACAGAATGAAGCTGTGTTATAATACATTTTGTCGTTAGGAATGACGAACGCCGGCGTGGCGGAATGGCAGACGCAGTAGACTCAAAATCTACCGGGGGCGACCTCGTGCCGGTTCGAGTCCGGCTGCCGGCAGTGTGAAGAGGTAACTGATTTTCAGTTACCTCTTTTTACATATTAATAAAACATCAGTATTCTTACAATTTGTTGACGAGTATAGAGTATCTATAGAGAAAAAAATTGAAAACAGAATCCATTTTTGTGGTTGAGATGGATTCTGAAAAGTTAATTATCCGATATAGATACTTTTGGCCTCAAAAATACTGAAAAAGAGCATCATTTTGTAACGAAATGGATTTCAAATCAATTATTTTTTTGTGTAGATACTCATGTTCTAAAATTTTGAAATCTTGAGAAACATTTTGGGGAAAAGAGTGAAAATTTATTGACAGAAAGTAGTGAGGGTACAATGAAAATTTATGATATTTCACAGGAAATTTATACATGTAAGGTGTTTCCGGGAGATCCGGCACCAAAGAGAGAGGTATTGGCAAGGATTGCAGATGGAAATGTATGCAACCTCACTGCGTTCAGTATGTGTGCACACAATGGCACTCATGTGGATGCACCCTATCATTTTTGTGAGAATGGCAGGAATTTAAGCGAGGTGCCACTGGAAAGTTTTATCGGCATGGCATATGTGGCGGAGCATGAAGGAGATATTACGGCGGATGATGCCATTGGAATTTTGGAAAGAGCCAGAGAAGCCGGGCGTAATTGTGTGAAAAGAATTTTGATCAAGGGTAAGGCAGTGGTAACGCTTGAGGCAGCAGAGGTATTCTCAGAAGCGGGACTAATGTTGTTTGGAAATGAATCCCAGACTGTAGGACCGGAAGATGCTCCCATGGCAGTACATCTGAAGATGCTTGGGGCAGATATGGTATTTTTGGAGGGTATCAGACTGGCTGAGGTGTCAGAAGGTTCGTATTTTTTGAATGCGGCACCGATTCATCTGGGTGGCGCTGATGGCGCACCGTGCAGGGCAGTGTTGATTGAATTGGATTGAAAATGATAAGCATGAACGTGAAAGGGAGAACAATCATGGCATGTAACTGCCAGTGGGGTCTATATGCATAAAATGGGCAATTAGATTCCATTTTATGCTGTTTTGCATGAAAAAAAACGGAGAAAGGGGTATCTTGGAAAAAAATGAATGTTCAGACCATGAAAAAAGTAAAATTCGGGGTCCGGATAAGCGATTTTTCTACATAGACCCTTGAGAACGCAATTTCGAAAAGATAGACAACAAAGAGGAAGACAACAAGAAAGGACATAAAAACATGAACATCAGAAGAGCAGAACAAGCAGACATGAAGGGAATCAACAAACTTTTGAATCAGGTATTAATGGTGCATCATAATGGTAGACCTGATTTGTTTAAATCAGGTGTCAAGAAGTATACCGATGAGGAACTTGCATTGTTGATCGAGGACGACAGTAAGCCTATTTTTGTGGCAGTGGATGAGTCAGAAGAGGTATTGGGCTATGCATTCTGTGTGTTCCAGCAGCATATCAATAACAATATTTTGACAGATATCAAGACACTTTACATAGATGATTTATGCGTGGATGAAGATAAGAGAGGTCTGCATATCGGAAAACAATTGTATGATTATGTTATATATTTTGCCAGAGAGCAAGGATGCTACAACCTGACCTTGAATGTGTGGTCATGCAATGTAAGTGCCATGAAGTTCTACGAGAAATGCGGACTGATTCCCCAGAAGGTAGGAATGGAGAAGATACTGTAATAGATGGAATAGGATGATATGCAATCAAGCTTTTTGTCAATGACCGGATCAAACAAACCTACATGCTTCCGGATTTTCAATCAGAGGAGGATGCTGCAAAATTATTTTATCGATTGAAGGAGCTTTCTTTGTCAGAGGAGCATTATGTTGCAGGTATCCATCTGGATCATAAGTTGATCGGCTTTTTGAATGATGTGGAGATTGCCGGTAAAAAGATTGAACTGGGTTATGTCATAGATCCGGAATATCATAACAAAGGTTATGCTACGGAGGTATAGGCATGAAAGTGTTATTAGTAAACGGCAGCCCTCACAAGAACGGCTGTACATATACGGCATTGTGTGAGGTGGAAAAGACTTTAAAAGAAGAAAATATCGAAACTGAAATATTTTGGGTGGGTGCAAAGCCTATCGGCGGCTGTATGGGCTGCGGAGCCTGTGGGAGGTTAGGTAAATGTGTATTTGATGATGTAGTCAATGAGTTTGTGGAAAAAGCAAAAGACGCAGATGGCTTCATTTTCGGTTCTGCGGTACATTATGCGGCGGCATCCGGTGCCATTACTTCCTTTATGGACCGAGCATTTTATTCCGGAAAGAGGGCGTTTGCACACAAGCCTGCATCCGCAGTAGTTTCTGCAAGAAGAGGCGGCAATACTGCTACGTATGATCAATTAAATAAATATTTTGGTATTTCCGAGATGCCCATTGTTTCGTCAAAATACTGGAATATGGTGCATGGCAATACACCGGAAGAAGTCATGAAGGATGAAGAAGGTCTGCAGACCATGAGGGTTCTGGGCAGGAACATGGCGTATCTTTTGAAATGTATGGAATGCGGCAGAAAGAATGGTATTGAACTGCCCAAGCAGGAAGCAGAGAGAAAGGTGACAAATTTTATTCGATAATGGGAGTCAAGGATGAATCATATAGAGAAACCAATTTATCGTTCTAAACTGCGGCATATGCTGGGCAGAACCTATTATGGAATGCTGCGAAAATTGTTATGGATAAGAATGGATCAACAATTTGCGAAACAACATCAAAATGAACTGCTTCCATATACTTATTTTTCGCATCAAACAATACTTCTTCGAAAACTGAAGGACGTAGATATGTGGATGCAGCGGAACAAGATCATAAACTTGCGCATTGCTGCAGAGAAGCTGAATGGTGTCGTGGTCAGACCGGGAGAAGTATTCAGTTATTGGAAACTGATTGGAAAACCGTCCAAGAGAAAAGGATATGTGGAAGGAATGGTATTGAGGAATGGCAAAGTTCAGCCGGGTATCGGCGGAGGATTGTGCCAGATGTCCAATCTGATCTTTTGGATGACCATACATACGCCTCTTTCAGTGGTGGAACGGCATCGGCATGGGTTTGACGTATTTCCGGATTCCAACAGGACACAGCCTTTTGGCAGCGGTGCTACCTGCTATTATCCCCATGGGGATCTGATGATCAAAAATAATACACAGGATACATATCAGCTGATTATTAAAGTAGGGGAGAAGTATCTGGAAGGCGAATGGCGAGTGACAGGTAAGCCGCAGTGTAAAGTGGAAGTGGTTGAAAAGAATCACGAGATGAAAAGTGAATACTGGGGCGGCTTCAGCAGGAATAATGAAATCTGGCAGCAGGTATTTGATTTAAAAGGCAACCTTCTGGAGGAAAGGCTTGTGGTGAAAAATTCTGCTGTGATGATGTATTCTCCGTTCATCGATTACAGTCCGGAATTCGCATCTGCCGGAAATAATGCAGGAGAAGGATGAACCAAAACACAGACTCCCACATAACTTATAGTAATAAGTTGTGTGGGAGTTTATTTATGGCATTGATTATATTGGACGCCGGGCATGGAGGACGGTGATAGAAAATGAAGCAATAAACCCAAACCCGCATAAAATCAACGGGTTTGGGTTTTTCTAAGAGGATTATATCATGAAATAATAATGAAATTCAAGAGTTTTTGAATCTTTGTGAAAGATAATTTTCTGTACGATACTCCTTAGAGCTTCACCTTTTACTTCATAAGGAGCGTCGCTTTCGATGATATCCAGAACGGATGCGATCTCAGAAAGAAATTGCTCCTTGTAATCCTCGGGATTATCAGAATGGATGGATAATTCAGAGATCAATCGAGCCAGCTCTATACGCCTGTTTTCCAGTATGTTTTTATTTCTCTTGTATTCTTCCAGTGTGTCAATGCCGTTGAGATAAGCATCTTTGACTCGCTGTTCTTTTGAAGACAGGTTCTTCAGTTCGTTTTCATATATAATTTTCTCTATCTCTGCATCAGTGTGACTGGTGCGGACCAGATCGAAAGACAATTTCTCATCATCGGCAGCAGTCAATAGATTTCTAAGGGATGTCTTGACACCGGCAACAAGTTTTTTTTCAGAGATAAACTGCGATTCACTGTGCAGGCCCCTGCGATATCCCAGACACTGAAATCCATCACACTTTATCTGACCATGTCCGGCTTTAAAGGCCAGAGACTTTCCGCAGATCGGACACTTTACCATGCCGGAGAGCCAGTGGACACCATGTGATACCGGATGAGCGTGGCTCTGATAAACCTGCCGCATGCGTTCCAGCTTGTGCTGAGCTGCATCCCAGACCTCTTGTGTGATCAACGATTCATGGTGGGAATCTACAATGATCCATTCTTCCTCATCCTTAAATGCAGAAGAGGAGCTGCTTTCGCGTCGGTTCCAGCGTACCTTGCCAATATAAAAAGGATTTTCTAAAATATATTTCACAGCATCTACATCAAATTTCTTGCCGGTCTTGGTATGGAATCCCTTTTCATTGATGTATCGTACCACGTAATTCAGATCATATCCAGTGGTGAACATCTGGAAGATGGTCTGGACAATGTGAGCTTCTTCCGGAACAATGACCGGCATCTTATCCTTTTCCTTAAAATATCCCAAAGGCATCTTGCTGTTATAAAGTCCCTTGCGTGCCTTAGACTTCATAGAACGAATGACTTCATTGCTGAGATTCACAGAATAGTATTCGTCCTGCCATTCAATGATCATTTCGATCAGTCGCCCATACATACCATCCATAATCGGTTCGCTGATGCTGATCACATCGATCCCCAGTTTCTTACGCAGCATAGACTTATAAAAGGTACTTTCATCCTGATTCCTGGCAAAACGGGAGAACTTCCAGAGCAGAACAACATCGAAAGGCTTCGGTTTTTGTTTTGCAACAGCTATCATCCGCTGGAAGGCTTCACGATTGGCAGACTTGCGGCCGGATTTACCGTCTTCCTCAATGAATATGTACTCTTTAGGTAATATAATATTGTTACGTCCGCAATATGCCAGGATCTCTTCTAACTGAGACTCTGGAGAGTATTCTAACTGATCATCCGTAGATACACGGACATAGGCGGCACCGGTCTTCACACCACCGGCAGCAGTCATTATCTTAGACATAGCATCATCCTCCATAGTACAAAGTATGAATTTGGGGCATAAAAATGCCCGGGAACTGCAAAATAAAGTTATTTTGCAACAAGTTGCACCGGTGCAACTTGATTTTTCTCCGGGAAGATGATACAATTCACTTGTTCAGGGTGGATTATATCATTCCCGATATGATTCCAAATTTGCTTCGGTATTAGCAGTACCGGAGCATTTTTGTTTATTCAGGTAGATTGTGGCGATGCTCACGCTCAATCTGTTGTATGCTCTTTGCAGGAGTGGGGAGATCTTCGGGCATGGTGCCGCCGAGATCTTTAATGGTTTCCCTTACTTTATGTCCGACTTCGTAATGTGTACGATTTGCATTTTCTTTGCCCTGCACGTTTTCTCTACGGAGCTTCGCTTCGGTTTGAGTTGCCCGGAATAAGTTGGCTGCAAGTTCCTCATAACCCATATGATCCAAAATGTTTTGAGATTTCTTTAGACCTTTATGCTGTTTAATATCTTGAGCCTTCATTCCGCCATATAATCCCATATAACCGTAGTTTTGAAAGATAGCATAGTCCAGAGAAGTTTCAACACCTGCATCTTTGGCTGCAGCAACAAGTAATTTGTTGTGTTCGGCCATTTCTTTGCGAATTGCAAGTCGTTTCTGATCCTCGGTCAGTTTATCGAAGTTTTCGATCAACTCTTGCTGTCTGGTTTTGATTGCGAAATAAGATTGTCCAAGAGCAATAACTTTTTTTCTTGGATCACCATTTTGGACAATCAGATAACAGGCATATCTTGACAACTCGATATCATCTAATTCTCGTCCAGCACCAGAACCTATGTTCACCATTTTGTTGATGTCAACAAAATGGTCTGTAACGGAATTTTCACTACCTTCACAGGCAATCATAGCTTTTTCAATGACTTTCTTAAAATTACGCCATTCTTTGTATTCTAAAGCTATTTGCATTTCTCTGGCATACCAAAACTCTTGTCCATATTCATTGACATGTCTAATGGTTTCAAAGAGTGATTCTGTGTAATTTGTTTCTTCTTCAGGTGTTAATGCTTTAGAAAGCACTCGGTCATGCAATTCGTTTAATCGTTTTTCAAATTCTTTTTCATCCATATGATCAGCTCCTTTGTAGTGTAAATTTTCAGTTGGTGACAATTTGTCACCGTTTTATATGTACACCATTTTGCCCATGTGGGCAAAATGGTAATTCCTATTGCAAAAATGCTTCAAATGACATATAATATACTTAACAAGAGAGCCAATGACCAGTGTACGGCTGGCCGCTGGCAAATAAGACTACAAAAAAGTAGCGCATTAACTTACCAGGTTGAGGGCGCTACTTTTTGCGTTGTATATAGATAACAAGAGTAATCACAGCGCAAAGCATAATTACGAACTGAATCAGATCAGGATATGTAACCATTGGCACCAGCTCCTTTCCTTAGTGTCCAGCAGCTGACGTATCACCCCATTGGCTCCCCAGGTAAGTATATTATATTGTCAATGTGCATTAGAATTATAATTTTCCCCTTAGCTCAACTACTTTACCAATAATACGAACGGGTTTTTGTTCTATGTCAGATGCAGAGAATAGCAGAGGATCATATTTTGAATTTAAAGATATAAGACTGATACCACCGGCATACTTTAAAAGACGTTTACACACAGCGTCATCACCATTCACCATAGCAATTACGATATCACCACTCTCAGCATCATTCTGTTGGCGGACGATTACCACATCACCATTGTAGATGCGAGGCTCCATACTGTCCCCTTTTATCTGCAGACCGAAGAATTCCCCGGTTCTGGCCAATTCTTCAGATATTTCTTCTGTATCAATAATATTCTCCACGGCTTCGATCGGGATACCTGCAGCAACACGGCCGAGGACGTTGATGGTTACTCCTCTTTTGGAGGAAGGGAGAATATTGCGGTCTTCTACCAAATCTGCTTTTGTAACACCAAAGTAATTAGCCATTAATTCAATTTTATCTATGCGGGGATATGTATTGGCGTTTATCCAGTCAGTAAAAGTTGTATATTTAAATCCTAAGTCATTGCAGATTTCATTACGGTCCTTACCCTTAACTTCCATCAGACGTTTTATGTTACGTGCCATTATTTCTTTATTGCCAAGGCTTGTCATAATATGCTCCTTTCCATTGAATTGATTTAAGTATAAGTTATAAACGTAAAAAAATCAATATAAAACTGAAAAAATTACGATAAAACCGTTGACATTACGGTTAAACCGTAGTATAGTGTAGGAAAGAAATGAAAAAAGGAGTGTGATTTATGGGCATTACATTAAAAAGTGCACGGGTAAATAAAAATCTCACACAGGTACAAGCAGCGGCGCTAATTGGCGTAACTGTGGACACTTTGAGTAACTATGAGCGCGGAAAATCCTTCCCTGACGTTCCAGTTATTATGAAGATTGAGGAGGTGTATGGTGTATCGTATAGTGACCTTATTTTTTTACCACGAAATAACGGTTAAACCGTAAAACTATAAGCGTAAGGAAAGGCGGTGAGGAGAGATGTGGACGCTGTTATTTATAGTAACAACTATAATTTGTGGAATAGGATGGCTTGGAAGATATATAAGTTGTTTGAGTCTGATTTATTACATGGAGATAAAGCAGTACAAGCTTCCGGATGATAATGAACAGAAAACGTGTACTGCTTGGGTAATAAAGAAACTATTTAGGGCGTAAAACCTAATTGGTTCTGAATAATTGCAGTTATAACTGCGGAAGCAATCTGGGAAATTGCCTGCAATGAGTTGGAACCAACTTTTTTACTTACTTCTTTTACATTATGCCATACGCTATCTGATCGTATGTTAGAGAGGAATTGGTGTCCGACAGGTGATAAATAAGAAATTGAACAATTGCCAGTGATGTCATGGGTAGTTCTTTCGAAATAGCCGGATAATTCGCACTGTCTAACATGGTAACTGATTTCATCGTAAGTGTATTTATTCAGTAAATCATGAGATGTTTGTTCGGTAATAGTTACGTGTTTTTTCAGAGATGTATTTTCTTCAACATAGAGAAGAACGTCACGGATACAATCTGGATTAAGTTTCATTGAAATAAGTCTCCTTTCATGTGTACTCAGCTGCTGCAACAGCCTGTACAGAAATTATAAAGCAGAAGGGAAGTCAGTGCAATAACAAAATATTCATATATAAGAAAGGCGGTGAGAAGAGATGGATAAATTAGATAAAACAATAGAAGCTTTATGCGATGAGGTAGTGAGAATATTAAAAGAGGGATTGCCAAATGAGGCCGCAGAACTAACAAGAGCTCTGGCCGAATTGATATCAGCCAGAGCCAATGCTACTGTCAAAGAAAATAATTAGCGCTTATCCAAAGCACAGATTGCATCGTAAACTGCATTAAGAATATCTATAAATTCATTTGTTTTAACAGCCTGAGTGCGATCAGCTGAATTCCATGATTTTGTGTATTCAATAGCAGTTTCAAGTGCCAATTCTTTGTTTGTTTTGGGATTCATAATAGTTAGTCTCCTTTCTTTCGTACTTAACCGCTGCAACGGTCTGTATAAATAGTATAAGACATAAGATAATACATTGCAACAATGGAATGTATTAGTGCAAAAAAAGGAGATATGTTAAATAAGCAGCTTATTGTCAACAAGTACAACCATACAGCCATAAGCTGTAAAAAAGATGAAAGGGGGAGCACATGGATTTAAAGGTAGTAAACATCATTCACATTGGGGAACGGACTGTGAATCAAGAGGATCTGTCTCCCGAAGAATTAAGAGAGCTTCGAATCGGTCTAAATATTCAGGCTCTCAGCCCATTGGGGTATGTATTAAGAACATCAAAGGATAAGACCGCATAAGCGGTAACAAGTAGTACAAGCAGTACGGAAAGGAGCGAATATGAAAGAGAAGTATGAACACATATTTTATATCTACAAAAAAATGTGTGAAGGATATAAAAAATTTAAAGCGGAAGAACAGATCCGATTCGGTATCAGGATGGTTAACGGTTGCAGGGATGAACTTTGCGGAATGACGGTTCTAATGCATGAGATGGGTGTGTTGACGCAAGCAGAAATAGAAAGTGAGCAGGAGAAGATCAGAAAGATATTTTCCGTTTCAGACATGTTGGGTGTCTTTGAGGCTTATGGAGAGATATACAGACTACAGGAAAGGAGGTAGTACATAGATGCAATACAATATTTGCCCATATTGCGGTGCTAATTTAGATCCCGGCGAAAGATGCGACTGTCAGGGAGATGAGGAAGACGAAGAAAGTCAGAAAACAAACGAGATATCAGAAAAGGAGAAAATAATATGGTAAAGAATGCGATAATCGCCCTGCTCGCAGCAGTCATAATATCCAGTGCAGATTGCTGTGCCTACTGCTGGCCGGGGATGCTGATTGGAATGTGGACAGTTTTTTTTATGGCAGCGTTAGGCATAGAAAATGTGTATGACAGGATACATGCATGTTTGTTCAAAAGACGCAGGTTACAGAAGGGGGTTATGGATCTTACAAAAAAATAAGCCTGCAGGCAATGGAAAAATGCTGCAGGCAAGCCTTTAAGGGCTATAGTATTTGCTCAAAATTATTATATCCCTTAAGGCTGAAAAAATCAAGGAAAATCGAGTATTTTCGGACTTGATAAACATATTAAAGTTAGGACAGGGGATATATGAGACGGAAGAGACGAAGATATAAGTTTGAGGAGCGTGTATATACCTTCCCGGGATCTATAGAGGTGGAGCGGATCAGAACGGGACCGCCGCCGGATAAAGGGAAACGGGGCAAGCGGAAGAAAGCCACCCCGGAGCAGGTAAGGAAGCAGAATGAGTATAACAGGCAGAAGCAGTTACGGAGAGTGATTAAGGAGAATTTTACTACAAATGATTACTGGCTCACTCTTACATACATAAGAGGACATGTGTTGGAGTTGGAAGAAGCTCTCAAACATCGGCAGAAGTTTCTCCGCATTGTCCGATTGGAATATGCTAAACGTGGTCATGTGCTGAAATGGATCGGCAGAACCGAGCGGGGAAAACGAGGTGCAGTCCACCATCATCTGATCTTGAACAGGATACCGGATACGGACATTATTGTATCCACTGCATGGAAGAAAATTAAAGGATCCGGCAGGGCGAAAATGGAACTGTTGTATGAGAAAGGACAGTTCAAGGATCTGGCCGCTTACATTACGAAAGCAGATGATGTGGACGAGAATGGAGAACCGGTTACCAGAAGCAATTATTCCCGCAGCCGCAACCTGATAATACCGGAACCGGAGATCAGGCGGACAAGCTTAAAGAAGATACTGTTTGAGCCGGAGCCTACACCGGGATATTACATTGACAAAGACAGCATCTGTCAGGGGATCAATATTGTTACCGGCAGGGAGTATCTGCATTACATTGAGATTCGGATAAAAGGAGGCGGCGGGTAATGAAAGAAGTAAATTTGTATATTGATACCAGTATCAAAGGACCGAAACGCAGGGACGGATCCTTTATATACATGCTGGATTATACCACTGAGTCAAAGAAGCAGCATCAGGTTAATGATATCTGCAGAATACCGAACACTACGGAGAACATGCTCACGTTGGAAGCCATGATGGCAGCTCTGGTCAGAGTCAAGATCCCATGTGTGCTGCACATCTATCTGGAATGCCGGTATGTGGCCAATGCATTCCAGAATGGATGGCTGGATACCTGGAAGGGAAACGGCTGGAAGAATGCAAAGGGTGAGACAGTTGCGGATGCAGAACGTTGGCAGCAGGTCTGTGAGTTGTTGGACAAGCACCAGTGCCATATTCATTTTCAGGAGCGTCACGAATACAGATCTTGGATGAAATGGAAAATGACAGGTTCATAATTTGCAAATAAGGACACTTTTTTGGAATGTGGATAAATACGGATTTATTTAGTAGTTGACAAAATGGGGTGGTATTTTGAAAAGTGCAAATAAGGACAGTTTTGAAAGGAAGGATAATATATGTTTGATAAATTTGGTGAATTTGATTCTGCAGAAGAAATGAATCGGGCAGCAGAATCCCAGTTGAACGAGGGAGATTTAGATGCAATCAGAGTGATTGCACAGGAAAATGGCATTGATAAAGAGGATGCAGAGGATTATATAGACGGTTATGCTGTCCAGCTTGCCACGCCGCTTATGGCAGCAGTGGGAAAACTAACCGTGGAAGCGAAAGATCTGAAGTTGGAAGGAATCACAAAGGATTGGAAGGATTCCATTGTAGAGCAGTGTACAAATGATGAGCAGCTTGCCATGGCAGTCCGCAGGAAGGGAAAATATTTAAAGAACTGTATTGCAGAGCTCCTTCGTTTTGCATTTGAAAACAAAGTACAGATCAGTAATAAGATCGTGGATGTAACCTATGTTATGCACAATGGTAAGCTGGAAAAGATGCGTAAGCCCTTATATCTGGGAATTCCCAGCAGAGCAGATGTAAAAAGAATAGTCAGAAAGTATTATCTGGAATAGGAGGCGGACATGAAAGCATTCAAAGGATTTACAAGTGACCTGATGAGCCGCCTGGGAAATGGTGATAAGGAAAAATGTACGTTTCAGCCGGGGATTACGATGACAGAGGAGAGCAGCAAGACCGGAAGGGGAGGATATCACTGCTGTGAGAATCCGTTTGATTGCCTGACTTATTATGCGCTGGACAGAAAGAACCGCTTTTTCAAGGTAGAGGCAGCAGGCAGTATCGATGAGGATGAGCAGGGTCGGATTGCCTGCACAAAGATTACCCTGCTGGAAGAGTTAAATCCACTGGGGCTCGCATTGGAAGGCATGATATACATGATAGAGCACCCGGGTAGAGAGAAGTGGCAGCAGAATCATCTGAATGTGACCGTGGCAGCAGATGTGGCGGAGGCAAAAGAGACAGGACAGATCGCCATTGCCAGGGGGGAGGATCCTCAGGTAAAAGGTCCGGTGGGAAGTATACTGGGAATCCTGAAGGAAGAGGATGGTGTCGGGATTGTGGAATCAAAGCTCTTTATAGTCAATTCCGGTCAGGCAGACAGATGGCTGACTATAGGTGCAGGGAGAAAGCTGGAGGAGGTGCCTGATGAAGAAACAATTGATTGAGACCACACCGCCAATCATGACAAAGGAAAGCGGATGGTGGATCACGGTACAACTGGTCCAGAATATCCTGGTACTTAACATCTTCGACAATATGCTCCTGCAGTCCAGACACTGTATCAATATTGACAGTTACGAGTTCATGACTCTGAAGAAAGGCGCATGGTATCCACGGAGAATAGAGAATGCTCTGGAGTTGAGATATAGCACATATTATTATTATCGAGCTTCCGACGTAAATAAGAAATTTCGGATGTCAAAAGAAGATGAGGAAGTGGTATTAACGGCTCTAAAGGCAGAGGAGCATCCGGTTTGGCGAAGACGTGCCTATGATCTGATTGATTATATTGAGACAGAGTGTGGAAAAAAGAAAAGGGAGAAGACAGAGAAGAACCGCATTGCAAGAGTGAATGCTGTCATGAACAAGATGCCGCCCATTCCGGAAGGAATCACGGAGTGGATCAACCAGAGGGAGCTATGCGGGAAGGATTACGCCACCAAAACGGAACGACAGAAGATATATGCATGTTCTGCCTGCGGAAAAAAATGCAGTGAATCAAAGTTAAAGCGTGCCGATGGTGAGAAAAAGGTACGACATAATGACATGGTACTCTGCCCGTCCTGTGGAAAAGAAATCCAGCTGATCAAGCGCAGTAAGGCAATCGATATCTGGACTCATTTTGCACTGGTACAGCCCATTGATGAAGAGATCAGTGTAGTTAGACACTTTGATGTGGAGATATGTTGTGGTGGCGGCAGGAAGCAGATTGGTTTGGATGAAGCGGTAAGGATCGTCCTATACAAGAACACTTCCGGAGTGCAGGCACCGTGCAGTTTATATTACAACCAGTACAGACGGGGAGACAGTTGGGTAGACGAAGGGAATTATAACTGCGGCTGCTTTGACAATAAAAATAATTTGGCCAATCGAAGAGAATATGCCGGCTATCTGTATGATCAGGGAATCGAGGAGGCATTTAAGGGCACCCGCTATGAAAGATGGAGCAGACTATTTGGTCAGATGGCGGCAGCAGGCGTAAAAGCGAACTATAACAACCTTATGGTCACAACCGAAGGCCGGAATTTCATGGATGTAACAGAAATGCTGTTCAAGGGGCGGTTTCATAAATGCCTGCTGGAACTTTCGGAGGAGATCAGTATATGGACAGGCGCTTATTGTGGCATCTTTCGGATCACCGGCAGCAGTATTGAGGATGTATTCGGCATTGGAGACCGTCAGAAGATAAACCGCATCCGGGATAATGGCGGCGGTACGGATATGGTCCGCTGGATGCGGTGGAGTGAACTGCGGAATACAAAGATACCGGATAAGGTACTTCAGTGGCTTGTGAAGAACAATATCAGCTCCACGGACATCAATTGGCTCAGCTGCCGTATGTCGCCGGAGCAGATCATGAACTATATCGAGCGTCAGAAAAGAGAGTCCTATAAGGGAAAGACCATAAAGCAGGTGATCGAACAGTATGAGGACTATATGACCATGTGCGGTAAGTTGCAGAAGGACACTACCGATGAAATGGTGTACCGGCCAAGGGAACTGAAACGCCGGCATGATGAAGCAGTTGCTGCTATCCAGCTTCGTGAGGCTGAATTAAAGGCGGATGAATACAGCAGACGGTTTCCGGGAGCAGAGGACGTGCTGAAGGAGATCAAGGAACGCTTCGAGTATGGAAATGAAAAATATATGATCATTGTTCCTAATAGACTGGTGGAGATCGTGGCAGAAGGCAGGGCACTGCATCACTGTGCAGGATCCTCAGACCGATATTTTGACCGGCTCATGCAAAGAGAAACATACATATGCTTCCTTCGAAAGAAAGCAGAGCCGGAACTGCCATATTACACGATTGAAGTAGAACCAGGCGGCACTATACGTCAGCACCGAGGGTATCTGGATGAAGAACCGGAGATCGAATTAGTAAAGCCATTTTTACGGGAATGGCAGAGAGAACTCAAAAAGCGCCTGACGGAGAATGACCGCAAATATGCGGAAATTAGTGCAGTAAAGCGAGAACAGAATATCGAAGAGTTAAAAGCTAAAAACAACACCAGAGTCTTGCAGGGACTCATGGAAGATTTTATGGAGGCTATTTAAATGGATATTAAGAATGAGTTGATGACATATGCAAGTTTTGCAGATTATGAGAGTGCGTTTGATGCGGAGATCCGTAAAGAGGGAGAAAGCTTTATACGTATCGGGTACCTGTTAAGAATTGGGCAGGATACGGACATTATCAAACAGTCCGGATACCGTAATGTGGAAGAGTTTGCCAAAGCAAAGTACGATATAGACAAGTCCCAGGCATCCAGATACATACGCATCAATGAAATGTTCTCAGATGGCGGTTATTCTGATCGTCTGCAGGAGAAATACCAGGGATTTGGTGTGGCAAAGCTGGCTATTATGTTGCAGCTTCCAATGGCATTGAATGAGGAGCTAACAAAGGATTTCAGTAAGGCAGAGATTAACGCCCTGAAGGAAGAATTTGACGAAGAAAAGAAAGTAACCGATATAGAAGTGATGCTGGAAGAACCGGCAAAGAACACACTGGATTTGGACAGTAATTTGGAAAAGGCAGTATATCAGATGCTTCATGATGATATGGAACTGTATATACAGATTTGGGATGAAGTAGTATGTACAAAAGGCGCTACTGATGCTGATGTTCAGCAGATTCTTGCACCATCCGGAGAGAGTATCCGCAGTATCCGGATTCCGGGTGTAGGCAGAAAAATGATTTCTGTTAAGGATGAATATACTCCGATCGCTGTCATTGATTCAAGGAGCGGTGAGAAGGAACACTACAGTTGGCCTGATCTTACAAGTGCACTTCTTCAATGCTTTTTCATTGACAAAGAGAGTGCCATGGCATCCTGGGAAACAGTATATGAAGAGCCCTTCCCGGCAGCAGTCGTGGAAGAACCGAAAAAGCAAGAAGTTGCACCGGTGCAACAGTCTTCAAAAAAGAAAGAGGAAAAGCCTGCACAGAAAAAAGTGTCCAAAGTACAGAAAGCGAAGATTCCAGAGCAGGCAAAAGAAGAAAAACAGCCTGAGGAGCCGATGGAAGGCCAGAAGAATATTTATGACTATAAAGAAGCTATTCCGGAGGATATGGAAAATCCTGCAGATGTAGTAAATACTGAATGCGGAGCTGATTCGGAGGGCATAGATAAAGAGACTGCAGAAGATGTCATGCCGGCAGCAGGCGTGGAGAAATGTGTGGAGATTACACCGGAAATTGTGGAAACTGTGGATAAGATATGGGACAGATTGGAGCTGAATGCGGCAGTGATAAATATTTTTATCAGGAATAACAAAGGCGATCTGGAATATATCGAGGATAGCAATCTGCAGGCAATATACAAGAAAGCGGTTGATGTAGCTGCAGATATGGAGAGACTGATCAATGTCAAGAAGCATCATACAGCCTAAAGAGGACAGGACCTGCTATCTGTGCAGGCTCCTGCATGGAATCGATCAGGAACAGTTCACCCATGAGCACCACATCATGTTCGGGAATAAATTTCGGCGAAAATCGGAGCATTACGGTCTAAAGGTTCGTCTCTGTATTCCGCACCATGAGACCGGCAAGGAGGCAGTCCACCAGAATAGGGAGATAAACGAGCTGCTCCGGGAGATTGCCCAGATAGCCTTTGAAAAGAAATATTCCTATGAACTGTGGATGCAGGAATTTGGGAAGAACTATATCAGTGAGGAAGACAGGGCACGGTACCTGCAGGAAGGAGAAATATGTTAAGGATTACAGATATCAGCGAATTGGCAAGGAGAATGAAACCGGGAGAATGTTCAATCAGAAGGATGGCCGGAGTATATGTGGATACAGAAAAAGAGAAATGCTGTTACATAAATGAGTCCTTTCTGGCTTTGGATGAAATTCTGTTTCATAAGTATTTGAAAATAGTAAAAGAGGTGTTTGGCAAAAAAATAGGCGATAATATGCTTTCTGTGGATATTGAAGACAGCACAATGCAGATCTACTTGCAGGAAGTTATGCAATATGATCTTAAAGATCAGGATTGGCTGGATGAAATATATGACCGGATAATTGAGAGATATGAGCTTGTAGGTAAATATCTAATCCTGCTCTGGAATGATGTCTATGATATTCCGAGAGTTGGGAAGGATGGAGCAGATCAGGATGACTCTGAAGAAGTGTATGAGTATATCATATGTGCCATATGCCCGGTCGCACTCACGGCAGCAGGTCTGAGTTATAACCAGTTGGAAAATACTTTTGGTGCAAGAATCAGAGATTGGGTAGTGCAGAAGCCTGTTTGCGGATTTATCTATCCGGCATTTGAGGAACGGACGGTAGAGGCGGATAAAATGCTGTTTTATACAGTTGACCCTTCGGACCCCCCACATAATTTCATGGAGGTGGGGCTTGGTCTGAAAAAAGTAGAAACAATTTCAGAAATCAATGAACATTTTGAACAGCTTGTGTGCAGTGTGATGAAGGAGGATACAGCAGGAGAAGAGGCTTTATTGTTGATATGTGAGCAAATTTACCTGCAGGTATTAGGGAAGAAAGCAATGGTTTTAACATCTGCTGATGTTGGTAATTGCTGCATGGCAGCAGGACTGGGAGAAGTGTTGGCGCAGGATATTTCAAAGGAATATCGAGATATGTTCTCTGAAAATTACCCGAAGGCAGCATATTTACTAAATAAACCCATGATAAAGAAGATTGAACGTCTTCAGAAAAAAAGAGAATGGACGAAAAAATGCGAAGCTGCGGCAAAGGAGATTGAGAAATTGTCTGGAGATAATGAGCTTGCTGCAGATTTGCGACAGTTAGCTTTAAGAAGTAGCCTTTTGGAAAATTAATATATCACAAAAACCATGGTCAATGCTTAAGAGGGGACACAGTGCCCCTCGGAAAGGAGAAATAAGAGAACAGATATGATTCACCCGAGAGAACAAGAAATATTGAATATACTTTGGAAAAGCAGCAAAGGACTTACGTCTGCAAATATCGTGGAAGTAGGAAACAGACTGTCTCAGAGTACAGTGCAGGCAGTGCTGAGGAAATTACTAAAAGAGGGCCTGATAGAGGTTGACGGAATTACTCATAGTGGGAATGTATTGAGCAGAGTCTACAGGCCTACGGAGAAATCCAGAAAACTGATTTTGGAACAGTACATTGAGAGTTACAGGGCAGTGATGCATATTGTTTCTAAGCAGGAGATTATAAATGCCTTAGAAAGAGTGGAGAAGGAATGAGAGTATTACCGATACTATTTAATACAAAAATGGTACAGGCCATTTTGGATTGCAGAAAGACTGTTACAAGGCGTTTGGTTAAGCATGATGTGGAAACCATGTTGAATAGTCCGTTTCATAAAAAATATCCAGATGTAACAGACAAGCAAATACTTGAAAAGTTGTGCTCAATACCATATCAAACGGGAGATGTCTTGTATGTCAGAGAAACATGGAGTGAGTGGGATGGTGGATATGTATACAAAGCCTGGAGTGGACCATTTCCGCATCCTGAACAAATGCCGGGTATAAAATGGCATCCATCGTTACATATGCCTAAAAAGGCTGCACGCATCTTTTTAAAGGTTACAGACGTCCATATAGAGAAGTTGCGGGAAATTACTGAGGAGCAGGCAAGGAAAGAAGGATGCTATTATGGCAAAGAATGGGGAACAATAGAGTGTCCCATGCTTGGAGATGAGCCGATAATGACATATTATCCGGAAGGAGTACCATATTATTATTCATACACCGCTCCTTTTGAGGAAGATGGAGAAATTTATTATTACAGATTTGATCATGACACGGGATGCCGGGATGAAAATATACAGTTCGGGTTGGGAGAATATGTTGCAGGGGGGTATTTGCAAGTTTGGATGAATCAAGAAGGAGAGAAGCGTGTCAAAGACATATGAAATCAAATGTACAGAGTGCGGCACATTATTTACAGCGGATCGCCACTGTGCAAAATATTGCGGATTGGAGTGCAGAGAAAAAGCAAAGATAAGATGGAGAATTGCATCTGCACAGAGATGCAAGCAGAGAGCAGAAGAAAGAATCAAGATCAAAGCACAAGAGATCAAGAAACCCAGTGCGGCAGAGATTGATATAGCAGCTAAAAAAGCCGGTATGTCCTATGGACATTATGTGGCACTTCATAATTTGTGAAAGGAGTAGGGATGAAAAGGATAGATTGTTTTGCATATAAGGATGGTAGGTGCAAGATATTGTCGCAGATGCAATGTGATGATTGTCATTTTTACAAGCAGGCAGGTACAGAATGTGATACCTGTCCGCATAAAAATAAGCCAGGGTGTAAAGGATGTCGTGAATGTTCCGTAGTGGAGACGGAGTGATAGTCTACAAGACGGCAGCAGGCATGGAAGGAGGAGATAAAAAGTGATTGAACGTGAATCATGGAAAATTATCGAACTGATCATCAGAAGATATCCTGATAAAAAACGAGAATATGAAGAATACATATCAGATATCATGGGTAGCAGTCCGGGCGAACAATATTTGGGTTCATATGAAGATAATAAACCACAGTCCGTTACAGAAGCTAAAGCTCTAAAAATGACCAGCACATATATGGAACGATTAAAGCGTGAAATACATGCAGTAGAAACGGTGTATAGTGGTCTTCGAGAAGAGGAAAAGAAGGTGATGTGTGAGAGGTATTGGACAGATCGGAAAAGAAATATTCCATATCTGAAGATGCATGTTACAAACTATAGCGAACGTCAGATGAAGAGGATTGTTTACAAAATCATAAATCAGGTAGGGAGATATATTGGTGAAATAAGTTGAAAATTATATTCCATTTTCACACATTTTGTTGTAATATAGTGATGAACGTGGAAGGAGATAGCAAATGAAAAAAGCAAATGAGTTTTTTATTTGGAGTTTGTTGAATATAGTATTACCAATATCACCATTGGCAACAAAAGCTTCAATAAATTTTTTTACTGATGACCAAATTAGTAAAATTCCCATATTAGATGGGATAGAATTAATATATTATAATTTGTTTCTGTGTGTTACAATGATTAATTTATTAAGCGGTAAAAAAATGTTTATAGAAAATCTTATGAGAGTTGGCTTGATTTTAATTTGTTCTCTTGACTTTATTACGCTTATTCTTTTTTACTTAAAGTTGGATAATAATAAATGCTTAGTATATTCGAAAATTATGTTGTTTTTAGTTCCTACGGCTCTTGCCATATATAAGTATAGGACGATAGAAGGAATGGAAGTGGAATGATATGGTAGTATTGGATTCATTGTTCGGAATTTGTATATTTGTTGTATCTCTAATATTTATAGTTTCTATTATTGTATTTATTGAAATACCAAATTTAAATGCATATAGAAAACGCATTTCTGATAAAGTAAACTCAGAAGAGTTTATAGTAATGGAAAAATATAAACAAAGACGAATGTACTCTTTTGCAAAAAGGGTATTTGATATTGTTCTTTCAGTAATGGGACTTATATGTATGTCACCAATGATGCTAATTATTTGCATATTAATAAAAATTTCTCATAATAAAGTTTTGCGTAGCAAAACAATTACCGGGTACAAGGGTAAAGAAATCAAAGTATATCGATTTAATACAAACAAGGATTCGGGTAATCTACTGAAACAATTCGACTTTGTTGGATTTAGTAATATTCCATTATTATTCAATGTTTTAAAAGGTGATATGAGCATTATAGGAATTTCGTGTTGGGAAAGTCCATTAGATAAAAGGTATAAAAAAGTCCTTTTGGAATATGAAAAACCCGGGATGGTATCTTTGGCAAGTTTATATTCAAATGAACCAATGAAGACAGTTTTCTATGATAGTTATTATTTGCAAAATAGAGGATTTAGCATGGATAGATTTATTATGCTTAGAGCATTTTTTATAGTAATCAATGCAGAGTAGGAAATGGTTGATAAAAGATGGCATGATTTTTCATTGTCAAGTGTGGTATTATGGTATCATCAAAAAAAAACAGATAGGAAGGCTCCTGAGAAATCAGGGGCTATTTTTATGCAATCGAGGCAGCAGGCGTGGAAGCATTTAATTATAAAAAACCTAAATGGGAAAGGAAAAGAGCTGCTATATTGCGCAGGGATAAATACATCTGTCAGGAATGCAAGAAGTATGGCAGGATGCGTGAGGCAAATACAGTACATCATATTAAACATGCAGACGAATATCCGGAACTGGCATATGTAGACAATAATCTGATCAGCTTATGCAATGCATGTCACAATAAGATGCATCCTGAAAAGGGTGGTAAGCGGTGGAAATGATAATCCCCCCTGGGTCTGGATTATTTTAAGAACCCAAATGGGACCGGCGAGGGTAGGTCTTTCCATCTCGATGTGAAAAATAAAAAAGGGGGAAACCACTGGTGGAGAAACAGGAAATATCGGCTGAAGATATAGAAAAAAAGCGGAAAAAGGTATTTAATGAGACGAAGAAAAACATGGTTTCCATTGGTACTTACCGCAAAGAATTTGATGTAATTATTCGCAGATATGTTGAAATGCGGCTACAGTTTGACATGTTAAATGATCGCTGGTACCGTGAAGGTTGTATGGTAACAGAGGAATACACAAATAAGGCAGGAGCCACAAATGAGAGGAAGACGGCATTGTATATGGCGATAGAGAAATTAAGGGATGAACTGGCAGACATGGAAAACATTTTTGGGTTAACTCCCCGTGGATTGAAGGCAATTAAAAAGAAAGGTCTTGAGCAGGAGAAGAAATCCGCTCTGGATAAGATGCTAAGTGGCTAAGGAACATTATGAGAACTGGGATGTGGTGTTTGGATATGCATATGATATTGTAGGTGGCAGAAGAATTGCAAACAAGTACCGTATCAAGGCATGCCAACGCTTTCTTGATGATGTAGCCAGCGAAAAGTACGACTTCAATCCAAAGGATGCAGAGTTTGTTATTCGAATTATTGAAAAGACATTCTGCCATATGCAGGGAGAAGATAAGAACGGGAATCCACTCAGAGGAACTCCGTTTTTATTAATGCCATTCCATAAATTTATTATATATAACCTGTTGGGGTTCAAGGTAAAAGGCACAGAAATCAGAAGGTTTCATGAGTGCCTTATTTTTATACCCAGAAAGAATGTAAAGACTTCCTTTGCCGGGGCTCTGGCTTACGGTATCGGGATCTTAAATAGATTATCCGGATCCAAAATATACGTCGTAGCAGCAGGGTTGAAACAGACGATGGAAACGTTCCAGTTTGTGGAATACAACATCAAGAATATGGGAGAGTGGGATGAGGATGGAGGACACTTCCATATTATCGACAATAACAATGAACATTCGGTTACTGCTGATGACATTGCCGGTGGGATGTTTGAATTTTATGCATTGGCCGCCAATCCGGATGCACAGGACTCATTTAACTGTAACGTGGCCATAGCAGATGAAATACATGCTTTCAAGAAACCGAAACAATATAATCTGTTCAAGGAAGCAATGAAAGCTTACCGCAACAAGTTAATGATTGGTATTTCAACTGCCGGTGATGATCCCAACTGCTTTTTGGCACAAAGAGTAAAGTACTGTAAGAGGGTGCTTGATGGGGAAGTGGAGGATGAGCAGTATTTTATATTCATTTGCGAGGCAGATCCCGTTAAAGGAGAAGACGGGAATGAATTTATAGATTATACGAATCCGATAACTCATGAAATGGCAAATCCTGCTTATGGTGAATCTGTTCAGCCGTATGATCTAATGAATGATGCCATGCAGGCCCAGAATGATCCGCAGCAGAGGAAGGATTTCTTTGCAAAGTCATTAAATGTATTTACATCTTCCATGAAAACATACTTTGACATGGGGGTTATTCGGACGTCTGACGAGAAATACAATTGGACGATTGAAGAACTTGCAAAGCTGCCTATTACATGGTACGGCGGAGCCGATCTGTCAAAGATGCATGACTTGACAGGAACTGCTCTGCATGGTCGGTATCAGGATATTGACATTTCCGTTACACATGGATTCATACCGGTAACGGTGGCATATCAGAAAGCAGAAGAGGACAACATACCATTCTTCTGGTGGGCTGAGAGGGACTGGCTGACTTTGTGTAATAGTGCTGTTATTGATTACGAGGAGCCGGTGAAATGGTTCATTAAGATGCGGAATATGGGCTTTAAAATCAAATGGGTTGGATATGACAGAAGATATTCCAATGAGTTTGTTTTGAAGATGAAAAAAGCCGGTTTCAAGATGCGTGATCAATCCCAGAGGTACGTTGAGAAGACAGAAGCATTCCGAAACGTAGAGAATAAATTCATTGAGCAGAAGTTTTATTATCTGCACAACAAGGCTTATGAATACTGTATTGAAAATGTACATGCAATCGAGGATAGCGATGATTTTGTACGTTTCGAGAAAGTAGAACCCACATTAAGAATCGACCTGTTCGATGCTGATATCATTGCAACGAAACAGATGTTGATAGATATTGAAAAATCACAGAAAGCCAGTGCATGGCTGGACTAAGGAGATGAAGATATGGCAAAGGGAAAGAAGAAAAAAAGTCAAGCAAGGGCAGAACCCACAAACAGTGAGCAGATGTTTCTTTGTTCGTTAGATGCATATGAAACGCTTTGCTGTTCCGGGTATACCAAATTATCACACAATCCGGAGATTATGGCAGCTGTTAATAAGATTGCTGATTTAATATCCAGTATGACAATCCATTTGATGGGAAATACCGAAGCTGGTGATGTTAGGATCAAGAACGAACTTTCAAAGAAGGTAGATATATATCCAAACCGGTATATGACACGCAAGACATTCATGGCAGCCATAGTCAGGAACCTGCTTCTTGAAGGCGACGGAAACGCAGTTGTCATGCCTACTTATAAAAACGGATACCTGGATGATATGGTCATCATGCCGCCGGGGACATACAGTTTACACCCTGAAGGATATGGATATCATGTACAAATCAAAGGAGTGCGGTTTGAGTCGGACGAAGTGCTGCATTATGTCATCAATCCAGATCCGGATTATCCTTGGAAGGGCACAGGATACCGGGTGACACTAAAGGATGTGGCTCACAACCTGAAACAGGCTGCAGAAACTAAAAAGGGATTCATGGAGTCCAAATGGAAACCTTCTATGGTTGTCAAGGTAGATGGTCTTACTGATGAGTTTTCCAGCAAAGAAGGCAGAAAGAAATTGTTATCACAGTACATAGAGTCTTCAGAAGCCGGAGAACCTTGGATGATCCCGGCGGAGCAGTTTGAAGTACAGGAGATCCGGCCGCTTTCACTGAATGACATTGCGTTGGCTGATTCTGTTAAATTGGATAAAAAGACAATTGCTGCCATTCTGGATGTTCCGTCATTCATTGTAGGTGAGGGAGATTTTAATGAAGGGCAGTGGAATAATTTCATCAATACAAGAATTCGGACAATCTGCAATGTAATTGAGCAGGAAAATACAAAGAAACTGCTGGTAAGCCCCGACTGGTATTTCCGACTGAATATCAGATCTCTGTATTCATACGACATAGAGAAGCTGAGCAAGGTAGGAGATGATAATTACACCAGGGGAATTATGAGCGGCAACGAGGTAAGAGATTGGATCGGGCTGAGTCCCAGAAAGGGATTGGATGAGCTGATTATTCTTGAAAACTACATACCGCAAGGGATGATTGGAGATCAGAAAAAGCTGAATGGAGGTGAGAACAGTGGAAAGTAGAACATTGGAAAGACAAATGCGTTTTGCAACGTCACAATTCAATACACGAGCGGATGATTCTGGGGACTTGTATATCAGCGGTTATTTCTCTGTATTTGGTTCAGAATATGAACTTTGGCCGGGAGCAACGGAGAGTGTGGCGGAGACTGCTTTTGAGGGAGCATTATCGGATGATATCAGGTGCCTGATTAACCATGAGACAAGGCTTGTGCTCGGAAGGACAAAGTCTGGGACGCTTACATTGAAGACTGACAGCAGGGGGCTTTGGGGTGAAGTAAGGATAAATCAGAAGGATCAGGACGCAATGAACCTTTATGAAAGGGTAAAGCGTGGTGATGTGGATCAGTGCAGTTTTGGTTTTGATATTCTGGAAGAGAGTTTCGAGGACAGAGGGGAAATTGTTCACTGGACCATCAAAAAAGTAAAACTTTATGAAGTATCAGTAGTGACCTTCCCGGCTTACGAGGACACTTCCGTCAGTGCAAGAAGTAAGCAGCTTGCAGATATCAAAAAGAAATCTGCAGAGAGCTTTAAAATTAGAATGATGTCAAAGATGAAGGGAGAAAGAGAATAATGGCATTGAAAGCATTATTGTTGAGAAGCAAGCTTGAAAAAGCAAAAAAGGAGCTGGAACAGCTCAGAGCGAAAGATGCTGGTTTTGCAACCAGAGAAGCTGAGTTGGAACAGGCAATCGGGGAAGTGAATGAAGAAACCCCGGCAGAGGACAAAGAAGAACTGGAAAAACAGGTCGACGACTTCCAGAAAGAAAAGGATCAGCACGAGGAAGACAAAAAGAATCTGGAAGCTGAAATTGAGAAAATTGAAGGAGATCTTGCAGAAGAAGAGAAACGTTCTGCAGAAGTGGTTAAAAAACCTGAAAAGAGAGAAGGAGGAAAAACAGAGGTTATGGTAAACAGAACTAAATTTTTTGGTATGAATATTCAGGAAAGAGATGCATTCTTTGCACGTGAAGATGTAAAGACGTTTATTAGTGAGGTAAGAACCTGCATTAAAGAAAAGAGAGCATTGTCAAATGTGGGACTTACCATTCCGGAAGTAATGCTGGATCTGTTAAAAGAGAAAGCAACAGAGACATCTAAGCTGATCAAGAGAGTGAATCTTCGTCCTGTGGCAGGTACTGCAAGACAGAGAATCATGGGAACCATTCCAGAGGCAGTATGGACAGAAATGTGTGCGAAGCTGAACGAATTAAGTCTGGGCTTCAATGACATTGAAGTAGATGGTTACAAGGTTGGCGGATTCTTTGCTGTGTGCAATGCGATTCTGGAAGACAATGATGTAAATCTGGTAACAGAAATCATCAATGCTCTGGGTAAGGCTATTGGCAAAGCAATTGATAAGGCGATTGTCTATGGTAAGGGCACTAAGATGCCATTAGGTATCGTGACCAGACTTGCACAGACAGCAAAGCCGGATGATTATTCTGCTACTGCGATTGAGTGGGTGAATCTGAGCAAAAAGAATGTGCTTACCGGTGCTGGTGCTTCTGGTGTTGCACTGTTCAAAGAAATTGCAACCAATGCTGGTATTCTTAATGATGATTATTCAGAAACCGGTATTACATGGGTCATGAATAAGAAGACTCATATGAAACTGATCGTTGAAAGCATGGATAAAAACATGAGTGCAGCAATTGTTGCAGGCATGAACAATACTATGCCGGTTATTGGTGGAGATATTGTTGAGCTTCCATTTATTCCGGACAATAATATTGTATTCGGCTATATGGATATGTATCTTTTGGCTGAAAGAGCAGGCACCAAACTGGGTCAGTCTGAACATTACAGATTTACTGAAGACCAGACGGTATTCAAGGGAACTGCACGTTACGATGGCGAGCCGGTGATTGCAGATGCGTTTGGTGTAATGAGTATTACCACAACTGCTCCAGCAACCACGGTTGAGTTCCCTACAGATACTGCGAATACAACGAATACAGCATCTTAATAAGGAGGTAGGCAGCTTTGACAGATGAAGATATTTTGAAAATGTTAAAGACCGACTTGCAGATCAGTGTAATGAAATATGATTCATATCTGACCAATATCATAAAACTGGCTAAGGCTGCCATCCAGAAAGAGGGCATTGTCCTTGCTGAGTCTGATGGGAATGATGAAGAGGCCAGTTTTACAATTGAGGATGGCATGCTTGTGCAGATGTATGCTGCATATCTTTACAGAAAACGACGTGAAGAAAATGCAGCTATGCCGAGGATGCTCAGATATGCTCTAAATAACCGGCTGTTGAGCCAGAAGGGTGGTTCATGATGGATGGAATGGTAAGTTTGATCCAGAAGTCTTATACAAAAGATGAGATTGGCCAATATATTCCTAATGGCGAATCCCGTATTGAGATTTTTGTTACAGTCAATTCAGTCAGTAGGAGAGAATGGATGGATGCAGGAAGAAATGGCATGAGACCTGAACTGATGCTGACTACAGCATCCATCAACTACTCGGGTGAGAAAGAAGTTGAATATGAAGGTGTGCGATATGCAGTTTATCGTACATATAATCCGCCGGATAGCGATGAGATAGAAATATATCTCCAGAGAAAGGCTGGTGTACAGAATGGCAACGGTTGATATAGACGGTTTATCCGATGCTATCATGAAAGAATTGCAGGAATATTCTGACGAGGTAACAGAGCGGGTAAAGGAAGATGTGCGACAGGTTGCAAAGGATTGTGTAAAGGATATTAAGAACCGGGCACCCAGATTGACAGGAGCATATAAAAAGGGGTGGAAAATAAAAACAGCCTACGAAAGTGCATCGGATATCAAGGTGATTATTCACAATCCTAAGGAATATAAGCTTACACACTTGTTAGAATACGGACAAGCAAATGTTAGTGGCGGAAGAGTAGAAGCGATCCCTCATATAAGGCCGGCAGAGCAGGAAGCAGAGAAAAGGTTGATGAAGAAAGTGAAGGTGACTATTAGTGGCAGTGATGCTTAAAGAAATCGAAACATTGTTGAGTACCACGGGGTTACCGGTTGCTTATAGATGCTTTCCGGAAAATGAGGTGCCGCCACTTCCATACATTTGTTATATGAATCCATATGACAATAATTTTGCAGCGGATGGTCAGGTGTATGTGGAGGTCAATCACCTGCAAGTTGAGCTCTATACAAAAATGAAGCAACCGGCCATAGAAGAAAAGGTAAAAAAGGCGCTCTCGGATTTCTTTTGGGAGAGGACAGAGAACTATTTAGATAGCGAGGAATGTTATCAGATTATTTTTGAGTTGGAGGTATAAAACATGGATAAGAATAAAGTACAGTTCAATTTGAAGAACGTACATTATGCTATTTTAACAGTTGGTGAAGGTGGGGCTGCCACATGGGCGACGCCTGTAGCAGTTCCTGGTGCTGTGACATTGACATTAGACCCACAGGGGTCTGTTGAGCCTTTTTATGCGGATGGTATTGTATATTATCAGTCTGTGGCGAACAATGGATATTCCGGAGATCTGGAAGTGGCAAGGATGCATGACCAGATGCTTGAGGATATCTGGAAATTTGAGCTTACTACAGATAAGGTCCTTTTGGAAAATGCAAATGAAGAACCAGAAGCATTTGCTTTACTTTACCAAATTGATGGCGACAAGAATGAAGATTTCTATTGCCTGTATAATTGCAGTGGCACACGTCCCGGAATTGGTGGTACTACAAATACAGGAACAAAGACACCGCAGACAAGGAAGAGCACAATTTCAGCAGTTCCATTGCCGGATGGGAATGTCATGGCGAGAACTACCAGTGAGACTGCGGAATCGGTTAAGACGGGGTGGTTCAAGAATGTATACCAGAAAACGGCAACAGCCTGATCTAAGGCAGAGTAATACATGAGGAGCATAGTCTATGGAGAAGATAATCAAAGTAGGCGGTAAAGAGGTTAAAATGAGGGCATCCGCCCTCATTCCTCGTTTATACCGCTTTAAATTTGGCAGAGATATGATTGCCGACATGAATAAACTAAAAACAGCATATCAGAAAGCGGCCAATCTGCCTAAAGATGCAACGGAAGAAGAAAAACAGGATGCACAGCTGTCAGCATTGGATTTGACAATATTTGAAAACACGGCATTTATCATGGCAAAACATGCAGATGCAGAACAGCCAGATAACCCCGATGATTGGTTAGACCAGTTTGAAATGTTTTCCATCTATGAGGTACTTCCGCAAATTTTGGAATTGTGGGCTTTGAGCAATGCCATAACCTCAAAGAGTAAAAAAAAATAAGAGAAACGGTCCGGGAACCAAACGGAGCAATCTTTATGCTCAGGTGTTCTGAGTTGAATTTGTCAGACAGTGCATTGAGTGGTATGTCAATAGGAATGGTATACGACATGCTTACGGAGAAGGTAAATGATAAAGAAGAATATCCGTATAAGGCTACACAGGACGATATAGAAGCATTCTTCGGAAAGGGGTAGAGATGGCAGATAAAGTAAAAGGAATCATTGTTCAGCTTGGTGGAGATACTTCGGGTCTAAGCAAGGCTCTGTCCGGAGCAAACAAGCAGATTAATGCTACTCAGGCAGAATTACGTGATGTGGAGAAATTGCTGAAACTTGACCCCACAAATACGGTTTTACTGAAGCAGAAACAAGAGCTGCTTGCCAAAGCGGTTTCCGATACGGAGACAAAATTGGAAAGCTTGAAAAAGGCAAATGATAAGGCAGCGGAGAGCGTTAAGAATTATGATGCGTGGAAGGCGGCTTACGACCCGATCCAGCAAGAAATCAGTGATACTCAAAAACGACTGACGGAATTGAAGGAAGCGCAGAAAGAAGCTTTCGACATTCAGGGAGCTGACAGTGAGGAATACAAGAAGCTTCAGGAAACCATTTCAGAAACAGCAAAGCAGTTAAAGGATTTGAAACAGCAGGCAAAGGATGTAAGCGAAGAATTTGGAAACCCCATATCTCAGACACAATACTATGCCCTGCAGAGAGAAGTGATATCCACTGAAAATTCCCTGAAACAGTTGCAAGAGGAAGCAGAAAAGACAGAGGCGGCAATAAAAGATATTGATGAGAAGCCTTTGGAAGAGGTTGCTGATGCAGCAGATAAAGCTGAAGAACAGTTGGAACAAGCCGGAAAAGAAGCTTCAAACTTTAAAGATTACCTGAAAGCTGAAGCCATTGTAGAAGGTGCCAAAGGCATTGTATCTGGTCTGAAGGATGTTGCAGAAGAATCTAAAGAGTACATGAAGATAATGGGTTCTTTGGAGGTGTCTTCAGAGAAAGCAGGATACTCTGTGGAAGAGACAGCGGAAACTTATAAGACTTTGTATGGTGTGCTGGCCGATGATCAGACAGCAGCAACCACTACGGCTAATCTTCAGGCATTGCAGTTGGAACAAGATAAACTGAATCAATTGACTGATGCCACCATAGGTGCATGGGCTACATATGGTGACTCGATACCAATAGATGGACTTGCGGAAGCGATCAATGAGACAGCTAAAGTAGGACAGGTAACGGGTACGCTTGCAGATGTGCTGAACTGGGCAGGTGTATCAGAAGATGAATTTAATGCCAAACTGGCAGGGATAGAAGATTCTGCAGGAAGAGCCGATCTAATACTTCAACAGCTTACAGAGCAGGGGCTTACGGAAGCAGGAGAAGCATGGCAGGAGAATAATGAAGCACTTGTGGAAAATAATCAGGCAAACGCAGAATTGCAGGAGCAAATGGCGTTGTTGGGAGAAACAGTCATGCCGGTGATTACAGAACTTACAGAGTTTGTAGCAGGCCTATTAGAGAAGTTTAACGGTCTGGATGAAAGCCAACAGAAGACGATACTTACAATTATCGCACTTGTGGCCACACTGGGGCCGGTGATATCGACGATTGGTAGCGTGATAGGAAGTGTTGGAGGATTATCGGCGATTTTTGGAACGGTTACCACAACAGTCTTACCGGCATTAAAGACTGCTTTTACGAGCGTATTTAGTTTTATTGCGGCAAATCCAGTAGTTCTTTTAATAGGAGCAATAGTCGGGTTAGTAGCACTGATTGCAACAAAAGGGGATGAGATACAGGGCATACTGAATAAAGTGGATGGCTTTCTTCAGAATGTATTTTCAAAGGATTGGACGGAGGTTTTCGGTCCGGTATTGGGGAATATCCTTAATGGTTTCTTCAGGAACGTAAAAAATATCTGGGATTCCATCAAGAAAATATTTGATGGAATTATCGATTTTATACGTGGTGTATTTACTGGCAACTGGGAGCGAGCATGGGAAGGTGTCAAAAAGATATTCGGAGGAATATTTGATAGCTTGATTTCTGTTGCAAAGACACCTATCAATGGAATCATTGGCCTGCTAAATTCTGCAATAGGAAGTATCAACGGCATGATCAGTGGCTTTAATAGTATCGGATTTGACCTTCCAGATTGGCTCGGCGGTGGATCATGGCACCCTAATGTTTCATATATTCCTTATATCCCATATCTGGCAAAAGGTGGTATTCTGTCGGAAGGTTCTGCAATTGTTGGTGAGAGGGGACCAGAGATGCTCACGATAAGTGGTAATCAAGCAATAGTGCAGCCGCTTTCAGGCAGTGCAACAACAGGAAAAGGATTGTCGGATGTGTTGGGAATCCTACATACTTATCTGCCATATCTGGCAGAAGGAAATACTGTGGTGCTTGATACCGGGGAGATGGTCGGTGCTATGGCGCCGGCAATGAATATGGAGCTTGGAAGACTGGCAGAGAGGGAAGGTGGACGATAGATGAACGCTTTGACAAACGGCGCAACGATTACTGTAGTGCAGACAGGGGAAGAATATCATACACTAAATGACTGGGGATTGGCAATCGGCAACAATGACTATATTGGTGAGCCTGTGCCGGAAAGTTATTATGTGGAAGTGCCTGGGCGTAATGGCGGTATTGACATGTCGGATGTTGTGTCTGGCAGGCGTTCTTTCAAGTATCGTCCTATAAAAATCGTGTTTGCAGGAATTAGACCCCGTATGAATTGGGATATGGTAGTATCTGAAATCAGGAACATTCTGGAAGGCCAGATGATCAAGATTACTTTTGACAATGACATTGCTTATTACTGGAAGGGAAGGGCGAAGGTCACGGATTTTGACAGGGTAAGAGAGTTGGGAACATTTACGTTGTCCATTCCTAAAGCAGATCCTTACAAATATAACATACAGGCATCAACAGAGGAATGGCTGTGGGATCCATTTGATTTTGATACTGGAGTGATATTTTATGGAGCCGATATGCAGATTAACGATACTGTAGTATCAGTTCCTAAAGGAAGAATGCCTGTAACAGCCATATTCATTGTTCGTGAGATTGCATCAGAGAGCCTGTCAGTTACTTATAACGGTATTGAATATGCATTGCAGGTCGGAAGAAACCGGTTTCCAGGGGTACTGGTAGCAGACGGAACAGAACGCTCATTGACATTTAAGGGCACTGGCACCGTATCGATAGAATACAGGGGAGGTAGCTTGTAATGTATGATATTTTGTTGGATGGAAAGCCTTTATGGTATCCGGGAGATGAAGAGGCTGTTGTTATGAATCCTGAACTTCACCAGATATTAAACGATTCGGGATATGTGCAATTGACGGTGCCTTTAGCGAACCCGCTTTACGAGGAAATCCACGAGCGGAAATGCATGATCACGGTGCAGAAAGATGGAAAAGAGATCTTTGCAGGAGAAGTCCGTGAATGCACTGAGAATAAATACAGAGAAAAGAAAGTTTACGCAGTCGGGGAACTTTCTTTCCTGCTGGATTCCATACAACCACAGGGAAGATATCAAGACTATACACCAGCACAGTTTTTGCAGGCGTTGTTGGATCGCCACAATGCACAGGTGGAAGAACGTAAGAAATTCATTCTCGGTGTAGTGACAGTCACGGATCCTAATGACAGTATATACAGATATACCAACTACGAAGATACACTCACAGCAATCAGAAAGAAATTATGTGAGCCATTGAATGGATATCTGCGAATACGAAAGGAAAATGATGTTAGGTATCTTGATTTGGTGACACTGGATGATTACGGGAAGACCTGCACGCAGCCTATCAAATTTGGAGTAAATCTTCTGGATTATGCGAAAAAGACAAATGCCGAGAAGATTGCAACAGCAGTGCTTCCTCTGGGAAAAAAGTTGGATGCAGGTGTAGTTGAGGGCCTGGATTCCTATGTCACCATAGAAAGTGTCAATGATGGTGTTGATTATGTTTATTCTGAAGACGGAGTAAAGGAATTCGGATGGGTCAAGGTAGTGAAAAAATGGGATGATGTTACAGAACCATCCAACCTGAAAAGGAAAGCTCTGGAATGGCTTGTGTCAGTGCAGTTTGCGGATATGGTATTACAGTTAAAAGCATTGGATCTATCCATGCTTAACAGCAATATCGACTCTTTCGAAATCGGAGACACTGTGAATGCACTTGCTGAACCTTATGGAATGGATGCGTGGTTTCCGGTGCAGGAAAAGGTGACATATTTTCAGAAGCCGGCAAACAACAGCATTACATTGAGTAATACAATTCAGAAGACTTTCACACAGAAAACATCGGATGCCAATTTAAGACTTGAAACAGAAATACCAGAAAAAAGTCCGTTACTGGAACAGGCAAAACAAAATGCATCAAACCTGATCGCTTCAGCAATGAACGGATATATTGTTCTGAAGATGGATAATCAGGGCAATCCCAGTGAGCTACTGATTATGGACACAAAAGATATTTCGACTGCAAAAAAAGTGTGGCGTTGGAATATTAACGGGCTGGCATATTCTTCCAATGGATACAAAGGACCATATGCCATTGCCATGACAATGGATGGCCGTATAGTGGCGGATTTTATAACAGCCGGCACGATGTTAGCTGACAGAATCTCCGGCGGCACATTATCACTTGGCGGTGTAAACAATCAGAATGGTGTTGCAATGATTTATAATTCAGAAGGCAAGATAGTCGGCTGGATGAATAGCGAAGGCGTTGTTGTACGTTCTGATGATGAACAGGATATTGCGTGGATGAAAGAAGGTTATACGTGGTACTACAAGGACGGACAATTGGGAGGTTCTGTTGGTGCTTGCGGTCTTGACATGAACGGAGAAACGTTGCATGGCCTAATGTTGAAAACGCATGATGATTTGATTGCATTTGTAAGAAGTGACGGAAAGACAATTGCTATGTTTAATCCAAACCACAAGCCGATTGGGAGTGATGGTTACACAGAACTTTTCTATCTTGGTGGTCATGCACGATTTAACGGCAACATCTACGGTAATCAAGGCATCGAGATTGCTGGTGAAATGAAAGCCGAATCAGTCAAATGCAACAAAATGAGCGTGCAAGGCGGTGCTTCGCAGGATGTCGAATGGGTATGGAATGCAGATATGCAAAGATGGTGCTTGTGCACTATTACATGATGGGAGGAATACATATGGCAAGCATTAAAGAATATCTGGCACAGATATTAAGTGCGAGATACGGGAAAGATGTAAGGCAAGCAATCCATGATAGCATAAAGGATATTAATGATATTGCCACAGGTGCACAGAACAGTGCAACAGCGGCAGCCGGTAAAGCTGTTGAAAAAGCCAATGAAGCTTTGGCATCGTCACAAAGTGCATCCGAGAAAGCCAATGAAGCTTTGGAATCAGCAGAACAAGCCGCCGTCTACGCAAAGCAAGCAGAAACTGCCTCTGGAATCCATATTGCATCCAAAGATATTGCAGGTGTGATTAAGCCGGGAGACTTCAAGGTCGAAGAAGATGGAACGGTATGGATGATCAAGACCGTGGCTGGGGAATCAATGGTGCTGAATGACTCCGTGGCAGGCGGATTGAAGATTGATCGTATCTGCGGAGGGTGTAAGCAGGAGAAGACGAGTGGGAAGCAGTTGTTGGAATATCCGTATTATAACAATACAACAACTGTGAACGGTATTACATTTACCGATAACGGCGATGGAAGTATCACTATAAGTGGAACAGCAACGGCAGAAGCGCGTTTCTGGATAAGACAAGGTGTTATTGCTGTAAATGATGGAGATACAGTTACTGTGTCGAGGAATAAAAAAATTGACGGCGTGGTGATTGATGGATGGGCTTCTGATTGGAGTAGTTTTTTCACAAACAGTGCACTTGCGCTTAATGATCTTTCACAAAGTGGGGCGATATCCTCTAATAACATTTTGCTCTCCATTACAGTTAAAAAAGGGACAACGGTAAATGAAACTATTAAAGTCATGCTCAACGCCAGCACAGAACCACTTCCCTGGGAACCCTACACAGGCGGTATCCCATCCCCCAACCCAGAATACCCACAGCCTATCGTGAGTGCTGGGCAGATGTTGGTTGACGGCGTTGTGACGGATGTCGGGATTAGCAAGAAGTTGACGGGGGCACAGTTATTTGATAAAGACAATGGCAATTATGTATCAGAAATTGCTTGTAATATAACTACAAAATGTTATGGAGAGGGGGTGTCCGGTTGCAGACTTTACTACGTGGATGCAAAACCCAATACAACATACACTTTGTCTAAGTCAGTAGGATCGTTTTTTAGGGTGGCAACTTCTCCAAATGAGCCAACTCGCAATGGCGTTATTACGAATCATAACGAAGATACAACCAAAAACGTGGCGACCATCACAACTGGTGCTAATGATAGATATATTGCAGTCTATACTTTGCTTGAAAGTGAGTTGTCTTCCATAACATACGAGCAAGTAATGGCTACATTGATGGTTAATGAGGGAAAAGAAGCTTTGCCATACGAACCCTACACCGAGCAAAACCTAACGATCAACCGTGTACTCCGTGGAATCCCGGTAACAGATGCATCACTTGCTAACTACACGGATGCTGATGGTCGGATGTGGTGTGCGGATTATATTGATGCGGATAGAGGAGTGTTGGTGCAGAGAGTTGGAGAGATTGTGTCGGATGGTAGCGATGATGAATTTTGGTTTAAGGACGAAACGTTAGGGACAACTTCATTTAGCCGCCTGCTTGACGAGGCTGTCTATTTTGGAGATGGTACGTCCACATATACAATATGTGATCGTTTTGGCGTAACTGCCAGAAATTATTGGGAAGAGTCACTATCAGATAGATGTATGATTACCGCACATGGAGGCGAGTTAGAGTTTATTAATGTGTCGATGGCGTCTACTTTGGATGAATGGCTTATTTGGCTTCATGAGAACCATATAACAGCTCATTACATCCTCGCCACACCAATCGAAACACCACTGACGGATGAGGAAATCATCGCACTGCATCAGCTTAAAACATATCAGGGCGTGACTCATATATTCGGCTCAAATGACCCAGACGCTACTATGATATTCAAGTATTCCAGCAGCGAAATCGGCGGTGTGACTCTGGAGAACAGCAACCTGCATGCGGTGAATGAGGTTTTGAGAAGGCAATTGGAAGCTAAGGATGCAGAGTTATCTGGGCAGGTCAAGGAATTAGATGAGAATATCAGTAATGGTATGGAAATTACCGATGTAACTCAGATTACACAAGGCGGTATGTACTATAGCAATGGCAATGTAGCAAATGCGCCTACCAATGATGGTGTTTATTATGAATATTTTGCAAGCAAAAACGGCTGGATTGTTAGTATTATCGCCAGAAGTGGTAGTGATGGTGCGACATATGTCTCTAATAATGGCTATGACGGTACAACATGGACAAATAAGGGTTGGCATAGGCTTATTACTGATGAGGACATTCCATACAAAGTAGTTATCGACGACACAGCTGGCACAATTGACTTCATAGACCGATAGGGGGAATTTATATATGGCGATAAACAGAAATGGACAAGCTACCAAATACAAATTCCTGCATAACGGTAGAATGCTGAAAAAAGGTTTTCATAATAGCGAAACTCTTATCTGGTCGGCTGGCTCCACGGTAACTTATAAAGTTGACATAGGGGTTGAGTATACAGAAGAGGTGGGTTCAGGGGCTACATGTTTGGCTCCTAAGACCTTCACACCAACTAAAGATGGGTGGACGTTTGTTGGTTGGCGTAACACAACTACGGCCGATAAGTATGTTTTGACAGAAAAGGTAATGGACAGCGAGCCTATTACACTGTATGCGGTGTTTAAGCAAACGGTTACCACTAATTGGATAAGCGGCGAAGCTGGAGCAACTAAAAAAACTGTCACTGGTACGAATTATTACAACAACGGGAATATTGGTTATGCTACTCTCGATATTCCTGCACATGCGGACTATAGCGGCTGGACATGGAGAGGTTGGAGCTATAATGGTGGCTCGGACGCGACTGCCGGTCCAGACCCCGATAAAGACGCGGCAACCATTACCGATGTTGATGGAATCAGAACGTATTATGGTTTATATCAGAAGACAGTCACAGAAACATTCCACGACTACGACGGCACAAAGAATAACACCTACTACACATATGCTACGACGTATTATAACAGCTCAGGTAACATTAAATATTCCGATGTTCAATCACCTTCTGCTGCAGCATGGGATGGCTATGAATTTATAGGATGGGCAAACGATAATTGGCATAACGTCCATATTGCTCCGGGTGCGATGTTCCAGTCAAGTGCAGATTGGACACATTATGCTATTTACCGTAGGTTGGTTACAGTAAATTATTTTCAAGTTTCAGACACGACATTACATTCATTAAAAGATTATACGTATTGCAATGTATCAGGAAATTGGAAACATCCTAAATTTAGCATAAGCCCGTGGGGATTTGGTTCTGAATGGACATGGAGAGGTTGGATGACAGAAGCGAATCCTCATGCTGGTATTGTTTATGAGAATATTAATGGTACAGAAATTACCGACAATGTAACATTATATCCTTCAATATATATGGTTATTTGCCTTTCGTTTGATGGTAATGGTGCAACAGGTGGTTCAGTAAATTCACAGTGGGCATGGAGAATGGTGACCACTTCTGGTAGCGGAAATATAGATCGACCTGCGTCCTTTGTACTACCCGATAATGGATTTGCAAAAACCAATCATTCGTTTACTGGATGGGACTGGGGGCCTGTTGGTAGAGCTATCGAGGTGTGGGAAAATACAACAGTTTATGCTCAATGGCAATTAGTTCCGCTTACATTGTTCGATAACGGAACATTACGAAGCGGAGACAGCTTCCATCCATATTCAACATGGAATAATGCGGATAATGATGACTCTGCACTTAGAGAAGCAAGTTGTGGAAATACCTTGTATGCATATGGTAGAACTGCGAACTATGACAGGTATTCAATCGCCGGCGGTATATTCGCACAAGCTATAGATCTTTCTGGCTTTACCAAATTGCGTGTAACCATCAATTCCGCAAGCATTGTTAGCTCAAACAACAGTAGATGGTTTGCCGGCCTTAGAAACAACTGGTTTAGCGGCGGTAATAATGCAGGTATTCCATATCTGGATAATTGTGTATTGTTGTCAGAAGCTACAAGCGGTACATATACGTTAGACTTAACAGCATATAGAAATGCGTATGGCAATGGGGCATACTTCTTGTTTGGTGCCGGTAAGGTCAACGGAAATTCTCCAAACGGTGGAGCATGGGTGCATATCGCTAAGGTATGGCTTGAGTAGAAACTTCATAACAAACAGAGCCACAGAGCCGATTGTTTCCAAAACGGAAATAGTTGGCTCTTATTTTAAAGAAAGAGAGGATTGATGCCTATGGATGAGTTTTGGACAAGACACGAGCAGGATCAATATTCGCAGCGTATGGCAGATGAACATCACAGACAGAACCGCAGAATAGAGATCCTTGAAGAAAACTATGCACAGCTGACGGAACTGACCCTTTGTGTAAAGACACAGACAATGACACTGGATGCCATGTCAAAGAAAGTGGATAAGCAAGGGGAACAGATCGATAAGATTGTTAATGAACCCGTTAAACAGGCGCATCGAATAAAAGAGAAAGCCATCGATACAGCAGTGGGCATTGTTGTTGGTGCGTTGGTGGTAGGGATCGTTTTACTCATTGCGCAATATATCATTTAAATTTGGAGGTAAAAGAATGTTTAAGAATTGTGTATTTAAAGTTTCAGTAAACACAAAGAAATGGGCAAAGGCTGCAGGCGTACGTGCCATTAAGACCGTGGCCCAAACCGCAGTAGCAACCATCGGCACAGCGGCCGCAATGGGAGCAGTAGACTGGAAGATGGTACTTTCAGCATCTGCATTGTCAGGTGTTATTTCAGTGTTAACAAGCGTTGCCGGTATTCCGGAAGTAAAAGTGGAGGAGTAAGACTATGAGAAAAATGTTAGGTATTGATGTAAGTGACAATCAGGGTTATATTAACTGGGCAAAGGTAAAAGCAGCAGGTGTAGAATTTGCAATCTTACGTTCTGTAAGACGCAGTGGTAACGTGGACAAGCAGCTTGCATCCAACATCAAAGGGTGCAAGGAGCAGGGGATCCCGTTTGAGTTCTATAAGTATACATATGCCCGGACAGAAGCAGAAGTCAGGGCAGAAGCAAAAACCGTTGTGGATGCACTGATCAAGCTCGGTGTAGAGCGTGGTTGCCGTGTTTGGTACGATCTGGAAGAAGATGATATCATTAACATGGGCAAGGCTCACATCACTAAACTGTATGAGGCATTCAAAGCTGAATTGGCACTGCATGGCTTTGTTGCAGGCTTGTACAAGGGCATGTGGGACTATAACAATAAAATTAACAAGGACGATTTTAAAGACGAAGCAAAGTGGCTTGCACGCTATTACAGAGGGTATACGGAAATGCCGTTTGGTGAGCTTCCCAATGATGCATATAAGCCCGCTGCTGATTGTGATGGTTGGCAGTTTACATCCTCCGGCATTGTTCCCGGTATTAATGGCAGATGCGATCTGGATATCTTCTACGGCGAGATCGTGGTACCAAAGGTAGAACCTGAGTATTACCAGACACCGGAATTTACCTTAATCGATTCCCTGAATAAGATTGGTGTGGACAGCTCCTATAAGTTCCGCAAAAAGATTGCGGCAACAAATGGTATTGAAGATTATACCGGTACCGCAGAGCAGAATCTGAAGATGCTTTCCATGCTGCAGGAAGGTGTGCTGTTGCAGGCGTGATGTGGAAGTCGCTGCTGGGGATGGTGTAAAAGATATAAAGAAGCAATATCTTTATTCAACTGGAGTATATTGCTTCTTTAGTAAAATATAAATTGTCATTACGGGGTACACATCATTAATTCGCCTTTTGTAAATAGCCTCATTAAGTGCACTCATGTAGAGCCTATTACAATGATACATGCATTACCTACTTAATAGTTCAAGTTTCTCTTTTGGAAAAATTTTCGCTAAAACATCCATTTCTTTACAAAGTTCAAGGATGGGGACAGTATAATCTTGAGGTAAGAGAACGCAGGAAGAGAGGTTTGCCGGACATTCAATATTGTTTTGTGCTTTGTTCATAGTAGCATTAAGGAATAATCCTTTCAGTTCTTCTTCGGTTAATCTTTTGATTGTTTCCAATAAATCAAACAAGTTTTTGAGTTTTTGGAAATAGATATTGATATTTTTAAATTCGCTTTCGCTAAATTTACGATAAAGTATATGGTTATGAAATTCCCAATAATTATAATCATAGAAGTCAATAGCAAGTAGTTTCCTGATATTGTAACTACTTGCATCTTCGGTTATTACTGACTTAATATCGACCAATAATTCCGCACTCTTATTATACTCAATAAGAATTCTTCTTGCAGTATCTTTCCGAATATCTGTATGTTTTCTTTTGTAAATTGTCCAAGTTACAACTACTGTTACAAGCATAATGATAGTTTGTAATAAGCTATTATAGAATAATATAATGTCCATTTTTTCTCCTTTGTAAATCGTATAATATTGTAATGCATCAATATATTATAATGGCAAATAACAGAATGTCAACATAAAAATATATATTGCACATAAAAATATATATTGCCTCATTTACTATCATGGAGGCGCAAACCCCGGTGCCGTCTACAACGGGAGGCAGGAAAAGGATGATGTGCTGGCACTGACCATGGCAGTGGGTTCTATTTTGGAGGCAAATGATGTGGACGTTTATTATACGAGGACGACAGATGTATATGAGTCGCCATATGAGAAGGCGCAGGAGGCAAATTTGACGGATGCGGATTATTTTGTGTCCATTCATCGCAATTCCAGCCCCGTGCCAAATCAGTATAATGGTGTGGAGAGCCTTGTGTACAATCGATATGGCAGAGCAGCTGCTATGGCGGCAAATATTAATGCCCAACTGGAACAGGTGGGATTTCGGAATATCGGCGTGTTTGAACGTAAGAATTTAGTGGTACTTAACAGTACGGAGATGCCGGCAGTGCTGGTTGAGGTAGGATTTATCAATACAGATTCAGATAATGTGATCTTTGATGAGCAATTTGATGAAATTGCAGTGGCCATTGCGGATGGCATTTTGAATACCATCAGGTGATTTTTTGCGATTTAAAGTGAGTGTTTTACATAAAACTTACTTGAAAATTACCTGAATGTGATATTTTCTTTTTGAGGATAATGCTAAGATACAATTGTTCGAACAGATAAAATGTAAATGCAGAAATGGAGCGAAAAACTGAGAAAAAAGAACAAATTGTCAGTTAATAAAATTTGCTCAAAGAGGAGAATAAATTATGAAAAACAAAATGGTAAAAGTAATGGCACTGGTAAGTGCATGTGTATTGGCAATGGGAGCATTTGCCGGATGCGGCAGTGCAGAAGCAGAAAAACAGAGCAGTCAGGTCGGTACTGTAGAAGACGCACAGGAAGCAAGTGAATCTGAGGAAAGCGGCGAAGGAAACGCAGACTTAAACGGAACCATCCAGATGGTAGGAAGTACTTCCATGGAGAAGTTGGCAAAGGCTCTTGCAGAAAGCTTTATGATAGAATATCCGAATGTAACCGTAAATGCGGAGTTCGTTGGTTCTTCCGCAGGCGTGGAAGCAGTACTTGGTGGAACCGCTGATATCGGAAATTCTTCCAGAAACTTAAAGGATGCGGAAATAGAAGCAGGAGCAGTAGAAAATATCGTGGCAATTGATGGTATCGCAGTTTGCATTGATCCTGCAAATACCGTGACCGATCTGACAAAAGAACAGCTCATCGACCTTTACACAGGCGAGGTTACTAATTGGTCAGAACTTGGCGGTACAGATACCCCTGTAATCGTGGTAGGCCGCGAAGCAGGTTCCGGTACAAGAGGAGCTTTTGAAGAGTTGCTGGAAATCGAAGATGCATGTGTATATGCAAATGAGTTAGACAGTACCGGTGCGGTTATCGCAAAGGTGGCTTCCACTCCGGGGGCAATCGGTTATGCTTCTTTGGATGCAATTGATACTACCGTAACTGCAGCTTTTTTAGAAGGTGTTGCAGCTACGGCAGAAAACATCAAGGCAGGTGATTACTTCCTCTGCAGACCTTTTGTTATGGCAACAAAGGGCGAGGTCGGCGAACAGAATGAATTGGTGAAGGTTTGGTTTGAATACGTATTAAGTGAAGCCGGTCAGGAAGTTGCAGCTGCTGTAGGTCTTATCACAGTTGAGTAGTGGGAAGTGCAGATAAATATAGGTACAAACAATGAAAGAAACGAAGCTTTCCATTATTGGAAATAAAAGAAATAAAGAAGTAGTGGAAACCGTTGCACAAATAATATTTACTATTTGTGCCTCTTTCGCCATTCTTGCGGTGGTTTCCATTACTGTATATATGATTATCGGCGGGGCACCTGCTGTCTTTGAAGCGGGGCTGAAGGAAATTTTGTTCAGCTCTGTCTGGAAGCCTACAGCAGGGAATCCGCAGTATGGTATTTTTTACGTTATTCTGACATCGATTATAGGTACATTTTTATCAATTCTTCTGGGTGTGCCGATTGCTGTTTTATCAGCGTTCTTTCTGGCAGAGGTGGCATCTAAGAAGCTCGCAATGGTAGTGAAGCCTGCGGTTGAGTTATTGGCAGGTATCCCATCAGTAGTTTACGGTCTGTTGGGTATTTACACATTAAATCCTTTGATGTACAAGCTGGAGTTGTACCTGTTCAAAGGCTCTGAAACCCACCAGTTTACAGGAGGTGCAAACCTTTTATCGGCAGTAATTGTATTGGCAATCATGATTCTGCCTACGGTTATCAATACAGCGGAAACTGCGATCAAGGCTGTACCGGCACATATTAAGGCGGCATCTCTGGCATTAGGGGCATCTCAAGTGCAGACGATTTTTAAGTCCATACTGCCGGCCGCTAAGACAGGTGTTATTACGGGTATTGTATTAGGTATTGGTCGTGCCATCGGTGAGGCAATGGCCATTAGTTTGGTATCCGGCAGCAGTGTGAATCTGCCGCTGCCTTTCAATTCTGTGCGTTTTCTGACCACGGCGATCGTCAGTGAAATGGGTTATGCGGAAGGTACGCACAGAGATGTGCTGTTTACCATCGGTTTGATTTTGTTCGTATTTATTATGATCATCAATATCAGTCTGAACAGAATATTGAAACATGGGGAGCTGGAAAAATAATGGGAACATTAATGCAGAAGAAAAAACGTCCCACGGACATGCTGTTGAAAGCTGCTATTTATCTTTCAGCAATGATTGCAGTGGCATTGATTTTGGGAATTATCATATATGTGTTTGTGAAAGGACTGCATGTTGTCAACTGGACGTTCCTGAGTACAGTGACAAGTGCTCTAAAGCAGACAACAGGTATTTTGGGAAACATCTTAAACACGATTTACATCATTATCGTTACATTGCTGATCACGACACCTCTTGGTGTGGGTGCGGCAATCTATTTAAGTGAATATGCAAAACCGGGTAAACTGATATCTGCCATTGAATTTACAACAGAGACCCTGTCAGGCATTCCATCTGTAATTTTTGGTCTGTTTGGATTGATCTTTTTCGGAAATGTGTTTGGTCTTGGCTATTCCATTCTTCGAGGGGCACTGACCTTAAGTATCATGGTACTTCCGCTGATTACACGAAACACTCAGGAGGCATTGCGGACCGTACCGGATAGTTATCGCAGCGGTGCACTGGGCATGGGAGTTACAAAGTGGTATATGATCCGAACCATTTTACTGCCGTCTGCCATGCAGGGTATTCTGACCGGAGTGATTCTTGCGGTTGGCCGTATCGTTGGGGAATCCGCAGCACTTTTATTTACCGCAGGAAGTGGATACATGCTCCCTAAATTTAAGGAGGGGCTGGGAGAGAATCTGGCAATTTTGGGTAAAAAAGCACTGGAATCCGGCGGTACTCTGACAGTGGAATTGTACCTTCAGATGCAAAATGGTAAATATGACAATGCCTTTGGCATTGCTTGTGTATTGATCATTATTGTACTGATCATTAATGTACTGATGAAATTGATTGCAAACAGAATGAAAGGATAAATATGAATAATAGTAAGATTTTTATACAGGATCTGAATTTGTACTATGGAACAAATCATGCTCTGAAAAATGTAAATATGAATATCCGGGAGAATGCGATCACAGCATTTATCGGACCCAGCGGATGCGGCAAATCCACACTGTTAAAATGCATCAACAGAATGAATGATCTGGTGGACAATGTGCATATTGAAGGAACCATTCTTCTGGATGGAGAAAATATTTATGATAAAGCTGTGGATACGACACTGCTTCGTAAGAAGGTGGGTATGGTATTCCAACAGCCCAATCCATTCCCTATGAGCATCTATGATAATATTGCTTACGGGCCAAGGATACATGGAATCAAAAATAAAACGGACTTGGATGAAATCGTGGAAAATGCGCTGAGAGATGCTGCAATTTTCGATGAGGTGAAGGATTGCCTGAAAAAATCTGCACTTGGTCTGTCGGGCGGACAACAGCAGAGACTCTGTATTGCCAGAGCGTTGGCTGTGCAGCCGGAAATTCTCTTAATGGACGAGCCAACATCTGCGTTGGATCCGATATCAACACTGAAAATTGAAGAATTGATGGAATCTCTTAAGAAAAAGTTAACAATAGTCATCGTTACCCACAATATGCAGCAGGCCACCCGTGTTTCCGATGATACAGCATTCTTCTTGGTGGGAGAAGTGGTGGAATTTAATAAGACTTTTGATCTGTTTTCCAGACCCCGGGACAAGAGGACGGAAGATTATATTACAGGACGATTTGGCTGAGTTATAGAATGTGTAGGAAAATGATTTATGTGAGAAAGGGATAATATGACTCCGAGAATTATATTTGAGCAGGAACTGGAAAGTTTAAAATGCGCAGTGACAGAAATGAGTGAAAGAGCAGAAATCGGGTATAACAAGTTGATTTTGGCAGCAGCAGCCAACAATCGTGAAGTGCTTACAAAATTACTGGATGTAGATCGAGGCATCGTGAATATGCAGAGAAACATTGAGGCAAAATGCCTTTATTTGCTGACCAGGCAGCAGCCCATTGCAGGGGATCTTCGTATGGTATCTGCCTCACTGAAGGTAGTTACCGACATTGAAAGAATAGGGGATCATGTGACGGATATGGCAGAATTATTTCTGCGGATGAATCCACCTTACAATGAAACAGATGGTCTTCTTTTAAAGGAGATGATGGATGCTGCCAAAGATATGGTACAGGATGCAGTGAATGTTTTTGTAGACCGTGATATTAAGAAAGCGGAAGCTGTCATTCAAAAAGATGATGTGGTAGATGATTATTTTAATCGAATCAAGGCAATGCTCGTAGATGTAACGCAGAACAATGCATTTGATCTGGATGGTATCGTGGATTTTTTACTGTTGGCAAAATATGTGGAAAAGATTGCAGACCATGCAGTGAATATTTGTGAATGGGCGATTTTTCAAGAAACAGGAAATATGCAGGAGAACAGACTGCTTTAAGTCGAAATAATGCATAATTTGTCTGTTTTATACGAAATTTTACTTAGATTTTACATAAACAGGTTGTATATTTTACTTTGGTAGGCTATGATTAAAACGGTTCGAAAAATTCGGGCTTATGTAAAAGGAAAAGTAGAATTTATAAAGCGAGGAAAAATTATGGATTTTTTTGATCTTTTATCGATGGTCGGCGGTCTGGCACTGTTCCTTTATGGTATGAACCTGTTGGGGGATGGTCTGGCAAAAGCTTCCGGTGGTCGTATGGAAATGATTTTAGAGAAGCTGACTAACAATCCGATCAAAGCTGTTTTGATGGGGGCAGCGGTTACCGCAGTGATTCAGTCTTCATCAGCAACAACCGTTATGGTAGTTGGTTTTGTTAACTCCGGTATCATGAAGCTGCAGCAGGCAGTGGGCATCATTATGGGGGCTAATATCGGTACTACTGTTACTTCCTGGATCTTAGGTCTGTCAGGTATTGAAAGTGATGCGTTTTTTGTGAAGCTCTTAAAGCCGTCATCATTTGCACCGGTGTTAGCATTGATTGGTGTAGCGATCATCATGTTCAGCAAGAGCGAAAAGAAAAAGAATGTTTCTTTGATTCTGATTGGTTTTGCGATTCTGATGACAGGTATGGATACCATGAGTGCAGCAGTGAAGCCTTTGCGTGACGTGCCGGAGTTTACCAGCATCCTGACAAAATTCTCGAATCCCATTGCGGGTATGCTGGCAGGTGTGGTATTGACAGCGGTAATTCAGTCTTCATCAGCATCAGTAGGTATCTTACAGGCTCTTTGTGCGACCGGTGCTGTCAGCTTCGGTGCGGCGATTCCGATTATCATGGGCCAAAATATCGGTACTTGTGTGACGGCTATGATTTCCAGTATCGGGGCCAAGAAGAATGCAAAGAGAGCAGCATTGATTCATTTGTATTTTAATATTATCGGTACAGTAGCATTTATGATAGGATTCTATATATTACACGCAATCATCAAGTTTCCTTTTATGAATGAGGCAGCTGATGCATGGGGAATCGCTGTGGTACATAGCGTATTCAACGTATGTGCTACATTGATATTGCTGCCATTTTCTAATGGTCTTGTGAAGCTGGCGACCCTTTCAGTGCCGGATGATGCAGAGGAAGCACCCAAAACACATGCAGAAACTGTACTCAGCATTTTAGATTCACGATTCTTAGATGTTCCTTCCCTTGCTGTAGAGCAGGCCCGCAATGCAGCGGACGAGATGGCAGCGCTGGCAGAGGAGGCTATGAATACTGCTATGGATCTGTTGGCCAATTATGATAAAACGAAAGCCAAAAGAGTGGTTGAATTGGAACGGGAAGTGGATATTTTTGAAGACCAGATCGGTACCTACCTTGTGAAAGTAAGTTCAAAGGATCTTTCTGAGAGGGACAGCCATACATTGTCAGTGATTCTTCATGCGATCGGTGATTTTGAAAGAATTTCTGACCATGCCCGCAATGTCATGGAAGCGGCAAAAGAGATGCATGAAAAGGATCTGGTATTCTCTGAAAAAGCCCAGGCAGAGCTGGATGTATTTAAGAAGGCCATCCATGACATTATCAGGATGGCAATGATGAGCTTTATAGAGAATGATCTGAGTCTTGCAAAGCAGGTTGAGCCTTTGGAAGAAGTAATTGACAGTTTGAACATGGAAATTAAGGCAAGACATGTGAAAAGACTTCGTAAGGGTAAGTGTACCATCGAACTTGGTTTTATTCTTGCGGATATTACTACGAACTTTGAAAGAGTTTCCGATCACTGTTCCAATATTGCAGTTTGTTTGTTGGAAGTAAATGAAAATGAATTTGATACCCATGCATATGTACGTGCCATGAAAAAAGACGATAATATTGAATTTAAGAGCAAGGTGCTTGCATACGAGAAGCGTTATCAATTACCGTAATCAGATTTTGCGTACAGAATAATACGTATGAAGATTGTCTTCGAAAGGATAGGATATGGCTCTGATTTATGTAGTGGAAGATGATAAAAATATTCAGGAGATTGAGACATTTGCCTTGTCGGGATCCGGTTATCAGACAGTAGGATTTGATAATGCAGTGCAATTTTTTGAGGCATTGAATCAGGAAGTGCCGGATCTCATTATCCTGGATGTTATGCTGCCGGATAAGGATGGTATTTCCGTAGTAAAGAAGCTTCGTGAGATGGAAGAGACTGCCATGATCCCCATATTGATGGTCACTGCAAAAACTTCCGAGATTGATAAGGTGAAGGGGTTGGACAGCGGGGCGGATGATTATATGACTAAGCCTTTCGGTGTCATGGAACTGATCTCCAGAGTGAAGGCTTTGCTTCGTCGAAGTAATGTGATTGAAAAAGCAAAAGACAAGATTCTTACACTGGGCAGTGTGAAGTTGGATACAGAAAAACATCAGGTAACAGTTAATGGAGAAGTCTGTGAATTGACCTATAAGGAGTATCAGCTGTTGAAATTGTTGATGAGAAATGCCGGGATGGTCACAACCAGGCAGGTGATTCTGGATCGGGTATGGGGGACAGATTTTGAAGGAGAGTCCAGAACATTGGACATGCATATCAAAACCTTACGCCAGAAACTGCAAGATGAGGGCAGTATGATCAGGACAGTTCGTAATGTGGGATATATTATGAATGTAAATATTTAAATATAGGAATGCGGGAGAAGTGGAAGAATGATTTCACTTCTTTTTGCCATTCAAGAGAGGGAGCTTGTTATGAAACGGAAGATCAATCTATGTATGGTATTGTTGACTTTTTTGGCAATTATTACCACTATGGTTTTTATGACGATTGCATTTAATACTATGTACAAGGAGAACTTGTATGTGACGGTGATTGATTCGGAGGGTAATGTTATAGAACAAAATGGGATGGATATCCAGACCGCGGATAATACGTATTATTATGTCATGTGCATGGAAAATGGAAATATTCTGCGGATAGATAAGGATGCCCACAGCACTTTGAGATACATTGAGGCAATTATCCCAAGTATGTTGCTGATTGCGGTGGTGCTGTTTATGATTTCCCTTGCGATTGCGTATCTGCTCACCCGTAAGCTGGTCAGTCCCATTAAAGAGTTGACTGAAAATATGGATGGTATTTATCGGTCGGATTATTATGAGGAATTTGAGCCATTTATATTAAAAATCAGAGAACAGCATGCGGACTTATTAAAGAACAGCAAGATGCGTCAGGAATTTACTGCCAACGTGACTCATGAATTGAAGACGCCCCTGACATCTATTTCCGGTTATGCGGAGCTGATTGAAACGGGTTTGGCTTCGGGAGATGATACGATTCGTTTTGCAAAAGGGATTCACAAAAGTGCCAATCGTTTGCTGACATTGATCAATGATATCATACGGCTGTCAGAGCTTGATAATGAGGAGGATGAAATTGTAACAGAACAGATTAATCTTTATCAGCTGGCGTCTACATGCGTGGAGATGCTTGAACCCAATGCAGAAAAGCACAATGTAAGTATATCCATGCAGGGAGAGAATTGTACTATTTCCGGAAATCGGATGATGATAGAAGAGTTATTATACAATCTTTGTGACAATGCTATTCGGTATAACAATGAGAATGGAGCAGTTTTTGTAGATGTCCATCAGGAAAAGAATCAAGTTTGCTTAAGTGTCAAGGATACCGGTATCGGTATTCATAAGAAACACCAAGAGCGTATCTTTGAAAGATTTTACAGAGTGGATAAGAGTCGGTCTAAGTCAACCGGCGGCACCGGACTGGGACTTGCCATTGTAAAGCATATTGTGGAAAAGCATCATGCGAAGCTGACGGTGGAAAGTGAGGTCGGGCAGGGAACTGTTATGAGAGTATTCTTTGAAAGTAAAGGGGCTGAGGATTAAACCTCAGCCTTTTCGTGCTTGTTTATATTTAAAGAATCGTCTTCATCGAAAGTTCCTTTTGTTTCATCTTCCGGCAGGATCATCTGGACACTCATGATACGGTTCTGTGTGATGCCCATGACTTTTAACTTAATGCCATTGTCCAATTCCACCTCTTCACCGTTTTCAGGAAGCCGGTCCAGACATTCAATAATGATACCGCCGATGGAGTCGTAGTCTTCAGAATCCAGTTCAGTATCCAGTGCATCGTTAATATCGTCCAGCTTCATGCTGCCTTTAACAAGGTAGGTACGTTCACCGGTCTCAATGATATTTTCTTCTTCGTCTGCATCATACTCATCACGGATCTCGCCTACAATCTCCTCTAAAAGATCTTCCAGCGTAATCATGCCTATGGTGGCACCGTATTCATTTAATACAAAGGTCACATTGATGGATTTCTCGCGCATTTCCAGCATCAGGTCGGCAGTTTTTTTATACTCATAGGTATAGTGTGCATCACGCATGATATTTCTTACGGAGAAATTGCTGTGGTTACGGATCAAAATGAAATCCTTGACATTGATAAATCCGATGATATTTTCTTTGGCATCCTGATATACAGGGAGTCTGGTGTACATGGATTCACGGAAGACAGCAAGGATCTTGCCGTAAGAATCTTCTACATTTACACTGACCATATTGATACGGGGAATCATAATATCCTTGGCAACTGCGTCTGAAAAATCAAACACATTGTAGATCATTTCCCGTTCCTCAGATTCAATGACGCCTTCTTCGTGACTGACATCTACATAGGTCTTTAACTCGCTTTCTGTCATAGTGTCCACTTTTTTATTGGGATCGATATGTAAAAGCTTCATTATGACCTTTGACAGAAAATCAGTAATGATGATGGCGGGCGTCAGAATATACATCAGTGGATAAACGATACCACTGTAGGTGAGAGCAATGCTCTCGCTATATAATTTAGCCCATGTTTTCGGTATAATCTCGCCGAACAATAAAATAATGATTGTTAATATACCGGTTGCAATACCCACAACTAAATTAATTCGGATTGCAATCGTGGTGGCGAGGGCTGATGCAGCAATATTCACAATATTATTGCCGATCAGGATCGTACTGATCATTTTGCTGTAATTGTCTAAGATTTTGTTAACTGTGGCTGCCCGCTTGTTGCCTTCTTCTTCCAGAGTTCGCATTTTTACACGGTTTACTGTCAGAAACGCAGTTTCTGCAGAGGAAAAGAATGCTGAAAGCAGCACTAAGGTTAATAAGATAACATATTGTATGACACTCGAGGCGTCAGGCATGAAAACCACTCCTTTTTAAATAAATTTGCATCATATGCATTTAAGTATACGATATTGATATTACAATAATTGTATATGAAATGTCAAGTTATACAGGAAATGTGAATATAATTTTATAGAAAATTTATTGTTGATACTTGGGTATTGAGAAATGGAGGAACGTGATGGAGAGAATACTTGGCCGAAGCGAAGGGGAAAGAACGGACTATATGGTACCGGTTAAAAATCTGGTGCTGTCGTACATATTGACACTGCTTATTCTGCTGATATTGGCATTTTTGCTGTATAAAGTAGGGTTGACGGAAAAAACAGTGTCAGTCTGTATGATAGTGACATATGTTGCCAGTACATTTGTCGGAGGATTTCTGACCGGTAAAAAATTAAAGAAAATGAAATTTTTGTGGGGACTGGCAGTTGGAGTCGCCTATTTTGTGGTGCTGGTGATCTTGTCTTTGATTGGAGGCAGGGCAGGAACCATGTTTAACAGGGAATTTATGACTACATTGCTTTTGTGTGCCGGAGGAGGAATGTTAGGCGGAATGATCAGCTGATGAAAAAAGGGGGGGGAATCAATAACAGGGATGTTTTTGATATCCTCTCAAATTAATTTTATGCTTGCAATTCTAACGAGCATGTGGTAGTATATTAAGAACAGTGAGATATATCTATAAGTTTTAGTACATTAGTACTGTCTTAGATAAGTCTTAATAATAGAAGTCAGATTCTGATTTTATACTGACTTCATCTCGTAGCTGGTTCGGCTGAAAGATTTCAAGATCTAATTATATATTTTGGGTAGAGGGTATCATCTGATGAGAATGTGAGTACTTTTGTCTGTTGTGATATCCGCTCAAAAAGAAAGGAGTAAAATGAGTAAAGACATTACAGAAAAAAGACTGGAGGAACACAATGATGTATTCGCAGATATTTTCAATAACTTGCTGTTTGAGGGGAATGCGGTTTTAAAGAAGGAGAATCTGACCAGTCTGCCAACGGAAAGTTATGTGCGGGAAGTGGATGGTAAGATCCATGAGGAACATCGAGATGTGCGAAAAGTGGACAAGGACAATAATGTATATCATCTGGTATGCGGGATTGAAAACCAGAGTAGTGTGGACAATACCATGCCGGAACGGGTTATGGGATATGATTATGCGGCATATGAGGATCAAATCAAAGAAATCATTAAGAAGAATAAGAAAAAGAACAGACCGGCTTATACAAAGCGAATTCATGATGGACAGAAGTTGGCACCAGTAGTGACTGCAGTTCTTTATTGGGGGAGCGGAGAATGGAAAGGTCCTTTAACACTGCATGACATGCTGGAGTTCTCACAGGATACAGAAGAGGTAATTCGCCCAATGGTACCGAATTATTCTATGAATCTGGTGGAGGTTCGTAATATCCCGAAGAAAGTGCGAGAGAAGCTGACGTCAGACTTTCGGCTGATTGCAGAGTATGTTGCCAGAAGACAGGATACTAAGGGGCTGGAGGAACTCATGGCAGATCGAGTATATACCATAAAGCATCCGGAGGAGTTTTTGGAACTGTTGAGTGAAGTGGCTAATGATACACGATACAAAAATGTAAAAGAAAGATTGCAGCAAAAGGAGGAAAAAGTAACGATGTGTGTAATTGCAGAAAAATTGGAAAATAGGGGCATAGAACAGGGCCAATTACTTACGATTGGTTCTTTGGTAAAAAATGGGCTTTTAAGTTTGAATGATGCTGCAATTTTTTTGGATCTAACTGTAGAGGAGTTGGTACAGAAAATAGCTGAATTGGAAAAAGTAGCATAGGTATTTTTACAGGATTTTCCTTAAGAATGAAATTTTTGCAGAATTGGATTGAAAATGCTAAGTCATAGATCAGAACTTATGACTTAGCATTTTATTTATGATTAAATAATCTTGGTGTATGTAAACCATGATAAAATATTCTATTTTATGTTGTAGAATATTCTATTCAAAATATAAAATGGGTTAATTATAATGTAAATAAATTACAAGGATGTTAAAGGAGGAAGGATCCATGAAAACGGTATTTATAACAGGTGCAACAAAAAATACTGGTTTAGCTATTGCAAAATATTTTGCCTTAAAAGGATTTCAAGTTGCTATATCCAGCAGAAGTATCGAAAATGCAGAAGAAACAGCAGCAGAGATTTCTAAAACATACGGAATTAAGACAAAAGGATATGCACTCAGTCTGGTAGATGTTAAAGAAATTAAAGATACTTTTGAAGATATCAGAAAAACATTTGGCGGTTTGGATGTCTTTGTTGGCAATAGTGCTAATTTGGGAGTGGGACAAAATATTCTTACGGTAACAGAAGAGGAATTTGACGCTGTAATGGATGTTAATATTAAAGGCAACTATTTTTGCTGCCAGCAAGCAGCACTGTTGATGAAAGAAAAAAGAAACGGCTCTATCGTACTGATCGGTTCTGTTCATTATAAGGGGGCTGTCAGAGGACGAGGGATTTATGCGGCATCAAAGGGTGCTATGGCCACCATGGTTCGATCACTGGCATATGAATTGGCAGAGTATGGTATTCGTGTAAATCAGGTAGTTGCAGGAGCAATTCGTACAGACAGATGGGACTATTTGACAGAAGAAGAGATGACAATGCGTAGAGCTAATTGGCCGCTTGGCATAGAGTCTACAGGGGAAGATATTGCTAAGGGTGTTTATTATCTTGCTTCAGAGGATTCCGGTACGGTAACAGGCATTGATTTGACAATTGATTCAGGTGTTTTGACATGCTTATTAAAATATGATGGTGGAAGTCAGGCTGGTGACATGTATGACTTTGCAAAAAGAAATGAAAAGTAAAAAGGAGATGGGTTGTATGAAAATTTCAGATGTTAAAATTTTTACATTAGATGCATATCGAACAAATTGGGCATTTGTTAAGGTTGAAACAGATGAAGGTCTGTATGGTTGGGGTGAAGCCAGCCTTGGTACAAATGAGATGGCATTGGAAGGCATGATTGCAGATTTAAAACGTTTAGTTGTAGGACGTAATCCATTGGAAATTGAGAAGTTCTTATTTGAAGTGTATCGTGACATTTACTGGAAGGGTGGCCCGGTACTTATGTCAGCAATCAGCGGTATTGAAATTGCACTGTGGGATATTGCCGGCAAATTCTTTAATACCCCGATTTATACATTTTTTGGTGGAAAGATGCGTGACAGGGTACCTATGTATGCAAATGCATGGTTTATTCGGGCACGTGAGCCGGAGGAGTTTGCCCAAAAAGCAAAGCAAACTGTTGAACTTGGAATTAAAGCTTTAAAATGGGATCCATTTGGCAAAGAACATATGACTATCAGTAAAGATCAGATGGCGAAAAGTGTAGATATTGTTGGTGCAGTAAGAGAGGCAGTTGGTCCTAATGTAGAACTTTTGATTGAGTGTCATGGACGTTTTAATCCGACTACTGCAGTGGAGATTTCTAAGGAACTGGCACAATTTAAAATAAAATTTATGGAAGAACCATGCCCACCGGATAATTTTAATTCTACTGCTTGGGTACGTGATCATGCGGCTGTGCCGATTGCAGCCGGTGAACGTTGCTTTGGTAAATATCAATGCGAAGAGCTTTTGAACAAAAATGCAGTAGATTTCTTCCAACCCGATGTGTTCCATGTGGGAGGCCTCTTAGAAAGTAAGAAGGTATCAGCAATGGCAGAATCAAAGCATATACCTGTAAGTTTCCATAATCCAAGTGGTCCTATTTCAAACGCTGCAATTTTACAATTGGCAGCAACTGTTCCAAACTTCCATATTCATGAGATTATGCTGACAGATAGTTGTTTCAGAAAAGCGATTACAAATGAAGAAGTTGTTTATGAAGATGGATGTATTCTTATACCGGATAAACCAGGTCTTGGCATTGAAGTAAATGAAGAAGAAGTTTTAAAGAGACCTTATACGCCAAGAATTTTAAGACACTATACAGGAGCTGTAACAGACATTCGTCCAAAGGGTGATTGTGAATATTATTTCAAAGGCCTTGAGGATAAGGTATTTGAATAGGAGTATGTGAACTATGGGAGTGGAAAGAATAAAACAATTACTTAATGAGAAGCGTTTAGTAGTACTTTTTCGAAATGTTCCTATGGAACAAATGGCAGAGGTATCCAAAGCATTGGTTAGAGGCGGAATTAAAATTCTTGAATTAACATTTGACCAAACTCAGGTTGATCCGAATGCTGTATTCAAAAAATCATTTGATATTATAAAAGCAACAGTAGGAGACAGCTTGTGCCTTGGTGCAGGAACCGTTTTAAATGTAGAACAGGTGAAGGCAGCATATGAAGCAGGTGCAGAATTTATCGTGTCACCTAATACCAATAAAGTAGTTATCGAATCGACCAAGAAACTAGGGATGTTATCTGTACCGGGAGCATTAACTCCTACAGAAATTACATATGCTTGGGATTGTGGTGCCGATATGGTTAAAGTGTTTCCGGCAGATGATATGGGCTTCCATTACATTTGGAATATTCGTGGTCCGCTTCCACATATTCCGATGATGGCAACGGGAGGCGTTAATCAGGAAACGATCCCGAAGTTTTTGGATTGCGGTATTAATTGTGTAGGTACAGGCATTTCGGTTGTGGATCGTAAAATGTTGGCTGCTGAGGATTATGAAGGAATAGAGAGATTGGCGCGTGAACATGTAGCAGTAGTGGAAAAATACATTTCCGACAAATCATAGGTAAGGGGGGAAATGGAGTGAAAGTTACTCATTTAGGACAGGCTGGTTTGCTTTTTGAGAAGGATGGAATTTGGATAATGATAGATCCCTATTTATCCAATAGTATTGAAAAAGTAAATCCTAAGAGCCACAGAAAAATACCTGTTGATGAAAGATTTTTTGGTATTCAGCCTGATATTATGATATTTACACACAGTCATTTGGATCATTATGATCCGGAAACTGTTTGCCGCTTTGTTAACGAGAAAACAAATGTAATAGTATTGGCTCCATCATCTGTGTGGGGAGAAGTAAGAAAATATGGCGGAAATAATAATTATGTGTTGTTTGATTCACACACAGAATGGAGCACACATGGAATGACTTTCGTATCTGTAAAAGCAGAGCATAGTGATCCGGCTGCAATTGGAGTGATCATTTGTGACGGAGACAAAAAGTGCTATATAACAGGTGATACCCTTTACAATTCAAAAATCTTGAATGAATTACCTACAGACATCGATTATATATTTCTTCCTATAAATGGAAAAGGAAATAATATGAACATGGTGGATGCGGCTCGTTTTGTTTCAAGTGTCGGAGCAAAAACAGCAGTACCAATACATATTGGTATGTTTGATGATATATCACCAAACGATTTTCCCTGTAACAATAAAATGATACTAAATGCTTATGAACAGAAAGAGTTGTATTTGAAAGGAGAAAGCTAAAATGATGATATGTAATATAAAGGAGTATGGTGCAATAGGTGATGGCAAACAGATTAATACGAAGATGATTCAGCAGGCAATAAATACAGTGGCTGATTCAGGCGGAGGAACAGTTGTGGTCTCTGATGGAACCTTTAAAACAGGTACTATTGAACTTAAAGAAAACGTCGAATTACATTTGGAATCGAACGGAGTCCTTTTAGGATCAGAGAATGTGGAGGATTATCCGGAGAGAAAGAAATTGAAACATGTTGATAGTTTTTATCTTCCCAGAATGAAGAATGCTTGCTTGATCTTTGCTGAAGAATGTAAAAATATTGCAATTACAGGTAGTGGCACAATTGATTGTAACGGAAAGGCATTTGTTGTAAAGAAAAGTGAGGGGGATGATTGGAAAGGTTGGGAATATACAAAAATAAATGCACCGATACCACCGAGAGCAGTGTTTTTGGCAGGATGTCAAAATATTAAAATTGAAGATGTAACTATGATTAATCAGCCTTCAGGTTGGTCATATTGGATACATGATTGTGATTATGTTACATTTGATAAATGTAAAATCCTTGCAGAGGTTCAATATGGTAATAATGATGGAATTCATATCAATAGTAGTAGAAATGTTACAATTTCAAATTGTTTGATAATTACTGGTGATGATTGCATTGTAATACGTGCAAACAATGCCTCTTTAAGAGAAAATAAAGTATGCGAAAAGGTTACTATAACTAATTGCAATTTGACAAGTTATTCAGCGGGAATACGTATCGCATGGTTAAATGATGGTGTAATACGAAATTGCACTTTTTCAAATCTTGTAATTACGGATACTACGATAGGAATTTCAATGCATTTACCTACCTACTATGATCGTAACAAGAGATCTGATCAAGGAAGAGAGGATACTTTAATTGAAAATCTTTCATTTAACAATATTGTGATGGATGGAATATATGGTCGTCCAATTAAAATTTGTATGGTGCAAAATCCAGAAGCACGTTGTAAGGCAATAAGAAACATCTATTTTAGTAATATTCATTCAAGGGGATTAGAATTCCCTTATCTAAAGGGCAGGCCTGATTGTAAAATTAAAAATATTTATTTTACTGACTGTAATTTCCAAAAAGTAAGTGAGGATGTTTTGCCTGATTATCAAAAACATGGTGCTGCTTGCTGGGATCGAACTGAAGGTGAACAAATGATAACTAATGCAGAGAATGTTGTGTTTAATAACACTTCGTTTTGTTGCGATACTGTGTAGTTTTTTGAAGGAGGAAAGGATTAATGCTAAAAAAATGTTTTGAGTATTCTTATCATTGTGATCCAACCGTTTTTCGCGTAAACGAACTGACAGATCATGCGTATTTTATACCATACGAGAGTACTGAGAGTGTAAGAAAAAAAAGAGAAGAGTCGGCTCTGTTTTATTCTCTTAATGGTAAGTGGAAGTTCCAATGGAAACCATCTATATATTATATGGACGATTTTTATATAAATGACTTTGATGATACGAATTTTGAAGAGATTATAGTGCCGGAAAATTGGCAGCTTCATGGAGCAGATTATATTCAATATCAAAGCTCACCATATCCTTTCATTGTTGATCTGCCTAATGTGCCGATAAAAAATCCGGTGGCTGCATATTGTAAAGAATTTGATTTTTCTCTAAAGGAAGGGAAACGTTATGAACTGCATTTTGAGGGAAAGGATAGCTGTGTTTATGTGTGGCTAAATGGCAAGTTTGTGGGTTATGGTGAGGTCCCGCATAACGATTCTTCATTTGACATTTCGCCCTATCTCCGTAACGGAAAGAATCGTTTGTGTGTAATGATGTACAAATGGTGTTCAGGTTCTTATTTGGATGATCAAGATAAGATTCGCCTCTCCGGATTGTTCCGTGATGTTTACATTTTAGAAAGAAGTGTAGAGGGAATTCGCGATTTTTGTATCACAACATCCAATGATGGTACAGTGAATCTTACATTTGATGCAAAGGCACCTGTGAAAATTCAGATTATAGATGCGGGAAAGGTTATCAGTAGTGGGCAGACATATAGTGGGGAAATAATACTTAAGGTTGAAAACCCAATACTTTGGTCAGCTGAAAATCCTTATTTGTATGAACTGTTGATCTCATGTGGTGGTGAATATATTTACCGTAAATTTGGATTTCGTGAGATTTCTTTGATTGATGGCATCTTTTGTATCAATGGAGTGCCTGTAAAACTATATGGTGTGAATCGCCATGACAGTAATCCGGATGGAGGTTATGTAACGGATTACGATTTTATGCGAAATGAACTGATCCTGATGAAGCAGCACAATATCAATGCCATTCGGACTTCGCATTATCCAAATGATCCCCGATTTTATGAATTATGTGATGAATTAGGGTTTTATGTTTTTTGTGAAGCTGATATGGAGTGCCATGGTTGTCGATATGTTGACAGAAATGAAGAGATAGTGGACAACCCTGATTTCGAGGGTGCGATTTTAGATCGTATGTCGCGGATGATAAATGCGTTTAAAAACAATCCCAGCATAGTTATTTGGTCTCTCGGAAATGAATCGGGATGGGGAATTAATTTTCGGAAAGCTGCACAGTATGTGAAAGCAACGGATCCAACCAGAGGGCTTCATCTGGAGATTCGGCAAGTCGAACGTGATGTTATGACTCAGGAAGATAAGGATTTTATAAATGAAAATTTTACCTTTCATAGCCGCATGTATTCAAATTCGGAAAGACTATCTAATATATTAGCAACGAAAGAGAATCCCTTACCGATTCTTCTTTGTGAGTATTGTCATGCTATGGGTAACAGCTGTGGTGATCTTCGGTTTTATGATGAGATTTTTCAGAGTCATCCCCGTTATGCCGGAGGTTTTATTTGGGAGTGGTGTGAACATGCAGTACGTCTGAAGGATGAAAATGGAGTTGCTTATTTTGGATATGGAGGAGATTTCGGAGAACATCATCATGTAAGTAATGTATGTATGGACGGAATGGTATCTCCCGATCGTATTCCTCATTCGTCACTTCTGGAAGCTAAGGCTGTGTTTGCACCTTTGCGTATTAGTAAAGAAGAGGATGGCAGCTTTTATGTTTTGAACCGCAGTGCTTTTCAGGATTTATCGGATTACGATATTAGTTGGCAAATTACATCGGATCAGAAAAAGAATGGAGAAGGCTGCTGTAATATATCCATTGCACCGGGAACGAAAGCAAAGCTTCCAATTACAGTTTTTGAGCCGTACAAGGCAGAAATTGCTTATATTACGATTCATGTAACACTTCGCAAGGATAAATTGTGGGCACAAAAAGGTCATTCTATAGCAGCATACAGCTTCCAGCTTTCAGTCGACAATGCTAAGGCTGAAGAGGACATGGCTGATTGTATAAGTGCAGTACCTGTATTGAAGGAAACAAGAGAAGCCTACGTCATTAGTGGCAAAAACTTTATATATACATTTCCGAAGGATGAAGGAACTCTTGCACAGATGGTAGTGAATGGAGAGGAGCTTTTGGAAAATCCACTGAGATGGAATTGTTTTCGTGCGCCTACGGATAATGATCATAAGTGGGGAAATGGTATTTCATTGAGTTGGAGAAATACGGTAAACTTTGGGAATATTGAGTATCCGGAACTGCTTGTGAAACATTTCAAAGCATATGTAAAAGAGGCTTGTGTATACATGACCGGAGAATATATTTTCGCTGTGCAGGGACGTTATCCTATCAGTACAGGAAAAGTGGAGTATCGAATATATGGTGACGGAAAGCTTGAAATTTCCCAAAAAGGAATGATTTCGGAGAAGCTTCCATATTGGTTGCCAAGATATGGTTACTTGCTGCAGTTAAAACAGGGAGCGAGAAAGATTGAATATTTCGGATACGGACCGGCAGAGTGTTACGAGGATAAGCAGAGTCATGCATTACTTGGGCAATATTCATATTGTTGTGACGATCCTAAGGAAGTATATGAAAAACCCCAAGAGTATGGAAGTCATTGTAATACGAAATGGCTTGCTGTAGAGACGGGGAATGCTGCATTGAGGATTACAGGAGATGATTTTTCATTTAGTGCTTCTTATTATGATGTACATAAAATAGCATCTGCAGCACACATGAAAGATTTGGTGAAAGAGGATGTATTGCAGTTGTATCTTGACTATCGTATGAGCGGAGTTGGATCTAATTCCTGTGGCGGACATCCGCCGTTAGAGAAATGTCGTGTGAATCCGGGGGAAACTGTTGATTTTAAGTTTATAATCCAAATTAATAAATAACCTAAATGCGGAAAAAATAAGACTAAAGTTGAAAATGTGTTAAAATGTCAGGATTTCAAAAGAATTCCCAAGATTTCATGATGTAAAGATAGAGATGATTTGCTACAATCCAAAACAAGGAAATGTGAATTTCTTAAAAAACATTATGGAGGTACATGTATTATGAGAAACAAAAAAGTGATGTCCTTATTACTTGCATCTATTATGGTTGTTTCTGCATTGACAGGATGTGGTAATAACAGTGAGAGCAAAGTAAGTAGTGAGGAAAAAAGTGTTGTAGCGGAAAGTACGACTACTTCTTCAAGTGAGGCATCGGTTACTTCGGAGGCAGAGCCGGAGGAATTTGACCCCAAGTCTATTACGGAAGGCGTGACAATTACAATTGCGATGCCGCATATTGACCGCATTACAGATTTAAACACTAACTGGCAGACACTTCAGGTTGAAAATGCATTGGGAGTCAATCTGGAATTCATAACTTTTCCGTCAGCAGATTATTCTTCAAAGATTAATCTTATGATTGGTGGAGGCGATAAGCTTCCGGATATTATTATAAGCAATAAAGCCGCTGATATTGAGGCATGGACTGCTGAAGAGATATTTGTTGAATTGGATGATTATTATCAGAATCCTGATTATGCCAAGAATATTAATTTGGCCAGTGAAGACACAGGAATAGATATTCCTGCAATATTAACAAATGCTGATGGCCATATCTATTCGCTTCCCGGATTTTCACAAAGTGTAAATCAGGAATCAGCACATCGCTTGTGGATATACATGCCCTGGTTGGAGGCTATAGGAAAAGAAATGCCAACTACGACAGAGGAATTTTATGAGGTGTGTAAGCTTGCCTGTGAGAGTGATTTGAATGGCAATGGAAAAGCTGATGAAATTGCATTAACGGGAGATGGACTTGAATATTGGTTTGCTCCATTGATGAATGCATTCCAGTTTACAGGAAAACATGAAGAGTATGTCGTAGTTGAAGACGGGACAGTTAAATTTGCTTATACCACGGAAGCATGGAAGGAAGGTCTGAAGTATATCCGTAGATTTTTTGAAGAAGGATTGATCCCGAAAGAAACTTTAACACAGACATCAGAACAGAAAAATGCATTACTTAATAATTCCGGTGAAAATCAGGTTTCTCTTATCTATCCTTATTATAATCCAAGCAGCAGTGTAGGGGAACAATGGAGACTTGATCATGATTGTCTGATGCCTTTGATGGGACCGGAAGGAGAGCAGAATTCCTACTATGTTCCAACATTGCCGGCTAAAAGAGCTGGTATTTCAGTAGATTGTGAAAATCCTGAAGCTGCATTCTTGGTATGTGATTTCTTATGTAGTGAAGAGATGGGTATTTCAGCACGTTGGGGAGAACGAGGTGTCAATTGGGATTATGTTGAGGAGGCTCAATCATCTCTGATGGGAGGTGTATCCATTAGTGATTACAGTTCCACAGTACCGGGTGAGGATATGACATTTATTGCATATAGTGATGGTACCTTCTGGGGAGGTAAGGATCCGCAGAATGCCAGCTGGAGAACCTATAGTCCATTTGTATGGAGCGAAAGAGTTTATGCGGGACTTGCAGTGAAATCAAAGAACTTGACAGAAGAAGAAGCATTAAAATATGAGACTTCAAATGAATTGCAGGCTGCAGTTAAGGCATTGCAGGAATATTTCCCGGACGAAGTATTTGATGTTTATCCTTTGACGGCAGATGAACTTGACTCTATCGCAGATAGCAAGGCAACATTAAAAACCTATGTTAATGAAGCAATTGGCAATTTCCTGATTGGCAACTGGGATATCGATACCTATTGGGATACTTACATGAAAGAACTTGAGAAGATTGGTTATAAAGAGATTTTAGAGATCTACCAGACCGGATATGATCGTGTTCACTGATAATATACAAATCAAAAAATATGATTTGTTCACATGACCTGTGTTTTTATCACAGGTCATGTGATTTGTAGGAGATTTTGAATAAGGCTTAAAGATTTATACAGGAGGACATATGAATCAAAATGTGAACAAAATAAAAAAACTCATAAAACGTGATTGGCAATTATACTTATTTTTGTTTTTCCCCATTGCATATATACTAATATTTGAGTATGGTCCAATGGGGGGGCTTGTTATTGCTTTTCAAGATTATAGTGCCAGAAAAGGAATTTTGAAAAGTGAATGGGTAGGATTGGCTCATTTTGTTACTTTTTTTGAGTCCTATGAATTTAAAAGAGTTCTAAAAAATACGATTATTTTATCTTTTTATAATATTATAGCCGGTTTTCCGATTCCCGTTATTTTTGCGTTAATGTTAAATAGCTTAAGATCGGAACGATTTAAGAAAGTAACTCAAACAATCGTAAATATGCCTCATTTCATTTCTGTGACTGTATTGGTCGGAATTTTATTGAATGTATTGAACAGTCGTACAGGCTTATATGGAACAGTAGGAGAGGCATTGACGGGTTCCTATCCGTTTGACTTGTTTTCTTCACCTACTGCATTCAGACATATCTATGTGTGGTCCGGAGTATGGCAGAACTTCGGATGGAGCAGCATTATTTATGTGGCGGCTCTTTCCAATGTAGATCCACAATTTCATGAGGCTGCTCAAGTAGATGGTGCGTCTCGTTTACAAAGAATAATACATATTGATCTCCCCTGTATCATACCAACTATAGTTATCCAATTGATTTTAAGTGTAGGTCGTATTATGAGTATTGGATTTGAAAAGGTATTTTTGTTGCAGAATTCGTTGAATATTGAGGCGAGCAGTATTATTTCTACATATGTTTATAATGTTGGATTAGCAGGTGCAGGACGATTGAACTTTTCTTATGCAGCAGCTATTGGTATGTTTAATTCTGTGGTAAATCTGATTTTGATAACAACTGTAAATCGGATTTCAAGAAAAGTAAGTGAAACAAGTTTGTGGTAAAGGAGTACATAAATGAGAGCAGAAACGACTTTTAAATCAAACAAGAAGGTTCGTCTTAGTACGGGAGATAAAGCATTTTATGCTGCCAGTAATATTATTACTTTGATTCTTATTATTTTAGTTGCTTACCCTATAATATACTGTCTTTCGGCTTCGATAAGTTCCGGCAGAGCTCTTATGAATGGTAGAGTTTGGTTGTGGCCTGTAGATATAAGCTTTGAAGGGTATGAGGTAATACTGAGTGATGAGGATGTTTGGATTGGATATCGTAATACGATTTTTTATACGATTGTAGGTACGTTTATTAATGTGGTAATGACCATGATTGCAGCGTATCCGCTTAGTCGTGCGAATTTGGCCGGACGAAGACTGATAACGTTTATATTTTCTTTTACCATGCTTTTCAGTGGTGGAATGATTCCAAAGTATCTTTTGATGAAGAATCTTCATCTTACAGATACAATATGGGCAATGCTGTTACCCGGGGCTATAAGCGTCTATAATATGGTAGTTGCAAGGACCTTTATTCAGAATACCATACCAAATGAATTGCTGGAGTCATCTAAAATGGATGGATGCAGTGATGCAAAATATTTCTTTAAAATGGTTTTACCACTGTCAAAATCCATTATTGCTGTTCTTTCAATGTGGTATGCCGTAGCACATTGGAATGCATACTTCAATGCCTTTTTATATTTGACGGATGAAAGACTTTACCCATTGCAGATATTCCTTAGAGAAATATTGGTTGCCAGCAGGATTCAATCCGATGTCCTTGATCCGGAAGCAGCTGAACAGATATTGACGTTGCAATATGCCATGAAATATGCGTTGATCGTAGTTGCAACTGTACCGTTGTTCTTGGTTTATCCGTTTGTACAGAAGCATTTTGTAAAAGGAGTTATGATTGGATCAGTCAAGGGGTGATATTATGTATCAAATAATGAATGGTATCTTGAATAAAAATAACAAAAAAGTATTTACAATAGGGCAATCTTACTATCCGAGCTTTCATTACGCTAAGTATCCTGTGCCACCGGACGGCGACCGCATAGCTGAGATGAAAAAAGACTTAAAAATGATGGCTGAAATGGGATTTAATCATGTTCGGATTGCAGCACTGGGATTGGTTGAATTAAGTGATTCAGGTGTCGTAAAAATTGATACTCCTTTCGTGGATGCAATGATTGAAGAAGCAGATATTAACAAGCTTTCCATATCTGTCAGATTGCAGGGGTATTCTGTTAATCTAAGAAACTTTAAGGATGTTGCTATGGTTGATTCTGAGGGTAATATACAGGACATGACAAGGTGGTCGGATTTTATACAAACCACAATGCAGCATAAGGGACTTTTAGAAGACAATGTAGTATATGCAAAAGCTCTTGCAGAGCATTATGATAAATTTGAAAATGTGGTTGGATTTCAGATATATAATGAGCCGCATTATCCAACTTCCGGGGCTTTTTTTGATTACCATGAAGAAACGATTAAGGCATATAGAATATGGTTGGTAAAAAATAACTATATGACTGAGGAGCAAGTAAAGGATTATGTGCCCCCTCGCTCACGTAAAGAACAAAGCGAGCAAATGTGGGTTTTATGGAGAATGTTCTCAAGAGATAGTTTGACCCATTTTCTTGATAATGGATCAATGGGAGCAAAATTGGGCTCTTCACTTCCTACATATACATGTTTTGTTATGCAACAAGCAACCAAGGATGCAAATGTTTACTGCGGAGGAGATTTTTTTGCAAATGCTAAATCTATGGATATCGTAGGATATACTACTTATATCAGGGCTACAGGTGTTGAGTATCATCCATTTTGTTTAGGAGCTGATATGGTACAATGTGCAGCAGAATTGGAAGGGAAAGAGGGATGGTGTATAGAGCTTGATTCACGAACATATATTCCACTTGATATTTTCAATAGAAACACATACGCCTCGATTGGAGCAGGGCTTAAAGGCATTTTATATTATCAGTGGCGTGGAGATTATCCGGCAGAAGGTGTGCCATATCCCAATAGTTGCGGACTTTTAAATTATGATGGAACAAAAACAAAAAATTATGATAATGCTGCCAAGGCAGTAAGCTTTATTAATAAAATGAGCCATTATATAGTTAATGCAAGGAGAAGGCATGAGGGGGTAGGATTCCTGCATTCTGATTACGCAGTTTTTTTATGTGATGCAAGGGAAAATGATCGAGAGAGATTCGGAAATGTAAAAAATTCCTATATGGGCTTACATAATGCATGCTATAAGGAATTACGTGAAGCAGGATATAATGTAAGTATTACTGATGCTGAACACTTAATTGATAATCCCTTGGGTATCAAGGTTTTGTTTGTTCCCAATATTGAGTATCTATCTCAAGAGGAAAAGGAAGCGATAGAAAGGTTTATAGAAAAAGGAGGGAAAGTATTTTCCGGAGCATACAAAATTAGCGATAATCATACTCCAATATTGGCCTATTTTCCATATCCTTTTCCGGAATTGTCTTATGAACAAAACATATATAATGTGCAGTATACAGCCTATGATGCGTTGACTATGTATGACATTTATCCGAAGGTTGTTTCGGTGACGCCGGAAGTGAAGACACAGGTTCTTGAAGGAGATGGTTATACTCTTATTGTTTTGACAAATACCTCAATGGTCAGAAAAAGGGTAGAAACAAGGATTCTGTGTAATATGTCTTTAGAAAGTGCAACACTGCATACTATGGAGGGAGAATTTGATGTTCAAATTTTGAATGGTGAGCTAAAAATTAATAGTATCTCTGACGGTGGTATTATTGTTTGCATTCATAAAGAAGTGGATTGATTAGAATATAAATGAAGGATGCAAGTTATGTATTTAGAAGAAGGCTATGCGAACAAAAAGTTTATATGCAGTAAGAATAAGAAAAATATATTTTTGATAGGCGATTCTATCAGAATAGGATATTGCGAAACAGTGAAAAAAGAACTCGCAGAGGTAGCTAATGTATTTTATATAGATGATAACTGCCGTAACACACAATACGTTATAACCAGCATGTACACATGGGGGAACCTGTTTGACGCTCCAGAACTTGTGGATATTGTTCATTTTAATTGTGGACATTGGGATATTGCACATTGGAAGGGATTAGATTTTTCATTGACAAGCAAAGAAGAGTATGAAAGAAACTTAAAAATGATTGTCACTCTTATTAAAAAAATATTTATCAATGCAAAAGTTATTTTGGCAACTACTACACCAATGAATCCTAATGGAATGGTGGGACTAAACACAAGAACAAATGATGAAATTGACAAATATAACCTAATTGCAAAAGAGATTTCAGAAAAAACAGGCATTATTATAAGTGATTTGAATGAATATACACGAGATTGGAGTGGCGAATGTTATAGGGATTATTGTCATTTTACAAATTCGTCTTATGAAGTATTAGGCAAAGAAGTAGCACGAAGATTAGCAATGAACCTAAATAATTAGGGAGAGAGGGGAGAATGGTAAAAACAGTTATGAAATTATCTGAAGTTGATCAAAAGTCATTAATGATTTTGTCATATGAACAGAAATGGCATATAAACTGCAGTGGAATAAAGGATGACGGTAACTGTGCTGAGGTTGCACTGCTTTTGGGGGGCCGTCCTGCCAGAGCAGTAGAACGTGCGTTGGCTGCGGCACAGCTTTATCGTGAAGGGCGTGTTCGTACAATTATACCCAGTGGTGGAGTAGAGTGGGAATATCAGGGCGAGTGCATCAGTGAAGCCAGACTTATGGAAAGAGTTCTTCTTGAGGAAGGTGTTCCAGAAGAGGCTATTGTTCTGGAAAATGAGGCCCGTACGACGATAGAGAATATGATATATGGGACATTACAGATCAGTCGAAGATATGAAAACTTTGTAGACAATGTAATTATTGTAACGTCAAATTATCATATGAAGCGTAGTCTTGCATTAGCAAAAGCTTTATTGCCTAAAAAAATTAAAATCTCTGCTTATCCGTCATTTCCTGGTGTAGAGAAAGAAGAATGGTTAGAAACAGAAGAAAATCGGAAATTTTTAGATGATGGAATTCGATTGCTTAAGGAACTGGTGGATGAGGGGGTCGTAGAAGATGCAGACATTGAAATATACTGATATTGCATGGGACTTTGATGGTACACTGGTTGATACATATCCTAATTTGGTTCGTATCTACAAAGAAATGCTGAATGAATATGGTTATACTGTATCAACACAAGAAGTTCGTGCAAAGTTATCTGTTTCGATAGGGAAAGCGCATGAGTATTATGCTGAGAAATATGGAGTGGATTACAATAAGTTAATGCAGCGATACAAAGAGCTGAGAGAAAAGAATGGACTTTGTCTTGATGAAATGAGACTCTATCCAGGTGTGGCAGATGTACTAAAAGCGATTAAGGAAAGTGGAAGGAGAAACTATCTGTATACCAATCGAAATCGCCTTGCGTTATGCTATTTAGAATCATTCAATATTCTACAATATTTTGAAGGATTTGTCACAAGTGAAAATATCAGAAGATTTAAGCCTGCACCCGACGGAATGTATGTTTTGTTTGAACAATATGGGATTACACCTGAAAAACTGTTAATGGTTGGAGACAGAGCTGTTGATATTAAAGCAGCCAAAGCAGCAGGAGCAGATGCCTGTTTTTACAATTCCAATGGAATTGATATTCCTGAGGGTGTTGATTTTGAGATAAAAAGCATGGAAGATTTGTTGCGGTATCTTTAAAATATAGATAAGAGTAATAACTGCGATGGGGGTATTTGGTAAGTTATGGAGATCTTGGTGTTTGTAACGTATTTTTATAGTTCTATGGTATAATACCGTAAATAATATAAAGAAGAGGAGCGACAGAAAAGAACTCATGAATAGATTTCGACTTTCAAAACAATCTAATACTTTAAGTAATTTGTCAATTCGTTGGATTTCAGTGATGTTTGCGGTAATCTCTATGGTGTTTGTTTTGCTCATGTTTCCGGTTTTTAATTATTTAAATAAAACTGTTTCTGAGCTTATGGTAAAGCGAATTGAATCTCAATTGAATTATGGAGCCATGCAAATCGAACAGACTGTAAAGGTCATGGTGAATGCGGGACAGTCACTATCAAAAGATATGCGCTTTTTGCCCTTGCATTATAAGGAAATCGATTATGATGAGTTTTCTTTTTCTATGTGTAATAACCTACAAAGAAGCTTCAGCAGTTTGATACGAACAACTGAATATATATCCGACAGTGTGTTGCAATTTGAAGAGGATATTGCATTTACTCCTGAGCATACATATTACAGAAGCCATCCATTTTATCCAAACTATTTTCAGGTAAATGATTTGAGTTATGAAGAGTGGCAGAAAATGCTTTCGAAAAACAAGAATCAATTTATGAAGGTTTGCCAAATTAAAAACAGTAATACTACATATGAGGCACTAATTTATGTTTTAGAATGGAAAAGAGATGTGTATATATATGCGTGCGTAGATGTTCAGGACTTGTTAGATTTATTGATTGTCAATCCTGAACAGGAAGATTGCTATATCACGATTACACGTCACAACGATAATTCTGTTCTTTACAGTAATAAGCCACAAAGCTTTAACAATTATCATAAGTTTAATACGCATTTAAAATCGGGTAATCTGGACATTGAGCTTTTTGTAGGAAAAACCATTGTAAATCAGCATATGCAGACATTATATTTTTTTATAATGTTGTATTTGGCTATATGTATAGGATTTGTATTACTGATTGTAATAGGTGGTTCTTACATTTCTATGCGTCCATTCTTAGGATTGTTAGGAGCATTAGAAAATTTTAAAGATATATCATTGACTGAACCAAAACAATTGTCAAAGAAGGATTGTAGTAGCATCAGCATGCTTAAAAATTTAAAGCTTTCAAAGGAACTGGGTTATGTTACGAATAATATTTTGAATACTGGAAATAAAATTAAGCAAATTGAGCAGACCATTAAATCACAACAAATTGTTCTCCGAGTGCGTTTTATGGAAAAAGCTCTTAATGAACAATTGTACTCTGCTGAAGATATTTTTCAGTTTCGTACGCTTTTTTCAGATTTCCCTTCGAACGGATATTACCTGATCTTAATAAAGCTTTGGACAGATATTAATAATGTTGGAGATGTATATGAAGCTCCTTTAATATTGATTGCGTCTTATTTAAAAAAGGAGTCAAAGGTCACCTGCTATTACGAACAATTACTTAGTAACTCTGAACTGTTGTTGGTTATTAGTAAAGACAATTTTGCGGAGTATCGTCAATCCTTGGATTTTTTAGTTGAGAATATTAATAAAGAAGAAGCATGTTATGATATCAATTGTTATGCCAGTGACTGCTATCATGATATTTCGCAGTTGTCCACTGCATATTCACAGCTTCGAAATATGGAGGAACTCATATTCCCTGAATGTATGAATCGTGTCTGTATTATGGAAGAAGGATATCAATATCCGGTTTCACATGTCTCCATGTCCAATTATATGACATTATATTCAGCTATTTTAAGTGGTGATTGTGCGGCAGCGAAGAGATGTCTATATGTTTCTTCCAGGGAATCTGAGCTTGCATTGAAAAACAATCGTATTTCAATTGATATGATCGGCGATATTCTGCATTTAATAAAAAAAGAAAAAATGTCACTGTTGGCAGATTGTAGAATTCCTGGACGAAATGTCTATAAAAAATTGGAGACAGGAGAAACGATAGAATCCCTGTTCACGAGCGTTATTGAGGATTTTTGTGAACGGATTCGGGAAAGTAAGGTAAATACTGTAAATACATTTGCATCTAAGGTAGTGGAATATGTTGATGCCAATTATACTGACAGTAATTTATGCGGAGCAGCTATAGCAGGACATTTTGATTGTTCCGAATCTACAATACGTAAGGTGTTTAAAGACACAACAAATGTTAGCTTGACTGCATATATAGAAAGAAAAAGAATGCAACTTGCTAATGAGTTACTAATGCAACCCGAAAAAACGATTGCTAAGATATCTGTAGAATGTGGCTTTAATAGCGAGAATTCTTTTTATAAAGCATATCGCAGATTTTATGGGCATGCCCCATCCATGAAAAAAGTGTAAAGGAGGATTATGATGAAAAAGTGTATCAAAGGATTGAAGTATGAGATAGGTTTAGAAGTGCTTAGTAATGCAGCCTGGATTGAAAACGGATATTTTGGTGATATAAGCATTGAGAAATGTGCTTTGTTTCAGGCAAGAATAAAAAATGTTGATAATGGAGAGTGCAGAGAAATACAAAGTGATAGTTTTTGGAAAAAAATAATTATAAAGCATCAGAAAAATATGATTGCTATGTATTTTTCTGATCCGGAAGGTATACCGGAGCTTATGTTTGTGGTTAAGGGGAGCTATGATCTGAAGGGGATTTCGTGGTCAGTAGAGGTTATCAATGATAATTCACAGTGGTCTGTAATGGAGGTGACATATCCCATTCCTTTGCTGAGAGCGGAATTTTTTGATCTTTTTATGCCAGTTGCTTGTGGATTGGTTGTAGAAAATGCAGGAAAAAGAGAATATAAAGTCCAGACTAATTATCCTGGAGGAGCTCTGTGCATGCCTTATTTTGCTGTTTATGGAAAACAGAGCGGTGTATATATTGGCGTTGAAGATGGAGAGGGGGCAGTAAAGAATTTTAAAGTAATTGCAGGTGAGGATCAGGTTGCCATTACAGCTGCTTTTTATGGTACAAATGGTTCTATGCCGGCAAATTCCTTTAGCGCTTTTGGAAATTGTCACTGGCAATATATAGAAGGCGATTGGTATGATGCAACCATGATATACGCTGATTTTGTAAGATCTAAAGCCCAATGGTTACCCCGGATTGAATGTGATGGTCGTTCTGACACACCTAAGCACTTTAAAGAGATTCCCTTTTGGGTTTCTGACTATATACCAAATAGTCTTTCCCAAGGAGACAACAAGCCTACAAGTTTAAGTGCAGGAAGCGATAGGTATGATTGTAATTATTGGATAGATGCTGTGATTTCATTGCAGGAAAAACTTCAAGTCCCCATTGCTTATCATGTATATAATTGGCATCAGATTCCTTTTAATATTGAATATCCTCATTTTTTGCCCGCCAAGCCGGAATTTATTGAAGGTGCCAAGAAGCTGCGTGAACATCCCATTTATGTTTTGCCCTATATTAATGGGGTGAGTTGGGAGATGCATGATGCAGAGATGGGACATGTGATGAATTTTGAAAACAAGGGGAAGTTTGGAGCTGTTATTCGGGAAGATGGAAGCTTCAGCATAGAGAATTATCCACAGAAGACAGTAAAGGGTGAAACATCCTTGTTAGCCCATATGTGTCCCTCGTTTGAAGGGTGGCATTCAATTATGAATAGTTTAGCTCGACAGATGGAAGAGGAGCTTCCTATCGATGGTATTTATTTTGATCAGGTGGCAGCTACTCCGGCAAAACCTTGCTATAATACAGAACATGGACATTTACCGGGCGGAGGCAGTTATTGGGCAGATGGATATTGTCGGATGATGGAGAAAATTAGTGCAGAAAAACCATTGGATAATTTTTATTTTACAGAGTGTAATGCAGAAGTATATGCGAAAAACTTTGATGGTTTTCTAACTTGGACGTGGGTAAGAAATTCACATGTACCTGCATTTCCGGCTATTTATGCAGGTTATATAGAAATGGTAGGCAGATGTACTATGGGAAAGAAGAAAGAGGATTATGAGTTCTTTAAGTATTCCTTGGCACAATCTTTGTTATATGGTCAGCAGCTTGGCTGGTGCAAGGCAGATGTTGTATATGATGAAAAATGGCTGTCATTTTTGCAAAAGATGGTAAGTCTGCGTTATAGTTATACAGAATTGTTCCATTGTTCAGATTTGCTAAGACCACCGAAGGTAAAAAGTTCTCTCCTTCCTAAAGTGACGACTCCCGCACTCTGGCATAAGGAAGACATTGTCATGAATCAATTGCTGGCTGGTGCATGGAGATATCGCAATAACGAAAAATTAGTATTATTTTGCATCAATATATCAGATCAGGAAGGAGAATATTGTCTCACGTTTTCAGCAGAGGAATATGCATTATTAGAATATGAGCTGCCTGAAGATTTTGTGGTAGAAGATAGTCAATGTAAAGTTGAAGGTAAAATTGCAGCTGAAAGCTACAAAGTGTGGGACTTAAATAAGAAACTATAAAACAGTGACCGCATGTTAATGAAGTAGGCAAAGTAACTTCATTAACATGTGGTTTTATATTGTGGATTTCCGAAATGCAGTCGGAGAAATTCCAATTTGCTTTTTGAAAAAGTTGCTGAAATAATATTCATCTTCAAATCCGCAGGCAGAAGCGATATCTTTAATTGATAGGTCAGTATTGGATAGCATTGCTTTGGCCTTTTGAATCCGAAGTAATATTATGTAATTAGAAGGTGTCATGCCGGTTGACTGCTTGAAACGTCGGATAAATTGCACATTTGATAATTCACATTTCTCGGCGATTTCCGGTAATATAATTTTTTTGTGCAAGTTCTCCTTGATTAAAGCAATAGCTATTTGAATATATTTGTCGTTTTTGTTTGCTGTACAATCAATAATTCTCTTTTCTAATCGATATTGTGTTACTATATCAGAAAATATAGAGCTCCTTAAATTATATTCATCTGTAAATATATTCTCCTCAAGAAGGTCGAGCATAGAAATTGTTGATTCTATTCGATTAATGTTTTCGAAAACAATTTTTTCTTCTTTAAAAAGAGTTTCATATGTTTTATAACGAAAAAAATACATAGTAACGGGAGAAATAATTTGACGCTGGTAGAATTCATTTTTGCGAAAAAGAGCACCTTCGTTTTCTGATATGATATAGTTGCCATTCTTGGTTGAAAACTTGAAACTACCAGACTTTACCAAGGCAAAAATGTCATCAGATTCTACAGAATTCTCTTTTACAAATTTTGTACGATGGACTTTTATATTAACCATGAGCTGAAAATCCATACTTGCTGAACTCCTTTAATAATAATACTTCCTTTTTGCTATTATACAATATTCCGCATAGAAAAGATAGTCTATGAAAAAAATATTTTACAAAACCATCAGAATGTGTTATACTGTATCCAGTTCTTTTAAAAATGTATGAAATTTATTTAGGAGGCTTATATATGAAGCACATTAAGACTTTAACAACAAGAGATTTGAAAGAATCCATGAAAAAAGGTGGATGTGGTGAATGCCAGACTTCTTGCCAGTCAGCTTGCAAGACTTCCTGTACAGTAGGAAACCAGAGCTGCGAAAAGATTAAATAGTCTGAATGACATGTAGCGGGTAAGCAGCGATTAGTGTCGCTGCTTATTTAACGTTTTTAGAAAGGGAAGAATAAAGTGATACATCAGTATAAAAGTAATGGATACAATATCGTAATGGATGTAAACAGCGGTTCCGTTCATATTGTGGATGAAATTGTTTATGATATGATACCTTTGGTAGAACCGTTGGTCAATGAAGGAATCAAGGATCCTGCTACCATCAAGGCGGCAGTGCTCAATCTTGCGAACATACCTTATCCGGAAGAGGATATTCTGGAAGCGGTGGATGAAGTGCTGGAACTGGAAAAGGCAGGGCAGCTTTTTGCACCGGATATTTATGAGAATTATGTGTTTGATTTCAAGAATCGCCAGACAGTGGTAAAGGCATTGTGCCTGCATATTGCACATGACTGCAATTTAGCATGTAAGTATTGTTTTGCGGAAGAAGGTGAATATCACGGCAGAAGGGCTCTGATGAGCTTTGAAGTGGGAAAAAAGGCATTGGATTTCTTAGTGGCTAATTCCGGCAGCAGAGTGAATTTAGAGGTGGATTTCTTTGGTGGTGAACCACTGATGAACTGGCAGGTGGTAAAAGACCTGGTGGCATACGGCAGAAGCTTAGAGGAGCCGAATAACAAGAAATTCCGCTTTACTCTGACCACAAATGGTGTTTTATTAAATGATGAGATTTTAGAGTTTGCCAATAAGGAGATGGCCAATATCGTATTGAGTATTGACGGACGTAAGGAAATTCACGATATGATGCGGCCTTTCCGGGGAGGACAGGGCAGTTATGATATGATCGTGCCGAAGTTTCAGAAGGTGGCTGAGAGCAGAAACCAGATGGATTATTATGTGAGAGGTACCTTTACGCATAACAATTTGGATTTTGCAGCAGATGTAATGCATCTGGCGGATCTGGGCTTTAAGCAGATTTCTGTGGAACCTGTAGTGGCTCCTGACAGTGAGAGCTATGCCATCAAAGAATCAGATATTCCGGCGATCAAGGCAGAATACGACAAGCTGGCACAGCTGATCATTCAAAGAAGAAAAGACGGACAGAGATTCAATTTCTTCCATTTTATGATCGATCTTTCCGGCGGTCCTTGTGTGGCAAAGCGACTTTCCGGATGTGGTTCAGGCACTGAGTATCTGTCGGTGACTCCATGGGGAGATTTCTATCCATGTCATCAGTTTGTAGGGCAGGAACAGTTCCTGATGGGCAATGTTTTCGAAGGCATTACAAAACCTGAGATCAGAGATGAATTCAAGTGCTGCAATGTTTATGCGAAAGATAAATGTAAAAAATGTTTTGCAAAGTTCTACTGCAGCGGTGGCTGTGCTGCCAATGCTTACAACTTCTCCGGTTCCATTAACGGTACTTATGAGATCGGCTGTGAACTGCAGAGAAAGCGTGTGGAATGTGCAATCATGATCAAGGCAGCAGAGGCCGAAATGATGGAGGAATCTAAATAGTCTACGGATCCCGGATTGGAGGAAAAGAGAAACATGAAAAAAAGTAAAGCAATTATTGTGCTGATCGCCATGATCATCTCACTGCTTGGAGTTACATATATTGACTTCTTCGGTATTGATGTCTATGGTTCATACAGTGCAAAAGACATTAAATTGGGATTGGATCTGGCAGGCGGTGTCAGCATTACTTACCAGGTGGTGGGTGAGGAAGAGCCGGATGCCACAGATATGGCAGATACCATCGGCAAGCTTCAGAAACGTGTGGAAGGCTACAGTACAGAAGCGATTGTTTATCAGGAAGGTTCGGACCGAATCAATATTGAGATTCCCGGTGTCAGTGATGCCAATGCTATTCTGCAGGAATTAGGCAAGCCGGGTCAGTTATATTTCATTCATGAAACAACAGAGGATGGTACTGTAAACTATTCCCTGAAGACTGTTACCAACAAGGATGGTTCTCAGGGCTATGCATACACTTTGGACAGATCTTTGGAAGAATTGGAAGCAGACGGATCCATTGCAGTTGTGGGAACGGATATTAAGGATGCTCAGGCGGGCGGATATCAGAATCAGATGGGCAATACAGAAATCATTGTCAGTCTGACCATGACGGATGAAGGAAAAGAGAGGTTTGCAAAAGCAACAGAGAGAGCATACAATAAAAACAAAGAAACCCTTGGTATTTACTACGATGGTGAATTTGTCACTGTGCCAAGCGTGAGTTCGGTAATCACAGAGGGGTCTGCTCAGATCAGTGGTTCCAAAACTTTTGAAGAAGCGGAACGTCTGGCGTCTACCATTCGTATCGGTGGATTAAAGTTGGAGCTTGAGGAATTACATTCTAAGGTGGTTGGTGCACAGCTTGGTGTGGAAGCCATCGAGACAAGCTTAAAGGCCGGTTTTATCGGTTTCATGATCGTCATGCTCTTTATGATCGCAGTGTATTATATTGCAGGTGTGGCATCTGCACTTGGTTTAAGCTTATATGTTGCACTGGTAGTGCTTCTGATCAGAGGCTTTGATATGACGCTGACCTTATCCGGTATTGCAGGTATCATCCTGTCCATCGGTATGGCAGTGGATGCTAATGTAATTATCTTTGCACGTATCCGTGAAGAATTGGGACAAGGTGCAACTGTAAAAGAAGCTATTAACACCGGTTTTGAAAAGGCAAATTCAGCTATTATTGATGGTAATGTTACCACCTTGATTGCAGCAGGTGTACTTTGGGTATTAGGCCCAGGTACCGTAAAAGGATTTGCACAGACCCTGGCTCTGGGTATTGCATTATCCATGTTTACAGCCATGTTCATTACAAAGTGGACCATTAATGCACTGTACGGTTTAGGTTTTAAAAAGAAGAAATGGTATGGCGTAGGTAAGACGCGCAAATCTATTAATTTCTTAGGCAAGAAGAAGATTTTCTTTATCTCTTCAATAGCCGTTATTGCAGCAGGTTTCTTGGTGCTGGGTATCAACAAAGTGACTACCGGCGATACTTTGAACTACAGCTTAGAGTTTAAGGGCGGTACTGCAACAACAGTAAACTTCAACGAGAGCATGACTTTAGAAGAAGTCAATAAAGAGGTACTTCCATATGTGGAAGATATTACAGGAAGTGCTGTACAAATTCAGACTGTGCAGGATTCCAGTGAGATCATCTTCAAGAGTTCTTCCCTGAATGTAGAACAGAGAGAGGCATTGAATCAGATGTTCATGGATGAATTTGGTGTAGGAGAGAATATGATCACTTCAGAGACAATCAGTTCCACCATCAGTGGTGAGATGAAATCTGATACCATTATTGCCGTAGCAGTGGCGATTGTGTGCATGTTGATTTATATCCGTTTCCGATTCAGCGATATTCGTTTCGGTGTCAGCAGTGTGACCGCACTTTTGCATGATGTATTGGTAGTGCTTGCTTTCTATGCAGTTGCAAGAGTCTCTGTGGGAAATACTTTTATTGCATGTATGCTGACGATAGTTGGTTATTCCATTAATGCTACCATCGTTATCTTTGACCGTATCCGAGAGTCCATGAATACTATGACTAGAAAGGATGCCATCGAAGATGTGATCAATGCAAGTATCACACAGACATTGTCAAGAAGTGTATTTACTTCCCTCACCACCTTTGTTATGGTAGCGGTATTGTATATTTTAGGTGTGACCAGTATCCGCGAATTTGCACTTCCTTTAATGGTTGGTATTTTGTGTGGTACGTATTCATCTATCTGTATTGCGGGACCATTGTGGTATGTACTTCGTCAGAAGTTCCCTCAAAAGCCCCGTGTAGAGGATTAAGGAATTTACAATGAAAAAGGAAAAGTGGTTGGTAGCTGCCAAGAAGGCAGATTTTAATGAATGGGCTAATGTGTTTCACATTAGCCCTGTTTTGGCAAGAATTATCAGGAACAGAGATGTAATAGATACAGATCAGGTGAGTAGGTACCTGCATGGTACTATGGAGGATTGTTACAGCCCATGGTTGCTTCACGGTATGGAGGCGGCTATAGAGTTGATCTGTAAACGAGCAAGTACCGGAGTGAAGATACGTGTCATTGGAGACTATGATGTGGATGGCATCTGTTCCTCTTATATATTGACTGAGGGGCTTCGGTTGTTTGGTGCAGATGTGGATACTGCTATTCCTCACCGCATCAAAGATGGTTACGGATTAAACGAGCAATTGATCAGGGAAGCTTATGATGCAGGTATCGGTTGTATTATCACTTGTGATAATGGAATTGCTGCAGCAGAACAGATCGCCATGGCGAAAAGTCTGGGGATGACTGTGATCGTGACAGATCATCATGAAGTGCCTTTTGAGGAGTCAGGGCAGATACTCCCGCCTGCGGACGTGGTTATTGACCCTAAACAGGAGTGCTGTGCCTACCCTTTCAAGTCTATCTGTGGTGCGGTAGTGGCATACAAATTCATCGAAGCATTGCAGGAAAAGACACAGTTTATAACAATTGAAGAATTGCGGGCTGCCTTTCTTCCTTTTGCAGCTATGGCAACAGTTTGTGATGTGATGGAGCTAAAGGATGAGAACCGTATCATTGTAAAAGAAGGCTTAAAGCTTTTGGACAGTACAAAGAATTTAGGAATTCGGGCACTTTTGGAAGTCAATCAATTGGAGCCGGAGAGTATCAATGCCTATCATATGGGCTTTGTGATCGGTCCTTGTCTGAATGCAACAGGCCGATTGGATACAGCAAAGCGGGCGTTGGAGCTTTTGCAGAGCAAAACGAAGGCAGAGGCAATCAATGCGGCTACAGAGTTAAAACAGCTTAATGACAGTCGCAAAAATCTGACGCTTCAGGGTGTACAGGAAGCGGAAGAGTTGATATTGCAGGAGGGGCTGGATCAGGACAAGGTTATGATAGTGTATCTGCCTCATGTTCATGAAAGTCTGGCTGGTATTATTGCAGGACGTATCCGGGAGAAATATTATCATCCGGTGTTTGTGCTGACAGACAGCGAAGAAGGAATCAAAGGTTCCGGACGTTCTATCGACAATTATCATATGTTCGAAGGTTTGACAGCTGCCAAAGAATATTTGACCAAATTCGGGGGGCACAAGTTAGCAGCGGGACTTTCCCTGAAGAGTGAAAATCTGTACCTTTTGCGGAATGTATTGAATGAGAATGCACAGCTTTCGGAGGAAGATTTTGTACCGGTGGTACATATTGATGTGCCCATGCCTATGGGATATGCGACGTTAGAATTAGCCAAGCAATTGCAATTGTTAGAGCCTTTCGGGGTTGGAAATCCCAAACCTTTGTTTGCACAAAAAGATGTGATTTTTGTGGGAGCCAAAAGAATCGGCGTAAATGGCAATTTTGCGAGATTTACAGTAGTGGTGGACAGGGATGGACAGTGCAAAAGGGAAGACCTGATGTTCTTTGGAGATTTAGAGAACTTTTGCGCGTTTTTGGATCAAAAATATGGTGCAGGAAGTGCCCAAAAGCTGTTTTGCAGTGCAGGAGATTTGGCAGGGCAGGGTAGTTTTACGGTTTCTATCACATATCAGGTGGGTGTGAACCGTTACAGAGGCAAAGAGAGCTTGCAGTATATTATGCAGAACTATTGTTAAATCTCTTTTTAGGGTTACTTAAGGGTTTTATTATATTTTAGACACATTTTAGACACAAATTTTCAGTATAGTTAATTACAGATAGTTGAGTAATCACTATCTCCCCCCCTCATAAGAAAATCGCGAGAAGCTTCGGTCATAAGACCGGAGTTTTCTTGCGTTATAGAGATTGAATTTCTAGCATGAAAGATATATTTCCTGTCAGAAAAATATTTACAGATTGACTTTCATATTTTATAGTATATGTAGTGAATTTATGCTTGCATCCACATTTTATGGGTGCGGCAGGAATGGAGATTTTCATGGCAAAGTTAAGCTATTTACTGGAAAAGTTAGAATATGAAGTGATACAGGGAAATGTGGATATACAGGTAACAGAAGTTATCTACGATTCCCGCAAAGTAACAGAGGGGTGTCTGTTTGTCTGTATTGAAGGGGCGAACTTTGATGGTCATACGTTTGCGGCGCAGGTATCTGATAAGGCCCGTGTCTTGATTGTATCCAAAGAAGTGGAAGGTGTTGCCCATAAGGATGTGACAGTGATTAAGGTGGAGGATACCAGATATGCTATGGCATTCATTTCGGCGGCATATTTTGAGCATCCGGCAGATAAACTGAAAGTCATAGGTATTACCGGAACGAAAGGAAAGACCACTACCACTTATCTGATGAAGTCTATTCTGGAGAATGCCGGTTACAAAGTTGGCCTGGTGGGAACGATTGAGACGATCATCGGGGAGAAACATATTCCGGCGCTGAATACCACTCCGGAGTCTTATATATTGCAATCTTACTTTGCACAGATGGTGGAGGCCGGTCTGGATGCAGTGGTCATGGAGGTTTCCTCTCAGGCGCTGATGCAGCACCGCAGTCAGGGATTTGTGTTTGATATCGGTATCTTTACCAATCTAGAGCCGGATCATATCGGTCCGAATGAACATACAAGTTTTGAAGAATATCTATATTGTAAAGGTCTGTTGTTCAAGCAGTGTAAGGTAGGCATTGTAAATGCAGATGATGTGCACTGTGAGCAGGTGATTCAGGGACATACCTGTACCATCGAGCGATTTGGATTTTCTGAGAAGGCAGATATTAAGGCTTCGGATCTGTCATTGGTCAGAGATAAAGGTATGTTGGGCGTGGATTTTACTGTGAGCGGTATCATGAATCTGGATGTTGAGGTTGCTACGCCGGGGAGATTCAGCGTATACAATGCACTGACTGCCATTGCTACCTGTCGTCACTTCAATGTGGCAGAAGCGGATATTAAAAAGGCGCTATTGACAGCAAAAGTCAAAGGTCGCATTGAGATGGTGAAGGTGTCAGATCATTTTACAATGCTGATTGATTATGCTCATAATGCTATGAGTTTGCAGAGTCTGCTGACCACTTTGCGGGAATATGAACCTAACAGGCTGGTGTGTCTGTTCGGATGTGGCGGCAATCGTTCTAAGCTGCGTCGTTATGAAATGGGTGAAATCAGCGGTAAACTTGCGGATCTGACCATTATTACCTCAGACAATCCCAGATTTGAGGAACCACAGGATATTATTGAAGACATTAAGATCGGCATTGGTAAGACCGAAGGTAAATATATAGAAATCTGTGACCGTAAGGAAGCCATTCGATACGCCATAGAGCATGGTGAAGAAGGGGATATTATTGTGCTTGCCGGAAAGGGGCATGAAGATTATCAGGAGATCAAAGGCGTGAAATATCATATGGATGAAAGAGAATTGATTCAGGATATTTTAGCCGGTAAGTAAAGGAGAAGGGACTTGGCAGACATTTTTGCTGATATTATTGTGAATATAACCCATGAAAAGGTTGACCGGCCCTTTCAGTATTGTGTGCCAGAGTCTTTAAGGGATCAGGTTGAAGTGGGCAGCTGTGTCATGGTGCCTTTCGGCAACGGTAACAAACTGACCAAAGGATATGTAGTTTCCATGGGAGATCAGTGTAATTTTGAGCGAAGCAGGATTAAGAACATCCATAGTGTTGTATCAGATAGTGTGAGTGCAAAAAACAGGCAGATTCAATTGGCGGCATGGATCAGGCACACCTATGGCGGAACTATGATACAGGCGCTGAAAACAGTGCTTCCGGCAACACAGACGGTCAAGCAAAAGGAACATAAAAAACTGGTATTGACAGCGGACCGTGAGAGTGCGATTGCATACCTGGGCGAATGTATGCGGGATAAGCGGCGTAGTGCTTCGGTGCGTCTGTTGCAGGAATTGCTTGCGGAGCAGGAACTTCCCTATGAATTGGTAACAGAGAAGTTGATGGTTTCTGCAGCGACAGTAAAGACACTGGAAAAGGCAGGTATCTTAAAGATAATCAGTCTGACCAGTTTTCGCAATCCTGTAAAAAAGCAAACTATACAGGGCGAAAAGAAAATTTTAAGCCGGCAGCAAAACCAGATTGTGGAAGAAATTATGGAGGAGTTTGATGCAGGTGTGCAGAAAACTTATCTGGTGCACGGCATTACAGGAAGCGGTAAGACGGAAGTGTACATTCGTTTGATAGAAGAAATGGTGGCCCGCAGGCGGCAGGCAATCGTGCTGATTCCGGAAATTGCTTTGACTTATCAGACACTGATGCGGTTCTACAGGCATTTTGGTGACAGGGTCAGCGTATTGAATTCCAGCCTTTCGGCAGGTGAAAAATATGATCAGTGTGAAAGAGCAAAGTGCGGAGACATCGATGTGATCATAGGTCCCCGTTCCGCGTTGTTTACACCTTTTCCCAATATCGGACTGATTATTATGGATGAAGAACATGAGTCCAGCTACAAAAGTGAAGTCACACCGAAATACCATGCCAGAGAGACAGCAGAGCAGATTGCAAAAATGCATGGTGCAAGTGTGGTACTGGGGTCTGCAACCCCTTCCCTTGAGGCATATTATAAGACGGACATAGGAATGAACAAACGCTTTGTGCTAAAGGAGAGACTGACCGGTGGACATTTGCCTGTGGTGCATACCGTGGATCTGCGGGAAGAATTAAAACGGGGCAACCGTACAATCTTCAGCTATAAGCTGCAGGAATTGTTGGCAGATCGATTGGCGAAAGGACAGCAGAGTATGTTGTTCATTAACCGAAGAGGTGTGGCAGGTTTTATTTCCTGCAGAGCATGTGGTTATGTAGTGAAATGTCCACACTGCGATGTTTCCTTGTCGGAGCATAGAGGGGGCAGAATGATATGTCATTATTGCGGCTATGAAACCTCAAAGGTGGTAACATGTCCGGAGTGTGGATCCAGATATATTTCCGGTTTCCGGGCAGGGACCCAGCAGATTGAAGATAAATTGAAGGAAATGTTTCCTCAGGCAAGGGTGCTGCGGATGGATGCAGATACCACAAAAACGAAGGACAGTTATGAAAAGATATTGTCGGCGTTCGGTAATGGTGAGGCAGATATACTGGTAGGAACCCAGATGATTGTGAAAGGTCATGATTTCCCGAATGTCACGCTGGTAGGTGTACTGGCAGCAGATCTGTCCCTTTCGGTGGGGGATTATAGAGCTGCTGAACGGACATTCCAATTGCTGACACAGGCAGCAGGAAGGGCCGGAAGAGGGGAGCTACCCGGAGAAGTAGTGATTCAGACCTATCAGCCGGAGCATTACGCAGTGATACATGCGGCCAATCAGGATTATGAAGCTTTTTATGAGGAAGAGATTCTTTTCCGGGATTTGATGGGTTACCCTCCTGTGGCGCATATGTTGGCAGTGCAGGTATTGACGATGCGGGAAGAGGATGGTATACATTTATCACAGTATCTGGCAGACAAAGTCAGACAGCTGACCGACAGTGATGAGGGAATGAATGGATTTCAGATTATCGGACCGTCCCCGGCGGGCATCGGCAAGGTAAAGGACATTTACCGGTTTGTATTTTATATAAAAAACAAAGACTATGAGAAATTGATCGGAGTAAAGGATAGTCTGGAGAGTGTTCTACAGGTTATGGAACTGAAGGGGACTCATGTCCAGTTTGACTTTAACCCTATGAATACGTTATAGTATATATATTAATTAAGAAAGAGGAAGAAAAATGGCAATTCGTAATATTCGTGAAATGGGAGAAGATGTTTTAGGAAAAGTTTGTAAGGAAGTCAAAGAAATGACTCCAAGAACAAGAGAATTGATTGAGGATATGCTGGATACAATGTATGAAGCAAATGGTGTAGGTCTTGCAGCACCACAGGTAGGTATCTTGAAGAGAATTGTAGTCATTGACTGTACCGGTGAAGATCCCATCATTATGATCAACCCTAAGATTTTAGAAACTGACGGTGAACAGACCGGTTATGAAGGATGCTTGAGTGTGCCGGGAAAATCCGGGATCGTTACAAGGCCTAATTATGTAAAGGCTGCTGCTCTGGATGTGGATATGAAGCCTTTTGAAATTGAAGGAACAGAGCTTTTAGCAAGAGCGATCTGCCATGAACTGGATCATCTGGATGGACACCTTTATGTAGAAAAAGTAGAAGGCAGTTTGGTGGACAACAGTGAATTAATGGAAGAAGAATACGAGGAAGATTAATATTATGAAGATTGTTTTTATGGGAACTCCTGATTTTGCAGCAGGGGCATTACGAGCGCTGATTGCGGCAGGGCATGAAATTACTGCTGTGGTGACACAGCCTGACAAAGCAAAGGGAAGAAGCAACAAATTGGTATATACCCCGGTTAAAGAATGTGCTTTGGAGCATAATATTCCTGTAATGCAGCCGAGGCGTATCAAAACGCCGGAAGCCATTGCAGAGTTAAAGCAGTATCAAGCGGATGTTTTCGTGGTGGCAGCATTCGGGCAGATTCTTTCCCAGGAGATTTTGGATATGCCGAAGTATGGAAGCCTCAATATTCATGCATCTTTGCTTCCGAAATACCGTGGGGCATCCCCCATTCAGCATGTGATCATTGATGGAGAGTCGGAGACCGGTGTGACCATTATGCAGATGGATGCGGGAATCGATACCGGCGATATGCTCTACAAAAAGGTGATTGCAATTGATGCTCAGGATACCTACGAGAGTCTTCATGATAAGTTGATGGTACTTGGCGGTGAAGCGATCGTGGAGGCATTGCAGCGATTGGAAGAAGGTGCGCTGGTACCTGAAAAGCAGGAAGATGCACTAAGCTGTCACGCGCCACTGATCAGTAAGGACAGGGGGAATATTGATTTTTCCATGAATGCCTGTGAAATAGAGCGTTTGATCAGGGGGCTCAATCCCTGGCCCAGTGCGTTTACCAGCTACAAAGGCAAGCAGCTGAAGGTCTGGAAGGCTTCTGTGGAAGGTGCTGCAGATGGCATTATGACGTTGGAATATATAGTGCCGGGTACTGTAAAAGAAGTAACAAAGGATACCATCAAGGTGGCTACCGGAGCGGGACTGCTTTGCATTTATGAATTGCAGTTAGAGGGCAAAAAGAGAATGAGTACCCATGACTTTCTTTTGGGTGTGAAGGTACAGCCGGGAGAAGTGTTGGGGAATTAGAGGAGTTTTATGGTTTATTTATTTGGTTATGGTTATGGTTATGGCGGTTTAGGGTTTTATTTTGATCCCACATATTATTTGGTAATTGCAGGTGCGTTGATCTGCATGTTGGCAAGTGCCCATGTAAACAGTGCCATGAATAAGTATAAGCAGGTGTCTAACAGAACGGGTATTACCGGCGCAGATTGTGCCAGAAGGATACTCAACAATGAAGGTTTATACAATGTACAGATTGAATGTCTGGGTAAAAATGCCGGCGATCATTATGATCCCCGTACCAATACGGTGAGGCTTTCTTACGATAACTATCATTATGCAAGTATTACTGCAGTAGGAGTAGCTGCTCATGAATGCGGTCATGCCATTCAGCATGCAAAGGGTTATGCACCCTTGAAGTTCAGGTCAGCGTTGGTACCGGTGGTGAATATCAGCAGTAAATTGGGCATGCCTCTGATCTTGATAGGTATCTTACTCAGTTGGAATCAGACTTTGATTCAGGTCGGTATCTGGGCGTTTGCATTATCCGTTCTGTTTCAATTAGTAACATTGCCGGTGGAATTTAATGCTTCCGGCAGAGCTGTAGCAAAGCTGGAACAGTATGGAATTCTGACAGAATCCGAAAATCAGGGATGCAGGAAGGTGCTGAGGGCAGCTGCCTATACCTATGTAGCAGCTGCGGCTTCTACGATTTTGCAGTTGCTTCGTCTGATGTTACTTTTTGGGGGAAATCGAAGACGCAGCGATGATTAGCGTAAGCATATTTTAGGCAGAAGAAACGAGGAAAATATTATGGCAGAAAACACCAGAGAAATTGTTCTGGATACTTTGCTGGAGATGGAAAGAACTAAGGTGTTCTCTCATCAGCTTATAAAAGCCGTATTGGATAAGTATGATTATTTAGAGGCTTCAGAAAAGCGTTTTATGAAACGGCTTATTGAAGGTTGTATCGAACGCCGTATTGAACTGGATTACTGTATTGAGCAGTATGCATCAGTGAAAGTGAATAAGATGAAACCACTGATCAGGTGTCTTATGAGAATGGGCACTTATCAGATTTTATATATGGACAGTGTGCCGGACAGTGCCGCTTGTAATGAGGCTGTGAAGCTTGCGGGAAAACGCAAATTTACCAATTTAAAGGGGTTTGTGAATGGTGTGCTTCGCAAGATCGCAGCAAATAAAGACAACATCCCTATGCCGGACCCTGAAAAAACACCGGTGGAATTCCTGACAGTCAAATATTCTATGCCTGCATGGATCGTAGAGATGTGGCTGGAAGAGTATGGACTGGAAACTGTCGGGAAGATTTTGGATGGACTGATGGAGATTCATCCGGTCAGCATCCGTTTTGCAGATACTGTTTCCCAAGCACAAAAGGATGCATATATTGCAGCATGGGAAAAGGAAGGCGTGGTTGTAAAACAATCGCCTTATCTGGAGTATGCCTATACACTGGAAAATGTGGAAGGTATTGCCGCATTAAAGGGTTTTGAAGAAGGAACCTTTACGGTGCAGGATATCAGTTCCATGTTAATGGTGGAAGCAGCCGGTATCAAAGCAGGGGATAAATGTATGGATGTCTGTGCTGCACCCGGCGGCAAGAGTATGCTGGCTGCTGCAAAAGCCGCAGAAGTGCTGGCAAGGGATGTTTCAGAATACAAGACAGATCTGATCAGGATGAATTGTGAACGAATGGGGATTTCAAACAAAGTGTTCGTGGAAGTATGGGATGCTGCTGTAGAGGATTCTGCAAGGAAGGACTATGCAGATGTGCTCATTATGGATGTGCCCTGTTCAGGACTGGGTGTTATGGGCAAAAAACGTGACATTAAGTACAATGTGACGCCCGAAAGTATAGAAAGTCTGCTGCAGTTGCAAAAAGCCATTATTGATGCCAGTTGGCAGTATGTGAAAAAGGGTGGCACACTGATGTACAGCACCTGTACGATCGATAAAAAAGAAAATCAGGATATGGCAAGGTACATATGTGAAAAGTATCCATTTATGATAGAGGAAGAAAGGCAGATCCTTCCGGGGCTGATGCAGGCGGATGGTTTTTATTATGCGAAGCTTCGCAGGGCTGAGTGAGTGGAGAGTAGTCTATGAATTTTGAATTGAATCTGGAGAAAATAGATATTAAATCTTTGAGTTTAGATCAACTCAAGGAAGAATTCTTAAGGATGGGTGAAAAGGCATTCCGTGCTAAGCAGACCTATGAATGGATGCATCAGAAGCTGGCCGGAAGCTTTGATGAAATGACGAATCTGTCCAAGGAGTTTAGAGAAAAGTGTAAAAAGATGTACGAATATACTTCTTTGGAAATTGTGAGAGTACAGGAGTCGAAGCTGGACGGTACCAGAAAATTTCTTTTCCGGCTGCGGGACGGCAATGTGGTAGAAAGTGTTTGGATGAAGTACAAGCATGGAAATTCTGTTTGTATTTCCTCACAGGTAGGCTGCCGCATGGGTTGTCGATTCTGTGCTTCTACCCTGGATGGTCTTGAGAGAAACCTGATGCCTTCTGAGATGTTGGATCAGATTTATGCTATCAGCAGGTATACGGGTGAGCGTGTTTCCAATGTGGTAATTATGGGAAGCGGCGAGCCCATGGACAATTATGACAATTTTTTACAGTTTGTAAAGCTGCTTACTGACGAAAATGGCTTGCATATTAGTGCAAGAAATGTTACAGTATCTACTTGTGGGCTTGTTCCACAGATGCGGATGTTGGCAAAGGAACATCTGCAGATTACATTGGCGCTTTCCTTACATGCAACCACAGATGAGAAGCGCAGAAAATTGATGCCTATTGCTTATAAATATACGATTGCAGAAATCAGGGATGCCTGTAAATTTTATTTTGAACAGACAGGCAGACGTATTACCTTTGAATACAGTCTGGTAGGCGGTGTCAATGATACACAGGAAGATGCAGATGAGCTGGTGGCATTGGCAAGACCGCTGAACTGTCACATTAATCTGATTCCGGTCAACCCGATCAAGGAGAGAGATTATGTGCAGTCTGATGACCACCATATTCAGGCCTTTAAAAATAAGCTTGAAAAAAATCACATACAAGTTACAATAAGAAGAGAGATGGGGAGAGATATCGATGGTGCCTGCGGGCAGCTGAGACGCTCCTTTATACAGAATGAAAAGCTGGGGCAGGAGGAGTAGAACGTGTTAAAGACGTTTTCCGTAACCGACATAGGAAGGAAGAGAAAACTAAATCAGGATTATGTATATGCTTCAGAGCAGGCGGTGGGCAATCTGCCAAACCTGTTCATTGTGGCAGATGGCATGGGTGGACATAAAGCAGGTGATTTCGCATCAAAATGTACAGTGGAGACCATCTGTGATCTGGCATCCCGGTCTTTTGAGAAGAATCCGGTATTAATCCTCAGAAAAGCCATTGAGACTGCGAATGGAAGTATTCGCAGGAAATCCGCTGAGGACGAATGTTACGAAGGTATGGGGACTACGGTAGTAGCGGCCTCCTGTTTAGGAAAATACCTTCAGATTGCCAATGTGGGCGACAGCAGGTTATATGTTATAGGTGAAGAAATCAGACAGATCACCAAGGATCATTCTTTAGTAGAAGAGATGATCAGAATGGGAGGTATTGACAGAAGCGTAGCCAGAAATCATCCGGATAAAAATATTATAACCAGAGCGATAGGTGCAAATGATACAGTGGATATTGATTTCTTTTCGGTGGAATTAAAACCACGGGAAAAGGTATTGATGTGTTCTGATGGTCTGACAAATATGCTGGAGGATGAAGAGATCCGCAGAATAGTCCAGGGACCGGGAAGTATTGAGGGCAGAGCAAGAGAACTGGTATCAGCGGCAAATGACAGAGGGGGAAAAGATAATATATCTGTTATCTTGATTGAACAGACTGCATAGTAGTAGGGTCTGAACATGAGAAAAGGTTTTATTCATAGAGAGGAAAATTATGGTTAAGATAGGAATGATGATAGGCGACCGGTATGAGATATTGGAAAAAATCGGTACCGGCGGAATGTCAGATGTCTATAAAGCAAAATGTCATAAGCTGAATCGTTTTGTGGCAGTAAAAGTCCTAAAGCAGGAGTTCAGCGAGAATGCAAATTTTGTATCCAAATTTCGTATAGAGGCGCAGGCGGCAGCAGGTCTGATGCATCCTAATATAGTAAATGTGTATGATGTTGGTGAGGAGAATGGTCTTCACTACATTGTTATGGAGCTGGTAGAGGGAATTACCCTGAAAAAGTATATCGAGAAGAAGGCGAGATTGTCTTATAAAGAGGCGGTGAGTATTGCCATTCAGGTATGTATGGGTATCGAAGCAGCTCATAATAATCATATTATTCATAGAGATATTAAACCGCAAAACATAATCATTTCAAAGGACGGCAAGGTAAAGGTAACGGATTTCGGTATTGCAAAGGCAGCTACCAGTAATACCATTACCTCAAATGTCATGGGATCCGTCCATTATACGTCGCCGGAACAGGCAAGAGGCGGCTATAGTGATGAAAAAAGTGATATTTATTCACTTGGTATCACATTGTTTGAGATGCTCACAGGTAGAGTTCCTTTTAACGGGGAGACCACAGTAGCCATTGCAATCAAGCATATTCAGGAGGAATTGCCCTCACCACAGGATTTTGTTGGGGAAATTCCTAACAGCGTGGAAAATATTGTAAGAAAGTGCTGTCAAAAATCACCTGACAGAAGATATCAGAATATGCCGGAGTTGATGAATGACTTGAAGCAGTCTTTGATGAATCCGGATGGAGCGTTTGTAGTGACAAATGATCTGGAAATGGATGGCGGGACACGCATGGTCTCTGAAGGTGAGTTGACGGAAATCCGTAGAAAATCAGCTGTCAATGTAAGGGAAGAAGAATCCCTTCGCTTAAACCGAACCGGTCAGATGGGGACACATATTTACAATACCCAGGAAGATGAGGAAGAGGAGTATGACGATAGAGAACCACGCATGGAGAGGATAACAACGATCCTTGCTATTGTGGCAGGCGTTATCATATGTATCATTATTTTTGTGCTGTTGGGGAAGATATTTGGTTTGTTTGCTTCCAATAATCCGGGAAATAAAATCCAACATACACAGGAATCTTCCTCAATCCAGACAGGTCCTATTATCGACAGTGATGCAGAAGAAAACAAGATTGTCATGATTTCTGTAGATGGTTGGGATGTTGAAAAGGCAAAAAAGAAATTGCTTGAGATGGAATTGGTTCCCAGACTGACTTATGTGGAATCTGATGAATATGAAGCAGGTATCGTTATTTATGCGGATGTCTCAGAGGGGGCAAAATTAAAGTCCGGAGCAGAAGTACTGTTGACAGTCAGTTCCGGAACCCAGGGTGTGGAGGTACCCGGGACAATTGGACTTACTTATGAAAAGGCGTACAGTGAGCTGGCAGAAGCGGGATTTAAGATTGACAGAGCAGAAGATTACTCGGCAGATGTGGAAAAGGGGCGGGTAATCAGTCAGGTGCCTGTGGAAGGAGAGTCTGTACCGAAAGGGAGCAGTGTCACCGTGACCGTAAGTATCGGGCCTGCTGAAAATAAAGTAGAAATGCCCAATGTGATAGGTTACGATGAAATGACAGCCAGAGCTGTGATCGTGGAAGCCGGACTTGAAGTAGGGGAAGTTGTTTATAATTACAATGATACTGTGGCAGAAGGTCTTGTTTACTATCAGAGTCGTCAGCAGGGGACTATGGTGGAACAAGATACTGCTGTAGATATTATGATCAGTAAAGGGAAAGCTGTGTCAACTTATAAATGTAATGCAAGTATTGACGCACCTAGTGTTAGTGAAGCACCTGATTTTGTTTCCGGTTCAAATGTGAGGATTACCTTGACTACGGATGATGGTACGATTCTCTTAGACACAACTACGAGTGCTTTCCCACAGGCAGCCAATTATTATGGTATCAAATCAGCAGGCGGTATCATTACCATGTACTATACAGTAACTACTGAAGGGACAACAACAACCGATCCGGAGACCGGAGAGACCATTACCACCCCGGGAACCACGGAAGAGAAGTCTTTTACAAGAAGACTTGAGTTTGTACAGGAATAGGACAGTAACATGCAGGGAAAGATTGTAAAAGGTATCGCAGGATTTTATTATGTGCATGTACCGGAAAAAGGTATCTATGAATGTAAGGCCAAAGGAATTTTTCGGAAAGATAATCGGAAGCCACTGGTAGGGGACGATGTGGAAATACAGATACTGGATGAGGGAGAGAAGTTAGGCAATATTGACCGGCTGTTACCCCGAAAAAGCGAAATCATCCGTCCGGCAGTTGCCAATATCGATCAGGCACTGGTTATTTTCGCGATTGTGAAGCCCCAGCCCAATTTTAATCTGTTGGATCGTTTTTTGATCATGATGCAGCAACAGAATATTCCATGTATTATATGTTTTAATAAAGCAGATATAGATGAAGATAATGCCGGTATGGATTATGAAGAGGTTTACAGAAAATGTGGCTATGAAACTTTGTGCGTCAGCGCCAAAGAAGGCAGAGGAGTGGAAAAACTGCGTGGGATATTAGCCGGAAAGACCACTACAGTGGCAGGCCCCAGCGGTGTGGGCAAATCCTCGCTGATCAATTGTCTGCAGTCGGATATTGTCATGGAGACGGGGGATATCAGCCGTAAGATTGAACGAGGCAGACATACCACCAGACATTCAGAGATCATACCACTGGAACACAATACCTATATATTAGATACGCCGGGGTTCAGCTCCCTTGGTCTTTTTGACATGGAGAAGGAGGAATTGGCAGGATTTTATCCTGAGTTTTCAGAACATGAAAAATATTGCCGGTTCGGCGGCTGTTCCCATATCAGTGAACCGGTATGCGGCGTGAAGAATGCACTGGAGGATGGGGAGATCAGCCCGGTGCGGTATGAGAATTACAAACTGCTTTATGAAGAATTGAAGGGCAGGAAGAAATATAGTTAAACTATTATAGTAGAATAATGAGCGAGGACAGTAGAAGTGGATTTTCACACCCACGCTCAACAAACCATTAGAATAAATCATTGGTAAAAGCAATTCGTGATCAAGTTGATATAGAGATTAGGCATAGAGATGATTAAATACACGCTGATGCCTAATTGCAATGAAAGAAAGAGGAAAATACTATAAAAATGGTTGACATAATGTGGCTATTTTCCATCAGTGAAAAAATATTTCGCCTGATGACTAAAATTAAAAAATTTTTAGGCATCAGGCAGTTTTTTTAGGTTTCCATGGAAAATGTGGATCCTAATTGGGCACCACGGGGTTGAAAGTCAGCCATGTCGTACAATGATGCTGCGTCAACTGGGAGAGCCTGCGGCCCCACTGCGGAGTGTGTCTGTGGTGGTATGCATGACAATTAACGAAGGAGTGCAAAGGAGAAGCAGGCAGTCGGATGGCCGGATAGTACCGATGAAAGCGGGTGATGCCACCGGAGGGAAGCTGAGAGAGGACTGTGCCTCGCAGTCCTGCCATGCAAAGCAATATTGAGAGGAAAACATTATCTATACACAGACGATATGAAGTCATAAAGAGCCTGTTCTTCTGGTTAAACCGCAGAAGTCAGAAAAGAAGCTAAAGTTGAATAATTAACTTTGCAAAGAGCCCGATGCGGAAAAGCCGCACGCCGGGGTCTGTAGAGGGGTAGACCCTGCAAGGGGTCTATCTACTCGACCTCTTACAGGCTTGATTACACATATTTTGAGAATAAACAGTTGCATCTTCTGAGTAAATATGCTATTATATCAGTATAAAATCTATCAGTAACAATCTAACATTCTAAATTCTACATTCAAATGGCGTATCTGCCGTTTTACCTGGAATTTAAAACAGATGGCAGAGGTCGTATCCCGGATATTTGGTTATTTGTGTTGTACAGCCTCTGTAAATACAAAGGAGGATGATATCAATGGGGAAAGAGAATGATGTGATTTTAGATTATCTGGAAGTGAATGAGCATTTTGCAGATTTGTACAATGGTAGTTTCTTTGAGGGGAAGAATGTGGTGGATCCCGGGGAGTTGGCGGAGGCTGGTGTTGTCTACTGGGATGTAGAACCGGAGAATGATCTCCCAGTAGAGAATTCCGACAGAAGGGTCCGGACCTCTGAAAGACGGCGGGATTTGAAGAAGCGTTTAAAGAGTGGCAATTGGCTTTGTGTTCTGGCAATTGAACACCAGTCCGGTGTTGACTACACCATGGCATGGAGACATATGTACTATGACGCATTGGAGTACAAGAAGCAGATCAAGGAGATTGATGCATGCAATGAGAAGAAGATGCGGGGACAAGGACAGAAATATCAAAGGAATGGATTTACAGAAAAAGAGAAACTGGTTCCAGTGTTTACCTTGTGTCTGTATTTGGGAGAAGAACCCTGGACAGGTAAAATCCGGAATTTCGTAAAGTAAATAAAGCGACAGCCCGTGCGGCGGGGATATTGCTGGGGGTAGAGGTGGATATGGAGAAACGGAGCGAAAAGGAAGGGGATGAAATTGATATGTGCACAGGAGTGAAGGAATGGTTCCAGGAAGAACGCGAGGAAGGACGCAAAGATGTTAATAGACTTATTTTAAAATTAGCTGAGGATGGACGACTGGATGACATGATCCGGGCTGCGTCGGATCATGAATATCAGAATCGACTTTTGCAGGAGTATAGTCTGGTGTAGGACATACAGAGGACGTGACTTTTGAGTCACGCCCTCGTTGTATCAGCCTCAAGGCTGGTTTATTTATTTTGCCTGCTCAAGAGCAAGAGTTACAGTTGTGATATCACAAACTTCTGC
>JAZPYS010000128.1:0-31480 GCA_045544275.1 Acetatifactor sp. | reverse complement strand
CCCTGCCGAAAGCCGCCTTTTTATGGCTCCTTGCTGGAGGTATCATTTACACCATCGGCGGCGTGATTTACGCTTTGAAACTGCCGTTTTTTAATGCAAAGCATAAATATTTCGGGTCGCACGAGATCTTTCATTTGTTTGTTATAGGGGGAAGTGTATGTCATTTTGTGTTTATGTATTTGTATGTAGCATGAGGTAAGTAATCGTATTTAGCTCCGGCTAAAAAATACATTTGACTCCGGGCGTCCTACTAAATATAGGAAACCCGGAAAAAATAGGGCTGCCGAAGCCTCGGCTGTCCTACTAAATGCTGAAAATATCAGAAAAGTAGGACCACGAAAGCTCACGTTGTCCTACTAAATGCCAAAAACTCAAGAAAAGTAGGACAACCGATACACCGACCGCCCTACTAAATGCCAGAAATCTCAAAAAAGTAGGACAACTTAAGCTCAAAGCATCCTACCAAATACCGAAACCGCCAAAAAAGTAGGACAACCAGAACTTAAGCTGCCCTACTAAACACCGGAATTCTCAAAAAAGTGGGACGGCTGCTAATATACTGCGTTTTTACCATGCTTCGGATTTTCCTTCAAATGCAATATCTTCTGCAATCTACCCGAATAATCATTCTATACAAGTCGGCAAGTAAAACAACTTTATTTAAAACCTACCTTATATCATACACCGATCTCAACCGAATCGTCCCCGGCTTACCTTCTAAGATCTTCACGGTCTTCTGCCCAGCATTCATATCAAAATAATTGTCACTTAAAATGAAGTCAGAATCCGGCGAATCGATCTCCACATACCGTGCATACGCATCTGCATAAACAGTAATTTCGTCCCCATTTATTTCACATCTAAGGTTGGGATCCATGAAACGGAAGTATTTCGGTGCTGTGAATAAAACAGTACCCTCTGACACCACCTCATTATCCACAATAAACCCATAGCTCATGTATGTGTTGTCCACATCTGTCTTGTGGAAGTCCATCTCTTCCATCCACACTGCGGAAAGTGCAGGCACTGTCAACTCATCGCTGCCTTCCTGCAGTATCTTGCCGGTTCGATCTCTCAATGCCCATGACACTACACCGGACACCTCATCCATTGTGTCATTGGTCACACACAGCTGTGCCTTTGTGGCATAGTCCGGCCGTCCTAATTCCATGGTCACCACAGGTCTGGTAGTCTTTTCACCGGTTTCCATGCAGCTGATAATCACAGGACTATAGAAACGCTTTGCCACATATTGGAGCGCCTTATATCTTCCGTAATAATCAATACTTGCCCAGGATGCCACCGGCCAGATATCGTTTAGCTGCCAGTAAAGGGTACCCATACATCTGCCTCTGTTACGACGCAAATGCTCCACGCCATAACGGATGGCTTCTGCTTGCAGCAGCTGGGATGCGTATAATAAGGTTCCGAAGTTATTTGGATAACGGAAGGTCTGGGACAAATAGCTTAAAATCTTACCGTTTGCACTGCCGTTTCGCTGATGCATTTCCATGACGCGGCTGAATACATTGCGGTCTTCCTCGATGGTAAAGTCATTCACCGTCTTCTCGCAGGGGAATGACTGGAAGCCAAATTCACTTAAGTAACGGAAGAATTTATTACGGTATTCCGCAAATGGCTTATTTCCATGCCATACCTCCCAGTAATGGCAATCCCCATAATTCTCATTCTTCGGGTCGATAAAATGACCGCAGGTAATGGGTGATGTGGAGATATACGGAATATACGGGCACAATTCTTTGATCAGATCCGGCAGCATTCCTTCAAATACATCTATGTACATCTGGAACAGTACGGGATCATCCTTTGCCTTTGGGAAACAATCCTCCAACTCATTGTTTCCGCTGATCAGTGCCAATGAAGCATGATGTCTCATACGTTTCAGGTTGTCTGTAAATTCTGCTTTGATATTCTCCTTAAATGCCGCATCTGCCCAAACCATCGTGCAGGCAAACATCATATCCTGGAACACCACGATACCCATTTCATCACAGATGTCAAAGAAAAAATCATCCGGATAATAGCCGCCGCCCCAAACACGGATGGCATTGAAATGGCTGTCCTTACACTGCTTAAGCAACCATTTCGTTCTCTCCGGGGTAATCCTTGAGAAAATATTGTCCTCCGGAATATAATCTGCTCCCATAGCAAAGAACTTGATTCCATTCACTTCATGGCAGAAGCTTTCGCCGTATACATCTTTTTCTCTGATCAGCTTCAATGTACGAAGACCGATTCTCTTTTCCTGAGAGTCTGCAATCTCACCGTCTTTTAGCACTACTGCACTGAATGTGTACAACGGCTGCTCTCCAAGGCCATTAGGCCACCAAAGCTGTGGATCATCAATTCTTGTTTCTTTGTTCGGCTCTATTACCAATATATGGTTGTCCGGTGTCTTTACTTTAACTGCCACAGCCGCTTCTCGGTCCGTCTCCACATAAGGGGTCACATATACCCGTCCATTCACATGTCTCTGGGTAATGTGAAAATCCGTAATTCTGGCGCTGTCCAAAATCAACAACTCAATATTTCTCCAGATTCCTGCATCAGGAAGACGTGGTCCCCAGTCCCAACCAAGCATACAGTGAGCTTTTCGAATATGTCCGAAACCCTCCAACGCATCTCTGGATGCCGGCAACGGATGTTCCTCATGCTTTTCTTTTATATACGCATCCACTGGATGACAGACAATTTTAATCTCATTCTCGCCCTCCACCCAAAGATCCGTCACATCAAATTCGTATGTACGATGCATATTGTCGGTATACGCCACATGCTTTCCGTTGATATAAATGTCACACAGAGTATCCAACCCGTCACAGTGCAGCATGACTCTATCATCTGTGGGTTCCCACGTAAAACTTCTGGAGAACACAAACTCATTTTCTAAAAGCTTCACTGCCTCTAATTCATTCTGACGATAAAAAGGATCCTCCATCAGTCCGTTATCCAGCAAAAAAGAATATACGGATCCGGGAATCAAACCTTCACAGTCATAGCCTGCTCCGATTAAACGCCAAGTACCATTCAAACTTACTTTTTTCATCAAAAATCTCCTTTCCCGGTCTGCCTTCTGCAGCCCGTCTGTTTGTATTGATATTTATATTTTATTGTGATACAATCCAAATAACAATGTATTAATTACCTATATTTTTATATTATCTTACTATTTCGTATAATATTGCCGATTACACATTTACAAAGGGGAGGACGATACGATGGAGATTTTTGGCTGCGGAACAAATTTCCCTCATAATACAGGGGAATTTTGTATGAACACCATTCGGGATTCTTTTTTTATCAGTTGCTTTTCTACACCCTTTTTATATGAATCAGACGGGCGTATGCTTGCCGGAAATGCGGGAGATATCCTGATCATGCCTCCGGGAACCGTGATCTATCACGGTCCACAGAGCGAAAATGAACGATTTATCAATGACTGGATTTACTTAGACGGCAGTGACTTCAGGGATCTGTTGGCACGATATCCCCTGCCGGAAAAGACTGCTTTTCAGATCAGTGACCCAATCCTTCTAAAAAATTGTATTGCACAGATTGAGGAGGAACTCCTTTTAAAACATACAGGCTATCAGGAGATGATCTCCTCCTGCCTGACAAAAACCATCATCCAGCTCCATCGTCTTTATGAACAGCAGCGAAATTCCGGCTCTCCCTTACTGCGCATCGAAGCAGTAAGAGAAGCCTTTCTGCGTCACCCGGAAAAAAACTGGTCGCTGCAGGACATGGCAGAACTGTGCGAATATTCTGTCAGCCGCTTCTGCTCCCTCTACTGCCAGCATTTCGGATGCTCGCCCAAGGCGGATCTGCTGAATCACAGACTCAATTTGGCCAAGCAATTGCTGTGTTATACAGACTGTACGATCACAGAAATTTCAGAACGCTGTGGATTTAAGTCCATTTATTATTTTTCGAAGTATTTTAAAGAAAATGAGGGTTGCAGTCCCAGCGAGTATGCACGTAATAATTTATTTTCTTCCAAATAAATACGTCAGCCATACCACCATTAGAATATCTCCAACTGTAAAATTTACTTTTATACCTTACAAGTTCAATCAACATACGTTCCTTGTTGTAAATTCGTATGTCATAACCTTTATAAAGCTTTTCGCCTGAAGATTTTTGTACTTGGGAGTTTGGAGCATATAACCCTGTCAAATAGATTTTTAAGGGTATTTGTTGTCTGATCCGTTCAAAAATACCCATGAGCAACCATTATCGAGCTAATGTGTATTGTGGGAAGAGAATCTTGAAAAATGCAGGATAAGGTATCCATACAAAAAAATTACCGATTTTGAATCTATTTCTGTACAAAACAAAGCTTTTTGCGGTACATTTTGAGACAAAAGTATCTATGTCGAATAAATGACTTTCCAGAATCCATCTCAATCAGAATAGAGGATTCTGCCTTCTGTTTTTTTTCTCTATAGATACTCTATGCTCATAAATCGTCTCTAAAACAGCTCTTTCAGAGATAAATAGATTCTCCATCAGACATTTATTTACATAGACCCACAAGTCAATCAAAAACCACTATATTATCGGGTACACAAATCCGAAATGGGATAATTAAAATTTCAAGAGATTCTATATGCCCAAGTCGCTTTGAACTTACTCCTGTGAATAAGGGGGGATCAAAAGGTAATATTATCAATACCACATTTTCCAAACGACTTTTTATCATTTTTACACATTTTAAGAACGACTTTTGTATTTGTCGCTTCGTTTGTGTGTTTGCAAGGGACGCACAAATATTTATTTCGCTACCGCTTCCTTCAATGTCGTTGCTTTATCGCACAATCCATAAAAGGTCGTAAACCTGATACGTACGAAAAAACTTATATTGACGCCCACATCTTTTTAGTCTAAAATAAAATCATACTTTAGCTTAGTCGGAGGTACGTGATGGCATACATTGAAAGAGCAATTACACCCATATTAAAAAAGAGAGTACAGAACAGTAAATGCACCTTAATCACAGGTGCAAGACAGGTCGGAAAATCAACCCTGGTAAAGCATGATTTTCCGGAGTACAATCGTGCAAATTTTGATGACAGATTAACAAGATTACAAGCAAAAGAAGAACCCCGATTATTTTTCCTGAATAATCCATGTCCTTTGTTCATCGATGAGGTACAGAAAGAAAACAGCATTTCGGAAGATATCAAACTAATTGTGGATGAATCCGATCAAAGAGGTATGTTTATTCTTTCTGGATCACAGAAGCTTGAACTGATGAAAGGCATGAGTGAATCATTGGCCGGAAGAGTTTCTATTACAGAGTTATCGGGACTCTCTCTACGGGAAATTCATGGCATAAAATTTAATCAGCACTTTGTACCAACCGACGAATATCTGAAAGAACGAGAGCAGGAATTAAAGCCCTATGATCATTTGTGGGAAACCATACACAAGGGCTCCTACCCTGAATTATATGATGTAGAAAGGGACTGGCAGGAATACTATTCCTCCTATGTATCCACATATTTGGAAAGAGATATCAATGAGCTGATATCCACCGACAGCCTTACCTTTGCGAAATTCCTTACTGCAATCGCTGCCAGAACAGGCGAACTCCTAAACTACGCCAATATTGCCGGTGAAGTAGGTGTAAGCGAACCGACCATTAAAAAATGGATATCCATTCTGGAAAGAACTGGTATTGTGTTCCTGCTACAGCCATACAGTGCAAGTGCTTTAAACAGGGCGATTAAGACTCCAAAATTATATTTCCGGGACACGGGACTGGCCTGTTATCTTACAAGATGGCTGACAGCTGATGCTCTGAAATGCTCTGCAGTTGCAGGAAATATGTTTGAAACCTTCATCGTATCGGAGATATTAAAATCTTTCTCCAATGCCGGTAAAGACTATAAATTCAATATTTTTTATTACAGAGGAAAAGACAAAATTGCTTCCGGAGAAAATGAGATCGACCTGATCATTGAAGAAAATGGTGTTTTGTATCCGGTAGAAATAAAGATGTCCGGCAATCCCAAAGCTAATATGGCGGCTGCCAATCAGATCCTTGACAAGGTTGCAGAGAAGTCAAGAGGAATGGGCATCATTTTGTGCCTAATAGACAAAAAAACATACTTGCGTGAAAATCTAATTGCACTTCCAATCGAATATATATAAAAAACCGAGGCTTTCACCCAACATCAAATGTTTGGGGCAAAAGCCTCGGTTTTTATTCTTCTACCCTGCATTCACGTCAAAATAATTGTCACTTAAAATGAAGTCAGAATCCGGTGAATCAATCTCCACATATCTTGCATAGGCATCTGCATAAACAGTGATTTCGTCCCCATTGACCTCACATCTAAGAGCAAAACAAGCTTGTACCCGTCTGAAGATAGATTTGGCAAAAGAATTACATGTGCGGTTTTGAAAACATTTACTATTTCTCAACAGTATTTAAAAAAGAAACCGGAATGTCACCGAAAAACTATAAATAAACAACCCCAGTCCACACTTCAGCGACATGGACTGGGGTTTTTCATCATTTTGTCATTTTATTCCTCATATCCTCTCGGATTGTTGCTCTGCCATCTCCAGGCATCTTCACACATTTCCTTGATGCCGTACTGCGCTTCCCAGCCCAGCTCTTCTTTCGCCTTAGCTGCATCTGCATAGCAGGTAGCGATATCACCGGGTCGTCTGTCCTTGATTACATAAGGAACCTTTACGCCGGTAGCTGCTTCGAAGTTTTTCACGATGTCAAGTACACTATATCCGGTACCGGTACCTAAGTTGTAAACCTTCAGACCTGCGTTTTCTTCTACCTTCTTCAGAGCCTTTACATGTCCGATTGCCAGGTCGACTACGTGGATATAATCACGCACACCAGTGCCGTCATGGGTATCGTAATCATCACCGAATACCCCTAATTCTTTCAACTTGCCCACTGCAACCTGTGTGATATAAGGCATCAGGTTATTGGGGATACCGTTAGGGTTCTCTCCCATGGTTCCGCTCTTATGCGCACCGATTGGATTGAAGTAACGAAGCAGAATCACATTCCACTCCGGATCTGCCTTCTGGATATCTGACAAGATCTGTTCCAGCATGGATTTTGTCCAGCCGTAAGGATTGGTACACTGACCCTTTGGACATTCCTCCGTAATCGGAATAAATGCAGGATCACCGTATACAGTTGCACTGGAAGAGAAAATGATGTTCTTGCAGTTATGCTTTCTCATCACATCCACAAGCGTCAAAGTACCTGCAATATTGTTTTCATAATATTCCCAAGGCTTGCGAACAGATTCGCCAACTGCCTTTAAACCTGCAAAATGGATAACCGCATCGATCTTTTCCCTGCTGAAGATTTCTTCCAATGCAACTCTGTCCAAGATGTTAGCCCTGTAAAAAGGAACTGCCTTTCCGGTAATGGCTTCAACTCTTTCCAAAGACTTCTCGCTGGAATTACATAAGTTGTCCATTACAACCACATCATATCCGGCATTCTGTAATTCTACTACTGTATGGCTTCCGATATAACCGGCACCGCCTGTTACTAAGATTTTCATATTCTATACCCTCCTGAGGATTTTTCACTGTCTGAATTAAGATTTCTCTACCCTTAAGTTTACTCCATATAAGGCCACAAAAGCAACCATTTTATTCTGAGAAACCCTAAAATCTCCATATTTTACAAAATTACACCATTCTCCTGTAAAAGTGCTCTCGCACTTTCCACAGAATCAATACCGGTTTTGTTCTTAATCGGTGCAAATTCTTTATTACGTTCAATCTCAAAGGGCAGGCAACTGTCCAGCAAATGGATCATATCCAAAATCAGAGATTCATACTTGTATCCGTTTGGTGCTTCCGGTTTTACCGGTTCTCCTTCTTCATTCAGATACGGGATCTTTTTCTCCACCACATGTAACGGCAATTTACCATCCATCAAATCTTCCAGATCTGTTACCTTGAACAGGTAGTTTAAGATCACGCCGAAATTGTAAGCCGGATCTCCTTTTGCATCCTTGGCATTCATCAACTCTTCCGTCAATTCATAATACTCAACGATAGAAGGTCTGCCATCCTCCAGGCACATAACACCTACCTTTTCATCCGGCGCATTTTTGCGAACTACCTTTGCGCCAACTGACACATCTTTTTGAATCGTTGCACCGATAAAAACAGGATCTGCGATACGCTGCAACACATTGTCTACCGCAAAAGCATTGAGCCACTCAATACCATTTTCATGAATAACCTGAAGCAGTCCACTGTTTTTTAAAGAACTGAACCAACCGCCATTGCCGTTGGGAGAGGTTGACAGCTTACTTTTCTCTTCCAGGTAAATCTTGCCCTCATAATTTGTTGCCGCAGCCATATCCTGCTTAAAGAAATGTATGTACTCACTATTATAGCCAAAGAAATTCTTCTCTGTCAGAAACTTGATAGTTGCCTCATTATTTTTGTCACTTGTCATGATAAACCAGTGAATCCAACAGCCAGCCTGCTTCACTACATCCATCATGTTGTTCACCAAACATTCGAAAATATACAGCTCACGGGTAATCCCCACATTGTACATACCTTTAGGATCATCGGAGCCAAGTCTGGTCCCCATACCGCCTGCCAAAAGCACTGCAGCCACCTTACCTGCCCGGATTGCTTCCAGTCCGATTTCAGTAAAGCTTTCCTTGTTTTCTACAATCTCTGACAGCTCCATTGCTGCCAACGGAGAAATCTCACCTTTCTGAGTCAACGCCTCAATATTCCTGCATGCACTTAAAATACTCATGTCTGTCTCTTCAATCTGTGTAAGCAATGCTTCCTGCTCCACTGCAGACAGTTCATCATAATACTTCAGTACATGTTCCTGTCCATAATTTATCAATTTTTCTTTTGCCTGTTCTAAAGTCATATCTTACCCTCGCTTTTTGCTTTTTTTATATCATAACAGAATCCATTACTATCCGAAAATATCAATTCAGCTCATCTTTATTACAGTTTAGCTCATTTTCCTCCTGCAATCAATAGCACAAAGTTTAAGATTGTATGAATTTACAGTTCTAACTCTGCAAAAAAATCCTGATATCCGATATGTGTATCCTGAAACCGCAAAAATATGGCCTTCATCTCAGGATATTCTTCCCCAATGTCTTTCAGAATCAGATCCATATTGTTTTCGTTTGCACATCCTAAATCAAGGAACAATTGTATTCGTTCCGAATCCCCGTTGTACTCTCGTAGAAGTGTCAGCCAAGTCTCTTCACTTTCGCACCCCTTTGTATGACTCATCAAATAATCCTCCAGCTGCCCACGGACATCTTCGGACAGGCTGACAGCATTCAATAAACGAAGCATGGCCAGTCTGACCTTATGCATTCGCCTCTTTTGCACATAGGCATTCACATCCGTGCTGCCATAATCTTCTTCCCCGCACAGCACCTGATTCTGATATCCTTCCATATCATCTGCCGTCATAACCGTCAGCAGTCTTGCATCCCACTTCTGCAGCCACTCAGCACCGCCGATACTTCCTGCATCCAGCAGATAATAAGCATCCAGCGTGGTAACTGCTGCTGCCAGCAGCTTTCCGGTTTCTTCCGGCCAACTGCCACATTCGATGTTTTTCAGGCCACTGCACTCCAAAAACAGTGCTCTGCCTACCGTAAAATTTCCCGTCGGAAAAGTTACTTTCTCCAAATGACTGCAATAGGCAAATGCCCAATCATCTATTTCCCGAATACTATCCGGCAGGATAATCTCCCGCAAGGTCTTTCTGCTTAAGAATGCCTTCTTCTCAATCCTTACGACTTTCTTTCCCTCTATCAGACCGGGGACCTGTGCCCGCAGCACTCTTCCGCCAAATCCGGTAATGGCTATTCCATCTTCCCATTCCACGTACTTCAGATAATATCCCTGGCCAGGATATTCTTTTTCTATGATCATGTTTCCTCGCATTCTGCCACTTTTGGCCTTTTCAATTACAACTGCAGTCCGGCAATCTGGGATCGGATATCATCCTGACGCTCTGTCAGCATCAGTTCCTGATTGTGCCGCTGATAATCCGGGCTGCCAAAAGTTGCTATGAACTGACTTCCTGCAGCATTTACGGTCAATTCTGTTACCAGAATGAGCATCTCATTACCCTCTTCAAATGCCTGCTCCACAAATTCAAAAAGATGATGAAGCTGCCGTCCGGCCTTTGCAGTATCCTGCTTCATCTCTGCAACTGTACTGTCAAATTTTGTTTTTATGATCGCAAATGCCTCTGTCCCTTCTGCAGCGGTACTTGCATAAACAGCCTTGCGTGCTTCCTGCAGGAAACGGAGCACCCATCTGTATTTCTTTCGTTCTTCCTTAGATAATGCATTAGAACGTTCCAAAGAATGCATCTGTTTTGACTTTTTTTCTTCCAATGTTTCCACAAAGGATACCACTTCCGCTGCTGATACACAGGGATTTGCCGCCGTTTCCGACTGCGATCCGGTCACCATATTCTTCACTGCCAACAAATGTGTTCTCGCATCTGTCAGAAAGGCAGCCTGCTCCATAACACCTTTCATATCTCCAAGGCATCGATCAAGAAGCATCCCCAGCAGCGACAGCCTTTCGTCAAATGCAGCTGCTTTTGCACGTTTCACCGCAGCTTCAGAAATCTGTCCCTCTAAAATTTCTTCTATACGATAGTCCTTTTTGTACTTATTGTACAGATCATAATATGCAGTAAATTCCTTGACAATGCGTTCATTGCGGATATACTGTCCCACCAGACTTTCATCCACCGGCAGCTTTTCTTCCTCATAATGATACAATATTTCAGACAAATCCTCCCATCCTCTGGCAGTCACGTAGCTTCTGCCTTTCATGGTCATTTCCATATGATAAAAATGTTCTTTTTTCAGATCCAGATAATTCAGAATGGCATTATGCACCTGCATTTCCCGGGCATAGTCTTTCCAAATACGATAATCCGGCTCCACTTCCAACAATTTTAATCTGTCCATGGTAACCACGTCAAACTCTCGCACCGACTTGTTGTACTCCGGCGGATTTCCCGCAGTTACAATGACCCAACCGTCCGGCACCCGATGACGGCCGAAGACCTTGTACTGCAGAAACTGCAGCATGGATGGCGCTAATGTCTCTGACACACAGTTGATCTCGTCTAAAAACAAAATCCCTTCCTTCAATCCGCCCTCTTCCATGGTTTCATAGATGGAGGCAATGATTTCACTCATAGTATACTCAGATATATCGAACTCCTGACCGGCATACACCTTATGGGCAATAAATGGAAGTCCCAATGCAGATTGTCTGGTATGGTGGGTCATGGAATAGGATACCAGCGCAATACCCATCTCCTGAGAAATCTGTTCCATAATGGCAGTCTTACCGATACCTGGGGCGCCCAACAGAAAAATGGGTCTCTGACGAACCACCGGGATACAATACTCCCCAAACTCGTCCTTCTTTAAATAGATATTCACTGAATTTTTAATATATTCTTTCGCCTGTTTGATATTCATGTTCCCTTGTCCCTTCTATCTCCTGAACTTTCTTTAAATATTTTCTTCTTCCAAAACTACCTTCATGCTCCAGGGCGGTACAGGAGCCCTGTACTCGTCCTCATTTAAAAAAGCAAATATTACATCATAAGATGGCATCTGTTCCGGATAGATGCCGTATCCATCTGTAAAATAAATGACCCCTTTCAGGTTTTCAAATTCCCCCCGCTCTTTCAAACCATTTACATACTCAAACACAGGTCTGAAGTCGGTGGTTCCAAAACCGGTTAATTTACCCGTTTTGATAAATGCCTCAAACTCTTCATCGCAGGTGATTTTTGCATCCTGCTGCACTTCACTGTCGCATTGAATAATGTGCACATTGATCTTTGTAAAGAAATTCTCTGTCCCTTTCAAAATAGAATAGGTCTTATTTAAAAAAGCTTTGACCAGCTCTCCCCTACAGGATGCAGATGTATCAATGGCCACAACAAATTCTTTGACCTTTTTATTCTCCCGATATTCCAAAGGCTCTATCAGCGGCATATTGCCGTAATGTTCCAGTCCATAAGTATAGTAGATATAATCAAACTCATCTTCATTGACAGCAATATCCTCTCCCATGACTGTGAAGCGTCTCAGAATCTCGCTGTAATCATAGCGGTCTCTGGTGGCCTCCCCTAAATTTTTCTCTAAGCTCTCTGTATTGGATTTGGATTTGGTAAAACTCTTCAAGTCAGCTTTCACACGCTCACTGATCTTTTGCCACTGCTTCTCATTGACTTCATAGTTTGCCCCAGGTTCCCATAGATGATGACTATCCCGATAAAACAATCGGTTAATCTCCTGCTTTTCCCGGGCAGATACCCCCTGCTGTCTCATATAGCGGTATATTTTTTCTGCTGTAAGTGCTCCCACATCTTCCTTCCAGACCTTCAGTTTCATCTCTGCTTCCGGATCCGTTTCCAAGGTGACCATGGGCAGCTTCATCTCTATGATAACATTCTCCACCGCCATATCTACAGCCATATCCCACAGATTCCTATCCACTTTATCATACTGAAAACTATGATAAAAAATACAATGCAGCAGGATATGCAGCAACGCTCTGGTGATGCTTTTCGGCTCTTTCTGATATTCCTTCAATATATGGCGGCTGTCATAAAAAATGGTACCGCCGTCTGTGGCAACCATGCCTGTGGGGCCGGCTTCCCGGAATTTTAAATCCGACAACGCAATATCCAGAAAACGCAAAGCGACCAGGATATTGTCCCTTGCCAAAGACAATACCTGGTTCGCCAATTTTTGTATTTCTACTTCCTGCTCGGATAATTTGTTCTTTTCACTCGCCATGCAGATATATTTCCTTCCAGACCTTTATGTAAATATAGTGTACTGGATAAATGGTTTTTACGCAAGTGAATCTGAATGAATTGATTTCTTATCCGCCAATCTCCGCCAACGTCCCAAAGCTGTACCCCATCTCTTCCCACTTGGTCAGCAGTTCATCCAGTATTTCTCCATTGGTCTTAGAAGTGTTGTGCAGCAGTACCACCGCCCCCGGATGTACCCGGGATAATAGTTTATCAAAAGCTTCCTGATGGCTAGGCTGATCATCCACATTCCAGTCCACATAGGCAAGGCTCCAAAAAAAGGTCTTGTAGCCCATGTCTTTTGCCATCTGCAGGTTCTGCCGGCTGTACTTGCCCTGCGGTGGACGATAATACAATGGCATATCCTCTCCAATAATTTCCTTATAAAGATCAGCTACAGCATCCATTTCCTTTTGAAAGGACGACTGATCTGAAATCTTAGACATATCCGGATGATGATATGTATGGTTTCCCACAGTATGACCTTCCTCCACCATCCGCTTTACCATGTCCGGTGCCGATTCCAAAAAATGTCCCACCACAAAAAAGGTTGCAGACACGCCATGCTTTTTCAAGGCATCCATAATAGCTTCTGTGTTGCCATTTTCATAACCACAATCAAAAGTCAGATAGAGCTTCATTTCCTCCGTGGACGGTGCCGCATAGTACGCATCATATTTCGCCAATTCCTCTGCCGCAACATTCCCTGTAGGACGAGTTCCCTCTGCGCCGAACCCCAGTCCCCAGTTCTCTGTTTCTAATACCCTGCCGCCGGTGGGCCGAGCTTCTTCTGCCAGCTCTCGTATCAACCCACCCACAATAAACATGGCGATCAGGAAAAGTACTGTTATTATAATTTTTTTTCTATTAAACATTTACTTTAGCATCCTTAGATTCTTTCTGTAAAATATATGAATCAGTGATGTAAAAAACTACTTATTTTCTATATATTATGTTCTATACCCCGCTTCGGTTAACACTCTGCATAAACTCCTCCATCGACGTCGCATCCATGGCTTTCACCATCCATCCCTTCAAGATATTCATATCTGACTCCTGCAAAATCTGCATTCTTAATTCTTCCGTAACATGGCCCAGCTTTTCTAACAGCATAATCAGAACATCCCTACGTTCTTCACGTTTTCCTTCTCGTTTTCCTTCACGTTTTCCTTCACGCTTCCCTTCACGGTGCCCATCTCTCAGCCCATCTCGTTTTCCATCCTGATAAATTCCCTCAATCGCTTCACACATATCGTATCTCCCTTCCTTTTCCACGTTTTTCTTTACCGCTTTCAATCTGCCGCAGCGTGACATGACACTGAGCAGATTATAGGTACTCTCTCCCAGTGCGGAAAATACATTTCTATTTTTCCCAACATAATCCGATAACGCATCTTTGTCCCCATGTCTTTGCAGAAATGCGAAAACATGACGAATATCACTCCTGAACTCGTCTGTATGATCGTATCTTCTTACCTCCAACAGGTGCAGCGGATAATCCACGATAAACTTTTGCAGCTCCAATGGGCACTCCTCTACCTTCAACATATCTTTCAGACATTTAGGACCATCCCAGGGCTTCTTTCCCCAATACACAACTATTGTGATCACCGGAATCAGCTTGTCGTCTTTTGTAAATCCGGATATGTATTCCACACCGCTCACATCCTTGGCAGTTTTGTGCCTGTCTGCAATCTCCTTCCATGCCTCATGATACCGTGTTGCTTCCTCATTCATTACCCGCACCGGCATGGCATAATGAATCTCCGACTGATTTTGTAAGCATACTATTGTCACCTGCATCCTCTGCAATACTTCGCTTACCACGTCCAACGTTACTTCCTGTGCTTCAACCTTGCCCTCCTTACCATCGATCCGGTAGACTCTCTCACCCCGATTATGTACATCTTCACTTCTGACCACCTGCTGTCCGTGATAAATATAACCGTTCAACAAATCTGCCACACGAACCGAGTCTTTAAAAAATACATTTGATACTGCGTCCTTTTTCTGCATATGTCCTCCTTATTTAATTTTGCAGGAGGTCAGCTGCATCTACGCCCTGATAAATCTCTCTGCTTTACATGAATTGGATAAAAGCATTGAGATTTCTCTTGATTTGAATTCCCGGTGGGAATTAAGAATACTTGATATGGCATCATTAGCCATACAGAAATTTAGAAAAATAATGCTTTGTAAGCATTGTACCATATGGTGGAGATAATGACAAGATGTTTTTTTCAAGGTCAGCCACTAACCGAGCAGTTACTAAACCACTACTACAAAGATTAGGCATAGGGATGATTGAACATACGCTGGTGCCTAATTGCATTAAAAAAAAGAGAAAAATAGCGCAAAAGCGGTTGACATAATTCTACTATTTTCCATCAGTGCAAATATTATTTGCCTAATGCCTAAAATCAAAAGCTTTTTAGGCATCAGGCAGCTTTTTTGAATCTCTATGGAGAATTTCCCCTGAAAACCTCCAACAATCTGTGTGACCTACACAATTCCCCCAAACTCCTGATACAACTGCTTTGCATAGGAATCTGTCATACCGCAGATATAATCTGTGATCAGCAACAGCCGCAGATATAGCTTCTCATCCTCCGATTTTCCTTCACTGAATATCTTGTAGATCGCCTTATAATTGTCCGACACAAGACTCATCAGCTTTTTTTGCACATCCGTCATAGGTTCATCCGTATCATAATTGATGGCCGCTTTTACAAAACGCTCCAGAAGGAATGACAATATTGTCTCTGCAGCAATCTCCAGCTTAAAAATGGGCTGCGAGATAAATGCATAACGATAGGCAATGTCCCCAAGCACATCTGCCATTTTCGCACCGGCACCTTCACTGAGCAGATCCTTTTTAAAGGTACCTTCCATAATCTCGTCATAATGCTTTACAAAATTATCGGTGGCACAGGCAAGGAGAGTTCCCTGCACGGAAACGATCCAGTTCTGCACCGCATTCATAGCCGGCTTCGCCATCTCTCTGGCCAGGGCCTGCTGGTATCGTCTTTCCAAAAGCCATACAAGCTTCAGATACTCCTTGATTTCTGCATCCGCACCCGCATACTCCCGGGCTTCTGCCACAGTCATTCCAACACCGTTGCACAATTCTGCCAACAACTGTTCATAGGTAATGCAGCCCTTCTTAAAGGCATCCTCCACATCCGCTGTCTTGTAGGCTATATCATCTGCCGCTTCCAACAAAAACGCCAACGGATGCCGCTTGCCTTCTGTACCGAGAGCCTTTTGTATCTTTTCAAAGAGTTCCTTATCTGCATAAAAATATCCCATTTTCTTTGTACGGATATCACCATTCTTTTTATCAATTTCCAAAGAAGATACCGGATACTTAATGATCGTTCCCAAAAGTCCTATGGTCAGATTCATGCCATGCTCATCCACCAGATAATGCAGCTTGCTGACCAGACGCAGTGCCTGCGTATTGCCTTCAAACTGATAAAAATCCTGCTGCATCTGCGCTGTCAGGATCTGAGAAAGCATCCTTCCTTTAAAGGCCAACTGGGAGAGATGTTCCTTGAACCAATCCCGGATGACCACCTCCCCAAAATGCCCAAATGGCGGATTGCCTATATCATGAAGAAGTCCTGCACACTGCAGAATATCACACATATCCGCCTGATATTTCGGCAAAAATTCCGGATCCTTTACCTCCTGCAGAATCTTCTGGGACACATTCTGCCCTAAAGATTTTGCAAAAGAGGATACCTCTAAAGAATGGGTCAGTCTGGTCCGGATAAAGTCACTTTTATCTAGGGGAAATACCTGTGTCTTATCCTGCAGACGTCTGAAAGATGCACTTCCGATAATTCTATGATAATCTTTTTCAAATTCTGTCCGCAGATCACTGCTGCCGATTCTTGACCTCACACCACGGATTCTGTCCGGACAAAGTAAATTACGCCACTTCATATATATTTGCCTCATTTCTATGCTGTTTTTTGTATTTATACCCTTGCATGAAAAATATCTTTGGGTTATAATAAATATATTAAAAGAAAACCGTTGTTTAAAGGATAGGAGGTAAAAATGATCACTTCTAACACAGATATTGATCTTGCGAAACGAATTCGCCAAATCCGCATTGACAATCATCTCACTCAGGATCAGGTTGCTAAAGCACTTGATGCGACCCCCGGCTATATTTGCAACGTGGAAAACGGAAGAACGGCTATGTCCCTTCGTATGCTCGTATATTTTGCAAAACTGACCAATACTACCTTAGATTCCCTGGTAGGCAGCATGGACAGTTCTTATCGCGCTACTGCTCTTGACAATGAGATCATGGGGTTAATCAGTTCGTTCACAGATTCAGAAAAGCTGAAATTGATCGAAACCTTAAAAATCTGGAAGGATTAATCAAATCCTTCCTTTTTTGTACACAGCGTTCTCACTCTTTCCACCATACCTTAGGTATCTCTTTCCTGTCAATCAGACAGTTGATCTCGTGATCAATTATCTTTTTTGCCACTTCATAAATCTTTCTTGCTTCACACAGGATGCAGTCAGCATCGCCAAACCTCACCCTCTTTGCTGCCCCCAAATCATAAAAGGCCTGTGCCAACTTATCATATTCTTCTGAGATATGGGGCTGCAGACGATTGTAATGTCGATACATTGCCACTTTTTTTAAAGACCCATCAGGCATCTTGACCTGAAAATCAACCGGTTCCTCCGTCAGCCTTTCCGGCACATCCAAAAGTTCCTCCACTGCATGGATGAATGTGTTCCTGGTATGGGTGCAGCCCACCATGAGAATCTTTGCATTCACCTCAAGTAATCTGCTCCAACAGCCTCCCGGCATGCAGGGTGTGGTAACATTTTCCTCTCCTTTTATGTACTCCGTAGCCTGAGGGCCATAAGCAGCAATACTGTGGGTAGGATGCAGGGATCTGACCACACCTTCCCTTTTACGAAAAATATTTGGAATGATCCCTACACAGGCAGGTTCCGTCTCCGGATCAAACAGGGAATAGCTGCTGCTCATCTGAGCCCAAGTATGTGTCGGCGTCATAAACAACCCTTCTCCAAAATATTCCATGAAAGCATCTACAACTGTATCCGCTCCGCCTTCCACCTCTCCGATGGATTTCATGGAAGAATGGACCATGACAGCATCCGTGGACTGCAATCCCATATTATGTAAATCTGACAATAAATCTTTTTTGGTATACACGACTTATTTCCCCTTAATCTGAAATTATGACAATTATTTTATCATAATTCATCCAATATTTTACAATATTTCTGTTTTCTTTTTTTGCTATTTTTATTATAATATATTATTGAGGGAAAGTGGAGTCTTTTCTGTAAAAGAAATTTTCCGTTTTATGAATTTTCCCCTTGTATTTTCTTATTTTTTATATATAATATTACGAGGATTTTAAAAGGAGGAGATAAATAATGCCAAAAAGAACAGACATTAACAAGGTACTGATCATCGGTTCCGGCCCTATCATTATCGGTCAGGCGTGTGAATTCGACTACTCCGGTACCCAGGCTTGTAAAGCCCTTCGTAAGTTAGGTTATGAAATCGTATTAGTGAATTCTAATCCTGCAACCATCATGACTGACCCAGAGACTGCTGATGTTACTTACATTGAACCTCTGAATGTAGAACGTCTTGAGCAGATCATCGCCAAAGAACGTCCTGATGCCCTGCTGCCTAACCTGGGCGGACAGTCAGCGCTGAACCTTTGTGCAGAGCTGAACAATGCAGGTATTCTTGAGAAATATAATGTACAGGTTATCGGCGTTCAGGTAGATGCTATCGAACGTGGCGAAGACCGTGTGGAATTTAAGAAAGCTATGGATGCCCTCGGCATCGAAATGGCTCGCAGCGAAGTTGCTTATACTGTTGAGGAAGCTCTTGCCATTGCTGACCGTTTAAACTACCCTGTAGTTCTTCGTCCTGCATATACCATGGGTGGTGTAGGCGGCGGTCTCGTTTACAACAAAGAAGAATTAAAGACTGTTTGTGCACGTGGTCTTCAGGCCAGCCTTGTAGGACAGGTTCTTGTAGAAGAATCCATCTTAGGTTGGGAAGAACTTGAAGTGGAAGTGGTTCGTGACGCAGACAACAATATGATCACCGTATGCTTTATCGAGAACATCGATCCTTTGGGTGTTCACACCGGTGACTCCTTCTGTTCCGCACCCATGCTGACTATTTCCAAAGAATGTCAGGCCCGTTTAAAAGAACAGGCATTCAAGATTGTTGAATCAGTACAGGTTATCGGCGGTACCAATGTTCAGTTTGCACATGATCCTGTTTCCGACAGAATCATTGTTATCGAAATCAATCCTCGTACCTCACGTTCCTCTGCACTTGCTTCCAAAGCAACAGGTTTCCCTATTGCTCTAGTTTCTGCAATGCTTGCAGCAGGACTTACTTTAAAAGATATCCCTTGCGGCAAATACGGCACCCTTGACAAGTATGAGCCGGATGGAGATTATGTGGTAATTAAATTTGCTCGTTGGGCATTTGAAAAGTTCAAAGGCGTTGAAGACAAGCTGGGTACTCAGATGAGAGCCGTAGGTGAAGTTATGAGTATCGGTAAGAATTACAAGGAAGCTTTCCAGAAAGCAATCCGCAGTCTGGAGAACGGCCGTTACGGTCTCGGTCATGCAAAAGACTTTGATACCCTTACCAAAGAACAGCTGTTAAAGAAGTTGATCACTGCATCCAGCGAACGTCATTTCATAATGTACGAAGCATTAAGAAAGGGCGCAACTGTTGAAGAAATTCACGAACTGACCAAAGTGAAACATTACTTCATCCAGCAGATGAAAGAATTGGTTGAGGAAGAAGAAGAAATCCTCAAATCCAAAGGCAGTCTGCCTGCAGATGCACTGCTCATTCAGGCAAAGAAGGATGGGTTCTCTGACAAATATTTAAGCCAGTTACTTGCTGTTCCTGAAGCAAACATCCGTAACAAACGTATTGCATTGGGCGTAGAAGAAACCTGGGAAGGTGTACATGTAAGCGGTACTGAAAACAATGCTTATTACTACTCAACCTACAACGGCGAAGACAAGAATCCTATAAGCACCGACAGACCAAAGGTAATGATTTTAGGCGGCGGTCCTAACCGTATCGGACAGGGTATCGAATTCGACTACTGCTGTGTACATGCTGCATTGGCGCTGAAGAAGTTAGGTTTTGAAACCATCATCGTGAACTGCAACCCTGAAACCGTTTCAACCGACTATGATACCTCAGATAAATTGTACTTTGAACCTCTGACTTTAGAAGATGTTCTCAGTATCTACCATAAAGAAAAACCTCTGGGCGTGATCGCTCAGTTCGGTGGACAGACTCCTCTGAACTTAGCTGCTGATCTGGAAAAGAACGGCGTAAAGATCCTGGGTACTTCTCCTGCAGTTATCGATCTGGCAGAAGATCGTGATCTGTTCCGGGAAATGATGGACAAGTTAGAGATTCCGATGCCGGAATCCGGAATGGCAGTTAATGTAGAAGAAGCTCTGGAAATCGCTCACAAGATCGGTTATCCCACCATGGTTCGTCCGTCTTATGTATTGGGCGGCCGCGGCATGGAAGTAGTATACGATGATGAAAGCATGATCAACTATATGAATGCCGCTGTAGGTGTAACCCCCGACAGACCGATTCTGATCGACCGTTTCTTAAATCACGCTCTTGAGTGTGAAGCAGATGCGATCAGTGACGGCACACATGCATTCGTTCCTGCAGTTATGGAGCATATCGAGCTGGCAGGTGTTCATTCCGGTGACTCCGCTTGTATCATTCCTTCTGCTCACATTACGGAAGAAAATTTGGAAACCATTAAAGATTATACCAGAAGAATTGCTGAAGAAATGCATGTAAAGGGTCTTATGAATATGCAGTATGCAATCGAAAACGGTAAAGTATATGTATTGGAGGCTAACCCTCGTGCATCCCGTACAGTGCCTCTGGTATCTAAAGTATGTAACATTCGCATGGTACCTCTGGCAACCGATATTATTACTTCAGAACTGACCGGCAGACCTTCCCCTGTTCCTGCATTAAAAGAACAGTACATCCCGAACTATGGTGTGAAGGAAGCAGTCTTCCCGTTCAATATGTTCCCTGAGGTTGACCCTCTGCTGGGACCTGAGATGCGTTCTACCGGTGAAGTATTAGGTTTATCTTCTTCTTACGGCGAAGCATTCTACAAGGCACAGGAAGCTACTCAATCCAAGCTTCCACTGGAAGGTACTGTACTGATCTCTGTAAACCGCAAGGATAAAGCTGAAATTGTTGAAGTAGCTCAGATGCTTCACGAAGACGGCTTCCACATCGTTGCAACAGGCGGCAACTGTGATCTTCTGAACGAAGCAGGCATTCCGGCTGAAAGAGTGAAGAAATTGTCCGAAGGACGTCCCAATGTACTGGATATCATCACCAACGGCAAGGTTGATATGATCATTAACTCCCCTGCCGGTAAGGACAGCGCAACTGATGACAGCTACTTACGTAAGGCTGCAATCAAGGGCAAGATTCCTTACATGACTACTATTGCAGCTGCCAAGGCAACCGCTGAAGGTATCCATTATGTAAAGGCCAACGCTGACAGCCCTATCAAGTCTCTGCAAGAACTGCACAGCGAGATAAGAGATAAATAAATTGGTTATACAAAAACAGCTTCGAGAGCCATATGCTCCCGAAGCTGTTTTACACTATTCTTTTATCAACTTCTTTACCCACTTGCCGTAATTCACCTTTATGAACGCCGGCACACATTTAAACACCTGATCCGCATTCAAGCAGCACACCACTACAGTGGGTGAAGCTTCCACTACAAATGCCATAAAGAAAGACAATGGAATGACGATGCACCAGATGCTGATCAGATCCAGCTTTACCACATACATGGGACTGCCGCCGCCTTTCACGATACCACAGTTGGTAGGCATCTGATAGGACATGGTCATGCAGATTACACTTAATATAATGAGGAATGCATTGGCCATGGATTTGGTATCTGCCGACAAATCATACAATGCCAATACCGGCACACGAATCACAAATAGGATACATCCTGCAACGATACCGATAATCACAAACAGTATCTGCAGTGTTTTTGCATACTCCTTTACCTTTGCTAAATTGCCTTCCCCAATCGTCTTCCCGATGATAACAGACGCTGTAGCAGACGCACCTACTGCCATGGATTTTACCAGCATGAACAAGGTGGAGGCCATACTGTTGGCCGCAATGGCCGCTGCCGTCATATGACCCAAAATCACTGTCTGCAGTGCAGTATTTAATCCCCACAAAGCCTGCACTACCAAAACGGGCAAGGTCACTTTAAAATATTCTTTCCCTAAACTCCAGTCCATCTTAGTCAGATAATCTTTGAGCCGAATATGCAGCTTTTTATCCTTTACAGCCACATACCAGACACAGACTCCACATTCTACGATCCTGGCCGCCAGGGTACCAATGGCCGCACCCTGTACTCCCAACTCCGGCATGCCGAAGTGGCCGTATATCAACACATAATTGATTCCGCAGTTGATGCAGAATGCCAGGATTGACAAATATAATGCAATCTTGACCGTTTCCACACTTCTCATGGTTGCAAGCAAAAGAATCGTCACTGCAAAGAAAAAATAACTGAATCGAATGATCCGCATATATTTTACAGCCTCACCGATGATTGCTGTCTCTGTCGTAAACAAGCCTGCTATCTGTCCGGGCAATAAACTGATCGCTCCAAATAAAAGGACTGCTGCGGCAAGTCCGGCCTTCATGGCGATAGCAGCGATTCTTTTGATCGGTCCGGTTTGACGGTCCCCCCAGTATTGACTGCTGAACATTACCAGACCGTCTCCCAAAGCCATCAGTACCTGCTGATACACAAACTGAATCTGATTGACCACGGCAACTCCTGATAATGCCGTCTCACTGTACGCTCCCAGCATCACATTGTCAACCAAATTTACACTTATGGTCACTACATTCTGAAGCACCAAGGCGATATATAGCTTAAAAAAATTTCCGTAGAAACGTTTGTCCTTTGTAAACAAATTCTTCATCTCATCTTCCTAATCATTTGGTGCCTGATAAAATCTTCCGTAAAGCTGTTCTGTCTTCATAACATTCACAAAGGCCGTAGGATCTATTTTTTTCACCCCGGCTACCACCTTCTTGCTTTCTGCACTGGAAACAACGGAATAAATCATATATCTTTCGCAATGCTCATAGGATCCCTCACCCTGTATGATGGTGGCACCATGATGACTTACTTTATAAATTTCATCACAGACCTCCTGTGGTTTATTGGTCACCACCAACAATGTCTGCTGCTGATACTTCTTGTAAAGAGTGTGCAAAATTTGTGTAGAGGTAAACTGAAATATAATGGAATACAATGCCTTGTCCCAACCAAACAAAATGCCTGCTATAGACAGGATCACAATATTGATTCCCAATACCATATTAAAGCTGTCCATGCCTTTTTTCTGGGACATATAAATAGACAAAAAATCCGTTCCACCGGTGGAAGTATTGACCATCAGACACAGGCTGATCACAAAACCATTGATGATACCTCCAAACACACTGATCAGCAGTGTATCATATGTAATAACATATCCCGGAATCAAGTCAGTCAAAATATTCGTCAAAAAGATCATCAGACAGGAATATGCCGTGAACTTCTTACCAATAAACTTAAACCCAATATAAATAGGAATTGCATTCAACAGCAGGTTCGCCACCGTATATGGTATGGTAACATCAAAAAACATTTCCCCAGCACGCTGAATCAGTATTGTCAAGCCTGTTGCACCGCCCGGAAACAAGTCCCCGGTGCGGACAAAAGTTTTGATATTCGTTGCCATAAGCGTTGCTGCAACACAAATGATCACAATTCTTTTTATGCTGTCTTTCGCATTTTGTTTCAGTGCAGACATGAGTAATCCCTCATTTTCTTTCGCTTGAACTATATATACTTACATTTCTTCCATCCGGGCAAGAATTTCATCCACAATTGCTGCAGCCACATCTTCCTTGCTCATGATATCCATCTCTTTCACTCCGTCTTTGGTAATCATAGTAACAACATTTGTATCCACCCCAAAGCCGGCTCCAGCCTGCTTTAAATTATTGGCCACGATCATATCCAGATTCTTCTTCCAGAGTTTCTTCTGAGAATTCTCAATCATATTTTCTGTCTCCATGGAGAATCCGCACAGAAACTGCTCTTTCTTACGATCCCCAAGATATCCCAGAATGTCCTGAGTTCTCTCCAGTTCTATGGTCAATTCACCGTCTTTTTTCTTGACCTTTTCATCAGCAGGATTCTTCGGCCTGTAATCAGCCACTGCTGCCGCCTTGATGATGATATCCTGTTCATCAAAATCTCTGACAACTGCCTCAAACATTTCCTCCGCCGAAGTAATATTGACTACCTTTACAAATTTCGGCGGTTCAATGGCTGTTTTACCGGTGACCAGTGTCACATTGGCTCCGCGCAGCATACAGTTCTTTGCTATAGCATACCCCATCTTTCCTGTAGAATGATTGGAAATAAAACGTACAGGATCAATCTTTTCCATGGTAGGACCGGCGGTTACCAGTACATTCTTTCCCACCATGTCCTTCTCACATGCAATTTCCTTTAAAATGTATTCCAACAACTCTGCTTCTGACGGCATCTTACCGTCACCCACATCCCCACAGGCAAGATACCCCTTTGCAGGAGCAATCACTTCATAATGAAATCTCCTCAATTTGTCCAAATTATCCTGCACAACAGGGTTGTGATACATATTGGTATTCATAGCCGGTGATACAATAATCTTACACCTGCATGCCATAACAGTTGTTGTCAACATATCATCTGCAATACCATTCGCCAGCTTACCGATTACATTTGCAGAAGCCGGTGCCACCAATACCACATCCGCCAGTTTCGCCAGTGACACATGCTCTACATTAAACTGAAAATTGCGGTCAAAGGTATCCACCAGACACTTGTTGCCCGTCAATGTTTCAAAGGTAATTGGATTGATAAAATTGGTCGCATTCTGCGTCATCAGCACATGTACATCACAGGCCAGTTTTTTCAACATACTGGCAAGATTTGCAATTTTATAAGCCGCAATACTTCCGGTCACCGCCAAAAGCACGGTCTTTCCCTTTAAATTCATACGATTTCTTCCCCTTAATGGAATCTTCTTCATTCATATCAGTTCTTCTTGATTCTCAGCAGCGCACCGCCCACCAGCAGGGTCAGCAGACCACCTACAATCGCCTCCGGAATACCATTTCCTGCGACTATACCTAAAATGGCACCAAAGACTGCATCCACTGATATATCTTTTGCAACAGCAAATTCATCCTTAAAGCAGACATAGATCAAGCTCATGACGAGAATCGTGTTGGTCAGCGCACCACTGACACCTGCTGCCACAAGTGAAATTGCTTTCTTGGCTCTTATATTCTCCAATAATTTGCTTAATAAACGATATACAAAATACGGCACAATACCTACCAGAGTTCTCGGTAGCATTGCAATCACCACGCTCCAGCCATTTCCTCCGATATTTCCCACTTGATAAAATGGTGAAAATGCAAATGACAGCAAGCTGGGGTTAAATGTATTGACGATCAGACTCGTCATTCCAAATGTTGCACCTAACAGTGCACCTAACTTCGGTCCCAGCAAAACGGAACCGATGATGACCGGTACATGTACCATGGTAACCTTGATTACAATCAGATTAATATATCCGATATTAGGTACAGTGGTCATAATGATAATGATAGCCATGAACAGGCCTGTCAATACCATGTTGAATGTTTTGTTTGTTCTCATATTTAATTTTCCTCCTGTTATCATTCTCCCTTAGCGGAGATACAATACAGTTATGATTATAGTATCAGCTTTACAGAAATACAATATATGCACAGAATTTTGTGCAATTTATGTACTACAGACCCAGAACTTCCCTTACCACTTCCACACCATTGCAAATACAATCGGGGCATGTACAAAGGATCTTCCCTGTATCTACACCCTTCAACTCTCTGCAGATGGTGCTGCCACATTTTTCACGGAAAGCTTCCAGCATCCGTCTGGAAATCTGATACGTTGATGCTTTTGTTCCCGGATCCGCAATATTGCCGTCACTATTCTGAAATCCTGCCAGTATGATGGCACCTGATAATGCACCGCAAGTACCGTCCATACAGCCCATGCCAAAACCAAAACCTTCACAGGCTTTAAATATCACCTGCTCTTCTACTCCTACTTCCTCAGCAAATGCACAGGCTACAGCCTGACAGCAGTTAAATTTTTTATCATGCAATGTGATTGCAAGTTCCTTCTTGTCCATTTGTAATTTCTCCTTTTACGCAACCCTTACGCGTGAAAATCCATACAGGACCTTGTTTTCGTATAGGGTCTTACTTTGGTATTGGCAACTTCCACATGTGCAGGGTGTACTGCATAACCCTTTAAAGCCTCTGCATCCACAAAGGTAGAATCCAACATCACTTCCGCATTAGAAGACTCTAAACATTCCACCTGCACCTTAATATCAACCAACCCTGGAATCTGCCCTGCAAGCCCTTCCAGACCTTCTTTAATGCCTGCTTTGATCTGTGCCTTTTCCTCTGCTGAAAATTCATCTTTTAACTGCCACAAAATAATATGCTTTACCATAATTCGTTCTCCGTTCTTATGCTTAATCTTTTGACTTTTATTATACCGCAAATCACTTCAAATTGCTACTGATGTTTTAATTTGTGCTATCAATTTGCATTTGTGGTTCTTCCATCGGTATATCCCTGTTGGTTTTGATCCTGATTCCGGCCGACATCTATTTTACGATCCGGACCAGACTTCGCAAAAACTCACTTTTTGGAAATTTGTTTCTGGATAAGCAATCAGGGGCCTATGCAGAAAAAGCACTTATCCAGACCCCGGATTTTGCTTTTTCCGGGGTCTGAACATTCCTTTTTTCCCATAATACCCATTTCTCCGCTTTTTGCCATGGAAAATGGTGTAAAAGGGGATCGGATTGCCCATTTTTTGTGTATAGACCCCGGTGGCCGTTTCGATGAAGCCATTCTTCGATACAGGCACACAAATTGAACTGCTTATTTGTCCCAATCCGTCATTTGATAGAAAGTAACATGCACTCCGATTTCCTTTACCATCTCATTGGCACTTCCATTGGACAATAAATAACCTTAGTACCATCTTTGACACTAAGGTTATTGCACTATATTTTATCAAATTGTATTATAAAAAATATAGTTTCCTCTGCTCACCTGATATTCTTTTCCTGCAATTACCACGGTTGTCTCCACAGGAGTATCGATCTCATATCTCCACATTCCTTCCTGCTTCTGCCAACGGGAACGTACCACCCCATGGCGGGTATTTACAGTGGCTTCCAGCCAGTCCAGTCGCACATCCGGCAACGGTGATATCCTGATCTTCTCATACCCCGGATATGCCTCCACTGTGTTGATTCCTGCTGCCTGACAGTACACCCAGTCTGCAACTGCACCATATGCATAATGATTAAAGGAATTCATATTTGCACTCCAAAAATTACCATCCTCCATAATGCCATCCCAATGTTCCCACACGGTCGTCGCCCCCTTTGTCACCGGATAAAGCCATGATGGGTATTCGGTGCGAAGAAGCAGGTCATAGGCCAATTCGGTATGACCATAATCAGAGAGTACATGAAGCAGATATGGAGTGCCTACAAAACCAGTCTGCAATTTGATCCCTACAGATTTTATCATGTCTGCTAACTGATCCGCTGCTTTCCGGGGTTCCTCCGCCAACCTGAAATGTGCCGCAAGTACACACTCTGTCTGTGTGGTATATTCTGTATAAGTTTCACGGAATGTCTCCACAATTCTTTCATAGAGTGTCTCATATGCAGCCATATCCTTGCCCAGCACTTTACCTGCTTTGACCAGCAATTCCGTAGAATAGGCATAAAATGCAGATGCAATGAAATCAGCTCTGGTAGACCCTTTATAACTGCCCACCGGTGCATCTAATCCCAGCCAGTCTTCAAAATGTTCTCCTCCGGTCCAAAGATACGGCGTAGTCGTATTGTTTGTAATATATCCGACCCATTTTTCCATGCAGTCATATTGATCAGCCAGAATAGCGGGATTGCCATATGCTAAATATACCTGCCATGGGCAGATGGTTGCAGCATCTGCCCAGGCAGTGCTGGGTTTCTTTGTACTTAAGATATCCGGTATCACATGTCCAACCAAACCATCCTCCTTTTGATCTGCTGCCATATCTGCCAGCCACTTGATAAAGAACTTCTCCACATCATAATTTAAACAGGCCGTCCGCACAAAAGCCTGTGCATCCCCGGTCCAACCAAGTCTCTCATCCCGCTGTGGACAGTCAGTCGGCACATCTAAAAAATTGCCCTTCTGTCCCCACACAATATTGTCAAATAATTTATTCAGTAGTGAATTGGAAGAACGCAAGTAACCGGTACGCTTCATCCGGGAATGAACGACAACCGCCGTAAAATTCTCCAAACCAGCATTTTCCACTCCACCAGGAAAACTGTCGATACAAATATAACGGAAACCATAAAAAGTCAGTTTTGGCTTATATGTCTGCTTGCCATCCTTGCAGGTGTAAATATATTGTGCCTTTGCGCTGCGATAGTTCTCCGTATAGAAATTGCCTGCTTTGTCCATCACTTCTGCAAAAGAAAGACGCACCTGTTCTCCTGCCGCTGCATCTACGTTGATTTCCACATAACCGGTCACTTCCTGTCCAAAATCAACGATTAATTCTCCTTTGGGGGTTCGGAACATCTTTGCAGCAGCCACTCTCTCCTGTTCCCGTATTTCCTCCCCTTGCTGAGGAATCAGCGTTTCTGTAGGGCCATCAAACACTTCCACCTTTTCCACTGCAGGTGCTTTAAAAGACGCATCATATATCTCTCCATCATAGATTTCAGAGAAACGTATCTGACTTTCAGAAACTTTCCAGCTTTCATCTGTGCTGATAACCTGTGTGGAACCATCCTCAAAACAAAGCATCAGTTCTGCTGTTAATCCTGCACTCAAGGCAGCTAATTTATCTTGCCTTTCCGTTTTGGTCCAGCCTGCCAAACGACTTCGATACCAGCCCTTGCCCACTGTAATAACAAGTGCATTATTTTCAGCAATCAATTTTGTCACATCATATTCCTGCACCTGCAGACGCTTCTCATAAACAGTCCATCCCGGGGCCAACACAAATTCGCCTACACATTTTTCATTCAGCACTGCCTCATAGACACCTGTGGCAGTTACAGATAACACCGCCGACTTCACCGGCTTGCTGATGTTGAAATTCACTGAAAATGCCGGACATACATCCCCCATATTCCTGTTTGGCCTGATCCATTTTGCATTCCATTCCATAAAATATTATCCTCCTAATACGCTTAAAATTTTAAAGATAATCTCCTCTTGACTTCTATTGTAGCAGATTGTAAGATAAAAAAAGAGCACTTAATTTTACTAAAAACAAGGGCGGATTTTACCTATGAAAAACTACTTTACTCAGGAAATAAAGGGACTGTCCCACGGAGTTCCTGAAAAATTAGTCATGATGCGGCTTATGCAGCAGGATCTGGGACAGCATGACCATCATTTCTTTGAACTTGCTTATGTTACCGCAGGCACCAGCAAACATACCTTGAACAGCAGCACGGGCATCCTGCAGGCAGGGGACTATTTTTTTATTGATTACGGCAGCACACACAGCTATGAACAGGTTCAGGGACTGGATCTGATCAATTGCCTTTTTCTGCCGGAATTTATCGATGAGACACTTCAGGGCTGCGAATCTCTAAATGAGCTTCTGCACGCATGTATGATTCGTTACCATCGTATGATGGTGGGAGAAAGTTGGGCTGACAGAATTTTTCATGACGCAGATGGTAAAGTAGGTCAGCTGCTTACTGACATGGTAGAAGAATACAAAGACCAAAAATTAGGCAGTGTAGAGATCTTCCGATGCAAGCTTACGGAGATTTTGATCCTCACACTGCGTATGCTGGCTAAGTCAACAAATACATATTCTGACTCCACCATCATCAACGAAGTACTCCATTTTGCTGATAAACACTATCAGGAACCGCTTACACTGCAGACCTTCTGCGAACAGAAACATTATAATCTGTCCTATATCAGCAGGCGTTTCAAACAGGAAACAGGCATGGCCTTCCGGGAGTATGTCCAGAAGATCCGCATGGAGAAATGCTGCGAACTGCTGGCCGGAAGTGACATGCCTGTCAGTGAAATTGCACGACTTGTGGGTTATGAAGACGTGCAATTCTTTCATTCAGTTTTTAAACGACTGCTGCATATGACACCTAAAGAATATCGAAAGCTCAGGAGGTAATTTGTATGCTTACTTTCTCCCAAACTCTTCCAACATCTTTGCCAGATATGCTTTATCCCGAGTGACACGTTTTAAATCCTCAAATCGTTCTTCTTCTAATAACCGATGCGCTAATTTTTTATATACATCCATCTCCTGTTTGGCTGCATTTGCAGTCGTACTGCTCTGTATGTACGCAAGCAGATCCTGCAGTGCCTTCGTTCCGCCCTTTTGGCCTCCTGTGTACAGAAAAAGCTTCTTAGTCCAAATGGATCATAGGGCAGTATCCAGATGTTCTTTTCAGCAAATGTACCTCTTTGATATTGTTGGGTTCTACATCAAACAGCCGGATCGTTTTGCCCTCTACAATAATAAGCCGCATCAATAATGGTGCTGTCTGCGGATCTGTAGATGCCTCTGTAAACAAAAAGTCATCCATGAGATCCAACTCTTCAATCCGTTTTTTACATTGCTCATACACAATTCCTCCTTATGCGTTTGTAAGATTTGAAATATTCGGCGATACGCCGCTCGACTCCCGAGAACACGGGCTGTCTTTGAATCGTTCTTAGAAATTTGAGAACTGATTGTTTATATTATATAAGATTGCGCAGAAAAATGCAACTGTTCGTTGCATTTTCTGCATAAAATTTGTAACAGTTCAGCCGAATCCGTACTGTCATGGCTCATCCGTTGACTTTATTGCTATTATTATGATTGCTCGCAGACCGGATTGGGCATAAAACAGCTGGTAGACGGTTCTTTTACCCAAAAATGAAGCAGCAAATCAGGTTTTTTTGATTTTACAACCCCTTTTGGGCATTACAGCAAGGATAGTCGACAGTATGCCCACAAAAATAGAAAAATGTGGGGATTTTTATCGCCAATCAGGTTCTGATGCCCAAAGTAAGACCCAGAAGATTAAAAAAATCAATTTATTGATCTGATTTTGGGCAATAGAACCCCAACTGGGTTCTTCCGCATTTTTATGTGATATCCTTCTAAATGATGAAAATAGCAAAAAAGTAGGACGGCGGAAACTCATTGTGCCCTACTAAATGTTTCAAATGGCAAAAAAGTAGGACAACGAAAGCTTATAATGTCGTTACATAAAGATACGGAAGAACCCCAACTGTGCCATTTTATGCCCAATCCGATTCGGGAACGACCATGA
>JAZPYS010000127.1:0-11058 GCA_045544275.1 Acetatifactor sp. | reverse complement strand
GTACCCATCTGGTTTTACAATTCCAAAAATATCTCTTATCAGCTGTTCCTGCCAAGGCAATAACCAGAACCTCTTGCCTGCCCACTTACCTTTGGTGTGACATAGATTCTCAATAAACTTCACCGCCCGGTCAGCCTTCTCCTTATCATAATGAGAAGTAGCAAGCATAAATTTACTAGGCTGATAATTCTTAAGTTTCGGATAATCTTTTGGTCTTGTTTCCCTTGCCACTAAGAATCACCCCCAAGCAATGCCTCCATCTCATCCTCAGACTCTTTATCTGCGTTGACCGCCGCCATAATTCTTGTTCTGGCAGAAGGTGTTAACCCAAACTCTGCTGCAGCCTGCAACATCAACTTCTGATTGGTATTTGCAATACCAACCCAAGGTGTCTGCTGCTGGTAACCTTTATCTGTCTCAAAAGTAGAACCACCGGAATCAATATGCTCCTGCGCTTCCTTCCAACGAGCATACGACTGACAATACGCCGCAAATGCCGCCATATCTACTTCCGTCAATACACCCATCTGATTCAGTTTCTCACTCAAACGCTTCCACTCCGCCTTTGCCTCCGGTAGCAACCAATCAGGGCAGACAGGCATTCCCTTATCAGGTTTCGGTTCTTTCTTATTCAGTTTTCTCTTACCCGGATTGCCTTCCAGTTCCTTAATCGCTGTAGGCTTTGGCTTTCTACCTGCCATTGGAATCCCCTCCTTTCATAAATTTCTGCATAAGAAAAGCCCTGAAGGATTTCTCCCTCAAGGCTTACTATTCATACCATGTGACGCATTACTTTATGTATTGCAGATCTCCATTTCTTAACATTTGAAATTTTCCATCATATAGATCATCAAACACTTGCTGGATAGGCACTCTTATACGTTGATGCCCTGATACAGACCAAACCCTATAATCTGCCTGATTCTTCAAAAATGCAGACAACCTATTGTAATATTCCTGCATTTCAGATTTGTCATGACCCATTTTCATCAACTTATAAAAAACTCCTAAAATACTAATACAATGAATAGGTGTTGTTAAACTGGCTATACTTCGTCTTGCTCTAAAATCGTCAGAACAAAATACATACACCCGATTACTATGCATAATCTCCATCATTTGAATTAGTACATAAGTCTTTTTCTCTCCCAAACCATTTTGAGATGGAACACTATCATCACATGTTTTTAATTCTGCAAGAAATATCTCAACATCTTCCAAATTATCCATATCACTCATTGTGCCATAGTATTCCTCAAAAAATCCGGCATTAAATGTATCACAACTTGTCTGCAACAAAGTTAAATACATGCTCGTTGCAGATGTTCCATATAATTTTCCAAGTTCTGTTACTATATCACGATCTGAATATAATTTTACTCTTCCACTCTGAATTTTATCTTGGAGCCATGGATTCGGATCAGGAACCACTTCGTGTCTAGTCAGTTCCTCTTTTATCATTTCGTGACAGAAAAACTCATAATCCGGAAATTCCATTACAAAATCTGTCAATGTATGATTCGCTGCATTTCTTGCCAAATGCGATTTGTACAAAAAGTCCGTATCCAGTAAGGCATATTTCTTGTCTACTCCCATAGGCATTACCTCACTGTTTTCTCAAACTTTTTACAATTTCATCTAATCTGGTCTTATCACTCTCTAATCGTTCATCACGAGCAGCTTCCCATTGTTCAACATCGTACATCAGCTCTGATAAACTTCCAAACCTAATGAAATTATTTGGAATTTCCTGCCATCTTGCAGCTTTTCCTGTAAGTTCCATTTGTTTTGCAATTTCTGACACATCAATCTGCAATAACTTCCTTGCAGCCTTTATATCTATTTTATCCTCTTCCAAAAGACGAAGCACTGCTGCCTTGTATGGAATTGCAAAAATATCCATTATTTTGAGAACTGTTTGCACAGATATATTTTTATAGGATAAGTTGTACACATCTGTCTGTTCATCAAGTCGATCCTTCGGTGCCAACAAAATCGCAGCAAAAGCATTTGCTTCCATATCCTCAATCTCTTTTGCTTCTTCATCTATAGTATCCGATTCCAAAATTGAACCTGATTGCAATAAGATCGGATCATTTTCTTCAAAATAACAATAAATATGATACAACTCATGTGCTGCTGCAAAGATTTGCTTCGATAATGGCAGTGATGAATTAATCATTACAAACATACGACCTTGGCGAATAAATGTACATGCACATAATTCCGCATCTCCAATCGGATATCTCAACATATCAAATGGCATATCGTGACGCGCCACATAATTCTCCAATACATTAAAGATATCATCCTGGATAATGTTATTTTTATTATAAAGTGAATTGAAGCTTGTAGCACATTCACTTATTTTTGTGTATTTTTTTCTGTCCCTAACAAACAGACTGTTATCCAAAACTCGGCACATAACTTTACGCCTCCCATGGCTTCATCATTTCCTCAGCATTTTCACGAGTACGTGCATAAAAACAAATAAGATCTGCAATCTCATCTGCAATTTTCAGTCCTTCTTTTGCTTCCATAGACTCCACTTTACCCATAAATGCTTTTACTGCATTTGTTTCTGGAATAACCTCCGGAACCTTAACCAGGCTTTCCATGGAAACACTAAGAAATTCCGATATTTTCTGCAGTTCAATCGCATTGATTATTCTTGCACCACTAAGCATCTTGCTTACAATCTGCTTAGACACACCCAGATAACCTGCGAGGTCAATCTGCTTTTTTCCACTCTGCTTCATACTATTTATAATATTGTTACTGATAATCTCATTCATATTTACCATCACAGTTACCTCCAACATAATTTAGAGTATTATTCTCCCTTATACACTTTCATTATATTCAGGCGGACTTTAAAAGTCAACATTTTCTTGACTTTCTTTATTACTTTCATTCGGCAAGGTTCTGTTTTTGACTACTATCTAAACATAGCATCACATTTCAGGCAAAATATCATTTTATTTTTGACTTTTTGCTCGAAACAATATCTTTCTTCTTGATTTTCAATAAAAATGGTATTTATACCCCCGTCATCCATTTCGCGATTTTACACACAAGACCCCCGCGTCGTTCCCCTATAGGGAAGACTGTAGAGATTTTGACTCCCCCTACCCTAATAGGAATAGGTTCTATCACCACTCCACCGGTCACCTTGCTGTGCATGAATCTTAGAGTGACACGACTTACACAACGCAATCAGATTATCTCTGTCGTGTGTGCCACCATCACTTAACTTCTTTTTGTGGTGGACTTCCTCAGTCTCCACTAATATTCCCTTCTCATAACACAATTCACAGAACGGATGCTGTGATACATACTTATCTCTGATACGCTTCCAACATCTTCCGTACCGACGCTTAGTTGACCTATCACGTTCATACTTTTCGTAATTCTGATTGTGCAATTTCCCATGTTCCTCACAGAATCTTCCTCCCGTCAAATTCGGACAACCTAGATGAGAACAAGGACGCTTTGGTTTTCTTGGCATCCGATTCACCTCTTTCCATAGAAAAAGCCACTGCAGATTTCTCCACAATGGCCTCTCATCATTTTCTCTTTCGCTAGTATAACAATAACATATATGGTGTGTGACATTCTATGACATCCCATGACATGATTCAGAAATACTAATTTCCATAAGTGCCGCATCATGAATACGGAATATCTGCCTCACGGTATAACCCATCTCTCCTGCAATCTCTTCCCACTTATCATATTGCAAATATCTTTGCTCTAGGATAATACGTCCTTCTCTGTCTGTTACCTGGCTAATTAAATCCTTTACATACTGTTTTGTTCCCAGAAGAGAATTGATTTCTTTTTTCAGTTCCTCTTCCATACCAATAAACTTAACAATAATATTCTCTGTCTTATGAATGTTTCTGTTGGGACTTCCCGGCATATTGCTCAAAACATTACTTGCTTTGGTTGCCAGTTCTCTCAAAGAAACAATCTGCTCCATCTTGTTATTGATATCCTGCTCTATTCTGAATGCCTTCATAAGTTCATTCTTCACCAGTGTCTGATGCTGATTCATAATCTACCTCCGATTGAAAATTTTATTTCCCTCGGATTGACTCTGATTTTCTTATTTTGTCTCTGCTACTTCCTTCCGAAGCCTGTCTATCAGGTACTCCCCATCCACAGATGTCAGTACCTGATACCATTCTGACCGAAAGAACTTTTCCAACTGCAACGCACCCTCTATAGCCTCCCGGTTCTTAGGATTCTTCTTCACTTTTTTTAATGCTGCTCTATAATCCGAAACTGCCTGCAAGACAATTGCATTGGCCAACTTCTCATACGGATTCTCCGCCAGATTCTTACTTGACATTCACTCTCACCTCTGCTTTCACTGCATCGATAAGTGCCGACTGGGTATTGTCCTTCATCTCCAATGCCTTCATGACACGCTCATCAATGGTACCTTCTGTAATAATATGTTCCACCACTACAGTTCCGGCAGTCTGACCTTGTCTCCAGAGCCTGGCTACCGTCTGCTGGTACAGCTCCAAGCTCCATGTCAACCCAAACCAGATAAGGGTATTTCCTCCACTCTGCAAATTTAAACCATGACCAGCAGATGCCGGATGAATCAACGCCACCGGAATTTCTCCCCTATTCCACTTTTCAATACTACAATCAGAATCAAGCTTCTCAAACGAAATCTTCTTCTCTGTCAGCCGAAGCATAATCCTTTTCAGATCATGCTTGAACCAGTAAGCCACAAGCACCGGCTTTCCATTAGCGGCTTCAATCATATCTTCCAGAGCATCCAACTTTTTGTCATGTATCAATGTTGCATCTCCATCATCTGTATAGATTGCACCATTTGCCATCTGTAAAAGCTTCCCTGATAACGAAGCCGCATTTGCTGCGGTAACTTCTCCTTCTGGAAGAGATAGTACCAACTGCTCTTTCATGGAATTATATTTCTCTTTTTCCTTATCATCCATCTGCACTTCATATCTGGAACTAATCAGTTCCGGCATCTGCAGATGATCTGTAGCCTTCATAGAAATTGTAATATCCGAAATGGCATCGTAGATTCTCTGCTCTGCCCCAGGCAGTGGCTTATAACTGTAGACAATCGGACCATTCATCTTATCCGGCTTAAAATAATTCACCCGATAGCTTCCAATAAATCTTCCAAGCCGCTCTCCCATATCCAGCAGTTTAAATTCTGCAAATAAATCCATAAGTCCATTACTGGATGGAGTACCGGTCAGCCCCACAATCCTTTTTACCTTCGGTCTTACTTTCATCAACGCCTTAAATCTCTTTGCATCATGGTTCTTAAAGGAAGACAACTCGTCCACTACCACCATATCAAAATCAAACAAATATCCACTCTTCTCTATCAGCCACTGAATGTTCTCCCTGTTGATAATGTAGATATCCGCCCGCTTCTCCAATGCCGCTTTTCTTTCCTTTTCCGTACCAACAATAATCGAATAATGTAAATCCTCAAGATGTTCCCACTTACCAATTTCTCCTGACCAGGTATTTCGTGCCACACGAAGCGGTGCAATCACCAGAATCTTATGTACATCAAAATAATCAAACAACAGGTCATTTAATGCAGTAAGAGTAATACTTGTTTTGCCAAGTCCCATGTCCAGAAGCACTGCTGCCACCGGATGTGTCCTGATATATTCAATCGCATATTGCTGATAATCATGTGGTTCGTATTTCATCAATCATTCCTCCGATTTTCTCTATCTCATCCAAAACATACACACGGAAGCCCAGTTTTCTCAAAAGCTCATGCCTTGCCCTTTGTAATGGCCGTGGCTTTTCTCCTGGAGCCTTCACTTCCACAAAAGCAATCCTCCCACCAGGAAACATTGCAATCCGGTCAGGCACCCCATCAAATCCGGGAGCTACCCACTTAGGACAAATCCCTCCTACCTTTTTTACTTCCGATACCAATTTCTGCTCTATCACTTTTTCACGCATCCCGCACCTCCATCAATTTTTTATGGCGTGCAGGTCGATAAGGTCTATTCTAAAACTTCTTTATAGACTTTTCTCACTTTAAAAATCCACCTATAAAGACTTTTCTATATAGACCTTAACGACATACACACTTTTCACAAGAAACGCCCCTCTAATCCACAAAATCCTCATTTTTCAAACGGATTCCGTTAATAGAGAAACCTTTTCTCGTCCTACGCCGTGCATAACCTGCACCATCCACCGCAGCATAAAAATCAGTGGTACTTCTCGGATACTCACCGGTTCTCAAGCAAAAAGCACGATACTCCTGATAAAACTCACCCGACTTCTGCTCATAACCTTCTCCGACTTCACAGCACTCCTCCACAAACAGACTGAACCAGTTATTGCTCTCGCGGTATCTGCTGATTGCCTCCTCCACGCACTTTGGAAATTTCAGCTTATACTTCGCCGCAATCACTTTCTTGGCACCTTCGATAATCCACTTCATAATGGCAGGTGCACACTCGCTAACCAGTTCATCCGCATAGTTCTTCACATCACCGGTGCCCTCAATCTTGGCATTAAAAGGAATCACGATAAGTCTTCTCCAGATACCATTATCATTGGCACCAACTCTCGGAAGATGATTGGTATAAAGCACCACAGTATGGCTCGGTGTAAATTTGAACGGATCCTTATATTTCTTCTCCGCATAAATCTCATCCGTAGAACAAATTTGCTTTACAACAGAAGTATTCAGCCTCTGACCTTCCTCCAGTTCCGCCGCAATGACCAGTCTTCTGCCCTTCAGTTCTGCCATTTCTGGCTTCACATTTCTCTTGCATCCAATAGTCAACGCATCTGCAGAAATATTACCGCTATAGGAACCAAGCACTCTGGAGATAGAATTCCAAAACGTGGACTTACCATTGCTTCCTTCCCCATATGCGATGATGAGAGCTTCCATATACACCTTACCAATTGCTGCCATTCCCACAATCTGCTGTACATAATCAATCAGACTCTGATCCTTGCAAAAGAACAAGTCCAATGCCTCCAGCCACTTATCCATCCCATCATCTCCCGGAGCTGCCAACGTTTGCTTCGTAATATAATCCTCTGCCTCCGGTTCTTTTGATGAAGCATCTCTCAAATCAAAGGTGGCACCAGGAACATTCAAAAGGAACTCATTCCCATCCAGTTCACTGACATCAATGGCAAGCATGGGCTTAGCCGCCATCAATGCTGAGGTCACATATTTCATATCCCTTCTTTTCATAACGAAAGCTACATACTGCTTCGCCGCAAGATAGGCATAATATGCTTTCAACATTTCCGGTTCAATTACCTTCTCCAATGCCTTACCACCGGTATTCACAATCTTCTCATCAATACCAGCATCCATCAGCGCCTTCTTTGCCGCCTCGAACTGAGTCAATGCATCCGCCAACTGCAAATCTAGAAAATCCTCCATTACTGCCACAGCCTGCTGCTTTGACTCCATCCAGTACTCTCCGTTATATCTGAGAAAATCAGTGGCATCTGTATACTTCAATTCATCGCCATATTCCCTGGCAACCACCTTGGCCTGTCCAATATCCGAGTAATCTTCTGGTTTCAAGGACTCCACTGCAAACTCATCATTGTAGGCATCCGGCGCCACATAGGACTCATCTGTCTTTACCTTTTTTCGATAAAACTTCAGTGCACTGTACCAAATGGTTTTCAGTTCATCCTCTTCCAACGGCGGATCACATTTCGCCGCTCTCTCCAGATATACCTGATAAGCTTTCTCCGTTTCTCCATACCGCTTTAACACCTTCCCTGCAAACAAGTTCATGGCATTATTTCTCTGTCCTGCCGGAATCACACCGGATGATGAATAATCATCCTCCTCTTCTTCCATCGGACCGATTACTGCATCAATGGTCATCCAACCATCATGCCAGACTACATCCCCGGCACTAGAACCAAATAGGAATCTACCTGCATCCAAAGCATTGCCATCAAAGAATGGATACTCCCTATGAATGGCTCTCTTTAAAGCTGCATATTTTCCCGCATCCCTTACTTCCTCAATCTCAAAGTAAACATGGAACTTCGGCCTCGCCGCCTTCCCATCCTTTTCAATCAGATTGTGTCTGCTTGGTGCCAATCCATAAACCACATCAGAAAAGATTTCTTCCAGCTTCTCCGGTGTCATCCAATCTACCGAATTTTCGGAATGATCATTGTCACAGTCCATCACAACCACATTAGAAGAAATGAAATTATCCACACTTCTGTAATTGCCCTGATACTCTGCACACACATGGTCTCTGCTTACAGCATCCTGCAGTTCATCCGCATTTGTCACAACCGCTCTATACGGATACTTACAGTTTTTCGCATTTCCCGTGCAGTCTGCTGTGTAAATTATCAACTGCATCTTTTTCCCTCCTGCATCTAAGTAGTAAGGACACAAAATCCTCCCACTTCTGTAAGGAAAGAACTACCGACTTTGACCAACGCAAAGCATCAAAATTCTTTCCTTCCTTTTATATGCGTGCGAAAAGTTTCTTCTTTGGCCGGTTGGTCTAACCAGCTCCCAGATTCCTTACACAGATGTAAGGCAAACGGCTTCCAAAAATTTTTAAAACAGATTGGTCAAACGCCAACCAACTTTCCTTACATAAACAGAAGCGCAGAAAGTGCTTCGGAAATGGAGGTGCTGCAGATGCAGACAGATATGAGTGAAGAAACACGCCAGGCAAATGCAGAAGCGATTGATACCCTTATCGCTATCAGCGTAGTAGCAAAAGTTCTGGCAGAAAAATTGAGAAAAGAGACAAAGGAAGAAGAACCCAATGAGCAAAATGAGTAATCTCGAAATTCTCTTAAGTGGACTCATCGAACACAGTGAAGCCATCTTAGAGATAGCAAAAGAAATGAAAAGCATGTTTTCAGAAGAGCCTGCTGCTCTCCCTGATAAGTCGGAAACACCACTTTCCTTCACGGATCTTCGAGCAAAACTTGCAGAGAAATCCAGAGAAGGATTCACAGCTGAAATCAAGGCAATCTTAATAAGCCACGGTGCAGAAAAGCTTTCTGCCATTCAGCCATCAGATTATGAAACTGTCTTAAAAGAAGTGGAGGCGTTATCCCATGAGTAAACACGCATACCTCTCCGCTTCATCCAGCCACCGCTGGTTATCCTGCCCGCCTTCTGCAAGGCTCTGTGCAGAAACACCGGACCAGACAAGCCCCTATGCCAAAGAGGGAACGGACGCTCACACCTTATGTGAATACAAAGTGCTGACAGCCCTTGGGAAAAAACTTCCTGATCCGGTACCCAACCTGGACTACTACAACCAGGAGATGGAAAACTGTGCAACAGAATATTGTTCCTATGTAATGGAACAGCTGGAAGCCATCAGACAGACCTGTCCCGATCCACAGATTATGGTGGAACAGAGACTTGACTTCTCTCGATGGGTACCGGACGGATTCGGAACCGGTGACTGCGTCATCGTAGCTGATGACATTCTGCACATCATTGATTACAAGCATGGACTTGGAATCTTAGTAGAAGCAGACCACAATCCACAGATGATGTGTTATGCACTGGGTGCCTTGGAATTATTCGATGGCATCTACGATATCAGCAACATCCGCATGACCATCTTCCAGCCAAGGCGTGATAACGTCAGCACCTATGAATGCACAAAAGAAGAACTTCTTTCTTGGGCAGGCAACACTCTTGCACCTACTGCTGCTCTTGCTATGACCGGACAGGGCGAATTTGCAGCCGGTGATCACTGCCAGTTCTGCAAAGTGAAAGCCACCTGTAGAAAACGTGCAGAACATAATCTGGAGCTTGCTAAATATGATTTTGCAATGCCGGACACCTTGGACAAGCTTGAAATTGCTGCAATCCTTGCCAAAGCAGACTCCCTGACCGCATGGGCAAACGACATTAAAGAATACGCCTTACAACAAGCGCTTTCCGGTGTCACCTATGACGGCTTCAAAGTAGTGGAAGGCAAAGCCAACCGAAAATATTCGGATGATGCAGCCGTAGCCGCTACCATAATCAATGCCGGATATGACCCTTATGAAAAGAAACTTCTCGGTATCACAGCCATGACCAGCATGCTTGGGAAAAAGAAGTTTGAAGAACTCCTGGGATCCCTTGTGATCAAGCCCCAGGGCAAACCTACACTGGTGCCGGAATCAGACAAACGTGCACCACTAAATACAGCCAACGACGATTTTAAGGAGGAAAACGAAAATGAGTAAAATTGTAAATCCAACAAAAGTAATTACAGGTCCACAGACCAGATGGTCTTATGCCAATGTATGGGATGCCAAAAGCATCAACGGCGGCGCACCAAAGTATAGCGTCAGCCTCATCATTCCTAAGTCTGACACCAAGACCGTAGAAAAAATCAAAGCCGCTATCCAGGCAGCTTACGAAGAAGGTCAGAGTAAACTCAAAGGCAATGGCAAATCCGTTCCCGCTCTTTCCGTAATAAAGACACCTCTCAGAGATGGTGACGCAGAACGTCCAGATGACGAAGCCTACAAGAACTGCTACTTTATCAACGCAAATTCTGCCACTGCTCCTGGCATTGTGGATGCAGACAGAAATCCGATTCTGGAACGCAGTGAAGTATATTCTGGTGTTTATGGCAGAGCATCCATCAGCCTTTACGCTTTCAACAACAATGGTAACCGTGGTATTGCTTGCGGCTTAAACAACCTACAGAAGATTTCCGATGGTGAACCTCTCGGCGGTAAGGCAAGAGCTGAGGATGACTTCGATACAGAGGATGATGATGACTTCCTCTCATAATTAATTGACAATCTCACGGGTGGCGGTACTGCTGCCGCCCACACTCATAGAAAGGCATGGTAAATAATATGACAATTGAAATCATCACTGAAATCTTAAACGCAATGGTACGTGGAACTCTTTATGGAATCTGCATTAGCTTCTGGATGATGGGGCTTGCTATAGTATGGAAATGGTTTATCGGAGTGGTAAAACGCTTCCTGCAGCTGCTCTTCCCAAAACGCTTTGCACCAAAAGATATAACTGAAAATAAGAAATAAGAT
>JAZPYS010000126.1:0-3158 GCA_045544275.1 Acetatifactor sp. | reverse complement strand
ATTGGTCATATCGGAAACCTGACGCTGTGCTCTTGCAGCCTCGGTGGAATGTTGTATTCCCAGTGCAATTACCATCTGATTCTTCCACAGAGGAATGGTATTTACCAAGGTAGACTGAATCTTATCGATCATTACAGTGTTAGAATTCTGCACCAGACGAATCTGGGGGGCAGTCTGTAAAGAGATCATACGGCTCAATTCCAAATCATTGATCTTCTTTTCAAAACGGTCACACATATTTTCATAATCTTTCACAATCTGGGCATCCTCAGGAAGTCCGGATGCAGCAGCTTTTGCACGCAGCTCCACTAGTTCCGTATTCCTTACCTGACTTAACTTTTCCTTGCCGGCCCAAATATACATGGAGATTTCCTTGAAATATCCTAAATTCATACCATACAATTTATCCAAAAACTGTACATCCTTCATAAGCTGAACCTGATGACTTTCCAATGCCTCGGAAATAGCCGTCACATTATCTTCTGCCTCATCATATTTTGCCTTCAAGGATGTGATCTTGTTAGCCTTCTTTTTGAAGAATGCCATGATGCCGGTCTCTTCTTCCACATCAAAGCTCTTTAACTCTGTTACCAGATTAGCAATCATATCACCCACTTCGCCCAAGTCCTTGGACTTGATATTTTCCAGGGCTTTGCCGGAAAAATCCGCCATTTTTTTCTGGGTTGCTGCACCATACTGAAGCACAGCATTGGTATTATTCAGATCAATCTTTTCCACAAAATTCTTAACCATCTGCTTCTCAGCCTCTGAAAGCTGGGCCTGTGCCAGCACATCGCTTTCCTGAGGCACTTCTTTCTCAACAACCACAGGTACTGCCGGTTCTTCCACCACATCAAAGGAAAGGGTAGGTACTTCTGCTTCCATCATATTTTCTAATTCCATATATTCCTCCGTTCCTGCACTACTGCGTGCACATATATATTATTGAATTTCGCTCCTAATTCAATTTAAAATCCCTCTCACCGGTCAGCCCTTCCTTTGCCAGCATAGTCTTCATGGTGGAAATATCCGCTGAAATATCCCACGCAGTCTCTTCAAACATATCATCCAAAAGCTTTGCAAAGGCATTGTTGATCACATCCAATGTACTTTCGATCTCTTTCTTTGTGGCTTCTATATTATTGCTGCCGTAAGAGGGCTGCTCATCCATTTCCCGATAGGCATCAATCAACTTTGTGGTGGTAGGAAGATAATACTTCATCAACTTCTGCAGGTCATCACAGCTCTCGGGATCCTTCTTCAGCTGTTCAAAAATCCGCTTCATGATATTTTCTAAGGTCTCTAACTTCTGACTCATGATTTCACCGGGGATGGCATCATTACACGCATGAATGTGCCGGATATATCCTTCTCCCTCCTTCAGAATCTCCTGCACCTTTTCCGGATAAATCTTATTCTGGGATTCAATCGATGCCTGCTTTGCTGCTTCGATTTCTCTATCCCTGCGAGAATTCTCCGCCTGCAGATATTTATCATACATATCGTTGCTGGTAATGAGTGTAGTCCCCCCATGATCCAGATGTCCTTGCAAAAAAAATCCATTCTCAATCATGTGGCGTACTTCCTTCTCCACAAACCTTGTCTTTTTCCCTACTGCCGCAGCCAAATCCTCAATTTTGCAATATTGCTTTGCTCCTACCTGCTTCACATAATTTCTAAAACGAGCTACTCGACGCTTTATTTTCAGGCCGCAGGAAAGCATGATACTACTTCCCGCAAAAAAACCTCCTGTAATCAGATTCGCCAGCCACACGCCCCAAACGCCGGTCATCAGCCCTACCGTCGTTAACACAAATGAGGCCAGACCGAAAATGGACATGCCCACAATTCCCAATACCTGAAAAACCACACCGGAATAGGTGCCCGGAGGATTTTTCTTATATAATTGCATTGCAGTTGTGGCTTCTTTGCGCTGTCGCAGTTCCTGCTCCTGCCTTGCCGCCTCTTTGATCTGTTTTTCCTTCAACCATTTCTGAGTAGCATTGTACGTATCGTTGACTGTGTTTTCAATCGTTCTGCTCAAACCGGAAAAATCCTGCTGCTCAACTGCCTCTATCACAGAATGCAGGATATCTTCACCTGCTTTCATCCAATCTTTATTCTGCATTATACTTCTCCATTCGCCATTAGCCATTGACCTTCATGCAGTGTGAAACGCTGTTTATGAATATTTTTATATTATCACATTTAACGCCGGATTGCTACTGTCTTTTATGCACTTTGTGTGACAGTAACGTGAAAAAAGTGGGACATCTGATTCTCTGAGTGTCCTACTTTTTTCAAAAATCACGCAAAAAGTGGGACATCGGGTCCTCAGACTATCCTACTTTTTTCCGAAATCACGCAAAAAGTGGGACATCGAAAGCACCGGGTGTCCTACTTTTTTCAAAAATCATGCAAAAAGTAGGACATCAAATGCTCTGGGTGTCCTACTTTTTTCCAAAATCACGCAAAAAGTGGGACATCGAACACTCGGGGTATCCTACTTTTTTCTAAAATCATGCAAAAAGTAGGACATCGAATCCTCTGGGTGTCCTACTTTTTCTAAAATCACTTAATTTTCCGTCTATCTGCTGCATCCGGCACATCCGGAGCATTTCGCCGCCTGCACACCTTCCGCTACTAAGTTAAACGGACTGTTCAGCAGACAGATTGCCTGAGAAGAAATGCCTTCTCCGCTTCCTGTAAAACCAAGTCCCTCCTCTGTGGTAGCTTTCACATTGACCTGCTCCACTAAAATCCCTAAATCGCTGGCAATATTTGCTCGCATGGTCTCAATATGAGGTCGCATCTTAGGCGCCTGTGCAATAATCGTAGCATCAATATTTTCAATCAGGAATCCCTTTTCTTCAATCAGTTCTCCAACCTTTTTCAGCAAAAGTCTGGAATCAATGCCTTTATATGCAGGGTCCGAATCCGGAAAATGTTTCCCGATATCTCCCAGTGCCGCTGCTCCCAGCAGTGCATCCGATATAGCATGGAGCAGAACATCCGCATCCGAATGTCCCAAAAGACCCTTTTCATAAGGAATCTTTACGCCACCTATGATCAAATCACGACCTTCCACCAAACGATGTACATCATAACCCATTCCGACTCTCATACACTAACCTCCTTATCACTTACTTCTGTCATCT
>JAZPYS010000125.1:0-9177 GCA_045544275.1 Acetatifactor sp. | reverse complement strand
TAGTCCGTTCGACTTGCATGTGTTAGGCACGCCGCCAGCGTTCATCCTGAGCCAGGATCAAACTCTCATGTTAAAAGTTGTCCTAACCAGAAATTCATCTGGCTTACTGTTTTTGGTTTGTTCTCAATTTTTGAATCTTCTTTCAGATCCGCAGCATTGATGCTGTTTACTCTTAAGAATTTTCAAGGTTGCATTGTTGTTTATTTGTCAAAGTTCACTTTTGTGTTGCATCGGCAACTTTGATAGGATAACACACTTAAAAGCCTTTGTCAACACCTTTTTTTTCTTTTTTTGAAACACAATTCAAAAAGTTCAAACACTTAGTGAAGTGCGGTAAAATGAATTGTATCTTAGTTTGCAGATTTTGTCAATCCCATTTTTCATTTTTTTAAATTTTATTTTTTGTTTTTAATTTTTTAATTTATATGCTTTTACATCATATTATTCAGAGCTTTCTCCACTACATCAGCTAACATATTATGCTCGTATAACCAGGTCAGGATTTCACTATCTCTCGAATATTCAATCATCAGATTTCCCAGCATTCCCATTTCAAAATACATAATAAATGTATATATTGTCCATAGGATCAATACTACCTCTAACACGCCGACCACCACACCAAACAATTTATCAACACTATGTACTATAGGAAGTTTGGAAATCAGCTTTGCTGAAAAAAACACTATTTTCAAGACATGATGTGCAATTCCCAGAATCACCAAGAGCAACAATGCAATTACAACACCTATAATTTCCTTTTCCATATAACTGCGAAGTCCTACACCCAGTAAAAGTACCACTATGCACATAACCACCAACGAAACAAAGGAAATGATTTCCTTGACCATGCCCTTTTTATATCCATCCACAACTTTTAGAATTGCAAAAGCAATGACTGCCAATAATAAAATATTCATCAGTACCCTCCCATTATTTCATTTGTATCGTACTTAATGTGTTACCGGAAACCATTACAAACTTATAACTGAGTCCCTTTCCCACAGGCAGTATCAAATCTACTGTCTTGTCAAATACTCCTGTATATTTTTTAACATCATCATATGTTCTGATCGTACATTCCGTATTGCCATATGCTACGAAATAGTCCTTTGTAAACACCATGTCATGAAATGCCGTGTTAAAATAATAGGTTCCCAACTTTTCAGAACTGTCATCATAAACAACCATCTTATTACGCATTTCCAGAATATCGGATCTAAACAGAACCCCCAAGTGATCTCCATCCTGAAAAACACCCTGCACTTCATCATCAAACATATGTAATGTGCGGAAAGCAGGAATCTGATCCCCTGAATAAAACAGCATTCTGTCATCCCCAACCGCTACTACGGTATCATCATTCATGAATTTTATATAAGGAATAATGACATCCTGATATGGATAGGCATTCACTTCAAAATTAGCCTTATTTTGACCAACCGGCCCCAAATTATAAAATGCCACCTGAGATTTTACCATTCCTGCATCTACGAAAATACAAGACATAGCCAACAACTCCCCGTTCGGTGATAAACTGAATGCAGCAGGATAACCACTCTGGCTCATAGTAGTCTTTTTTTCAAAATATGCCGTCCCATCATCCTCATATACATATATCCAGGTCTCTTTTCCGTCGATGACTTCCACTGCAGCTCTCCCATTCCCTGCAACAGCGATATTCTTAATCGGCATGGTAGTATTAATCTGGCAAATTTTTTCTTTCGTATTCAATACATACACTTCTCTGCCGTTATAATCTCCTATCGCTACTACATCATCACATATTTGTACAATAGGATTCTGCATTTCATATGTCTGGTTCCAGACCTCTACTCCACTCATATCCGTGCAGTGTGCACCATCATTACTATATGTAAGAATGCAATCTCCCAATTGTACACTTTGCGAATTCACCACCCGATTGATGGTTTTTTCTGAAAGGTACTCATAATCTGTATATACATGGTTCTTGTACTGTACATAAACCACAATAGCCAATATCGCCAGCACCCCAGTGACAAGAAGAAAGCGGTAAACAGCCGCCATCTTATGCTTCCTGATTTTCTTTTTATAATTTTCCTTCGTCTCTATCGTTTCTTTTGTTCTTTCTTTCATGTTCTTTTTCATCTTTGCCCAAATTCTTTTAACCTTGTATCTGTCCATTTTTATATATCTCTATAAGTATAACACATAATCAATTAAGGTAATAGAATTTTTTGACCAATTTGAATATTGTCCGGATTGGATATGTTATTTAATGCACAAATCTGTTCAACCGCAGCATCATTTCCGTATATACTGGTGCTGATCGCGATTAATGTATCTCCCGGCTGTATGACGTAGCTTTCAATTCTCTGTACATTCTCCTCTGCGGATTCCTGCGGTGCTGGGGTCTCCACCGGGGGTGGTGTCAGTGGTGCTTCTGTTGTTTCCTGTCCTGACATTTCTGTGTTTTCCGCGGCATTTTCATTCTCCTCCAAAATAGCATCTGCCAGCTTGTCCTCTGTTACAAGGGTACTCATGACCGCCTGTACTTCAGGAACCTGTTCTTGGGTTTCTTCTCGCATTTCTTCTTGAACTTGCTCTTGGCTTTGTTCTTGCGTTTGTTCTTGTCCTACGATAATCACCGGTTGCTGCAATCCCTCTCCTTCAGCCTCATTGTCCAATTTTGACTCACTCACCGAATCCAACCATGCTGTCAATTGTCCGCTCACCTTTTCCTGTACATTATCATTTCCCAATAAGGTCAGCACAACCAAACACCCCAACGCAGCCACAGTGAAGGGCACAAGCTTGAATCTGGTCTGACTTTCCTCTTCCTTCCCATCTTTTGCCTTTACTTCTCTCGTTCTCTGTTCTTCAACAGGTCTGCCACCAAACTGCCTTTCCTCAAATTGCGCCCGTCTCTCCTCCTGGCGTCTCTTTACCATGTCATACTTATCCTGTTCTACCTTTTCCGGCTGAGCCTCTTCCAGTCTGGCTTCCAGCATATACGCCAACATCGTATCATTTTTTTCAAAAAAGCATGCGTACCCCTTTACATACCTGCAGCTATTCTGATCATATATGCGGAAACCTTCAATCATATCTCCATTCAAAATCTGATAGCCTAAAAAATCCTGCTCCGGAAAATATTTCTTTCTCATGCGCTCAATTTCCTGATTCTGGGCCTGTGATAAGTGGCGAACTTCTCTTGAAATCGACTGCACCATACATGCACCATAAACAAAACAATATGTAATCTGTTGTTCTACAGACATTTTTCCATACAGTGCTATGGAAATCTCTTTTTCTTCTGCAAATTTGTTCATCTGCCGCATGTAGGAAACCACATAATCTTCCACATATATCTTGCAATTTCTATCGGTCTCCCCTACCTGCGTGATGTTTCTTGGCAATTCCATAAAAATACCTCCCACGAATCTATCTAAAGCTTATTTCAGCAATTAATATAGCATTTACGTGCGAGGTATTTTATCATTCTCTGTCGATGAATCCGCAAAACTCTTCGACAATTTCCTTATTTACATAGGATGTCATCCTTCAATGACAATTACACAAATTTATAAACGGTCACCGAATCGTATTCTCTGCCTTCTCCATACACACATGAAGGGAAAGAAGGGATATTAATACTATTGGGATAGTACTGTGTCTCAAGACAAAGTCCGTTCCTCTTGCCATAGACTGCCCCATCCTTGCCAAATTCCTGTACAATAAAATTGCCGGCATAGAACTGAACCCCCGGAAGAGTAGTGTATGCGATCATTTTACGTCCACTAACAGGCCCGGTCACTACAGCAAACTCACGCAATGTGCCATCCCAGCCATCGAGTATCCAGTTATGGTCATAACCGCCTGCCCATGCAAGCTGATCAAAATTTGCATCAATGTTCTGTCCGATCACTTTTTCCTCCGTCAGATCCATAGGAGTACCCTTTACGGCCATAATTTCGCCGGTTGGAATAGAATCGGGAGTGGTGGGGGTGAAGAAATCTGCCTTCAATTGAATGGTATGCCCCTCAATACTGCCGGATTTATGTCCATCTAAATTAAAATATGTATGATTGGTAGGATTTAGAATTGTTTTCTTGTCACTTGTTCCATGATATTTTAGGGTAAGTGCATTTTCTTCATCCAAAATATATGTCAGGGACAGTACTTTATTGCCAGGAAAGCCCATATTGCCGTCTGTGTCTTTGATGGTGAAGGTGATGCTATTATCGCCTTCTTCCACATCCCAGATCTGTTTGTGATATCCAAGTGCGCGGTCACTGTGAAGATTGTTCGCACCATCATTCACAGCCAATGTGTAATTCACTCCATCAATTTCAAAAGCAGCTCCGCCGATTCTGTTGGCACTGGGACCTACCACCGCCCCAAAGAACGGACCATTTACCATGTATCCTTCTACATCATCAAAGCCCAAAACCACATCAGCCACTTCGGCCTTTGCATCAGGTACAAGCAGATTTACCAGATTTGCTCCAAAGTTTGTCACTTCAGCTTTCATACCATTGCTGTTTTCCAGTGTATATAAATATACCTCCTGGCCTTCAGCAGTCACTCCAAAACTTCTCTTTTTCAGTGCCATGTTAACCTCCTGTATTATAGTTCTATTCTTCCTTCCAGTGCACGAAGCAGCGTCACTTCATCAATATACTCCAGGTCCCCGCCTACAGGCACACCGCTGGCAATACGCGTCACCTTTACCCCGGTGGGCTTGATCAACTTACTGATATACATCGCTGTAGTCTCACCTTCCAGACTGGAATTGGTGGCAATGATCACCTCATCTACATCTCCCTGCAGCCGCGCAATCAACTCCTTCAGCTTGATATCACCCGGCCCGATTCCCAACATAGGGGAAATAGCTCCATGCAGCACATGATATACACCATCATATTTGCCGGTTTTCTCATATGCCGCCAGATCTCTGGTGTTTTCTACCACCATGATCAATTTGTGATTTCGGCGCTCATTTGCACATACCGGACAGATTTCACGGTCTGTCAATGTAAAACAATCCTTACAATAACGCACATTGGCTCTGGCTTCCATCATAATGTTTGCCAGCCTGTTCACTTTTTCCTTCGGCATATTGATCAGGTGAAATGCCAGTCTCTGGGCGGACTTGTGCCCGATACCCGGCAACGCCGAAAACTCTTCTATTAACTTGTTGATATGACCACTATACATATCCATTAGAAAGAAAAGCCTCCTAACCCGCCGGTCATCTTGCCCATAAGCTGTGTACTCGCTTCTTCTGCCTGTTTCAAAGCCTCATTGGTTGCTGCAACGATCAGATCCTGAAGCATTTCGATATCGTCCGGATCTACCACTTCTTCGCTAAGTTTTACACGTACCACTTCCTTTTTGCCGGATACAGTCACTTCAACTGCTCCGCCGCCTGCTGTGGCAGTAAATTCTTTCGTCTCCAGTTCCTTCTGTCCTTCCTCCATCTGACGCTGCATTCTCTGTGCCTGCTTCATCAGATTATTCATATTGCCCGGCATTGCTCCGCCCGGGAAACCTCCTCGTTTTGCCATGTTTATTTCCTCACTTTCTTTTTTATTCCTCTACTTCTATATCCATATGAATCAGCTGGGAGAGGTCCACAAAATTGTCCTGGAACTCTCGTTTTGTACGGACTGCCTGTATGGTCACTTCCACTTCTTTCTCTAAGAATTCGCTGATAATCCCTTCCAGGCGGGCTTTGTTTTCGGGGTGCTCCGTAAAATGATCCGACGGCTGTCCATCTTCCAACACGATCTGTAATCTGTTGTCACCACCAAGGCTCAGCTTTGCATTTTTCAGATATCCCTTCATGGGATAATCGGTGTTCCCAACAATGGTGGGCCAATTCCCCACAATGGTCTTAATATCCTCAGGAATAGCTTTCGGCAGCTGTGGTCGTTGCTTTTGAGCTGTGGGTGCCCCTCCGCCCGGCATCATCTGGCCTTCAGCGGGCGCAGCCATCACAACGCCATTCTCAAGTTTATCTTCTACATCACGGATTCTCTCTAACAAGGCATCAGAGGATGTCTCCATACTGGGTTTACACAACTTAATCAGTGCTATTTCCACTAAAATCCGCTTCTGAGTGGCATATCGAATCTGCCCGGACAGTTCAGAAAAAATACGAATATACCGCAAAATCTGATTCATGGACAGTATCTGTGCTTCTTCCTTCAATCTGCTGAGATTGTCCGTTGACATATCAATGACATCCTCTAAATTGTCAGAAGACTGCACCAGCATAAGATTTCTCAGATACCATGTGAAATCTGTCACAAACTGTGTCAGTTCTCTGCCCTGCATAATAATTTCTTCCAATAATGATACACAGCCAAGCACATCCTTGTCAAGCACATGTCTAAGCAGCCGGCTGAACACCTCTGTGTCCACCGCCCCCAGCACATCCAGCACTTTATCATAGGTAAGCTCTGCTCCCAGATGAAAGGCAATACACTGGTCCAACAGGCTGAGTGCATCTCGCATAGAACCATCCGCAGTCTTGGCAATATATTTTAATGCACGATCTTCCACCTGCACATTTTCCGCCGCAGTCAATTCCTGCATACGGGATGTAATGGTATCGATGGAAATACGTTTAAAATCATATCTCTGACAGCGGGACAGAATCGTAATGGGCAGCTTGTGCACTTCTGTAGTTGCCAGAATAAAAATGACATAGGAGGGCGGCTCTTCCAGAGTCTTTAACAAAGCATTAAATGCACCTATGGAAAGCATATGCACCTCGTCAATGATATAAACCTTATACTTTCCCTGGGCCGGCGAGTAAGACACCTCATCCACGATCTCTCGGATATTGTCCACGCCATTGTTGCTGGCCGCATCAATTTCAATCACATTCATACTGGCGCCTGCTGCAATGGCACGACAGATCTGACAGCCTCCGCAAGGCCCCTCTTCTGTGGGATTCTCACAGTTCACCGTCTTTGCAAAAATCTTAGCAACCGTAGTTTTACCGGTACCCCGGGTACCGGTAAACAAATATGCATGCCCTATTCGATTCGCTCTTATTTGATTTTTCAGTGTTGTTACGATATGGTCCTGACCTTTTACATCCAAAAAGGTGTCCGGCCGGAACTTCCTGTACAGCGCTGTATATGACATGTGTTTTTATCCTTCCTTATCTTAGCACTAATCTCCAAAGCAAATGCCCAGCATCTTTGCTTCTTTAATAATAGATGCATCTGGATCGATCATTTTTAACTTGCCGGCAACATCCTCCAACGGAACCTTTACGATCTCACGATTTTTGTAACCTACCATGAATCCATACTCACCCTTCAGAATCAATGCACCAGCTTCCGAACCAAGACGGCTTGCAAATACACGGTCATAAGGACACGGACTTCCCCCACGCTGCATGTGTCCCGGAACCGTCACACGCACTTCACGACCGGTCTTTTTCTGGATCTGTGCTGCAATTTCATAAGACACAGAAGGATATGGATAATTCTTCATTTTCTCCTTGTACTCCTTCTTGGAAAGCTTTGCGTCCTTCTTGGAAATGGCACCTTCTGCTACTGCAATAATGGTAAAACGACTGCCGTTGGCATCACGTTCTTCAATCTTTTCAATCACCTTATCAATATCATAAGGAATCTCAGGAATCAATATGATATCTGCGCCACTGGCCATCCCTGCATTCAGTGTCAGGAAGCCGACCTTGTGCCCCATCACTTCCACAATAAATACACGTCCGTGAGAAGCAGCGGTTGTATGGATACAGTCAATTGCATTGGTAGCAATATCCACTGCACTCTGAAAGCCAAAAGTCATATCCGTTCCCCAAAGATCATTGTCAATGGTCTTTGGCAGTGTAATCACATTCAGCCCTTCCTGACGCAGTAGGTTTGCAGTCTTGTGAGTACCGTTGCCGCCCAAAATCACCAGACAATCCAGCTTCAGCTTGTAATAATTCTGTTTCATGGCTTCCACTTTATTGATGCCCTTTTCATCAGGCTCCTGAATCGTTTTAAACGGTGTACGGGATGTACCCAAAATCGTTCCACCCTCCGTCAGAATACCGGAAAAATCTTTGCCGGTAAGCATACGGAAATCGCTGTAGATCAATCCTCTGTAGCCATCAATAAAGCCATAGATTTCAACATCCTTCCTGCTACATAAAATCGTCTTTACGACACCTCTCATTGCAGCATTCAGTGCCTGACAATCTCCGCCGCTGGTAAGCATTCCGATTCTTAACATGATACATTCCTCCCATTGTTTAATTGTTACTATTTCGTACTGACTATAGTATTCAGAGTTTTAATCTATTTTATCACAGATTTTGGCATAACGCAACGAAAGAACGTGAAGAGGCAGGGCCTTTGCCCTGCCCCCAAAGAATCTGTCTACTTCCCCTTCATCTCATTTATCTCCTCAATAATCACCGCAATGGTTTCCACATCCTGTTCCACTTCATCGGCAATCACTTCCAAGGTTTTTCCTCTGTCTAACTTCTTTTGTACCTGCAAAATCAGCAGCGAACGTTCTCCTTCTGCTCTTCCTTCTGCTCTTCCCTCAGAACGTTCATCCATCAGCCATTCTTTCAATCCTGTACACATATCAGTTTCCTCTCCTTCCTGTTCAAGCGCTGTTTCCATTTCCGGGGTAACACCTAATAATTTCCCGGCTGCCCGGGCCGTTTCCTTGTCTACTTTTTTAAATTCCTGATTCTCTTCCATCATCTTTTTCATTCTCTTTTTACTGTTCCGATTTGCCAACAACATCAATAGTAACTTTAATGAGGTGTGGTATTTCGAAAAATCCTCTATTTCATTCACGCAGATCAGATTCATCCGGTAATCCGAAAAAAGCTTCTCCCAGCGGTTTTCTTCCTCATCAAAATTCATCATATCCTTTAAACATCTGGGGCCATCCCAAGGTTCCTCTCCCAGGTACAGACACACGGTAAATGCAGGTGCAAGTTTGTCTTCTACTGTAAATTTAGGCAGGTTATTATTCACGCTTTTTGCTGCGAATCATTCTTGCTTACCTTCCTCCTTACTTACGCAGAGGTACACATATAAACTTATACCGGGAATCACAACCTCTGCCATTTTAATTTTCTCAAACTTCTGTGTAAAACGGCAGAATCGCCATTTGAATGTAGAACTTTGAATTTCAGATATCAGAACT
>JAZPYS010000124.1:0-6877 GCA_045544275.1 Acetatifactor sp. | reverse complement strand
TGCCGGCATTTTCCGGCTTAGGTATTTGATGAAAGAAAGAGAGGTTTACTATGAGAAGAAAAATAAATGATTGGCTGCAGACGGTATGCTGCAGAAAAAGTGATGGGATGGGAACGGTTGAAGTGATTTTGATCATCTGCTGTCTGGTAGGAATTGTTATTATTTTTAAATCCCAGATTACAGACCTGGTAGAGTCGATCTTCGCAAAGATAACATCCCAGACAGGCAGAATTTAAGATGAGGTGCAAAGCGGAAGGATATCTGAGCATTTTCATGTCCCTGACCATGACCCTTGTTTTGTCCTTGTGTCTGGTGTTGATAGAAGGAGCCAGGCAAAACACCGTTCGACTGGAGGCAGAATGTATTGTGGATATCGCTCTGAACAGCGTGTTGGCGGAGTATCACAGGGAAGTACTGGAGAGATACAATTTATTTTATATTGACAGTTCGTATGGAACAAAGCAGCCTTCCTATTACAATACAGAAGCAAATCTGAGAAAGTATGTGGAGAAAAATATATCCGTCAGGAAAGAGCTGGGATGGATGGACGAAGATGGGCTGCTGTCGGGTGTTTATCTTGATTTATTGAAGCTGGAATTTCCTTTGATACGTATCACGGGGGTGGAGTTGGCCACGGACAATGGCGGCTATACTTTTCAGAAACAGGCCATACAGGCTGCGGGAAGCGATTTTGGAATTGGTGTATTGGATAAAATTCTGGACTGGATCAGGGTTGTTGAGGAAAAAAGTCTTCTGACCAATAATATAGAGGAAGAAATTGCCAATGTGGAAAATCAACTGTCGGCATTGCAGGGCAAGGAGCAATTGGAAGACCATACATGGGTAACAATACCGGTAGAAAATCCGGTGGCGGAGATTACTGGTGAGAGGCGGAAAGGACTGCTGAAATGGGTTGCGGGAGGTATTTCAGAAGTGTCTGAAAAGGCAATCGTACCGGAACAGTACATATCCGCCAGGCGGCGTGAGGGACAGATCAATCAGGGCAATATTAATGTACAGGGAAAAATGTCACTTTATGAGAAATTGCTGTTTCAGGAATATCTGTTTCGGTATGCCGGAAATTATCTAAATATCAGAAGTGGGTCGGGATTGGATTACCAGATAGAGTACCTGCTGTTTGGTGATGCAGCTGATATGGATAACCTGAGGCAGACAGCAGCGGCTATTTGTGGGCTACGGGAGACGGCCAATATTATGTATCTTTTAACTTCTTCTGAAAAAATGGAAATGATAAGCACAGTATCATCGGTGTTGTCGGCGGCACTGCTGGTGCCGGAGGCAGAACCTGTTCTGGAAGGGATCATTCTGATTGCCTGGTCCTGTCTGGAAAGCCTGCGGGACACGGAAGTCTTATTGAAAGGTGGAAAAGTGCCGCTGCTGAAGGACGATACATCATGGAAGAGCGATCTTGACAGTGTACTGGATTTTCATGTAGGCAGTGCCGATGAAGAGGCAGAACAAGGTCTTAGTTATGAGGATTACCTGAGAATATTCTTGTATTTCTGTGATTTGGAGACGGTTACATATCGATTTATGGATATTATGGAAATGGATATCTGCTTGACAGAGGGAAATCAGTATTTCCGGATGGACAGCTGTATTGACTATTTGGAGACTGCAGTCACAGCAGAATCAGAATATGGATGTACCTATCAATTAAAACATGCAAAAGGTTATAGATAAGGAGGTGGATCGGGATGTCCCCTTTACGGATGAGCAATACAACGAAATACAATAATTTCAAGCCTTCTCCGGCGAATAAAAAGGTTTTTATTCAAAAACGACTCTCCCAAACAAATAAGAACTTATTTACATCCGTAAAGGGGATGTCCCGGTGCATCTCCCCGGTGGGTGGCGGACAGGCGGCAGGAAGCATGACTGTTGAAGCTGCATTGGTGCTGCCGGTGTTTCTGTTTTTCTTTTTGCATTTGTCCGGGGTGACGGAAATGCTGCGTTTACATGGGAAAATGACAGCTGCACTGAGGAACACCGGTAATCAGATCGCTCTATATGGGGAAACTGTTTCTGATGTGGTGGAAGAATTGCCGGACTGGAGCATATCATATCTTTTTGTGGATGAACAGGTCACAGCATTTTTGGGGGAAGAGTATTTGGACAACTCTCCTTTGGTATATGGTACAGAAGGGTTAAACTATCTTCGCTCGGATTATAGGGATGAAGATGAATGTGTGGATATCATTGTAACTTATCAGGTGGAACCACCGATATCAATTTTCCCTTTCGGATACCGGAGAATGGGCAGCAGATATTATGCCCGGTGTTGGACCGGCTATGATGTGACCGCCCCAGATAAGGTGTGCAAATATGTTTATATTACGGCTCACGGGGATGTCTGGCATGAAACGCCGGACTGTTCGTATATATATCATGAGACAAACAGTGTGCCGATTAAGCGGATCAAAGAAATGAAAAATGCAATAGGGAAAGAATATACATTGTGTGAACTCTGCGGAGACAATCCTCAGGGGAAACAGGTGTATGTTACAAGTGAAGGAGAGAAATATCATATAGTCCGTAATTGTAGTGCTATATACAAGGATGTCCGGGCGGTAGAATGGGATGAAGGATTACCGTATAGGCCTTGCAGCAGGTGTGGTTTGCGGGATTAAGTAAAAAGAGTGGTGAAAAAATATGTGGATAATATTATTGTTTTTGCTGGCTGTATACAGTTATCGGGATATTCGGGAGAAAAAGATTCCGGTTCCTTGGCTGATAATGGGACTGGCAGCAGCCGCTGTTTTGGGGCTTTGCAGTAGAATTCGGAAAGAAGATATGGATCTTTGGCGTGGTACATATGATTGCCTTTTGGGAATGCTGCCGGGTATATTGTTTACATTGTTGTCCTTCATATTGAAAGGAAAAGTGGGGGCCGGCGATGGAATGGTACTGACAGTAATTGGGGCGTTGACAGACATAAAATATGGGGTAGCTATTTTGGCGGTGTCATTATTAATGTCTTTTGTGTACAGTGGTATTTTGTTGGCAGTGAGTAAAAAGGGAAAAGATTATTGTTTTCCTTTCATACCATTTTACTTGTTGGGAACCATCGTGGTATATATGGGGAAAGGATGAGGAGAGTGAAACAAACGAAAAGAGTATATAAGAAGGAATGCGGGGCTTATTTTACGGTGGAGGCAGCTTTGGTCATGCCTGTTGTGCTTGCATGTTACCTGTTGATCATCATGCTTTTGATTTATATTTACGAGAGATGTATATGGGAACAGAATGCATACAGATTGCTTATATGGAAAGAGTATGTGGAAGGTTTTATCAATATGAATCCGGCGGCAGAAGAGATATGTGAGGAAGATATATACCGATATATTTTGACAAATTTAAATAAAGAAGAAGCTGAAAAGTATTTTTTTGGACTGGAGATTTCAGCACAGATAAATAGCAGAGGGGATCTTGTGAAGGTTAACAGAAAGGTGCTATATCCTCAATTCGGGGGCAGGTCATATGAAATGACGCTGTCATGTGCCTGTTTAAAACCCACGGAGTATGTACGTATGGTGACTTTGCTAAAAGAACAGATTAAGGAGAGATGGGAAGAGAATGATTAGAAGTGAATATGTGAGAAATTTAAATAGAAATTTTGAAAGAATTGGGCTGGAAAATGAGGCTGATTGTAAAAGGTACCAGTATTGCATCCTGTTTAGGGGTGGGATTAAGTATCTGCTTTCGTGCAGCTGCAAGCAGATTGACGGGTGCAGCTACTTATATTATGATATTTCGTCCAGCCAGAATATTAAACAACTATTTGGAGAGAAGAGTATATCCCGGGGATGGATGAAGAAATTTTTGTGGAGTATTCGGCGGTTAAGACAGGAATTAAATCGTTTTTTGCTAGATGATAGAAATATCCTCTGGAGTCCGGAGCATATTTATCAAGACTTGGAGAAAAATGATTTCAGATTTTTGTATATCCCCTATTGCGTGGAAAGCCGTGAAACGGAAGACACATTTGAAAAGCTTTTGGAATTCTGGGTGGACAGGGTGGACTATGAAGATGCACCGTTGGTTGAGTTTGTATATCATGTGTATGAACAGTTTGCTGCCGTGGGAGCTTGTTATCTGGAAAAGCAAATATTTGAAGATTTTAATAAAATTCCAGAGCAGAGTATGGCGGCTGAAATCAAAGAAGACCAGAATGATGCGAAAGCAGAAGGTCAAGAAAAAGTGGGAAGGCAAATAGAAAGATCTCCTGAGAATACCATGATCCAGACGGATATAGAAAAAAGGGGCATCAGGGCTTTATTTGGGCGAAATTGGAGAAAACAGGATGACAGGGATGGTTACAGGGAAGAATTGCGACAGGAAATTGCCGGTTATGTAGTTTGTGAAGAGACTGCATATGGAGAAAGAACAATTGTAAAAGATGCATTGGCAGAAGAATTTGGAAAAACCATATATATAGAGGAAAAGGAAGGGGCAGTTCCTGGATTGTATACCGAAAAAGGAGAGTTGGTGACACTTTTAGACAAATTTCCTTTTTTGATTGGAAAGCGAAAAGAAGATGTGGATTACGCTTTGGCAGATTATTCAGCAAGTCGTGTGCATGCCCGGTTTGCGGAGGAAAAGGACGGAATATATCTGGAGGATCTGAATTCCACAAATGGAACTTTCAAGAATGGCCTGCGAATGCAGCCCTATGAAAAGCGTAAGTTGGAGTCGGAGGATACACTGCGTTTTGGAAAAAGTGTATTTATATATAGATGAACCAGTTGACGAACCTGCCTCCGGAGTGGTACATTTTTCTATAGAATAATTTATATTGAGAGGCATAACTTATGATGAAAGATGATTGTATTTTTTGTAAATTGGCAAATGGTGTGTTTGCTACGAGAAGTATTTACGAGGATGAAGATTTCAACGTCATCCTGGATTTGGCACCGGCAACAAAAGGGCATGCACTTATTCTGCCTAAGGCACATGCTGACAATTTATATGAGCTTCCGGATGAAACTGCGGCAAAAGTTTTCGTGCTGGCAAAGAAGCTTGCTCAGAAGATGACGGACAGACTGGGTTGTGATGGGTTTAATATAGTTCAGAACAATGGGGTGATTGCCGGACAGACAGTATTTCATTTTCATTTGCATCTGATTCCCCGCTACAAGGATGACGGACAGCAGATAAACTGGAACCCCACAGAACCTACTGCCGAAGAATTGGATGCAATAAAAGGACTGCTTTCAGAATAGATAAAACAGAAGGATGGATCGGTGATGAGAAGTGTTGATGTTCAGATAATCACAGAAAATATAAAAGAAATGTGTATCGAGGCTAACCATGTTTTGTCTTCGGATATGTGTTGTGCGCTGAAAAATGCAAAAGAGCGGGAAGCATCACCTCTGGGAAAGCAGATTTTGGAGCAGCTTCAGGAGAACCTTAATATTGCTGGTAAGGATATGATTCCTATTTGTCAGGATACCGGTATGGCAGTGGTTTTTCTGGAAATCGGTCAGGGTGTGCACTTTGTGGGAGGTGACCTGGAAACCGCTGTCAATGAAGGGGTCAGACAGGGATATGTTGAAGGGTATCTGAGAAAGTCGGTTGTCAGAGATCCACTTATGCGTGACAATACAAACGACAATACACCGGCAGTTATTTATTATGAAATAGTGCAGGGGGATGGAGTGAAGGTCACAGTGGCACCCAAGGGCTTCGGAAGCGAGAACATGAGCAGGGTGTTTATGCTGAAACCGTCAGACGGCATAGAAGGTGTGAAGAAAGCGGTGCTCACGGCAGTTGCAGATGCAGGCCCCAATGCTTGTCCCCCCATGGTCGTTGGTGTAGGGATTGGTGGGACATTTGAAAAATGTGCTCTGATGGCAAAGAAGGCACTGAGCAGATCTGTGGATGTGCGTTCAGAGATTCCATATATAAAGGAAGTGGAAGAAGAATTATTGGACAGAATAAATGCTTCCGGAATTGGACCGGGAGGATTGGGGGGTACAGTGACTGCGCTGGCGGTAAATATCAATACATACCCGACACATATTGCAGGACTGCCGGTGGCTGTTAATATTTGTTGTCATGTAAATCGACATGTTGTCAGAGAAGTATAACAGGAGGTGTCTATGGAAAAGCATTTGAAGGTACCGGTAGAGTCCGGAGAACTTTTGCAATTGCGTGCAGGTGATTATGTCTATCTGACGGGAACCATTTACACAGCAAGGGATGCTGCACACAAAAGAATGTATGAAGCATTGCAGAGAGGCGAAGAGTTGCCGCTGGAGATGTCCGGCAACACAATTTATTATATGGGTCCATCCCCGGCACGGGAGGGAAAGGTTATCGGATCGGCAGGTCCGACTACGTCCAGCCGCATGGATAAATATACCCCTGACTTGCTGCAATTGGGGTTAAAATGTATGATTGGAAAAGGAAAAAGATCCAATGTGGTAAAAGAGGCTATCATAAAAAATGGAGCAGTGTATTTTGCTGCTGTTGGAGGTGCGGGGGCATTGCTGTCACGTTCGATCATTGCCTCTGAGGTCATTGCATATGATGATCTGGGCACAGAAGCGATCCGGAAACTTACGGTTAAGGAGTTTCCTGTAATTGTTGTTGTTGACAGTCAAGGCAACGATTTATATGAAACGGCGGCACAGTTATATAAGGATGAAAGCAGAGCATTAGCTATGGAAGATCGAAAATAAAATGTAAAAAATAAAATGTAAAAAAATAAAATTAGTGATTGACAAACATAATAAGGTTATGTATAATAACAAATGCGTCACAAATGACGCCTAATTAAATATTGGTAGAGACGTTGTTCAGAACATGGAGAAATACTCAAGTGGCTGAAGAGGCGCCCCTGCTAAGGGTGTAG
>JAZPYS010000123.1:0-22073 GCA_045544275.1 Acetatifactor sp. | reverse complement strand
ACATAACGCAACGTTCAAATCCAAGACCAAAACCCGCATGTCTTGTAGAACCATATTTTCTAAGGTCAAGATAGAATCCATAATCTTCCGGATTCAGTCCCATCTCTTTCATACGAGCAAGCAACTTGTCGTAGTTATCCTCTCTCTGGCTACCTCCGATAATCTCTCCGATTCCCGGCACAAGACAATCAACTGCTGCAACTGTTTTATTGTCATCGTTCATCTTCATGTAGAACGCCTTAATATCTTTCGGATAGTTTGTAACAAATACAGGACGTTTGAATACCTGCTCTGTCAGATAACGCTCATGTTCTGTCTGAAGATCACAGCCCCATGATACTTTGAATTCGAAATTGTCATTATTTTTCGCTAAAATTTCAATTGCATCTGTGTATGTCACACGAGCAAACTCTGAGCTAACAACGTTGTGTAAACGTTCCAACAATCCTTTATCTACAAATGAATTAAAGAAGTTCATTTCTTCCGGTGCATTCTCCAAAACATAACGGATCACATACTTCAACATACTCTCAGCCAGCATCATATCATCCGTCAGATCAGCAAAACAGATTTCCGGCTCGATCATCCAGAATTCAGCTGCATGTCTGGTTGTATTGGAATTCTCTGCACGGAAAGTCGGTCCAAAGGTATATACATTCTTAAATGCAAACGCATAGGTTTCTACGTTCAGCTGTCCGCTTACAGTCAGGTTTGTGGATTTACCAAAGAAATCCTGACTGAAATCAACCTTACCGTCTTCTGTCATAGGCAGGTTGTTCATATCCATAGTGGTTACCTGGAACATTTCTCCCGCACCTTCACAGTCACTGCCGGTAATAATGGGCGTGTGCACATACACGAAACCTCTCTCCATGAAGAAAGTGTGGATCGCATAAGCAATCAGGGAACGCACACGGAACACAGCCTGGAATGTATTGGTTCTTGGACGTAAGTGAGCTATGGTTCTCAAATATTCAAAACTGTGACGCTTTTTCTGCAAAGGATAATCTGCAGTGGAAGGTCCTTCTACAAGCACCTCTTCTGCCTGCATTTCAAATGGCTGCTTTGCCTGAGGTGTTTCCACGATGGTTCCGCGGATTACCAGTGCAGCTCCTACATTGGTCTTACAGATTGCATCGAAGTTTTCTAATTTGTCAGTATATACTACCTGCAAAGGCTCAAAGAAGGTGCCGTCATTGATTACAAGGAATCCGAAGTTCTTGCCGTCACGGTTATTTCTTACCCATCCGCCGATGGTAACTTCCTTTCCGATATATTCTTCACGACTACGGTATAAATCTTTAATATCTGTTAATTCCATAATCCTATCCTCTCTTCATTTTATTCTGATTTTATCACAGCATTATCCTGGATAAAATTGTAAACCTTTTCAACCATGAGACTTTCCCGGAAATCTTCTTCCGTACTTTCTCCTAAATACGCTTCCACATTCTCCGCTCCAGCTTCCTCAGCATACTGCTCCAACTTCTCTTTTAGTTCCTTGTCAGAGACATTTAAATTTTCTGCATTGGCAATGGCCTGATATACCAAAAGCTCCTTGGCATAATTCTCCGCCTGTGCTTCTACAAAAGCCTCCTTTTCCATGCCATATGCATACAGACAAAAGGTGGCTGTATCCAATCCATAATAAGACGCATACATATTTAATGTAGCATCAATGGATGTCCGCGCCTCTTCTAAGCGCTCTTGTGGAATCTCATTAAAGGTGGCATTGCTGATGATGGTATTCAACACTGCATACTCACCCTCTGTTTCCCATGACGCAGTATTTTCCTCTTCCAGCAGGTTTGCTGCATAGGAATTCAGTTCTGCCACATTGGTGTAAGCTTCATTGGAAAAACCTGCCACTACTGCATCTTCCATATCCGCAGGCTCTGCAGGCAGGATATAATTAACTGTAACGGTAAACACTACTTCCTGACCGGCTAAATCTTCTGCCTGATAGCCTTCCGGGAAGGTTAAATTCAGATCTACAGTTTCTCCCGGTTTAACGCCTACCAGTCCATCTTCAAATCCGTCAATGAAAGAACCTGAGCCAATGCCTAAATTGTATCCACTTGCGGTACCGCCATCAAATGCCACACCGTCTTTCTTACCTACATAATCAATATTGGCTGTATCTCCTATCTCAACTGCACGATCCTTTATACCGCCGTTATCTGCCGTAACGGAACTGCTGTAAATCTGAAATGCATACGATTCAATTTCTTCCTGAGATGCAGCAAGCTTTTCAACTACTACTTCTACGCCTTTGTAAGCTCCCAGGGTAACATACTGCTCCACCGGGATCTGTGCCGCTTCATCAGAAGCACTGCAGGCTGTAAAGGTACCTGCCACCATAAGTGCTGATAATAAAAATACAGCTATTTTCTTCATAATATTCCTCATTTCTAAATGATTTAATACAGGGCTTCCCTATATAGCCCTAAATGATACACATATACAAACATTTATACCACAAATCCGGCTCATTGGAAAGCATTTTTTCGTAAAATACTTGTTTTATCCGAAGATGCTCACAAACACCTACAATACAGGAGACATAAGTCTGCAAACCTGCTCCTTCATACGAATCCACAGTCTCCTGCCGGCATACATATTCCGGGTAATTTTAGTACAAAACTGCAGATCATTTAAAAAGCATTCTTCCATCTCCTTCGCCTTTCGTTCATTATAAACAATGGCATTTACCTCAAAATTCAGTGCAAAGCTGCGGATATCCATATTAGCCGTGCCGTAGCAGAACACCTTGCCGTCCACAATGATGCCCTTTGCATGCAGAAATCCATTGTCGTAAGTATAGCAGTTCGCTCCCGCCATAACCAAATCCCCGATATAGGAATAAGTGGCCCAATATACAAAGGGATGATCCGGCTTACAGGGAATCATAATATTCACTTCCACTCCGGAATGCACTGCGATCATCAACGCATCCATAACAGATTCATCCGGAATAAAATAGGGCGACTGAATATAAATTCGTTCTTTTGCTTTCGTAATCAGTCTCAGATAATTATCATGTATCATCTGTCTGGTGGTATCCGGCCCACTGGAAATAATCTGCATCAGACAGTTATCCCTTTCCCCGGAATATACCTTCTCAAAATACTTTCTCTGTCCAAACAGGTTCTCCTGAGCCGCGTAATTCCAATCCAGCATAAAACGCAGATGCAGACCTAAGATACCGCTGCCCTGAATACGCAAATGGGTATCTCTCCAATATCCAAACTTTTCATCCAGCCCGATATATTCCTTACCGATATTAAAACCGCCCACATATCCGATTTTATTGTCGATGACCACAATCTTACGATGATTGCGATAATTGATTCGAAGCTGCAGCCTTTTAAAAAATGCCGGAAAGAACTCTGCAGTTTTGATCCCTTCCTCATTCAACTGTTTCCAGCAACTGTGAGATACCGTACGGCAACCCATACTGTCAAACAATATTCTGACTTCAACACCCTCTGCTGCCTTTTTGACCAGTTCCCTGCGAATTCGTTCGAAAAGCACATCATTCTTAATAATATAATATTGAATATGGATAAAATGCTCTGCGCTGCGTATATCCTCTATCAAATGTTCAAACTTTACATTTCCGTCAGTCAGTATCTCCACATCATTATCACCGGTGATCACTGCACCGGAGGTACGAAGATTGTACATGACCAGATCCGTATAGTTACTGAGATTTGTATCAAACTCCTCCACATTCAGAGATTTCAGATGCTGCTCCTGCTGCCGGATTGCTTCACTGATATGATCCTCCACCTCTTTGATCCGAAACATTTTTCGCTTCTTCATATCTGCACCAAGCAGCAGATAAAAAACAAATCCCACTACAGGCACAAAATATAACAGGAGCAGCCATGCCCACACACTCTTAGGGGACTTTCTCTCAAAAAAAACAATGGCGATGCAGAACAAAAGATTAATAAACGTTATATTCTGCAGGGTGGTATCCCATACTATTGCCAGAAAATCCATCACACCGTTCAACATCTCTATGTCTGCACCTCCTTTTTACCCTAAATCTCTTTCCAGTATACCACAATCTTTAACTAAAATCTCTTAAATAATCATAAATTAAGATTTGTTTATTGCTTAATATGAAAAAGGATGTTACAATAAATTTTATGAAATAGAATGGATAAATCAGGAGGGGATTCCCGTGACAGCAGGACAAATTACATTGATTGTTCTGGCAGTACTTCTGGTTGGCGGTATTGTTGCTCTGTATTTTGCAGGCAAGAAAGCACAGAAGAAACAGGCAGAACAGCAGGAAGCGTTGGAAGCAAACAAACAGACTGTTTCCATGCTGGTTATTGACAAGAAGCGTATGAGACTGAAAGATTCCGGTCTTCCACAGATGGTCATTGACCAGACACCCAAGTACATGAGACGTTCAAAATTGCCGGTGGTAAAAGTAAAGGTCGGCCCACAGATCATGACTCTGATCTGTGAAGAAAGAATTTTTGACATCGTACCCGTTAAGAAAGAAGTAAAAGCGGTTGTAAGCGGCATTTATGTAATGGACGTAAAGGGTCTGCATGGCAAGAACACAATCACACCTGTTAAGAAGAGCAAATTCAAAAAGTTTGTTGAAAATTTACAGGAAAAAGCCGGTGCAAAGCCGATTAAATAAGGGATTAAAAAACAACTTCGGGAGCATATGAAGCTTTCGAAGTTGTTTTTTAATTCCTTATTCTGTATCAGCTGAGATTTCTCTTTTCATCATTTAATAGGAAAATTTGCAAATGCCACCGGCGGATAAAATATGGATATATTTTTATTGACAAATGGTTATGTATTGTTTATAATAACATAATACAAAAAAAGGGAGGACACGTTATATGACCATCAAAGAAATGATAGAAAGAAAAAAAGAGTTAGGTTATTCTTATGCACAGATTGCAGAGTTATCCGGTCTCCCGGTAGGAACTGTTCAGAAGGTTTTAGGAGGTATTACGGAATCACCGCGATATGATACTCTCTTAGCTTTAGAGAAGGTATTGAGAAAAGAGAATCCTTTTATGGTCAGCGAACCCGCCTTCCAGTATCAGGTTAAAAAACAAGGTGAGTATACATTAGAGGACTATTATCAGATCCCGGATGACCAGCGGGTAGAGTTGATTGATGGGGTGATTTATGATATGGCCGCCCCTACATCCATTCATCAGATTATTGCAGGCCATTTCTATGCACAGCTGTTGAGCTACGTAATGTCTAAAAAGGGAAAATGTATGCCTATGATATCTCCTTTAGACGTTCAGCTGGATTGCGACAACAGAACTATGGTTCAGCCGGATGTGGTAGTGGTATGTGACCGGGATAAAATTATAAAGCGGTGTGTTTATGGTGCACCTGACTTAGTAGTCGAGGTCCTTTCCCCTTATACCAAGAAGAAGGATATGACTCTGAAGATGCATAAGTATGCGAATGCAGGTGTAAAGGAATACTGGTTAATCGATCCGGACAAAAAGAAAATCATTGTTTATAATTTTATAAAGGATGATTACAGTATCTATGGTTTTGACAGTATCATTCCGGTAGCGATCTGGGATGGAGACTGTCAGATCGATTTTAATGTGATATTGGAAGCAATACAGTTTTTGTATGAGAAATAGTTAAATCAGCCTGTCGACGTTGATCTGCAGGCTGATTTGTGTTAATTTTATCCAATTAATACCTTTTTTCCTTCAAAGGCAAAACCATACTTGCGAATCCGTTCTGCCGAAATTCCCTTTGCAATAAGCACAGACTCATATTTCTTCTTTTCTATCTGCTTCAATGCCTCTTTTACCGTATCGGCCAGAGTCTGTTCCTCGTCTTCGTCACGAACCTTAAATTCGATAATGATTGCATCATCCACTGCATACTTTGGCTCCAGCATCACATCGTATCTGCCAAAACCACTTTCCCGGTTGGAGGTAAGTACATAGCGACCGGTAAGCTCCACCATCAGCCCCAATACAAAACCATGATAAAACCGCTCCGGCTCCGCTTTTCCTGATTTCCTTTTACCCGTATCAAAATAACTAAAGGTTTCCAGAGCAATGTCATTCATAAAACGGTTCATGGCCTTTACATCACCCAAAAGTAACGCTGTCACAAAATCATTGTAATTCTCTTCGGCATCGGCGAACCAGCGACTGATCATGCTTCGGAACATAATTTTCACTTCATAATTCGTCAGTGCAAGCTCATACTTCGGCTGCCAAATCTCATCATCATCCTCATATTTTTCATAATCGATTACCTTTAAATATCCGCTGGCCAAAAGCAGGCTCCATATGGCACTTTCCGTCTCATCCAGCTGATTGTACACAATCTGCTCGTCAATCGACTGATAAATATGATCACCTCTCATCAGTGCTTCAAAGACAGCCTTTGTACGCTTGCTGCCTTCACGAATAAGTTTACCCACAAGACTATTGGAACTTGAATTCGCCCAGTAAGCCAAAAATCTACGTTTATCTAAAAAATTCAGTATAGACCATGGATTATAAATATCCGACGTCTGCCCAAAAGTAAATCCGTCATACCATTCCTTTACCTTTTGCTTTTTCTCTGAAATACCAAATTCCTCCAATGCTGCAAAAACTTCTTTTTCAGTAAAACCAAAGGCTTCTGCATACTTATCTGAAGTAGTTGTTACAACTTCAAGATTATTCAAATCAGAAAAAATAGACTCCTTGCTCACTCTGGTAATACCGGTCATAATAGCACGCTCCAGCCATGGATTTGTCTTAAACGTGGCATTAAACATACTTCTGGTAAAAGCCACCAACTCCTCCCAATAGCCATCCACATATGCCTCCTGCATAGGTGTATCGTATTCATCTAATAAAATAATGACTTTCTTGCCGTAATAACGATATAAATAGTCGGAAAGCTGGTAAAGCGCCAAGGATGCATCCGAATCACTCATGTGTACAGATACCCTCTGAAAATACTCCTCATCCTTTTTGGTTAAAATATCCGTTTCTAAAAGAAATTCATATTTAGAATAAAGATTTACCACCAGCTGACATATTTTATCCCTTGTATTTTGAAATGTCTTTTCCTTCACATTGGCAAAGGAAAGGCTGATAACCGGATAAGTCCCCTGAATTTCACGGTATCTCTGGTCATCCCATATAGATAAGTCCTCAAACAAATCGCCTCTGCCTGAGTAATCTACAGAAAAAAACTGTTCCACCATGCTCATAGTCAAAGTTTTACCAAAACGACGAGGACGTGTAATCAGCGTTACGGAATCCCTACTATCCCACCATTCCTTAATAAAAGCAGTTTTATCTACATAAAAACAATTATTTTCTATAATCTCATTAAAATTCTGTATGCCAATTGCTACTTCTCTTCCCATAGAAATACCTCCCAAAAGATACTCCACACCATTACCTTTCATCTTAATCTACTTGTACTCTCTTATCATAACCTCAATCACGCACTCCGCCATATGTCTGCCCTCAGCCTCCAGATCATATGACACTTTCGCCCGGATCACATCGTCACCCTCAATCACACACAGATCATTGGTACGAATTCCCAGCTGCATCTCCCCAAAGGGGGTTTTGTAGCGGGACACCGTGTCTCTGCCCCTCTCAAAGACCATGCCGGTATTGATCAATCCCTTTTTGGTCATTTCCAGCACACCTTCTTTCAGCTTCAGCATACTCTTGGTGGCCTCTGTGAACCCTTCCGCACGTTCCTCATACAAGATATAATGCCAACCGTTACGATAGTAATATTCTCCTTTCGCAATGGTCTTTAAATCATCATCTTGATGGTCCACGTATTTCTGGACTCCCGATATTGACACTTCCACTTCTTTCGTCATGTGTTTTCTTCCTCCATCCGCACAGGCTTCCACCTACACCGGCACTTCTTCGCCCTAATATTTATCAATCTCCACTTTCTTTGCAGAAAGAATTCCGTATTTGATGATCGAATTGGCAAAAAATTGAAATTTCTCCGCCATATCGCTGACATAGAACTGATATTGATTCTCCCCCAACTTCGGAGGATTTTCATTGAGCAGTCCTTTTTCCTGCAAAAGGGAACGCAGCTGGATCGCCGTCTCGTAAGCAGGATTGACCAGTGTTACCTTTCCTCCCATGATCCTGCCCAATGTGGAACGGATCAGCGGGTAGTGGGTACACCCCAAAATCAGTGTATCGATATCCAGATCAATCAGCTCTGTCAGATACCTTCTTGCAATTTCATCCGTCACTGGATCAATCCACAGCCCTTCCTCTACCAATGGCACAAACAATGGACACGCCTTTTCATAAATGGTCACTTTTGGATTGATCTCTTCTATGTACTGATTGTATATATGACTGCTTATGGTAGCAGGTGTGGCAATTACCCCGATCTTGCCGTTCCGGGTCACTTCGCTTGCTATGCGTGCTCCGGGCTTTACTACACCGATGATGGGAATGTCAATTTCCTTTTCCAGTTCCTCTAAAGCATAGGCACTGACCGTGTTACATGCCACCACTATGGTCTTTACATGGTGAGTCTGCAGAAAATGTACAATCTGCCGTGAGAATCTGGTAACCGTCTCTTTGGACTTGCTGCCATAGGGCACCCGTGCCGTATCTCCAAAATATATGATCTTTTCATTAGGAATCTGACGCATGATCTCTCTTACCACCGTCAGTCCGCCTACACCTGAGTCGAACACGCCTACAGGCGCACCGGCATCTATACTATGATCTATCTCTAAAGTCATTTCCTTCCTCTTTTCTGCAAACCTTATTCCGATTTTTTCCTCAGATGCTGCTCCAGCAACTTTAGCAACCGGCTCCTTACTTGAATCTGTTCCCTATCCGCCTGCAGGAGTCCGTCATAAATCTCCCTGGCAGAATCACATTCTACCACTTTTTCATCTGTCTGTACAGAGGTTTCCTCACGCATATCCTCTGCCACACACACAGCATCTGCCCAAACTGCCAGCTCCGGGAACCATATCCCCCACCAGCCGAGAGCGGCACAGATCATTAATACAGCTCTGCATTTCTTCCATTCCGTCACAATACGATACCTCCATCTTCTTAACAATGGTAAGTATGGACGGAGGCAAAGTTTTTATTCATACAGAACACTATTTTTTACTTTCTTTATCCAGACGGATTTGTCGGATAATGGCTTTAGCCTGATTATCGATATGTAATTCTGCGGCAGACCTTGCTGCATCCTTATCACGTTTGCGAATGCTTTCATAAATCACACGATGCTCCTCAATCAAATTGTCATATCTGGAGACATCCTTCAAATATTCAAAACGATATCTGTACATCTGCTCAGACAGATTGTTGATCAGCTGAACAAGACGCTTATTGCCGGTAGCTCTCACAATAATGTCGTGAAAATCCACATCTGCCTGAGCACATTTGCGGATGTCCTTCGTTTTTGCAGCTTCTCCAAAATGATCACAGGCAGCCCCCAAAACGGCAATTTCCTCTTCAGAAATTCTCTCACACGCCAGCTCTGTACACAATGCATCCATGGCACGTCTGACTTCCAGCACATCGCTCATGCTCTTCTCTGTGATCTGAGCCACTTCCGCACCTCTCCTGGGGATCATCGTCACCAAACCTTCCAACTCCAATTTACGAATAGCTTCTCTGATAGGAGTCCTGCTGACTCCCAGTTTATTTGCTAGATGGATCTCCATTAACCGCTCACCGGGCTTTAATTCCCCTGTGAGAATGGCCTGACGCAGGGTATTGAACACTACATCCCGCAACGGTAAAAAATCATTCATTTGTAAAAACAGATTATCCTGCATAAGTACCTCCTTCGCAAAAACCGGTAATAAACAGCTGCTTTGCAAGCTGTTTAGCTTCCAGTGCATCAAACGCTGCTTTTGCTTTTTTCTCTTCTGTAAAAATGCCAAATACGGTAGGACCGCTTCCACTCATCAAACTTCCTTCTGCTCCTGCCTGAACCATGGTATCTTTGATTTCCTGAATAATGGGATGTTTTTTCACGGTCACATTTTCCAGCACATTCTCCAGACGTTCCACGATCCCTGTCAGATCTTTATCAGCAAGTGCCCGTATCATGCCGTCTATATCCGGATGATGTTCCACACCCTCCGCATCCAGATGTTCATATACATATTTTGTGGAAACATTGATATCCGGCTTTGCAATCAATAAAAAACATGCAGGCGGTCCGGACAGCCTCGTCAGCTTCTCCCCAATGCCTTCCGCAAGGGCGGTTCCGCCCATGATACAGTAGGGTACATCTGCGCCCACCTTCACGCCCAATTCCCGTAGCTGCTCTTCGTCGGCACCACATGCAAACAATTCATTCATACCGATAAATGTACCTGCTGCGTCCGTACTGCCTCCTGCCATTCCGGCGGCTATTGGAATATGCTTCTCCAAATGGATGTGTACCCCCTGCTTAATGTTGTATTTATCCATCATCAGCTTTGCCGCTTTATAAATCAGGTTGTTTTCGTCTGTGGGAAGCTCTCCGTTATCCGTAGTGACAACGATACCTGACTCTGTTTTTTTCAGCGTAAGCACATCACAGATATCTACCGTCTGCATGATCATTCGTACTTCATGATAACCATTTTCCAGACGTCTCACCACATCCAGTCCCAGGTTAATTTTTGCATATGCTTTTCTGATACATTTATCCATATTGTCCTCAATCCTTCAATCGAACCGGACATTATTTTGTCCGTATTGTTTTGCCACATGTATTTTGTATACAAAGATTGTACTAAATTTTGTACAATCTTTCAAGTTAATTTTATCCAATACCGCCTTTTACTATAAATAATTTTTGGCCCACCTGCAGCAGATCACTTTCCAGATGATTCAATGACATGATTTGAGCTACTGGAATGTAGTATCTTCTGCCAATATTCCAAAGGGTATCACCGGGCTTCACTACATAAATAACCATCCCCGGCAGCATGCTCCAATTTTCAGTATCCAGACTGGCTGCTTCAATTTCCTGTACCAGTTCTATTGGAATGGGTCTGAAAGCAACTGTCTGGAATCCCAGCACCGCCCTCGCTTCCATTTCTTCACCATCCAGAAGCTGAATCTGCAATTGCTCCACAGAGGCCTGCAGCTTACAGATATCTGTTTTCTGAAGCTTTGGTATTTCCAGTGTATACCGGAAAGGAATCTGTTCCTCTATAGAAGAATAAGGCATAGCATCTTCCCCGGTAATAAATAGAACCTTTATTCCCAGACTTCCGGCAACTTCCAATCCGTCAGAAGTACTACGGGTATCTTCCACATACACATTTCCTTCACTGTGTACTACCTGCAGGATACCGCCGCTCTTTCCCCTTACCTTAATCTTTTCAGCAAGCTTCAGCTTTCCATTCACTCTGCCTAAAACCTTCTGCAGATTTGTATTTTTGCATTTGCTGTTGACCTCACAGCCCACACCATAAATATCCGTGATCACCTCTGCCTTTTCTTCCTCGTAAATATTAATATTCATCTCCAGAACCATTTCCAGGCCTATGCTGCGTTCTTCTCCGTCTTCATCCGGTCGAATGGTAAAATCCTTCTGACTGATTCGATACTGAATGTCAGGCATAAAATCTTCCTGGCAGCCCTGGCAGTCAATCATACCACTGAAAGGGATATTCCGTTCAAAGAAAAGGACATCTTTTGCATCACCTTCTGCCTCATATAAAATGAATACCCTTGCTTCTCCCTGCAGTCCCAGTCGGCCATTCATCAACTTGAACTCCATATCCTTTAATGTCAAGTCGCTCCACAAAATCTGAAAAATATTTGGATAATTGGCAGGCAAAGGAAATTCTTCCTTCAGTCGGAAGATGTCCTTTTTATGGATCACAATCTGTGCAATATCCATGGGACTCCTGCGATACTCCACAGGTTCTTTTGCATGAATACCAATGGTAATCTCCTCATCGTACAATTCATCGCATTTTACACTTAGTGTAACCACAGAACGGACATTCAATTTGCGGGAATTAATCATCCCCACGGTCATATCCTCCACATCACCATTTACCTGCACCATGTCTGAAGGTTTTACCCCATCCATGTGAATCTTTTCCTCAAAGGGCAGTTTTCCTTCCCATCTCACCAGACTACAACCATTTTCCTCTGTATGATACAACAGATGAAAACATAAATTGCCGGCAACACGCACCTCATCCATCAATGGTTTGATGTCCGTTGTCTCCACCCATCCCCTGCTAAAGCATATCTCACTACAGTCCGGCTTATTCTCTGAAAGATTCATATCCTCGTCAAATGTCAGCTGCGTGGCTGTATTTGCCTTTGTATGTTCCATATGTATATTCTTTTTTACCAAATCCATAAAAAAACCTCCATATATACACCTATGTATATATATGAAGGTCTTGGTTCATTTATTCGTTTTTCTCAATTCGGATTTACATTCACTCATTCACTGCCCCGATCAGATCCTTGATATCGTTCACGCCGTACTGACGCATATACGCTTCAATTCCCTTGACTACTTCTACAGTGGTGTACGGATTTACGAAGTTCATAGCACCTACACTGACCGCTGCAGCACCTGCAAGGATGAACTCAATGGCATCTTCTGCATTGGCAATACCGCCCATTCCAATAATGGGGATATTCACCGCATGAGCTGCCTGATATACCATGCGTACTGCCACAGGCTTGATGGCAGGGCCGCTCATACCGCCCGTCTTGTTTGCCAGAGCAAATTTTCTTCTGTGAATGTCAATCTTCATACCGGTGATGGTATTGATCAGGGAAAGGGCATCTGCCCCTGCTGCCTCTGCCGCCTTTGCCATTTCGGTAATATCTGTCACATTGGGGCTCAGCTTCATAATGATTGGCTGCTTTGCATGCTTCTTAATCTCCGAAGTAATGTTATAAAGGGCATCCGCCTTCTGGCCGAATGCAATGGCACCTTCCTTTACGTTGGGGCAGGAAACATTGATTTCCAACATTGCTACTGCATCTTCCAAAGCAAGCCTGTCCACAACCTCTAAATAGTCCTCCACACTTTTTCCGCAAACATTCACGATGATTTTGGTATCATACTGTTTCAGAAAGGGAATGTCTCTCTCGCAAAACACTTCAATGCCGGGATTCTGCAGACCGATGGCATTGAGCATGCCTCCGTACACTTCTGTCACACGAGGGGTAGGATTGCCCGGCCAGGGCACATTTGCCACGCCCTTGGTAACAACAGCACCCAACTGATTTAAATCCACAAATTCACCATATTCCATACCGGAGCCAAATGTACCGGAGCCTGTCATAACAGGATTCTTTAATGTAACGCCCGCGATTGTAACCTGTGTATTCATTAGATATCTACCTCCTCTGCATCAAATACAGGACCGTCTGTACAAATTCTTGCATTGTGTACATGAGAATGATGATCCACTTCTTTTGTCTTCACTACGCAGCCCAGACAGGCACCTACGCCGCAAGCCATATGCTCTTCCAGAGAAATATATGCCTTGATTCCTTTGTCTTCCGCATACCTTTTAATTGCACGAAGCATAGGCATAGGACCGCATGCATAAATCACTTCTGCATCCAGTGCATTTTCTTCAATGGCATTCATGACATTTCCCTTGGTGCCCATACTGCCATCCTCGGTAGCCACATAAACGGCTGCATACTTGTCCAGATCTTCTTTCAGGAACAGATTACTGTCACGATATCCTACAACCACCTGCTTGTCCGCATCCAGTTCTTTTGCCAGCTGCAGGATGGGTGGCACACCAATACCGCCGCCCATCAGGAATACTTTCTTCCCTTTTCCGGCTTCCAGCGGAAAACCATTGCCCAGAATCCCCAGAATGTCCACCTGATCCCCTGCCACAAAAGAAGAAAATTCTTTGGTACCCTGACCTGCAATGCGGTATACAATACGCAGTGCTGTTTTTTCCTCATTTACTTCACAGATACTGATGGGCCGGGGAAGGATTGTGCTCTTGTTCTTGGGAAATACCCCGATAAATTGACCTGGATGAGCTTCCTTTGCCAGACCGGTCTCAATCCACATATCAAAAATATTTGCAGCGATCTCCTGCTGGGAAATCACTTTCGCCGTTACTTTTTCTTTCATCTTTCGGTTCCTTTCTGTTATATGTTCTGCTAAACAATTGTGCGACTTTTTAAGTTATCCATCCTGCAAAAATAATATTCCATTTGGGCACGCTCTCGCTCGGTTCTCAGCGTAGCAGTACTAAGGATTTTTCATCGTTTAGACTCGAAAAATCCAAGTGCTGACGCTTCGAAACGACCCTGCATTGAAATATTATTTTTGCAGGATAGAAATCAAAAAGTCTACATTATGCTTCCCAAATGACATTTCCGTCACAAATAGTTTTCTTCACAATACCGGTCAGTTCCCAGCCGGTAAATGGGGTGTTTACTGCCTTAGATGCATACTCCGTAAATACCTGGATACCACTCTGATCGATTAGGATCATATCTGCAGGTCCGCCTTCTGCTAAATATCCCGCATCTAAGTGATACATCTCTGACGGATTCCATGCCATCTTCTCAAGCACTTCCTTTAGGGTCAGATGCCCTTCCTTTACAAGGGAGGTAATTGCCAATGGCAACGCGGTCTCCAGTCCGGTAATTCCACTTGGAGCCTCCGTAATCGGTTTTGATTTCTCTTCCATGGTATGGGGCGCATGGTCTGTAGCGATCAGATCTATGGTTCCATCCTTTAATCCTTCGATCACTGCCAGTCGGTCAGCCTCCTCACGCAAAGGGGGGTTCATTTTTGCCAACGTACCATATTTGATGGCCGCCTCTTCTGTCAATGTAAAATGATGAGGGGTTGCCTCCGCATGCACATTTTTCCCCGCCTTCTTTGCCTGTCTCACCAGCTCCACTGCTTCTTTGGTGCTGATATGCTGGATATTGATACAGGCTCCCGTCTCCAACGCTATCTGCAAATCTCTTTCCACCAGCCTGATCTCTGCTTCCCTTGGGGAACCACCGATACCGTAAAATTCGCTTGCCTTGCCGCGGTTGATTCCATTGTTGGCAATGTATGACGGATCCTCCTCATGAAAACTGATGGGTAAATTTAAAGCTTTTACCTGTTCCATAGCCTTCTTCACCAGTTCTACATCCATGATGGGCACCCCATCATCTGTAAATCCTACCGCACCGGCCTTTGCCAGTGTCTCCATGTCTACCAGCTCTTTTCCCAACATTCCCATGGTCACATTTGCACAGGTTTCCACATGAATATCGGTAGTCTTTCCTCTATCTAAAATATACTGAAGTGTCTTAACATTGTCTACCTGTGGCTTCACATTGGCCATTAACACCACCGTAGTAAAACCGCCTCTTGCCGCAGATTTGGCTCCAGTGGAAATATCCTCCTTGTGAGTAAAGCCCGGTTCTCTGAAGTGCACATGCACATCTACAAGTCCCGGTGCCACTACCAGCCCTGAGGCATCTATCACTTGACACTCCCCAAGTTCCTGTGCAGTCATTCTTTTTCTCAGATCCGTTCCGATCCACTTTATGCTTTTTCCTTCTGTCAGGATCTCCAGATATCCTTCCTGACCTGACTTGGGATCGATCATATATCCGTTTTCGATGAGTAACATCTTAAACAATTCCTCCTCTCAGTATATCCAAATCGATTCTGTATACAAAATCATCCTCCATAGCAGGTTTTTTTATAAACATGAGCATATAAATCGGATAATATACTATTTTTCCGGAAGTGCTGACATTGCCATTATGCAACACATAAGCCTCCGGAATATTGTAGCTTTCATTGGCTAAGACATTATTTAACGCTGCATGCTTCATATAATCTTTCCCGGATTTAATCTCTATCGGAAGGACTTCGCCTCTCTGCTCTACCAAAAAGTCCAATTCACCCTGTCTTTTACTATTAAAGTAATACAGATCAAATCCATGTGCCTTCAGTTCCTGGGCCGCAACATTTTCATAAACAGAACCAAAATTAATATCCTTTTCCTGTTTCAATATTTTAATCTGTATATCATTCATATACATAGCCGCCAACAGCCCTACATCCGACAGAAAAAGCTTGAATAGATTCGTTGCTCTGGAAAGCAGCAACGGAACCCTCGGTTCATCAGCACAATAAACCGGATGTGCAACTCCTGCATCCTTCAACCACAAAAAACTATTGCTATATCGGGAGAATTTAAAATTTTCATTCAGATTTTTCAATATGAATCTCTTGTTCCTGCTATTTAATTCACTGGGAATCAAATCAAATATATCTTCTAAATAGAGTTTATTCTCCGGATCATATCTTGCGATATCCTTCTTATACAGTGTCAGGATAGATTGCTGAATCCTCACAACTTCCTTTATATTATTCGTCTTCAAATATTGCATAACAGCTGCCGGCATTCCTCCAACTATTAAATATAGTCGAAACAAATCCATTACTTTTTCATGTATCAGCTCGTCAACCTCTGTTCTATTTTCAAATGCATCCCGCAATTTATCAATAATTTGAGGCGAAACTCTATTGGCAAGCATGAATTCCTCGAAATCCAGAGGATACATCTCTATAATATCCATATACCCCACAGGAACGGATCGAATATCTTTTAAATCCACTCCCAACAGAGATCCGCTCAAAATATACCTATAACTGCCTTCCTCTACCAAAAACTTTATCGCCGTAACAATCTCTTTGCATTCCTGCACCTCATCTAAAAAAATCAAAGTTTCTCCCGGAATCAATGGTTCATCAACTACCGCCGAAAGCCTGAGCAATAAGTCAGTACTGTCTTTTGCATTTTCAAAAAGTTCACGTGCCATCCTATTTTCCAAAAAATTAATTTCTACAAAAGATTGGTACATTTTCCTTCCAAATTCCCTGATAATGAAGGTTTTTCCAACCTGCCTTGCACCGGTTATCAACAAGGCACGCTTTTTTTCTGATTCAAAAAAAAGTTTTAGGTCTGTTTCTACCTTTCTTGCAATCATGTGTAACCCCCTCCACTTTTCATCTCAAGAATAGGATACCACCTTTCGTCCGTTTTTACAACATATTTCAATGGCATTTTGTCCGTTTTTCCAATGTGTTTTGCACTATTTTTGTCCGTTTTTCCAAAACACAGCTTTTTGCATGCATCTTTGGTGTTCTATTCACAAACAACCGTCTGATCCAAGCTTTCCGTCTTGATCACTATGTAGGGATAGGACGCAATTTTCTGGCTCTTTTCCCCGTCGTCCGGTCCTAAAAGTGTGGTCTCCACATAAATAGCATCCTCCGTCAGATACAATGCATCCACTGTAATGCTGTAACCGCCTCTGTCCTGCTTACCGTATCCGATGCAAATATACAGATTTTCCCCGTCTGTAAAGGTAAATTTGAAAGGTTCTTCCTTTTTCTCTTTAATCATTTTCATTACTTCCGTTGGAATGGTTTCCTCACTCTGGATGGTAAAATCTAAATCTCTCAGTTTTACTTTTTCACTGCTCATCATCTGGCATCCGGTCAACAATATTGCCATCATCAGTATCAGACTGATCAACAAACCCCTTGCTTTCTTCATAAAAATATTATACCCTTTTTACAGTTTATTCCATTTCATTCTATGTACACTTTTTTCAAACTATGCTATACTAATCGATGTGGGGACGTATTTGATATTCCCTTCCAGAAAGGATTTCACATTTCATGATTCGTTATGTAATAATCATACTTTTTGTAGCCCTGTTTTTAGTTTGCTCCATCCCGCTTATGCTGATGGAATGGATCATCGGCAAATTTAATCAGGATTTAAAGAACAGAAGTTCCATGGCAATCGTCCTATGGGCATTCCGCACCATTCTGTGGTTAGCAGGCACCAGGGTCATTGTTAAAGGGGAGGAAAATATACCAGAAGATACCGCTGTGCTTTATGTAGGCAATCATCGTAGTCTTTTCGATATCCCGATTACCTATGTCCGGGTTCCCAGACCTACCGGTTATATTGCAAAATTAGAACTTAAAAAAGTACCGCTGCTGCACTTCTGGATGAATAACATGCACTGTCTTTTCCTCGACCGTAAGAATATCAAGGAAGGATTAAAGACCATCCTGACCGGTATCGAAAAAGCAAAATCCGGCATCTCCATCTGCATTTTCCCGGAAGGCACCCGCAACAAACAGGGTGACGGCGTACTGCCCTTCCATGAAGGCAGCTTCAAGATTGCAGAAAAATCCGGCGTTCCCGTCGTACCTATGACATTGGTAAATACGGAAGCCATTTTTGAGAATCACTTTCCCAAAGTAAAACCGGCAACGGTCATCTTAGAATACGGTGAGCCGATCTATCTGAACAAATTGGAGAAAGAACAGAAGAAATTTGTGGGTGTTTATGTACATGATTTGATCGAGAAGAGATACGAAGAGAATTTGAAAATGATAGAATGACATCGCAAGTAGAAATATAGATGGAGAAGATAATTGTGAAGAAGCATTTTAATGTAACCGGTAAATGTTATCCGGAACAACACTACATGGTCGATATCAGTGAACAATTGGATCTGATCAAAGCAATGGTAGATCGAGGAGATTATTTCTGCATCAATCGTGCCAGGCAATATGGAAAAACAACCACCCTCTCTCTATTGAAAAAAAAGTTAGAAAATCAGTACACTGTATTTTCCATCAGTTTTGAGGGAATGGGAGAAAGTTCTTTCGAATCGGATGAAATTTTGGCTGGAACATTTTTATACTTATTAAATGACAGTCTGAATTATGCTGAGGTAAAACATGCAACAGATGCCATGCAAAAAGTCATTACAGAAAATGTGTCAGATGAGATAAGAGAAATTCCATTCCCGAAATTATCAAACCTGATTTCTAAAATGTGTGCTGCATCTGAAAAACCGATTGTATTATTTATAGATGAAGTAGATCAGGCAGGAAATTATAGAGCTTTTATTGATTTTCTTGGTCTGCTTCGAAATAAATATTTAAGTCGAATGGATCGTCCGACTTTTCATTCAGTAATCCTTGCCGGTGTTTATGATATTAAAAATTTAAAATTAAAGATTCGTCCCGATGGTGAAAAGCAGTATAATAGTCCATGGAATATTGCAGCCGACTTCAATGTAAACATGGAATTTACCACTAAGGCAATTAAGAGCATGCTTGCTTCCTATGAAATGGATCATCAAACCGGAATGGATATCTCAGGCATGGCTGAATTGTTGTATGATTATACATCCGGATATCCTTTTTTAGTAAGCCGTTTATGTAAAATAATAGACGAAAAAATCGCCGGATCTAAAGAATATCCGGACAGGAAAACGGCGTGGAGCAGAAATGGTTTCTTAGAGGCGGTAAAGCTGTTGCTTTCTGAGCACAATACATTGTTTGACGATATGAGAAAAAAACTTTCCGATTATCCTAATATGAGGAAAATGTTATATGAACTGCTATATGAGGGGCGCTCTTTTCCATATAACACAGATGATAATGTATTAGATATTGCCAAGATGTTTGGGTATATTAAAAATTGTTCTGAAAAGGTAACTGTCGCAAATCGGATTTTTGAAACACGGTTATATAATTTATTTGTTTCAGAGGAAGCGAAAAGCAGCTATTAGAATATTTAGATGCTTAATTAGGAGATAAAATACTGGTGGAAGCAGTCGTCTGATCCATACAAAATAGAGTCTGCCGCATCAATGATTGAGAAATCATAGGTGTGGCAGACTTCCTTATTTTTTACTGTATCGGCAGCAACGCCTCTGCACTGTGCGTCTCTCCGTCTTTCTTCATAGCAAAATATAAATTGCTTCCCTCCACGGTGTAATAAATGGTAGGTGCCGCAACCGCCGCTATCTGCTTTCCTCTTGCTACCTTATCTCCTTCTTGGCATTGAAGATCCTTTACCTGTCCGTAAGTCACTTCATAACCATTTCCTAAATTCAGAACGATGGCTGTTCCGATTTCCTCATTGGAGTAAATGGATGAGACTGTAGCATCTGCGCAGGCATATACCGGAGCGCCTACAGCTGCACTGATAATGGTAGCCGGATTGTATTTGTATTGATCCAGTGTTGCAAAATATACTGTGTGATCCATATCATAATGCATCAGCACTTCCCCTTCCACAGGCAGGTAAAGGCCATTCACTTCTGTGAATGCAGGTTCACCCAGCAATCGTTCTGCTTCCAGTGCAAGACGTTCTTCTTCACTCAGCATTTCCTCTGCACCGACATCCTCTGAAATCGGAGATTCTATGGATTCAATCTCTTTTGTCAACTCTTTGATATCTTTCTGCAGCTTGCCAATTTCAACATTGCCGGAATCCGCCTCTTGCATATATATACCCTCTTCCAGAATATCTTCTCTTGGCATATAGTCCAGAGCATCATCTGCATTTGCCAGATTATTTTGACCCTGCACGCCTTCTGCCAGTTCTTCATATTTATCACTTACATTACTTTCCAGCTCTGCAAAGTCTATCTCATAACCATCTCCCTGTTCTTCTGTGGTCTGCCCACGCATATAAAATCCGACACATACAAGTGCGGCTAATACAAATACAGAGGAAAGAATCATGATCATTCTTTCTCTGCGAACTGTTTCTTTTCTATTTTGAGTCCGTTTCATGTGTATTTCTCCTTTCTGTTGTTACTCGTATTTTTTCCAGATCCGAAGATAATATACATGGACTTCTTTTTTTCAAAATTATAGAAAATTATTTAATTTATTCTGCATTCTCAGCAATCGCCACTTCGGTTTCAGCATCTCCTGCTTCCTGCTTCGTTGCTGTCTTTTCCTGCTGTCTCTTCAACACATTATTCATGATAGCTGCAACCATAGCCTTGTTCACGATGGGGCCATTGCTCTGGGGATTGATCACGATACCATCACATTTATCATCTGCCTGTGCTACCATCATGGCATAATCCTGAAAATTGAAGCCAAAGATATTCAGGTTTTCTGCTTTCAGCTTCTTCACTTCGTTCATATCTGTAAAAGCCATAAAGTACTTTTTTTCATTCGAACCGGCAAGCATGGGCACACTGATCTTATTTTCCGGGGTCAGCTTAGCCTTGCCATTTTCATCCACTGTTGGCGGCGGTGTAATGACTATCGGCGAAAGCAGTTTTGCATGCCGCAGCTCATCCATGAATACCTTTAAATTCTCAGGACTTTTATTCTTTTTTACTAATTCCATTGCACCAATCAGCATGGGATTGGAGATAAGCAACATTTTATTATTCATTGATATCAGCCTCTACCACTTCTACATTCTTTTGCTTTGCCATAGCTGCCTGTTTCTGACTTGCAGCTGCCTTTACCATCATTTCTATTCTTTCTCTCGGAATGATGATGTTGGCACCAAAGGGGTTGATTGCCACACCTGCAAGATTAGGGTCTCTTAAAATATTTGCAATAAATTCCTGCATGGTCATGGATAATGTATGCATTTCACTTGCCTTGTCCCACTTCTGGAATTCCTTGGAATCAGTGAATGCCATCATAACCCCCTTTGCATTGCCCTTCTTCAGCGGAAGAATCTGTACAGCCATCTGACTTCCTTCTGCAACCTTTACATTGCCCTCTTCATCTGTTTCCGGTTCCGGTGTAATCTTCACAGGTGTCATGTATGTGGCCTTGAACATTTCCTTGTCGAACATCTGCTGACGTTCCATAAGTGCTTTACGCGCTTCCTTTACACCTTCCACTTCAGCAGCGACTGCTGTATTGGTATTTAATTCGTTGTTAAGTTCTTTTTGCTGTTCCAAACGCAACGCATTCAATTCTTCTCTCTGATGCTTCACCGCTTCTACGATCTCTTCGTCTTCGCTCATGGCTTTTTCGATAGCCTGTCTCTGACGTGCCTGTAATTCCGCCAGCTCTTTCTTGTGTTGCTCCACTAATTCCTTAATTGCAGCACTTTCCAACATTAATTCACTGATTTTCTTCTGCTGATCCGCCTGAAGCTCCCCACGAACATTTTTGTGTTTTTCCATAAGACCGGAAATCTCCGCATTTTCTTCCATAGCCTTATTCAGTGCCTGCTGGCATTTCTGCATTTCCTGTGA
>JAZPYS010000122.1:0-3385 GCA_045544275.1 Acetatifactor sp. | reverse complement strand
ATATTTTGACCAGCACGCCAGCAGATTGTCGTCTTTCATCTCCACGGTACGCTCATCCACAAAAACATCCGGATACAGCCGCTTCATGATTTCTAAATATCTGCAGTCTGAAAACTCCACCTGAATAGTTACCGGCATCTGTGTTACTTTTGGTGCAATGCTCTTTGCCTTTGCAACCGCCTCTTTTGCTGCTTCCTTCAAGATCTGTGCCGTCTTTGCCGGAGACATACATACCGCCTGTGCATCATCTAAAGATTTTTTTACTACAGCTGTCACAATTTCAGGATCAAGTGCTTTGGCTTCCTCACAACCCTTATCATCACCGGATACAAATACTAATGGAATACCCTGTTCACCTGCCAGTGCTCTTTCCACACCGATTTCGCCAACCAACTCTTCATTGATATGTATGGAATCATATTCTCGCAAATAGGAATGAGCCAACATAGCCCCCGGCTCCCTGCTCATTGCATGAAGTCCCACCATAAACAGTCCGTCAAATGGGCCGCAACCGCCTCTGTAAACTTTACCATTAATAGGCTTGCCCATTACCACATTTACATCCTCCGGTAGCTTTGTCATATCCACATTTCTTCCATCGGTGTGCATATCATATACTACTATCTCATGATGTTCTACTGCTCGAATCCCTTCTATAACAGCCAGGAGATCATTCATAAGCATATCTCTTCCCAACTGGCTGTTTTCTGCTTGTTGATAGGTGGTCACGCCGGTGACACCTTCGATATCTGTCATAATTAAAAATCGCATATTTTTCTCCTTTTATCAGGCACTTGATAAATACCCATACCGCTTGTTTTTACTGGTTTTATTTATATAAATTTCCACCCCGGTCATGGTATAATACAAAACTTTATTTCTAAATTTCAATTTTTCACATTTACATCATTAGATATGACACTTTCACTGTATAAAGAAATGACCATGGCTTTTATATTTACACCATATATGACATTTTGTGTTTTTCTTTATCCTTATATTTGCACCGAAATTCGTTTTCGTCCCTCTACATGTTCCAAGAATATTTTTTGATTTTTGGTAATAGTTATCTCATACCGACATCCCCTAAACTCTCTTGTCACCTTTGCGGGAAGCATCTCCGGAGCAAGACACGGATCAATCTCCAGACCGTCCCATGTAGCACGTATTCCGAACATATATTGTGTTACAGCTATGTACATCCATGCTGACGTTCCGGTCAGCCAGCTGACGTTGGCAAGACCGAACTTGTCACTCTCCGGGCCGAAGATATTGGATGCATACACATATGGCTCCGCCTTATATCTCCACTCACCATGGCGTGGGGGTATTGTATTTATCAATACTGATTTCTTTAATTTTATTATTAAACTGATACATTTCCAGTACCTCCATTTCCAGTTCACGCTCTAAAAACATTAAACTAAAAAGGCGACAATTGCCTTTTCCTGACAATTGCCACCCTTAAAAATCTTATTTGCCACTCAAAGTATCATATGCCTGCTGTTGAATTTCTGTATAACGCTCAAGTCCCATCTTATTCAATGTAGCAATATCTCCTTTCACAAACAGGCGGTGCCGCAAAAGATATTGATATCACTCTTCTTAGAGACACCCTTAAGAAAAATAATGTGAAATGCTAAGCAAAAAAGAGCTCACCTTGTTTCATGATTTACAAGGTGAGCTTCGTGCTTTTCCCCACAGACAGGACAAACCCTCCTCAGTGGAAATTCCTCTCATACATAGAGAACAACGGAATTTCTTCTATCCCTCTCTCCAGATCCGCATCACCCACATATCGAAAGCCCCAGCTTTCATATAGTCTTTTTACATGAATATTGTTCGGAACCACATCCAAACGAATCTCTTTATACCCCTTACTTCTTGCATTATTAATACAATAAGCTACCATTTTCCGCCGATTCCTTCCCCTGTACAATATGGATCCACTGCAAGAGCGTGAATAACCATATATTCCCCCCTTCGCAGATTTCTACTCCAAGCAGCATTTTCATATGCTCCTTGAGAATCTGTATTTAATACAAATGCCCCAATAATTTTCTCATTTTCTATACATACAAATTGTCTATGTAGTTCTGTCATTTTCCGCACCATATCAACTGATGGATATACCTTATGGGTTCATTTTGGATAATTTATGTGAGCCTCTAAATATTCCACTACATCATCATAAAAAGCTCCTACTTTTTCAATTTCATTTTCCATACACTCTGTTATAATTATCATTGGCATAAGTATTTCCTCCATTCTCTGCTTATCCACACAACTCTTTTCCCAAAACTTATAATCATGTTTGACTTTCTTTCATCTGTTCTTCAAAATCAGCTTCGGACATATTAACCAGCTCTGCCGCATCCTTTAATTTCAAGATCCCTTTCTTCACTAACATAATCAACATCTGCATACCACCCTCTAATCTGCCTTCACATCTGCCATCCTCATACAACATCTGTCCTAATTTAGTCATCTTCAGTTCCTCCTTCAACTGCTTCATCTCTTTTGCATCCAAAAACTTATCTGCCATAATATAAATTACCGCCTCTACCTTTTGTATCACGTCCTGGGTTACCCCCATGGCCTTCCGGGTAATATCATAGGCCGCCATGATCCGCTCCCTCTGGGGTATTTTGCCACCCATCAACGGGCTCAAACACAAGGGCAATAAATCAGCCTTTGTCAGAGACTCCTCTGCCTCCACCTTTCTTTTCAGCTCCCCAATGATTTGACCTGCATCTCTGTCACTCAGGATAATGGGCACCACTTTGTATGTGTTGATCCCTTCCCGAAACTCCGTCATCGGCCGCTTGATATTGCCGGAAAACATGACGTAGGTAATAACCTCACGCCCCTACTGATAACTAATCACCGATTCATACATACGGAATCGCTTCAGACCAATCAATCCTTAGTTGGTGCTCTGGAATTCAAAATGCTTGATAGAATCGTCTTCCATCAAGAAGTTAAAATCCTGAAAGCCTTTTTGCAGATTCGCTCCGACTCCTTCCGTAGCCAAACTGGCCACTGCTTTGCCTTCAATTTTTAATGCAGGCATGATCTCTTCCCGAAAGTACTCTGCCATTATCTTCTGGGCAATATCCTCATGCTTTGAAAGCTTCTCTGCTGCCGGTTCCCTGACCGGCACTGACGTGTTTCTTCTTTTCATATGTACCTTTCCGTAAAACAATATAAAGACACTATCCACAACAAACGTAAAATACGCTACTCAGGCAATGGTTTACTTTTATTCATATTCAATTTCATCTTTGCCTTCTGAGATATTCCCGATGCGGGATGATATTTCAAGAATTTCATAGATTTAAATAGTGTGATTTAGAAATGTGACAGCCTCTTTATACATGCCATC
>JAZPYS010000121.1:0-4782 GCA_045544275.1 Acetatifactor sp. | reverse complement strand
GTGTATAATCCAGACGGCCGCAACTCCGAATACCTGATCATTGACGGTCAGCAGCGTTTGACAACCGTATCGTTACTGTTCCTTGCTATGTATAATTTGATTGAGAAGAAGGTCATAGTACCCAACGAACCCAGCCTATCTCAGCAGTTGTACGAGGATTTTCTTGTGGACAAGTATCAGCCGCAGGAGACACGTATTAAACTGAAACCTGTCAAGAATGATAGCAAAGCATTCGGTAAACTGTTTGATGATAACGGAGAGCATGTTCAAAATTCCAATCTTACTGTTAATTACAACTATTTTTATGATAGAATTCAACGTGGCGAAATTAGTATCGATGAGCTGTTCGACGCTGTTTGCCGATTGGAAATCATTAGCATACAGCTAAATCAGGATGACAATCCCCAGCTTATATTTGAAAGCCTCAATTCCACTGGTTTGGCGCTTAGCGAAGGTGATAAGATCCGCAACTTTATTTTGATGGGGCTTCCCGCCCAACAGCAGGAAGATTTCTACGAGAAATACTGGAACCGTATTGAAGAATGTACTGGCTACGATGTAAGTTCCTTCATCCGCGACTACCTCAGCGTAAAACAAAGTGCTATTCCGCAGATTAGCCGTGTGTACTACACATTTAAGCTCTATGTGGAAGACAAAGGCATTGAAACCGAAACACTGCTTTCCGATATGCTGAAATACGCAAAATACTATCAGGTTCTACGTATTGGCAACACCACCAGTGTCGCACTCAATTCGTGTATTTACCGTTTGAACAGACTGGAAACGGCGGTAACTCGTCCGTTTTTCCTGGAAGTATTGCGCCTAAATGCTGAAAACATTCTGTCGCTGGAGGAGGTTACACAAATTTTCCTGACATGTGAAAACTATGTTTTCCGCAGACTGATTTGCGATTTGCCCACCAATGCACTCAATAAGATTTTCCTTATGCTTCATAAGGAGATCATAAGATATGACGGTAGCGCCGATCAGTATTTCGAGAAATTTAAGTTTGCTATGCTTTCCAAGAAGGAGCGAGTTCGCTTTCCGGATGATGAGGAATTTGTGGTTGCTTTTGCAACAAAGCCGATGTACCTTATGAACAGCAAGAACAAGCATTATTTGTTTGAACGGCTGGAAAATCACGGCACATCCGAGGATAAAGCTGTATGGGATCATATTGACCGCGGTGATTATTCTATTGAACATATTATGCCGCAACACCTTACTCCGTCGTGGGTTGAAGCGCTGGGTGAAGATTATGAAGCTATCCATGAAACGTGGTTACATAGAATTGCGAATCTGACGCTGACTGCATATAATTCCAAATACAGCAACAACTCATTTATTGAAAAGCGTGACATGCAGAACGGCTTCAAGGATAGTGGCATCCGCATGAATCAGCGCATTGCACAGAAGGAGTCGTGGGCACTTCCGGATCTGATAGAACGCAACACCTTGCTTCAGCAGCGTGCCTTAGAAATTTGGGCTGCTCCGGTTACTACATATGTTGCACCCGAAAAGCAGTTGGATAGCTTTACCTTGGATGATGACGTGGAATTTACTGGTAAGGTAATTGCGCGTTTTGGCTACAAGGGGATGGAACAGCCTGTTACCAGTTGGGTTGATATGTATCAGCAAGTATTGAAACTTCTTCATTCGGAGGACAAATCTGTTTTGTCCAGCTTAGCATACACCACAGATGATTCTGTGGAACTTGCGTTGCATGTCAGTAATACAGAGTCTGCATTTTCAAAATGCGTCGAAATTGACACGGGTGTTTATGTTTGGACAAATACTAGCACCCAGTATAAAATCAATACCTTGCGTAAGTTTTTTGTTATGTACGGTGCCAATCCTGAAGATCTTGTTTTTTACATGAGAGATGATCTTGAGGAAGAGTCCGCAATTGCAGGTACTAGATATGAGACAAGAAGAAAGTATTGGGCGTATGCATTGCCCGATATACAGAAGGCTCATGAGGATACTGGCTGTTTTAGTGGATGCACTGGAAGTAAAGAAAATTGGATATCTGGTTTTTATGGTGTAAGTGGATGTAGCGTTTCTTGTGTGGCTAATTTTGATAGTGCTCGTGTTGAAATATACATCGGAACCAATGATAAAGAGTTGAACAAGAAACTGTACGATATTGCGTATTCCCATAAAACTGAAATTGAAGCAACCATAGGCTCCGCTGTCCTTTGGGATCGTGGTGACGATAAAAAATCTTCAAGAGTATATATGGAATTAAAGGGTGTAAGCGTAAATAACGAAATCGATTGGCCCCGTATGAAGAAATTCCATGCTGAAATGAGCAAAAAGCTCTATGCTGCTGTGGTTGGTTTTATTGTGAATGTGTAAAGGACTTACCTAGTGATTTATAATGGTTAAAGAACTAATCCACGATCCGATATTTCTTGCGAGAAAGTCGGAGCTTGCAACAAAAGATGATTTGCAGGTCGCAGAGGACTTACTTGACACGATGATGGCGCACAAAGATAGCTGTGTAGGCATGGCAGCGAATATGATTGGTGTGAGAAAGCGCATCATTGCGTTTCTTGACGAGAGCGGACGAACGCCTACATATACGGTGATGTTCAATCCAGAGATTATCAAGAAGGACGGTGCGTACAACACCGAAGAAGGTTGCCTATCGCTCCTTGGAGGCCCTCGTCCGTGCAAACGCTATAAATCTATCAAGGTTAAGTATCAGACTTTAGAGATGCAGACTCGTATCAAGACCTACACTGGATGGACATCGCAGATCATTCAGCATGAATTAGATCATTGCGATGGGATTTTGATTTAATAGGAGAAGGATTATGGAATACAGAAAATTGCCACACGGCAGCGAATCCGAAGCATTCAGCGTACTCGGACTCGGTATGGGCGGAATCGGAAAAACGCCGACGGATGAGATCGAAGCGATCATACGCAAGGCAATCAAGCACGGAATCAATTTCTTTGATCTTTGCACGGCGGGGGCATCCTACGAACCAATCGGCAGAGCCATCAGAGAATGCAGAGATAAGGTGTTTTTGCAGGTTCACTTCGGTGCGGTTTATGACGAAAACGGCGAATACGGCTGGTGCCGCGACTTTGAAACCATCCAAAAGACCTTCTTGTGGGAGCTTGATGCTCTTGAAACCGATTATGTGGATTTCGGATTCCTTCACTGCGTTGACGAGGATGACGATTTTGATAAGCTTTGCGAAATCGGTGTTTTTGATTACATAAAGAAACTGAAAGAGCAGGGAATTGTCCGTCATATCGGCTTTTCCTCCCATACCCCCATCGTTGCAAACCGTATTCTTGATACCGGACTTGTTGATATGATGATGTTTTCCATCAATCCCGCCTATGATTTTGAAAAAGGCGACGAGTATGGTGTCGGTTCTGTAAATGAGCGCTTTGAGCTGTTTAAGCGGTGTGAGCGAGAGGGTGTTGGAATCAGTGTCATGAAGCCCTTTTTTGCCGGTCAGCTTCTTTCTGCGGATCAGTCACCCTTTGGAGCGGCACTTACACACAACCAGTGCCTGCAGTATGCATTAGATCGGCCGGGTGTGCTTACAGCTGTTCCCGGTGTGCAGACCATGGAGCATCTGGATACCTTACTGAATTTCCTTACCGCATCGGATGAAGAAAAGGATTATTCTGTAATCGGTACATTTACAGCAGATACCATCAAAGGGACCTGTGTTTACTGCAACCATTGCCAGCCTTGTCCCGCAGGCATTGACATCGGTCTCGTGAATAAGTATTACGATCTTGCTCTCGCAGGGGACACCATCGCGGAAAACCATTATACCAAGCTGTCTGTAAATGCCGAATCCTGTCTTCACTGCGGACATTGTGAAAGCAGATGTCCCTTTTCAGTCAAGCAGGAAGAACGCATGAGTATGATTGCGGCGTATTTTGAAAGGGATATTAAATAAAAACGCAATAGTTTTGGATGTAAATGGAAGGAGACTGCCATGATTTTTAACATCTGTTTCAGCCCAACAGGTGGCACAAAGAGAGTTGCGGATATTCTCATAAGCCGTTTAGGCTCCGAGTATCAAACGATCGATCTGTGCCGCAATACCGAAGAGAAAATGCTGACAGCCGAAGATGTTTGCCTTATTTCAGTGCCGTCTTATAGTGGACGCGTTCCCGAAATCGCCGTAAAGCGGATCCACAAAATCCACGGAAACGGAGCAAAAGCGATTTTGAACTGTGTTTACGGAAACAGGGAATGGGAGGACACACTGACCGAGCTGCAGGATACGCTTGAGGAACGCGGATTTATCTGCGCTGCGGCAGTTGCGGCGGTTGCAGAGCATTCCATTTTTCGTCAGTTTGCGGCAGGCAGGCCCGACTGCGAGGACGAAAAACAGCTTAGGGAGTTTGCGGAGAAAATAAAGGCAAAGCTTTTGGGGGGCGAGTTTTCGGAGCTTCAGCTTCCAGGAAGTCATGGCACTTATAAAGAGATTACAAAGGGCGGTGCCTTCAAGCCGGAAGCGAATGAGAATTGTTCTGCTTGCGGCATTTGTGCAGATGGCTGTCCCGTCGGTGCTATAGACAGCAGAGCCCCTCGTGTGACCGATAAGGATAGCTGTATCAGCTGTATGAGATGTGTCAGAAGCTGTCCGAAGCACGCCCGAGATTTTGATGCGGGCTTCATGCGGACTATGAGCGAAAAGATGGCTCCAAAGCTCAGCGGATATAAGTCGAATTATTTGTTCATATGAGGAGGAAGAAAAATGAAACGTGTTTACGATTTTCTGAAAAAAGCGGGAGTGTATT
>JAZPYS010000120.1:0-8292 GCA_045544275.1 Acetatifactor sp. | reverse complement strand
CTTTGCAGCCATGGAAGGCCATCTGATCCACACTGGTCAGCTGGGGGGACATGATCTTATCTAAATACAGATTGTCAAATGCACAGATTGCCATATCCTCCGGCATACACAGCCCTCTCTGATTCAGCACACTGATGCAGCCCATGGCTGTCATATCGTTAACTGCAATGATCGCGGTACACTCCGGATGATTTTCCAGCAGTTCCTCTGTCATCTTCACACCGCAGTCAAACTCATATGTACTGTCTAAGCCTTCATTTTCATTCTCAGAAACAAGTACACGCAGATGTTCTTCCAAGCCTACTGCTTCCATAGCAGCACGAATACCTTCCATTCGCTTCCTTCTTGCATCCGTCATGTTTGCAAATGGTGTAGAAATATAGGCAATATTTTTATGGCCCAGGGACAGCAGATGCTCTGTGGCCATTTGCCCTGCAGCATAACTATTCAGACTGACAGTATCCACATCCACCCCGGGCATCTATTCTCCTACGATCACAGTAGGAATATCCTCCGGAATGGGTACTTTCGGGGTAAATAAGCTTAATATCCCCTGTGCACCGATACTGCGCAGGTAATTAAAACTCTGTGCCTCGGCAGCCTTACTTCGCATGGTGTTCTGCATCACAATAGTTAAACCCAATGATTTGGCGTATATTTCAACATTCTGTGCTAAAAAAGGATAATATAAATTGGACAATGTAAGCACCAACAAGCCCACTACCGGAACCTGCTCCAATGACTTGGCACGCTTTTTGAACTGGTACCCCATACTTTCTGCAGTTTTTAAAACAAGTGCTCTGGTTTCAGGTGAAATGGACACCTTCGTATTATTATTCAGTACAATCGAAACTCAATATCTACTCTCCATCTCTTGAACGATTTGATAATATTTTTTATTCACCGGAACGTGGATCCCATGTTTTTTTGCGATCTGAATTACCGTACCTGCAAACATATCAACCTCGGATTTACGCTTTGCCAAAGCATCCTGTCGCATGGATGGATAACCCTCCGGATTCAGGGTCTTTAATACACCTATATAATAATTGAAATCCTCCTCCGCCAGTGCTACGCCTTCCGGTCCGGCAATCATCATGACTTCACGCATAGCTTCAAACATATCTTTTCTGGCGTCAGGCTGGCTGAGAGCTCCCGCATAAGTGGTATCGTATACCATACAGGTCTGATTGATACCCACATTCAGCAAAAATTTACCCCACATAGCATGCATGATGTCCGCTTCTTTACTGTAAGGCATCTGAATCTTCTCAAAGTATGTAATCAAAGCTTCCAAAGCAGGTTTTTGTTCCTCTTTTGTAATACCGATGCAGAGTCTGCCCTTATTGCAGAAATTCAGGTCGTATCCATCTCTCATGGCATCCATTCCCAAAGCTACACAGGGGATGATATGATTCTCGTTAAACTTTTCGGCTAAAATCTTCTCACTACTGATGCCATTGAGCACTGAAATAATCACCGTGTGCTCTCCCACAGCCCTCTTCATGACCTCCATGGCACTGCGAAGCCCATTATACTTTGTTGCTACGATCACCAGATCTACAGGATCTGCCTTGACACCATCTACCATGGGAAATACGATTTTTTTACCATTCACGGAGAATGATGCATCCCGATAACGCTCCATTCGACCGCTGTCCAACAGGAAACTGACACTCCCCACTCCTTCTCTATTCTGAATATGTTCCCCATACATAAGGCCCAATGCACCCATGCCTACGATAGCAACTGATTTTATGCCCATACCTATCACTTTCCTCATATATCTCTTTTACTATATTGTTTCTTCTCCCAAGGCCGCAAATGATCTTTTCATTTTGATCAGTCTCTCATCAAACTGCTGGTAAAAATCTCTGTCTTTATCATAAGGATTCATATAGAATAAACGTAGAATCAACAGACAACACTGCTTGGAGAAATTGTCATCAGCTTTTTCCTTCATCAGAGCTTCCATATCATTTAAAAAATAATGCCAGGTGATCAAAAACTCTTTGTTCTTATCATAATCGGGCACATCCACCCATTTTCCAACCTTTATCTTAGTGCGGTTCTTTTTCACACACTCATCTACCTGAAGAAAGTATTTAAAATCATGATTTTCATAATACCTTCCCAGAGGAAATATCCTGCAGATACCCGGGCGACTCCCATGTACGCTGCATCTGCCTTCTTGATTCAAAAAAGGACAAGTCTCCTCATCGTTCATCTTTAAATTGGGCAGAATAATACCATCTACCACATTTAGTTCAAATTCATTATTCAGCATTTCTTCAAAGCATCTATCCAGATAAAAAGTAATGCGAAACACATCCAGTGGGTCCAAAATAATAGATTCACCCATCCCCCGGCAGCACACAGAACATCCTGCACAATCCTGGCATCCTAATTTTGCCATATCATTTATATCATACAATTTGCCATCAGACACTTTTGCCAAATCAATCTGTCTTCTCATAAATTCGCTCTTAACCTCAATACATTTAATTTATACCCGTATATATTTTATCAAAAAGCTATAGATTTTCCATTCACGATTTGCACAAAATTTATTTATATTTTTCGTCTTCTCAGCTAAATGGGAAGTGGTAGTCTGTCAATGTATAAGCCAGTTCCACACCGAACACCTCTCCTATCATTCCGCTGTCATTTATTTCTACGGGTGTTCCATGGGCGTAAATTCCCCCATCCTTGATAACAACTATGTTATCGGCAAAATGAAATGTCAGCGGAAGATCATGCATGACTGCAACGATTCCTTTTCCGCTGTCTGCAAGCAGGCGCAGTGTTTCCATCAGCTCCAATTGATGTGAAATATCCAAATATGTAGTAGGCTCGTCCAGTAAGATGTATTCCGTATCCTGGGCAAGTGCCATGGCAACATGCGCTTTTTGTCGCATACCTCCGGAAAGTGTGTACATTGCCTTTCCGGCAAATTCTTCAATTCCCATTTTCTTCATGGCATACCATGCGATTTTATGATCTTTGTCCGTATATCTGCGCGGATAATTCAGGTGGGGAAATCTGCCGTGCAGAACCATTTGCTCCACCGTCATGTCCGGTATCTCCTTGCCCTGTGCAAGATAAGCAACCTTTTTAGCAACCTCCTGTCTGATCATAGTTGAAGCATCTCTTCCATCTATGGAAATTTTCCCCAGAGAATGTTCAACAATTCCAATTACCGTTTTCACCAAGGTGCTTTTCCCCGAACCGTTGGGACCGATTACAGCCGTCAGCTTTCCCTTTGGAAACGCAAGTGTTATGTTTTGAATAACCGATTTCTTTCCATAACCGGCAGACACGCCAAAAAGTTCAATCACAACCATGAACTCCTTTCCCTTTGATCAGAATAAACACAAAGAATGGTGCTCCTAAAAATGACATAATAATACCCACAGGGATTTCATAGGGCGAAAAAGCTGTTCTCGCAATGGTATCACAAATACATACAAAAGCACTGCCGAACAACCCGCTCAAAACAATCAAATGAAAGGACTTGTTCCCTGCAACTCTCCTGACAGCATGGGGAACGATAAGTCCTACAAAGGATAAGAGCCCTGCAAGGCTGACCGCACAGCCTGCCAACGCTGCAGCACAAAGCAAAAACAGCGGATGCATTAAACCGGTATTCATCCCAAGGCCTTTTGCATTATCTTCCCCTAAAGTCAGCACATCCAACTCATTAGAAAGTGTCAACAGCATCAAAAGCATTATCAAAATCAGGATCACTGATGGTATGAGCTTTTGATAGGTTACAGCAGAAAATTCACCCACCTTGAAATCATTGCTCATAACTCCCACTTCAGGAATAAATGTGACAATAGTATCTGAGACAGCACCCAGCAAGCTGTTCATGGCCACACCAATCAATATCACCGTTCCTCGGGAAGCCCCCCATTTACGGGCTGCAATACTAACAAGCATAACCGATGTAAATGCCCCTAAAAAGGAGAACATGGATAATTGCAAGCCTCCATAAATTCCCAAAGCGGTACAAAGGGTCACCGCCAGTCCCGCCCCCGCATTTACCCCTATTATACTGGGAGATGCAAGACGATTGGCGAGCACACCCTGTATGACCACACCGGAAACTGCCAATGCCGCTCCACAACAAAGAGATGCCAGAGTTCTGGGTAATCGAACATAGAGAAAGATTCTGGCTGCTGCCGAGGAAGCAGCGTCTGTTCCAAGAGCCTGCCTGATTTCTGCAAAAGAGAGGGGCGTATTGCCAAAACATATTCCCAACACTGCCGCTGCTGCAAGCGACAGTCCTCCCGCTAAATATAGCAGTTTAATTCTATTTGGATTTTTCAAGCAAAATTTCACTGAGTTTCTCATAAGCCTCCGCCCACTTCGCATTGGGCTTTATATTAAACAGTCTTCTGTCCATTACATGCAGCCGTTTTTCTTTCACAGCATCCAGTTTTCCCCATGCAGGATTTTCATTCATCATTCTATCAAAATTTTTAATTGCCTTTTTTGTGTCATCTCCCATGGTTACCACAAAGATGCGATAGGGTTCCTGACGTATCACACTTTCCAGGCTTAGCGTTTCCAGCAGCAACCTGTCACTGTCGGCAATATTCGTGCAGCCCAGATCGTTGAGCATCTCCCCAAGTATGGTGCCCTGGCTTCCTTTTGCCTTTACAAAGCCGGAAGACGCACGCAGCAGAAGCACTCTCCGTTCTCTGTCTGATAAGTCAGCTTCGGCAACTTCTGTCTTAATCTCTTCAATTTGCGTTTTTATGTGCAAACCATTTTTCTCGTAAAGATCAGACCTTCCTGTAATATCCGTACAGACCTTAAGCATAGCCAGATAATCCTCAAAACAATCCACATCAAAATAGGCAACCGGAATACCTGCATTTTCAAGTATCTCTTTCATCTCTACATTAGAAGAAGTGGAGGAACTGGCAATCACAAAATCAGGCTCAGCAGAAAGCAGTGATTCCAGGCTGGGGGAATGGGCTCCTCCTAAATTTACGGCATCACCAAGCTCCAATCCGAAATCATCCCAGGCATCTTCGGGGGCTGCACAGACTTCTCCCCCTGCAAGCTGCCATACATCTGCAAAGCTGCCTATCAGCGCAGCAACCCGCTCCGGATTATCCGGAACAGTAACCTGTCTGTTCAGTGCATCTGTGAATGTAATCGTTTGATCTGAATGAATACTATTACTATGCTCAGAATAACTGCTCAACACTGATACACAAAAGCCAAATACAAGTACAAGGCCCAGCCATTTACTCACCAACAAGTTTCTTTTCCACATAATCAAAGCCTAATCTTTCAATGGTATCTGCAAAACGCTCGCCTTTGACTCCCTCATCCCGGAACAGGCAGATTGCTCTTTCTACTACAGAAATCACCTGGTCTTCATTGGTAAAAACTTTGTCAAGAGGCTTACCCATAGCAGTCTTTTTGCCCCAACGGCCGCCCACACAGACTTTATAGCCTTCCTTTGCACCTTCAAATACACCGAATGGACACTTCCCATTACACCTTCCGCATTTATTGCAGACTGTAGGATCAATATGTATTTTACCCTCCACAACCTCAGCTGCTTTCATGGGACATGCAAGCTCTACTGCACATTTTTTACATCCCCGACACTTTTCAAAATCAGGAGTAAAAATGCGCTGACCAATAATGCCTAAGTCATTCAAGTCCGGCTTTACGCAGTTATTAGGGCAACCACCTACAGCAATCTTAAATTTGTGGGGCAGTGCTACATCATGATATCCCACATAAAATAATTTATGAATCTTTTCGCTTAAAGCAAATGTATCAATCAGACCAAACTGGCAGGTAGTCCCTTTACAAGAAACCACCGGACGGACCTTAGCACCTGTCCCACCGGTTTCCAGTCCTCTTTTTTTCAGAAAGAGAATAAGAGCCGGAATATTATTATAAGACACCCCCTGAATCTCCACTGTCAGACGGCTGGTCATAGCCACTTCATGGGAGCCGAACAGATCTGCAGCCTCTGCAATGGCTCTCTGTTCATCAGTGGTGATCTTACCATTTCGAGTAATCACTCGAACATTAAATATATCCTCATACCGCTTATCTCGAAGACACCCCAGACCTTTCACCTTCCCGATCTGTTCTGCAGTCAGCTTGCCATTTTTCGGCTCTAATCCCAATGTTTCAAATGCTTTTAAGTATTCCATTATCAAATCTCCTTATCTTAATCTTTAAAGCAATCCACTCAGCAGCTGATACTCTTTTTCTGCATGATTGCAGCAAGGCTTTCCGTGTATGGTGCTTTGGCAATACCAAACTCTGTAATGATACCTGCAATCAATTCATGATCTGTCACATCAAAAGCCGGGTTATAGGTTTTCACGCCTTCCGGTGCCATTCTCTCTTTATACCACATCTCTGTAATTTCTGTGGAAGGACGCTCTTCAATGATGATTTCCTTGCCGGTAGGTGTACTTAAGTCAATGGTGGACGTAGGTGCACATATGTAAACCGGCACACCATAATATTTTGCCACTGTAGCAACAACACTGGTTCCTATCTTATTTGCAGTATCCCCATTGGCAGCCACCCGGTCACATCCCACAAACACAGCCTGAACCCATCCTCTGCTCATGATATTTGCAGACATATTATCACAGATTAGTGTCACATCCACACCGGCTGAATGAAGTTCATACGCTGTAAGCCTTGCCCCCTGCAAAAGAGGCCGTGTCTCATCCGCAAATACTTTAAATTTGTAACCCTTCTCATGTCCAAGATAAATGGGAGCCGTTGCCGTACCATATTTCACTGTCGCTAACTGTCCTGCATTGCAGTGAGTCAGGATACCATCACCATCTTTTAATAATGTCAAGCCATATTCTCCAATCTTACGGCAGACTTCCGCATCTTCGTTACGAATGATTATAGATTCCTGATGAAGCAATTCCTTTACTTCTGCTACGGACTTTCTTTCCTCGCGGCCAGCCTTTATACATACACTGTCCATTCGTTTTAATGCCCAGGATAAATTCACCGCAGTAGGTCTGGAGGAATCCAGATATTCCTTATATTCTGTAAATTGCCTATAAAAGTCTTCAAAGTCTTCTGTTTGAATTCTATTTGCCAGCAGGAAGATACCGAATGCTGCACATACACCGATTGCCGGTGCTCCGCGTACCTTCAGCAGGTATATTGCTTCCCAGATTTCCTGTGCAGTGTGTAATTCGATAAGTTCCGCAGTTCCCGGAAGTTTGGTCTGATCCAAAATGATCACTGCATCCTTCTCCAGATCTAACGCCACGGTATCATAATCCAAAATCGTTCTTTTCTGTTCCATCATTTCCTCCTTCTTTTGCATTATTTCCTGCATTTCCTGGTTTTTCATAGTATTTCTGCTATATTTCCCTTAATCTTGCAGAATATCTGCATATTCTCCGCCACATGCTCTCAGCAAGTCCTCCGGATTTAATTCTATCTGCATACCCAATTTTCCGCCACTGACGATAATCTTCTCCTGCAGCATAGCCTCTTCTGCCACTTTAGTTACATACTGTTTTTTCATGCCGATAGGTGTGCAGCCCCCTCTGATATATCCTGTCACCTGATTGATATCCTTCACATGAATCATAGCAACATTTTTTTCTCCCACACTGCGGGCTGCTTTTTTCAGATCCAGTTCCTTGTCTATTGGAATTACAAACACAAAATAATTTTTGCTGTGTCCCTGAGTCACCAAGGTCTTATACATCTTTTCATACGGCTGATGCATCATATTTGCAATTTGAATTGCATCAATAAATTCATCACACTCATAGGTATGCGCCTCAAAGGGAATCATCAAGGATTCTAAAATGCGCATGGCATTTGTTTTAATTTCTTTTTGTTTAGCCATTATTGTCACCACCTTACTTTAAGTTTATATAACCGGAAATGGGATGTCAATACAAATTGTCGTTTGTCAAATTTATTCAAAGAGTAGGAAGCGGGAGCATTATATTTTCTAAGTTCGGCGTACAAAGAAACAGACGTCCCAGAAATGTGTGACCTTTGTGAACACTTGTGTTCAACAAGGGCCTTTCATTTCTGGAACGAATGTTTTTTGTCCGACGAATGTGAAAGATATAATGTAACCGCTTCCGAACGTTGTAATTACAATAATACAAATCGACAAACTACAATTTAGTTTGCAGCCTTTTCTGCTCTTAACTTTTCAGTTAATGCTGGAAGAATCTTGTTCAGATCGCCTACGATGCCATAATCAGCTACATCGAAAATAGGAGCTGTTTCATCTTTGTTAATGGCGAT